>NZ_JBIWKR010000007.1:39508-397611 GCF_044765765.1 Streptomyces sp. NPDC102402
GTTTCTCGCGGTGCACCCCCCCCCCCCCCCCCCCCCAACCCCCCCCCCCCCCCCCCCCCCCCCCCCCCCCCCCCCCCCCCCCCCCCCCCCCCCCCGCGGCTCTTCCTCTTCGTACGGCGGCTTCCGTGTGTGACGTGACGACGCGGCCCGGCCCCGTCCGTGTCGCGGAGGGAGCGGGGGCCGCGTCGGACTCTCAGGGGATCAGCGGTGGGCGGTCGGCGCCCGGACCTTCGTCGCCGGGCCGCGCCGGGGAACCGTCCTCACGGATGACCTCGCCCTGGACCACCTTCCCGTCCGGGCGGTGGATACGGGCCTGCTGGAAGGCGTCCGAGAGACCGCCCGGCGCGGACCGCGACATCCGGCGCTCCAGGGAGTGCTCCGCGTAGCGCCCGAGCGCCGAGCGGACCGGGGGCACCAGGAGCAGGAGCCCGGCCACGTCGGAGATCATGCCGGGGATCATCAGGAGCAGACCGCCCAGCATCAGGAAGCCGTTGCCCTTGGTGCCGGCGGGGGCCGCCGGCGGCGCGGTCCGGGGAGCGCCGGGCTGCCCCGGCATCTGCTGGAGGGTCTCGGTGAGGTTGCGGAAGGCGCGCCGGCCCGCCCGCTTGATCACCGCGGCGCCCAGCACGGCTCCGGCGACCAGGATCAGGAGCACGGTGAAGCCGTTCGCCGCGTCGGCCACCACCGTCAGCAGCCAGATCTCCAGCACCAGCCAGGCGGCGATGCCCAGCGGCAGGAGGGTACGGGCGCGTGAGCGCCGTGGACGGTTCGGAGGCGGAGTGCCGGTCGTCATGCCCCCAGTGTGCCTGTACGGACGTGCAAGTGGCGTAAGGGGGTGATCATGAGGCCGACGGGGCCCGGCGGCCGGACGCCGACGGGGTCCGGGGGCCTCAGGGTCAGGGGGTCTTGCGCCCCAGCACCTTGTTGGCCCGGCCGGTGAGCCCCCAGCCGGTGACCCTCCACAGCGCCTCGACCAGGATGTCGCGGCTCATCTTGGAGTCGCCGATCTCCCGTTCCATGAAGGTGATCGGCACCTCGACGACGTGGTAGCCCGCCTCGACGGCCCGGCGGGCCAGGTCGACCTGGAAGCAGTACCCCTGCGAGGCGACCTCGTCGAGGCCGAGTCCGTCCAGGGTCCCTGTGCGGAAGGCCCGGTAACCGCCGGTGACGTCCCGCACCGAGAGACCCAGGAGGACCCGGGAGTAGAGACTGCCGCCGCGCGAGATCATCTCGCGGTGCCGGGGCCAGTTGACCACCCGGCCGCCGGGGACCCAGCGCGAGCCGAGGACCAGGTCGGCGCCCTTCAGCGCGGTGAGGAGCCTGGGCAGCTCCTCGGGCTGGTGGGAACCGTCCGCGTCCATCTCGACCAGGACGCCGTAGCCGTGTTCGGAGCCCCAGCGGAATCCGGCGAGGTAGGCGGCGCCGAGGCCTTCCTTCCCCTTGCGGTGCAGGACGTGCACCTGGCTGTCCCCGGCCGCGAGTTCGTCGGCGACCTTGCCGGTGCCGTCGGGACTGTTGTCGTCGGCGACCAGGATGTCCGCTTCGGGGACGGCGGCGCGCACGCGCGCGACGATCAGCTTGACGTTCTCGGCCTCGTTGTAGGTCGGAATGATGACCAAGACTCTGCCGAGCGGGCCGAACTGCCTCTGACCGCCGTCGTTCACTACTGCCCCTTAAAGTCCGTACGCAGGTGCACACCATATCCAGCAAGGAGCGGCCCGGCTCCGACGCGGTCGCGCGGTGGCGTGTGCGGGGTGGACAGAAGCGCGGAACTGCGGACAGAAGGGCAGCCCTGCGGATCGGGGCCCGGCGTCCTTCGGGCCGACCTGGGACCCGCTGGCTGCGGGTCGACCGAGAGCCGTTGTCTACTGAACCTCCGGGCCCCACCCGGGTCGCACCTGCCGTCCGGACGAAACCTTCCCTCGCCCCCGAGGCGCGGGCGCTGAACCTGGCTGTCAGTGGTGGTGCGCCGGTGCGGCACACCGCCCCATGACCCAGCGGCGTTCGACGACTGCGTGGAGGTTTGACCGGTCGGACGTCCAGTGGTGGACCCGGCCGAACCTACCGGCCCGTGGGCACTTTCTGTCAACACTCCCCCGACCTGCGGTTCCTCCCGAAAACACCTGGTCAATGCCGAGGACACGCAGGTCGTGACGGAGCCTCAGCGCCTTCGATCGGCGGTACGAAATGTACGGACGTCACTCGTTCGGCCGTACGTAGACAGTTTGTCCGAAGACAACCGTGCGCAGACAGACCGGAAGCTCCGCCCCGGGGGTGAGATCAGGCAGCCCGGGGGTGCCGGAACGGGGGTCCGTCGACCAGCGCGCCACCCGGTCGTCCGGGGCCTGGACCAGCAGTTCACCGGTGCGCCAGACCGCGTAGTCGGCCGGGGCCCCCGGCACGAGCACGCCCCCGTCGTCCCGGCCGACGGCCCGCCAGCCGCCCCTGGTGTGGGCGGTGAAGCCGGCGCGCACGGAGACGCGGTGGCCGGGGGTGCGGTGATGGGCCGCTGCGCGGACGGTTCCCCAGGGGTCCAGCGGGGTGACCGGACTGTCCGAGCCGAAGGCGAGGGGCACACCGGCACGCAGCAGGTCCGCGTAGGGGTTGAGGGTCGCGGCGCGCTCCGCGCCCAGACGTCGGGCGTACATGCCGTCGGGGCCGCCCCAGGCCTCGTCGAAGGCCGGCTGTACCGAGGCGGTGAGGCCCAGTTCGGCGAAGGCCGCGACCGTCTCCGGGGTGAGCATCTCCGCGTGTTCCACCCGGTGCCTGGCGGCCCGGATACGGGCGAGACCCAGGGTCTCGGAGGCCGCCCGGACGCCCGCCACCACGGCGGACACCGCCGCGTCGCCGATGGCATGGAAGCCGGCCTGGAGACCCGCCTCGGTGCACGCCGTCACATGGGCGGCGATCTGCGCGGGACCGAGCCGGCCGGTGCCGGTGTGGGGGGCGTCCGCGTAGGGCTCGTGGAGGAGAGCGGTGTGCGATCCCAGGGACCCGTCGACGAACAGGTCACCGGCCGCTCCGATGGCGCCGAGCTCGCGGATCCGGCGGGCGCCCTTCGCGTCGTGGATGTGTTCGGCCCAGTAACCGGACACCCGGGGTCCGGGCTGCTCGGAGGCGAGCTTCAGCAGCCCGGTGAAGTCCTCCTCGTCCGAGATCTCCGGACCCGCGCACTCGTGCACGGTGCCGATCCCGAGCGAGGCGGCGTGCGCCAGCGCCGCGCGCTGCGCCTGCTCCCGCTGCCGCGGTGTGACCGCGGCGTGGGCCGCCGCCCGCACCGCGTGGTGGGCGTCGCCGGTCAGAGGGGCGTCGGGGTGGTACCCGGCCAGCCCGGTGACGCCCGGGACGAGGTCCAGGAGTGCCGTGGTCACGACCGCGGAGTGCACGTCCACACGGGGCAGGTAGACGGCCCGGCCGCCGGCCGCCTCGTCGAGCTCGGCGCGCGACGGCGGACGCTGCTCGGGCCAGCGGGCCGCGTCCCATCCGTGGCCGAGGACGACTCCGCCCGCCGTCCGGCCGTTCGCGAACGCGCGGACGAGCCCGAGGGCCTCGGCGAGTGTGCGCGCGGCGGAGAGGTCCAGCCCCGTCAGGGCGAGCCCGGTCGACGTGGTGTGCACGTGGGAGTCGGTGAAGGCCGGGGTGACCAGGGCCCCTTCCAGGTCGATCACCTCGTCGACGCCGCTCGCGAAGGCGTCGGCCGCGCCCTCCGAGCCGACCCAGGCGACATGGCCGCGCTCGACGACCATCGCGGTGGCGAACGGGTCGGCGGGGCTGTGGACGTCTCCACCGCGCAGCAGCACGGTGCGGTGTTCGCTCTGGGGGGCGGTGCTCTCGGTCATGGGACCAGTCTCGCGCCTGGCGGGACCGGCTTCTCCCCCGCCCCCTCCGCGACGCCGGCCGAGGAGCCTCAGATGCGGGGCGGCCGCGCCTCGTAGGGAGTGGACAGGACGACGGTCGTACGCGTGGAGACGCCGGCCAGGGTCCGGATCCGGGTGAGCAGGTGCTCCAGTTCCAGGGGGCTGGAGACCCGCACCTTGAGGATGTAGTTCTCGTCGCCCGCGACGCTGTGGCACGCCTCGAGCTCCGGCACGCCGGCGAGCCGGTCCGCGATGTCGTCGGGGGCGCTGGGGTCGAAGGGTTTCACCGAGATGAACGCGGTGAGGGGCAGGCCGACGGCCTCGGGGTCGACGACCGCGGCGTAGCCCCGGATCACCCCGCGCTGCTCCAGCCGGCGAACACGCTGATGAACGGCCGAGGTGGACAGGCCGGTGGCCTTGCCCAGGTCGGTGTAGCTCATCCGCCCGTCCTTGACGAGCAACTCCACGATCTGACGGTCCAGCTCCTCCATGCGGATCAACCTATGGCCCCGGGTCCCTTCAGGCACAGTCGTGGGGGCTCCGGAAGGGCACGTTCGAGGGGCATGTGACGAATGCCACAAGTTTACGGGTGGGTAGCCGACGGCCTGGCGGTTACGGCCGGCCTCCCACGGGAAGTGCTTGCTTTGGCCGAGGCCGTGGCGCCATGTCGGCCCACCCGAGGGGGGAAAGACCATGCAGAGCATCAAGCTCACCGGACGTACCGAACCGGAGTCCGACGCATACGCGGATCCGGACGAGGACGCCGTTCACGACGCGTACGACACGTACGAGATGTACCGGGTGATCTGCCCGGACTGCGCCCAGCCGATCGCCCTGCTGGCGGACGAGGACGTGCTCCCCGAGCACGCGCTGTGCCCCACGCCGTGGAATCCGTTCGTCCTCACCGTGTGCCCCGGCACGAACCATGACGCCTCCCGGGCCCTCCCGGCCGACGAGACGCTCGAGGCCCAGGAGCAGGAGACCGCGCTGCTGTTGACGCTCCCTCAGGGGCTCGACTGGAGGATGCAGCCCTTCTCGCACGCCGGCGGGCCGGGTTCGCGCCCGTTGCGGTACGTGCCGCAGACGCGGCGTCACGCCGCCTGACCGTCCCGCGCCGCGTGCGCGGCGTCGGCGCGCACCACGACGGCGGGGCCGGCGTGGTGCGGCTGTCCACCGGCCGGCCGGTGGCCGGCGCCCGAGGAACGGGCGCGCGAATCGGCCGGACAGTGACCTGGAACCCCGTAACGGCGTTGGCTCCGTATGACCACGCTGCATTCAACGGCCGGCCCGCTTCGCCGCCGTCTCGCCGCACCGACGTCCGGAGAATCGGTTCCGCAGCCCGGAACACCGCCCCGGGAGCCCGCGCGGCAGTCCGTGCCGCTCAGCACCGACCCGCCCATCTACCGCGCCATGCTGCGCCACTGGGAGAGCACGGGCCGGACCCTGCCGGGCCGCCATGACCAGGAGTGGAACCGGATCATGACGACCCCCGTCTGGTCGGACCGGCCCCTTCGGGTCAGCGCGTCTCGGGACCCGCGAGGTGACGGGCGATGACCATGCGCTGGATCTGGTTGGTGCCCTCGACGATCTGCAGCACCTTGGCCTCGCGCATCAGCCGCTCGACGGGGAAGTCGAGGGTGTAGCCGTAGCCGCCGAGCACCTGGACGGCGTCGGTGGTCACCCGCATGGCCACGTCGGTGCAGAACAGCTTCGCCATCGCCGCCTGCCGCGAGAACGGCAGGCCCGCGTCGCGGAGCCGCGCCGCCTCCAGGTAGAGGGCCCGGCCGGCCTCGATCCCGGTGGCCATGTCGGCGAGCATGAAGCGCAGCCCCTGGAAGTCGGCGACCGGGCGGCCGAACTGGCGCCGGTCGGTGGCGTACCGCACGGCCTCGTCCAGCGCCGACTGGGCCACGCCGATGGCGCAGGCCGCGATGCCCAGGCGTCCGGAGTCGAGCGCGGACAGGGCGATGGCGAATCCCTGCCCCTCGTCACCGATGCGGCGGTCGCCGGAGATCCGTACGCCGTCGAGGTGGATCTGGGCGGTGGGCGAACCCTTCATGCCCATCTTCTTCTCCGGCAGGGCCGCGCCGAGGCCCTCGGCGTCGCCCGGGACGAGGAAGGCGGTGATGCCGCGCGGCCCGTCCTCCCCGGTCCGGGCCAGGACCGTGTAGAAGTCGGCGATGCCGCCGTGCGTGATCCATGCCTTGGTCCCGGCGAGCACCCAGTCCTCGCCGTCCCGGGCGGCCTTGGTGCGGAGCGAGGCGGCGTCGGAGCCCGAGGACGGTTCCGAGAGGCAGTAGGCGCCGAGCAGGCCGCCCCCGAGCATCGAGGGGAGGTGGGCGGCCTTCTGCTCCTCGGTGCCGTATCCGGCGAGCGCGTGGCAGGCCAGGGAGTGGACGCTGACGCCGAGGCCTACGGTGAGGCGGGCGGCCGCCAGCTCTTCGAGCACCTGGAGGTAGACCTCGTACGGCTGATCGCCGCCGCCGTACGCGGAGGCGTACGGCAGTCCGAGGAGTCCGGCTTCCGAGAGCAGCGTGAAGACGGAGCGCGGGAAGAGACCCGCTTCCTCCTCCTCGGCCGCCCGGGGAGCGATCTCCTTCGACACGATGTCGCGTACGAGCTCGACGAGTTGCCGGGACTCCTCGGTGGGCAGACGGCGTTCCACCGGCTGCGGGGCACGGTCGGACATGACGGCGCTCTCCTCCCTGTCGGGCGTGACGACGGTCGCGCGCGGGGTGTGCGCGGCACCGCCGGGTGGTCCCGGGCGATGCCCGGAAATCTACGGCTCCTCAGCCGATCCTGCCTTCCCGGATCACGGGAGGCGCTGGCCAGCGGCTGTGGCGCGTCGAGTATGCCCGATCGGAGCGCACCCGTCACCGGTTGACGGGGTCCGTGATCAGCGAAATTGGTCCGAACCATTGACCCAACTGGTCTAGTCCTTCTACGGTCTCCCCCAATGTCTCATCGCGTCCATGCCAACTTTGGGCGGACGGGGCACTGAACCCCCACACTCAAGCCCTCCCCCACGAGGAGCCACGATGACCGGACTTCACCGTCCCCGCGCCCGCCTCAGGGCGCTCGCCGCCACCCTCTGTACCGCCGCCCTGGGAGCCGCCCTCCTGGGTGTCGCCGGGACGTCGTCCGCGGGTGCGGCCCCCACCGCTGCCGCCGCCCCGGCACCGGCCGAGGCCGCCCCCGCCTCGGCCGGCGACAAGGTGGTCGGATACTTCACCAACTGGGGTGTCTACCAGCGCGATTACCACGTCAAGAACATCGAGACCTCAGGCTCGGCCGACGAGCTGACACACATCAACTACGCGTTCGGCAACGTCCAGGGCGGCAAGTGCACCATCGGCGACAGCTACGCCGACTACGAGAAGGCCTACACGGCCGACCAGTCGGTGGACGGCGTCGCGGACACCTGGGACCAGGAACTGCGGGGCAACTTCAACCAGTTGCGCAAGCTGAAGAAGCTGCACCCGGACCTGAAGGTCATCTGGTCGTTCGGCGGCTGGAGCTGGTCCGGCGGCTTCGCCGAGGCCGCGCGGAACCCCGCCGCCTTCGCCGAGTCGTGCCACAGCCTGGTCGAGGACCCACGCTGGGCCGACGTCTTCGACGGCATCGACATCGACTGGGAGTACCCGAACGCCTGCGGCCTGACCTGCGACACCAGTGGCCGCGACGCGTACGGCGACCTCCTGTCGGCGCTGCGGTCGAAGTTCGGCGCCGGCAGCCTGATCACCTCGGCCATCACCGCTGACGGGTCCGACGGCGGCAAGATCGACGCGGTGGACTACGCGGGGGCGGCGCAGTACCTGGACTGGTACAACCCGATGACGTACGACTTCTTCGGAGCGTTCGCGGCCGAGGGCCCGACGGCCCCGCACTCTCCGCTGACCTCCTACCCGGGCATCCCGACGGAGGGCTTCGACAGCGACGCGGCGATCTCCAAGCTCAAGGGCCTGGGCATCCCCGCGGAGAAGCTGCTGCTGGGCATCGGCTTCTACGGCCGCGGCTGGACCGGCGTCACGCAGGCGGAGCCGGGCGGCACGGCCACCGGTGCGGCCCCGGGCACGTACGAGGCGGGCATCGAGGACTACAAGGTCCTGAAGGAGAGCTGCCCCGCCACCAGCACCGTCGCCGGCACCGCGTACGCCCTCTGCGGGACCGACTGGTGGAGCTACGACACCCCGGCCACCATCGCCACGAAGATGGACTACAAGGACCAGCAGGGCCTGGGCGGCACCTTCTTCTGGGAGCTCAGCGGCGACACGGCGAACGGTGAGCTCATCAAGGCCATCAACCGGCCCTGACGGGGTACACGCACGGCAGGGCGGGTCAGGGGTGGGGTTGCCGGGCGGGCACCCCACCCCACCCCGCCCGTCGTCCGTGGGGCCCGCAGGTCACATGAGTCCTGCCTGGGTGACGAACATGGCGAGGACGACGACGAGCGTCCAGCCCAGGATGTGCTCCAGGACCTTCGGCCCGTCATCGGGGCCACCGGTGCGGGCGCGGGTACGGGTCCGGTTCTCTGCAGTGGTCGCGGTCATGGCATCTCGCTCGGTCGGTCGGCAGTGGGGTCCCCCGTGACCCGACCACAGTGCCAGCGGGCGCGGGCGGCGCGGTAGAGATCCGGGTCACAGCGGCGGGTGGGCGAGAACAGGACGTACGGGGCGCATCCCGGCCACCGCATGGAATCCGCGGGCCGAGGCGCGCGGAACGGACGGGCCGGGTGTGGTCCATTCCATACGCCCCGGGCAGTCGGCAGGAGCCGTCCCCTGCGATGGGCGTCCCCCGGCCGCCCCCGGGGGGTGGCACCCCGCGACCCCGCCGGGCCGGACACCGGTCATCCTGCCGATGCCCCGCCGGGGCCGGGCCCCCACGCTTCGGAGCATGGACTCCCCAGGCGTGGCGGGCGCGGAATCCCGCTTCACACGGCGCACGATCCGAGCTCTGACTGCGGCGGTCGTCGCGGTGATGTCCGCGGCCCTGCTGAGCGCCACCCCGGCGCGGGCGGACACCGGCTTCCACGAGGTGCGGGAATTCGGCAGCAACCCCGGCAACCTGAAGATGTTCGCGTACGTCCCCGAGACGGCTCGGCCGGGGGCGCCGGTCGTGGTCCTCTTCCACGGGTGCGGCGGCTCCGCGCAGGATCTGGACGTCGACACCGGGTGGCGCAAGTACGCGGACGCCTACGGCTTCACCCTCGTCCTCCCCGAGCAGAAGGACGAGAACGTCGGCTCCGGCGGCATCGTGCCACACAGGTGCTTCAGCGCGTGGAATCCGGCCGACCGGACCCACGACGGCCAGGGCGAGGCCCGCTCGGTGGTCCAGATGATCGACCACATGAAGGCCGGCCACGCCGCGGACGCCGACCGCGTCTTCGCCACCGGCTACTCCGGAGGGGGTGCGGCGGTCAACGTGATGCTGGCGGCTCACCCGGAGGTGTTCAAGGCGGGCGCCGTCTTCTTCGGCATGGCGTACAGGTGCGCGGACAACGAGCAGGACTACTTCCGGACGGGGTCCTTCGCCCCGTGCCCCGGCCGGTACAACGTCGTCGCCGCGCAGGAGTGGGGCGACCGGATCCGCAGCGCCCACCCCGGTTACGACGGCGAGCGGCCGCGCGTGCAGATCTGGCACGGCGGATCCGATCCGCTGATCAACAAGAAGTCGCTGGAGAAGCAACGGGACGGCTGGACCGATGTGTTCGGCATTCCCCGGTCCCCGTCGTCCACCTCGCACCCCGCGTCCGGCGTCACGAAGCAGGTGTACGGCGGCGGGGAGGTCGAGACGTATCTGATCGACGCGATGGGCCATGAGGCACCGGTCGACCCGGGCACCGGAATCGACCGGTGCGGCACCGCCGGACAGGGCCACGACTCGCTCTGCGGCCCCTACTACGCGGCACGGTTCTTCGGTCTCGGAGGCTGATGCCTCCCCTCGGCCGCCCGCCCGTTCCCACCGGGCTTCCCGGGCGGGCGGCCGGATCCACCGCGACCGGCACCTGCCTGCACTCGCGTAGGAGCTGGGGCCGGAGCACGCTCGGGGGAAGGCCCGCCGGAGCAGTTCGGTGCCCGGGGGCCCCGCATCGGCCGGACGGGTACCACGGACGCCCCGCCGGCGCGGTCTCTCCGGCCCGGTGCGCGTGTCCCGGCAGCGGGACGGGCGCCCACGTGGGGCGGGGCCCTCCCCGGCCCGCCGTCGGGGCCCACCCCGGCCCGCCCACGTGGGGCCGGCTCCACCCCGGGCCGAAGCCCCCTCCGGCGGCCGTTCAGCCCTGGAACCACCAAGGGCTGCTGTACGCCACCCCCCAGTCGTTGCACACGTGCCCGGCCGGGCCGGGCGAGCCGTTGGCCCGGGTCGGGTCGGAGACGCGCAGGACCGCCCAGTCGCCGTCCGCGGTGTCCAGCGGCACGGTGAACTCGGTGATCCGGCCGGCGGTCGTCGTGATCACGTCGGCGACCTCGGGCGCGGCGGTACCCGGCCGGAGCACCTGGATGTTCAGCGGCCTGCCGGTCCACTCCGCGCCCCGGTCCAGGTCGACCCGGAAGCGTACGTCCCCCGAAGTGAGGGGCAGTTGCCCGCCCATCCGGACACCGGCGGCCGTGGCGTCCAGCCGCAGGCCGGAGACGCGGGTGGCGAAGAATCGGCGCGCACGCATCGCTTCGCGGACACCGGCCCTGGTGTTCTCGGTGACCCACAGCCCGCTGCGGCCCTTGCCCTCGGGGAAGCCCCAGTCGGTGCCGTGCTCGTCGGTCACACCTGTCAGGCCGGTGCGCCAGCCGGCGTTGAGGCAGGCCACCAGGGGTGAGCTCTTGCCGGACGACCAGCCCTCGAAGAGGTAGTCATCGGTCCGGTTGAACATCTCCAGGCTGACCATGCGGTCGTGCACGGCCGCGTTGTGGCCGAACTCGTCGAACCGCAGTTCCTCCCGCCCGGGGTGGTTGAATCCGGCCACCGCGTCCCTGTCGTCCAGCCAGTTGAAGAACGCGCTCATCCCCGGCGCCAACGACATGTCGACATAGGAATCGGAGAACCACACATTGGCGTGGCCGAGCAGCGCGTGTGTCCACTCGAAGCCGCGGATCGCGGTGTAGACGCCGGGAACATCGGCCGCGTCCGCCAGTTGGGCCGTGCGCTTCCACTCGGAGGAGCTCAGGCCCCCGATGGTGAACACACCACTGTGATCGGTGAGAGCGGCCACATCGAGGCCGGCGCTGCGCATCGAGGCGAAGGCGAGGGCGGGGTCCCCGTCGCCGTCCGACATCGCCGTGTGGTTGTGCAGGTCCGCGTGGACGAGGGTCGTCCCCTGAGTGATCAGCGAAGCCCTGGACGCCCCGCCGGCGGCCAGGGCCCGGGAGCCACCGGCAGCCGCCGTGGCCGTGGTGGCGGCCCGCGCGCTGCCGGGGGCCGCCGCCAGGAAGAGCATCCCGCCCGCGGCGGCGCCGAGCAGCGCCCGGCGGCCGGGACCGGCCGCCTGCGCGCCCGCGCGAGGTCCGTGGCCGTGGGTGTGGTGATGCCCGTGGGTGTGGTCGTGTCCGTGCGTGTGGTCGTGCCCCTGGTCTCCCATGGTGGGATCCCACCCGATTGGCAGGAACATGGCGGCGTGGGGCGACCGACCGGCAGGTGAACGTTGCGTGAGCGGTATCGTGCCGCACCGCTCACCGAGGCGTCCGGCCCAGGACGGCCGAGGCGGTGGAGGCGTCCGACGGCCCGGTCGCTGTGCGGCCCCTCGGGCGCCGGAGGAGACCGATGGCGGACGACGGCATCCGGAAGGGCCTGGGCCGACGGGCGACTACGTGGAGCTTCCAGCCTCGCACCTGGTCCCGCTGGAGAAGCCGGACCAGGTGAACCACGTGGTCCTCGATCATTTCGCGAACGATCCGGCCGAGACCATGCTTCCCGTACGTCGCGCCCGGTCGGCGGTCGCGGACCCGGCGTGACCCGGGGCGTGACGGCGGGCGAGCGGTGACGTACGGCTGTACGGCCTCCCCGGGTGCGGACTCCGCGGCTCGTGGACCCTCGGCCTGCTCCGGGGGGCAGATCTGCTCACCGCCGCGGACTTGGCCCCCGGGCGGCTTCGACGCAGGCTGGACCGCGGCACCGGGTGACGGTACCGAGCCGCCCCGGAGCCGGGGGACTCCGCCCGTAGGCTGTTCCTCGGCGGTGGGAGACGGGAGGCCGATGTGTCCGGGACGACGGTGACCGAGGTGATGGCCGAGCTGGCCGGGCTCGACGACCCGAAGGCACGCGCGGTGAACGAGCGGCACGGGGACGACCACGGCGTGAACCTCGGCGCGCTGCGGGCGCTGGCGAAACGGCTGAAGACGCAGCAGGAACTCGCGTGCCGGCTGTGGGACACGCAGGACGGCGCGGCGAGGCTGCTGGCGGTCCTGATCTGCCGCCCGAAGGCGTTCGGCCGGGACGAACTGGACGCCATGGCGCGCGAGGCCCGCACCCCCAAGGTGCACGACTGGCTCGTGAACTACGTGGTGAAGAAGAACCCGCACGCCGACGAGCTGCGCGCCGCCTGGTTCTCCGATCCGGATCCGGTCGTCGCGAGTGCCGGCTGGGCCCTGACCTCCGACCGCGTGACGAAGAAGCCCGAAGGCCTCGACCTCGGCGGACTGCTCGACGTCATCGAGGCGGAGATGAAGGACGCCCCGGACCGACTGCAGTGGGCGATGAACCACTGCTTGGCCCAGATCGGGATCGCGCACGCCGCGTACCGCACACGCGCGATCGGAATCGGCGAGCGCCTTGAGGTGCTCAAGGACTACCCGACGCCCCGGGGCTGCACCTCTCCGTACGCGCCCGTCTGGATCGGCGAGATGGTGAGCCGGCAGCAGGCCGGGTAGCCGCGGCCGCCTTTCGCGACCAGGGCACGCAGTGGGACCGGACCCATCCGGCGGGGAGCGGCTCCGGGCCCGGCGCCCGGCATCGTCGCCATCCGCGGGAACGGCACGGCCCCGTGGACCATGCCCGCCCCGGCCGGCGACCGGCCGGCCTGTGAACCGCCTCGCCCCCTTCCCTCTCCGCGTGGAAGCACGGGACGCACCGGTGGCGACCCCCGAGAGAAGGCGCCGGGTCACCCTCTCCCCGCCGTACGCCACTGGAGCCCGGGGCCCCCTTCCGGCAGCGCGGCCCACCCGAGCGCCGGGACCCGCGGGGTCATTCGTGACGAAAAGGATCTCATACGAAATTTCCCCCCAGAGGGGCAAACCTTCCCTCCGTCGGTCCCGAATGCCTTGTAGAGAGCCCACGCGGCTCACCCGCTCACTTCGAGTCGCGTTCGGCACACCGGGCATCCGGCCCGGGGACCAGGTCACCACCCGTGCCCGGCTCGCCGCCCGACGCACGTGCGCCCGCAGTCCGGCCGCGATGCCGTCACGGGCGCGCACCGGGACACCGACCAGATCGCGCGAGGGAGCCCCCCATGACCGCAAAGCAGGTCGCCACACTGTCCCCGAGCCCTGGGGACGGCCAGGAAGTGCACCAGGAATCCCCCGACGTGACGTGCGCGTCCACCGAAGAGACGCTCGCCCGGGTCCTGGCCGACGTCATGCACCTGGAACACGTCCCGGTCGACAGCCGGTTCTTCGACGACCTGGGTGCCGACTCCCTGGTGATGGCCCACTTCTGCGCGAGGGTCAGGAAGCGCGCGGACCTCCCTCCGGTCTCGATGAAGGATGTCTACGCGCACCCCACCATCGGTGCCTTGACGCTCGCACTGACCACGGACCTCTCCACCGCACCCGTCGCCCCGTCGCCTCCCGCCCGGTCCCGGCCCGCGCCGGCACCGGCCGCTCCGACGGGCCGGGCCAGGTATGTCCTGTGCGGGGCCCTGCAGTTGCTGACCTTCGTCGCCTACTCCTGCCTCATCGCGTTCGTGAGCGTCCGGGGCTACGAGTGGATATCGGCGGGGTCCGGCGTGCTCGACGTGTATCTCCGCTCCGTCGTGTTCGGCGGCGCGGTGTTCCTGGGACTGGCCGCCCTGCCGATCGCGGTGAAGTGGGCCCTCGTCGGGCGCTGGAAGCCCCGGCAGATCCGTATCTGGAGTCTGGCGTACTACCGGTTCTGGGTCGTCAAGACCCTCGTCCGCTCCGACCCGCTGGTCCTCTTCGTGGGGTCGCCGCTCTACACCCTCTACCTCAGGGCGCTGGGCGCGCGCATCGGGACCGGCGCCGCGATCTTCTCGCGCCATGTTCCCCTCTGTACCGACCTCTTGTCCGTCGGGGACTCCGCGGTCGTCCGCAAGGACTCGTTCCTCACCGGCTACCGCGCCCACGGCGGCGTGATCGAGACGGGCCCCGTGACACTGGGGAAGGACACGGTGGTCGCCGAGGCCTCGGTGCTCGACATCGGTACGTCGCTCGGAGACGGCGCACGGCTGGCCCACGCGTCCGCCCTGCACAGCGGGCAGACGGTCCCGGCGGGCGAGCACTGGCACGGCTCACCGGCGGAGCGCGCGGGATCGGAGTACCCGGTGGTCGAGCCGGCGGCCTGCGGCCCGGTGCGCCGGTCGGTGCACAGCGTCATGCAGCTGTTGAGCGCACTGCTGGTGTATCTGCCTCTGGCCGTCGGCGGGATCGGCATCCTGCTCGCGGAGGCCCCGCAGCTCGAATCGGTGCTCCAACCGGGGCCCACGGTCCTCACGGGCTGGGAGTTCTACCGCGACGGCCTGATGGCCTCGTTCGTGATCGTCTTCGTGCTCCTGCCGCTCGGCTTCCTGCTGCTCGCCACCGTGCCTCGGCTGCTCAGCCGCACCATCACGGCGGACAGGGTCTATCCCCTCTACGGCTTCCACTACGGGGCGCACCGCGCGATCACCCTGCTGACCAACCGCCGTTTCCTGACCCGCCTGTTCGGGGACAGCTCCGCTGTCGTCCCCTACCTCCGCCTGCTGGGCTACGACCTCTCCAGGGTGGAGCAGACGGGGTCGAACTTCGGGACCGAGGTGAAGCACGAGACGCCGTACCTGAGCACGGTCGGGACGGGCACGATGGTCGCCGACGGTCTGTCGATCAACAACGCCGAGTTCTCCAGCACGTCCTTCCGTGTGTCCCGGACGGCCATCGGCCCCCAGAACTTCCTGGGCAACCGGATCGCCTACCCCTCCCGGGGCCGTACCGGCGCCGACTGCCTCCTGGCGACCAAGGTCATGGTCCCGGTGGACGGAAGGATCCGGGAGGGCGTCGGCCTCCTCGGCTCGCCGAGCTTCGAGATCCCCCGGTCGGTCCGGCGGGACAGCAGCTTCGACCGCATGAAGAACGGCGAGGAGCTGTCGAACGGCCTGGCCGGCAAGAACAGGCACAACGGCGCCACCATGGGGCTGTATCTGCTGGTCCGGTGGATCTACGCGTTCGTGGTCACCCTGATCGTGTCAGGATCCGCCGAGCTCTACACCTCGGTCGGCCCCGTCGCGATCGCCCTGGGCAACGTGCTGGTCGTGCTCGGCGGCGCCGCGTACTTCGTCCTCGTGGAACGCGCCGTCACGGCCTTCCACCGGCCGGGCCCGCTGTTCTGCTCGATCTACGACCCCCGCTTCTGGCAGCGCGAACGCTACTGGAAGGTGCCCTCGGAGACGTACCTCCGTGCCTTCGACGGGACTCCCTTCAAGACTCTCGTCTGGCGTCTGCTGGGCGTCCGGATCGGGCGCAGGGTCTTCGACGACGGCTGCGCGCTGACGGAGCGCTCCATGGTCACCATCGGGGACGGCTCCACGCTGAACACCGGCACCGTCGTCCAGTGCCATTCGCAGGAGGACGGCGCCTTCAAGTCCGACCGCTCCACCATCGGGGCCGGCTGCACGCTCGGGGTCGGAGCCTTCGTCCACTACGGCATCACGGTCGACGACGGATCGGCACTCGCTCCGGACTCATTCCTGATGAAGGGCGAGACGGTCCCGCCGCACGCGCTGTGGGGCGGCAATCCGGCCCACCAGATCGACCGGGCGACGCCCGGGACGAGGAGTTGACACCATGGACACGCTCGCACGCACCGACGCGGAGTACTGGCGCGACGTGCTCGTCGCCGGCGGGGCCACCTCCCTGACTCCCTGGACGCGTACCCCCGCACCCGGCACCGCCGTGGTCGAAGCGGCCGTCCCGGAAGAGCTCGTCACGGAACTGGTCGGCATGGCCGCGTCGATGGGGGTCTCCCCCACCGTCCCGGCACTGGCCGCCCACGCCAAGGTGCTCTCCGTCCTGTCCGGTGACCGGGACGTCACCACGGGGTATGTCGCGGGGTCGGGCCACCGGCCGCTGCCGTGCCGGCTGACGACGGCCTCCGCGTCGTGGCGGACGCTCATGAGGCACGCCGACAGTGTCGAGTCGGAGCTGCTGGCCCACAAGGACTTTCCCCTCGACGCTCTGCGCACGGAGCTCGGCCTGCCCCTCACCGCGCCCGAGGTGGTCTTCGATCCGACCGGCACAGGTGACCTGCCGCGGGACACCGCACTGCAGGTGGCGGTCGTACGTCGCGGCGGCCGGTCCGTGGTTCGGGCGCGGTACCGGACCGACGTACTCGACGAGGAGTGCGCGACCAGGATCGCCGGGTACCACCTCGCCGCGCTCAGGCTGATCGCCGACGATCCGGATGCGGCGCACGGGCGGCGGACCCTGTTGTCACCCGAGGAGGTCCGCCATCAGCTCGACGGGCTCGCGGGGCCGCGCCGCGCACTGCCGGACCTGCGCTTCCACCAGCTGTTCGAACAGCGGGTGCGCGCGCACCCGGACGCCGTCGCGGCCGTCCAGGGCTCCCGGCGGTGGACGTACCGCGACCTGAACAACCGCGCCAACCGGCTGGCGCACGCGCTGCTGAGCGCGGGCCTCGGCCGGGAGGACGTCGTCGCCGTGGTGTCCGGACGGAGCCTGGAGTGGCTGGCCGCGGTCGTCGCCGTCCTCAAGTCCGGCGGCGCCTACCTGCCCGTCGAGCCCCACTTCCCGGCCGGACGCGTCAAGGCCATGCTGGCCTGGGCCGGCTGCCGGCTGGTGCTGACGGAATCCGGGCCCGCCGCCGCCCTCGGCGACGCCCTGCCGGACGTCCGGTCCCTCTCCATGGAGAGGATCTGCGAGGAGAGCCCCGAGGACGCCGATCCCGGCGTGGCCGTGGACTCCGGGGACCTCGCGTACGTCTTCTTCACCTCCGGCTCCACCGGCGAGCCCAAGGGCGCGATGGTGGAACACGCCGGCATGCTCAACCACCTCCTCGCGAAGATCGACGATCTCGGCATCAGCGACGGGGACGTGGTCGCCCAGACCGCGCCCCAGTGCTTCGACATCTCCCTGTGGCAGCTCCTCTGCGCCCTCCTCACCGGTGGACACACCCTCCTGGTCGGCCAGGAGGCGATCCTGGACGTCCGGCGGTTCGTCGACACAGTGGCCGACGGCGGGGCCACCGTGCTCCAGGTGGTGCCGTCCTATCTCGACGTCGTGCTGTCCTTCCTGGAACGGCACCCACGCCCGCTGCCCCACCTGCGCTGCGTCTCGGTGACCGGCGAGGCGCTGAAGAAGGGCCTCGTCGAACGCTGGTTCACCGCCGGCCCCGGGGTCAGGCTGGTCAACGCCTACGGACTGACCGAGACGTCCGACGACACCAATCACGCGGTCATGGAAGAGGTGCCGGACACCGACGGCGTACCGCTCGGCCGCCCCGTCAACAACGTCCGCGTCTACCTCGTCGACGAACATCTCTCCCCCGTGCCGCTGGGGTCCCCCGGCGCGATCGCCTTCTCCGGGGTCTGCGTCGGCCGCGGGTACATCAACGACCCCGAGCGGACGCGGGCGGCGTTCCTGCCTGATCCGTACCGCGCGGGTGAACGGCTCCACCTGGGAGGGGACTACGGCCGCTGGCTTCCCGACGGCCGGCTCGCCTTCCTCGGCCGCCGGGACTCCCAGGTCAAGATCCATGGCTTCCGGATCGAGATCGGTGAGGTCGAGAACGCCCTGCTGCGGGCGGACGGTGTGCGTGACGGTGCGGTGGTGGTCGCCGAAAGCACCGCCCGCGGCCGGCGACTGGTCGCCTTCTACACCGGCGGCCACCCGCTGCCGGCCGACGTGCTGCGCGACGGGCTCGGCAGCACTCTTCCCCCGTACATGGTCCCCTCCGCCTTCCACTGGCGCGAAGCCCTTCCGCTGACCGCCAACGGAAAGATCGACCGCCGTGAACTGACCCTGAGAGCGGCGGAGTCGGACGAACCGGAGCAGCACGCGGACGACGACTCGCCCCGTACCCCCACCGAACAACGCCTGGCGGCGGTCTGGGCCGAGGTGCTCGGAGTCCCCCGGGCACACCTCGGCCGGCGGGACGACTTCTTCGCCCGTGGCGGCACCTCGCTGTCGGCGGTCGGCATGGCGGTCTCCCTCGACAGGGAGATCTCGCTCAAGGACCTCGTCAGACACCCCGTACTCACCGATCTGGCGGCACTGATCGACTCACGTTCCGCCCGATGAACCCCGCATCCCCGAAGGAGACCCCAGATGACTTCCATCGACACGACCGCCCCTCCGCTCGACCTGGAACCGGAACCCGGCCGGCCCGCGATGCTGCGGGTGCCGCCGACCGACGACCCGGCCGGGTGGGTGGCGGACGCCTGGAGCGGAATCCGTGCCGCACTCGTCGGGCACGGTGCCGTCCTGGTCCGCGGGCTCGGCCTGCGGGACGTGGAGGACGTCGGCGCGGTGCTGCGGCGGACGGCCGTCGAACCGGTGAGTGAGAGGGAGGCCTTCGCACCCAGGCGGACCCACTCCCCCGGCGTCCACTCCTCGTCCGCCTGGCCGCCGAACCAGCCGATGTGCATGCACCACGAGCTGAGCTACACACTCGGCTTCCCCGGCCTCCTGCTCTTCGCCTGCCTCTCCGAGCCCACCGCGGGCGGGGCCACCGGCCTCGCCGACGCGGCAGCCGTCCTGGACGCACTGCCCCGGGAACTGGCCGAGAGGTTCGAGCGGGAGGGATGGCTCCTCACCCGCAGCTACAACGGTGAGATCGGCGCCACGCTGACCGACGCCTTCGGCAGCGACGACCCCGGCGCGGTGGAACGCTACTGCCGGGACCACGCCGTCGACTGGGCCTGGCAGCCCGACGGGACGCTGCGCACCTGGCAGCGCCGCAGCGCCGTGGTACGTCACCCGGTCGACGGGCGCCGCTGCTGGTTCAACCAGATCGCCTTCCTCAACCGGTGGACGCTCGCCCCCGAGGTGGCCGAGTACCTGATCGACGAATACGGCGCCGACGGCCTGCCGTTCAACACGTGGTACGGCGACGGCGAGCCCATCGAGGAGGAGGTCGTCCGTATCCTCAACTCGGTCTACGAGGAGCACACCGTACGCATGCCGTGGCAGGCGGGCGACCTTCTCCTCGTCGACAACATCCGCACCGCGCACAGCAGGGAGGCCTACGAGGGACCGCGCGAGGTCGTGGTCGCGATGGCCTCGCCCACCCGGCTGGAGACCGGCTCGGTGGCGGAGGAGGCGGAGCTGCGATGAACACCACCCAGGCCACCCGTCCAGGACGTGCCGTAGCCGGAGAGACCGTCGTACCCCCGTTCGCGGTGGTCCCCGGAGGCCAGGTCCAGCAAGCCCTCCAAGGCCGGGAGAAGGAGATCGTGGAGGTGGTCGAGGCCGCCTACCGGCTGCACGGGGCAGGCCGCACGGTGAACCCGCCCTCCTCGTTCCTCCGCTTCCCCGACCGCCCCGCCTCCCGGATGATCGCCCTGCCGGCCTCCCTGGGCGGCGAGTCACCGGTGGACGGAATGAAGTGGATCTCCAGCTTCCCCGGGAACGTGGCATCGGGTGTGCCGCGTGCGTCGGCCGTGCTGATCCTCAACGACCCCGCCACCGGCTATCCGTTCGCCTGCATGGAGAGCTCGATCATCAGCGCGACGAGGACTGCCGCCTCCGCGGCGGCGGCCGCGGACCGCCTCAGCCGCGACCGGCCTCGCCCCACCCGCGTGGGGTTCTTCGGAACGGGCCTGATCTCCCGGTACATCCACACCTTCCTCGAGGGGTCCGGCTGGTCGTTCGACGACGTCGGGGTGTACGACCTCTCGGCCGACAGCGCGGCCGGATTCCGCGTGTACGTGGAACAGTCCGGCAGCGCCGCCGCCGTCACCGTGCACCCGGACCCCGAGGAGCTGATCCGCACGAGCGACCTCGTGGTCTTCGCGACGGTGGCCGGAGAGCCGCACGTCACCGATCCGGCATGGTTCGACCACGACCCCGTGGTCCTGCACGTGTCGCTGCGCGATCTCGCGCCGGAGGTCCTTCTGGCCTCGACCAACATCGTGGACGACATCGACCACTGCCTCAGGGCGGGCACCTCGCCCCACCTGACCGAACAGCTCACGGGGAACCGGGAGTTCGTGCACGGCACGCTGGACGACGTGATGGCGGGCACCGTGACCGTGCCGGGCGACCGGCCCGCGGTCTTCTCGCCCTTCGGCCTCGGGGTGCTCGACCTGGCGGTCGGGAGCTACGTCTACGACCGGATCGCCCGCGCCGGCGAACTGCGTCTCGTCGACGACTTCTTCCACGAACTGAGCCGCTACGGATGACGCGTCCGGCGCGCACCACTGCCCTGCCCGCACGACCCAGCATGATCCCGAGGAGGAGTTCACCGTGTCGGTCATAACCGTCCCCCATGCCTTCAACGAGGAGGATCTCTATGTGGACGTCGAGGCCGTCTTCGGCCAGTCACTGCTCCTCAAGTGCGAGGGCTTCAACTTCGCCGGCTCCATCAAGCTGAAGGCCGCCGCCGAGATGGTGGCTTCGGCCGAACGCGACGGCACGCTCCGGGCCGACTCCGTCCTCGTCGAGTCCTCGTCCGGGAACCTGGGCGTCGCCCTGAGCATGATCGCGGCCAGCAAGGGATACCGCTTCATCTGTGTGACGGACTCACGCTGCAACCTGGCCACACGGCTGATGATGGAGGCACTGGGCAGCGAAGTGCACCTGGTGGCCGCCGAGGAGTCCAACGGCGGCTTCCTCGCCGCGCGGCTGGCCCATGTCCGGCAGCTGTGCGCCTCCGACGACCGGTGCGTGTGGCTGAGCCAGTACTCGAACCCGGCGAACTGGAGGGCGCACTACCTCACTACGGCTCCGGGGATCGCCCACTCCTTCCCGCAGCTGGACGTGCTGTTCATGGGCGCGGGGACCACAGGAACCCTGATGGGCTGCGCGAGGTGGTTCCGGGACTGGCACCGCCCCGTCCGGATCGTCGCCGTGGACATCGCCGGCTCGGTGGCGTTCGGCGGAGCACCCGGCCGCCGGATGATCCCCGGGCTCGGCATGAGCATGCGTCCGCCCCTGCTGGACGAGTCGTACGTGGACGAGGTGGTGCGGGTCGAGGAGACCGACACGATCCGCGCCTGTCGCCGGCTGGCCCGCCGAGGCTTCCTCTTCGGCGGTTCCACCGGCACGGTGGTGAGCGGAGCGGTGGACTGGCTGTCCCGGCACGGGAGGCCGGAACTCACCGCGGTGGCGATCGCCCCCGACCTGGGCGAGCGCTACCTCGACACCGTGTACCAGGACAACTGGGTCGAGGACCTGTACGGCGCGGACGCACTCGGCCCCGCCGGCCGCGCCCCGGCCACCGGGGCGGAACCGGCCGTGGCCCGCCCCCTCACCACCGGCTCCGCACCGGAGGAGGCCGGGGCTCCGGAGAACCGGTGACCGGACATCCGGGGCGGAAGGCCTCCTGGACCGGCTGGGGACGGTCCCCGGGGCGGAAGGCCTCGTGGACCGGCTGGGGACGGTCCGTGGAGGGAGGCTGTTCGTCACGAGCCGTTCGCACCCGGCGTCGAGTTCCGCCGCCGGCGCGACGGTGCTCCGTCCGGCCCGGCCGGGCCGGGCGAGAAGCCGCGATTCGGGGACTCACCCGACACCGGGACCGGGACCGGGCGCATTGTGCCCCGGCGTGTCCCTCACGGGGGCCAGCGGGGAAACTGTTTGAATCCGTCGCATGACTATGCGCGACGACGCGGCCCTCTTCGGTAACCGATTTCTGACCGCGCCCGCCCCCTCGGAGACTTTCCCCGAAAAGGGCATGGCCGCGACGGACGCCATGAGGCTCGTGGATGTCGATCTGGCCATGGAGGGTGACCCTCAGCGCAACCTCGCGACGTTCGTGACGACGTGGATGGAGCCCGAGGCGCAGCGACTCATCGCCGAGAATCTCCACCGCAATTTTATCGACCACGCGGAGTACCCCATTTCCGCCGAGATCGAGCAGCGTTGCGTACGCATGCTCGCCGATCTCTTCCACGCGCCGGGAAAGACGGCCGGATGCCGGACCCAGGGCTCTTCCGAGGCGATCATGCTCGGTGCGCTGTCGCTGAAGTGGAAATGGCGCGAACGCCGCGGAGCGGCCGGCCAGTCGATGGACAGGCCGAATTTGATCTTCGGCGGGGACGTCCACGTCGTGTGGGAGAAGTTCTGCCGCTATTTCGACGTCGAGCCGCGGATCGTGCCCCTTTCGGAGGGCAAGTACACGATCGGCCCGGAGGATGTGGAGCCCCACCTCGACGAGAACACGATCGGCGTCGTCGCCGTGCTCGGCACCACCTTCACCGGGCACAAGGACGATGTCGTCGGGATCGACGAACTCCTGCGGGAGGTCCGCAAGGAGCGGGACCTCGACATCCCGATCCACGTGGACGCCGCAAGCGGCGGCTTCGTGTGGCCGTTCCTCTTCCCGGACTCGAAGTGGGACTTCCGGCTCGAGCAGGTCCGCTCCATCAACGTCTCGGGGCACAAGTACGGATTGGTCTACCCCGGCGTCGGCTGGCTGGTCTTCCGTGAGGAGTCGGACCTCGCCAAGGACCTCGTGTTCTACGAGAACTACTTGGGCAAGACGGACGCGACGTTCACCCTGAACTTCTCGACCGGTTCGGCCATGGTGCTCGCGCAGTACTACAACTTCGTGCGTCTCGGCCGCCAGGGCTACACCTACGTCATGAAGATCATGCAGGAGAACGCCCGCGCGCTGGCGGACAACCTCCGCAACAGCGGCCGCTTCGAAGTGATCGGAAGCGAGGCCGAGCAGCTGCCCCTCGTCGCGTTCCGGCTCGCCGGCGAGCACTCCTACGACGAGTCCGACGTCGCCTGGCAGCTTTCGGCCGAGCGCGGCTGGATGGTCCCGGCGTACACCCTCCCGCCCGAGGCGGAGGGCGTGAAGATCATGCGGGCCCTGGTCAAGGAGACCCTGAGCCGCGAGCAGATCCATCGCCTGAGCCAGGACATCACCGACGCCTGCCGCACCTTGGACGACAAGGGTTCGACCCACGGCGTGGAGCGGGCCCAGGTCAAGCGCGGGACCGGCTACTGACCTCCCGGATAGCCCGGCAGCCTGCCGTTCCGCGAGCAGCCGGGTCCGGGCATCGGCGCCGACTGTCGGGGAGACCGTTTCGCCGGCGTGACCAGGGCCGTTCGCTGTCGTTGTGCGGGTGGGCGTATTCGCTCGACGGGTGTCGCGAGGCAGGGGGCGTGGGTGTCCGAGCAGGAGACCACGGTGGTGGCCGAGCGGGAAGCGGGCTCCGCTCTTCCTGCCTGCTCCCGGCAAGCGTCCGGTGCGCCGGCCCGCGCTGACGCGCGCTGTGCGTGGCTCGTCAGCGACGGGTTCGAGCCGAGGAACTGGATGCTGGCCCTGGCGCCGCTGCTCGGATGGCGCGCCGACGGCGCCACCGGATTCGGGTGGGGCCTGTTCGCGGCCCTGTTCACCGGCGTACTGCCTTCGGTGGTCCTGCGTCTGGGCGAACGCGGCGGCTACTGGAGCGACCGCCGCGTACGGCAGCGCCGGGAACGGCTGGTGGCCGGCCCCGTCGTTCTGTTCTCGGTCATCACCGGTACGGGCCTGCTGTACGGGCTGGGCGCCACGTCTGCCGTCCGTGCACTGGTGGCCGCGATGCTGGCCGTGTTGCTGGTGCTGATGGTGATCACCTTCTTCTGGAAGGTGTCGGTGCATTCCTCGGTCGCGGCCGGTGCCCTGGCGGTTCTCGCCTCGCTCCACGGGCCGTGGTGGGCACTGTCGGCACCGCTGGTGGCGGTGATCGGCTGGTCACGGGTGCGGTTGCGGTGCCACACCGTCGCCCAGGTGACTGTCGGAGCGTGCCTGGGCGCGGCCGTCAGCGGCGTGGCCTTCGCATTCCTGCGATGACGGAGATGAGACAGATGCCCACGTTCCTCCCTCCCGGCGCCGCCGATCTCTTCCTGCGCGACGTGGAACGGCGCGCCGCGCACCCGGACGCCGCCTCGACCATCGGTGCGGTACTCCATCTGTCCGGCGCCGTTCCCGGGTTGCCTGCCCTTCAGGAGTGCGTGGCCGCACGGCTGCCCCGCCTTCCGTGCATGACGCATGTCCTGGACGGTGACGGTCGGCAGGCCCGGTGGGTACACGCCGATCCCGACCCGGTGCGTCACGTCGCCGTACGTCGCCTGGCCGGGGGTGCAGAAGCTCTGGAAGCCGCGGTGCGGGAACTGATGTGCGTCCCATGGCCCGAGGGTGTCCCGGCCTGGCGTCTGGTCCTGCTGCACGGCCACGTCCCCGACGGGTTCGCGCTGCTGTACCTGACCCATCACGCCGTGCAGGACGGCGGCGCCATCGTGGCGGTGCTGGAAGCCCTCTTCGGCCCGGACGCGACGGCCGGGGGACCTGCGCCGGTGCCGTGGACAGGGTCAGTCGAGCCCCGGCCCGGACTGCGGCAGGTAGGGCGCAGCGTCGTGATTCTCCTGCGGCACGCCAGGAAGCACCGTGTGTGGAGCTCACCCGCGCAGCCGCTTTCCAGCCGACGCCGCACCTCGTGGGTCCGGGTGCCCGTGCCGTCGCTCAGGGCCGCGGCCCGTGCCGGCGTCGGTGTGGGCATCAACGACGTCTACCTCACCGCCCTGGGCCACGCGATCGCCGGGTGGGCGAGCAC
This sequence comes from Streptomyces sp. NPDC102402, assembly GCF_044765765.1. Taxonomy (NCBI): domain Bacteria; kingdom Bacillati; phylum Actinomycetota; class Actinomycetes; order Kitasatosporales; family Streptomycetaceae; genus Streptomyces; species Streptomyces sp. NPDC102402. The sequence goes on from NZ_JBIWKR010000007.1 coordinate 64,280, forward strand.
CGCCTGGCCGCGTGCCGCACGGTCCCGCATTCCCGTCATGGTTCCCGTCAACCTGCGCACGGCCGACGAGTGGGCAGCCCCTGGCAACCGGCTCTACCTGACGCGGGTCGATCTTCCGGGCGGCCTTCCTCCTCTCGCCCAGCGACTCGCCGGCACCAGCGCGGTCACCGCTGCCCTCAGACTGTCCGGGCACCGGGCCGTGCTCCGTGCGGCCCTCACTCGCCTGCCTGCCCGGCTTCTCAGGCGCCTCGTAGCCGTGAGTACCGCCCCGGGCCGGCTCACCCTCGTCGCTTCCTGCCTGGTGATGCGCAAGCCCCTCAGCTTCGGCGATGCGGTGGTGGAACGGATCGATCCCGTCATGTGCTGCCCGCACGGGGTGCCCCTGTCGGTCGTCATGCTCGTCTACGCGGGTGAGGCGAGTCTGTGCTTCCGTGTCGACGAAGCCCTCCCCGGCGCCGATACCGTGCCCGGACTGTGGCGGCAGGCCCTGGAAGAGCTGTCGACGCCGCCCCGGAGCCTTTGCGGCAGCAGTGGGAGGAAAGCAGTCCCGGGGCGGCCCGTCAGGTGATCACAGGGCCCGCTCGACGCTCCAGAGCGGCAGGTGCTCGAAGAGGGTGACGGCCTCCTCACGCCAGCGCGTGCGCCAGCCGGCCGCCTCGGCCGAAGCCAGCTCCGCATAGCGGCGCATGTCCGCCCGCAGCCTCCGCTCGACCCCGCGGCCGGTGGCGATCTCCCGGACAGCGGCCACGGTCTCCGGCGTGCAGGAGGAGTCGCCGAGCGCGGCTTCCACCACCGCCCGCTCGGTCCCGCTCACGGCCGCCAGCAGGGCGACGACGGTGTAGCTGCGCTTGCCGCTGCGCAGGTCGCTGCCGGTGGGCTTACCCATCGTCCGCGCGTCGCCGAACAGGTCGAGGTAGTCGTCCCGCATCTGCTCGTAGATCCCGACGAGCCGGGCGTAGCGGCGCAGTTCCGCATCGAAGCGGACCGGGTCCTCGCCCGCGGCCAGCAGGCCCAGCTGCAGGGGGGCGAGAATCGAGTAGTGGGCGGACTTGTACTCGGAGACGGCGTGCAGCAGTTCCACGGTCGGCAGGTCGGTGAAGTCCCGCTCGATGTCCGCGATCTGACCGACCATCATGGAAGAGGCCGCTGCGCTCAGCACACCGACCATGGCGTGACGTACCGCGAGGGTGGCGGGGGAATCGAGGAGGACCTGCAGGGACAGGACCAGCGCGAGATCGCCGGCGAGGACGGTGAGTCCGAGGGCCTCCTGGGGGTGCCGCGGAAGCGTGTGGCGGTAGGCGTAGTAGGTGGAGGGCCCGCCCCGGCGGACGGGGTCGTCGTCGATGATGTCGTCGTGGATCAGCGCGTGCGTCTGCAGCAGTTCGACGCTCAGTGCGGCCTCCTCCAGGCCGGGCACCGGGTCGGGCGTCACCAGGCGGGCCGCCTCGTAGAGCACTGCCACCCGCAACCGCTTGCCGCCCCGCACCGAGAGGTCCCGCAGGAGGCCGAGGCACTCGGGAGTGAAGCGGCTGGACGACGGTGCGTCGAATGACTCCGCCAGCTCGCTGAAGTACTGCTCGAACCGGGCGTTGAAACGTCGTGCGCGGTCGGCGAAGCGCGCCTGGACCTGTTCGGTGGGAAGGGCGGCGTCGGTCATGAGGAGGATCCCGTCCGTGATGCCGGGCGCGCGCAAGACCGCGGCGCGAGAAGTCCGAAAGTGCGGCGTCCGGCCGGGTGCGCCGGAAGCCGTACGTGGATTCAGGAGGTGTACTGGGTGGCGGTGACGGCCAGTCCGCGCAGCGCCCGGGACGCGGCCGGCGGCAGCGCCGCCGTGTCCAGCACCCGCAGGACCTGCTCGAACCGGGTGGTGATCATGTGCTCGGTGCTCCGCCGGGCGCCGGCTTCCTCCAGGATGGCCCGTACCTCGGCCGCCCCCCGCTCGTCGAGATCGGCCCAGCCGACCAGGTCGCGCAGGCGACGCTGTTGTGCCGGGGTGGCCGCGCGCAGGCCCAGGGCGAGGAGAACGGTGTGCTTGCCCTCCCGCAGGTCCCCCGATCCTGGCTCGCACGCACCGTCCGTGCTGCCGAAGACGTCCAGGAGGTCGTCCCTGATCTGGAACGCCTCCCCCAGGGGCAGCCCCAGCGCGGTGCACAGTTCCAGGGTGGTGTCATCGGCGCCGGCGACGGCGGCTCCCAGCTGCAGGGGGCGCTCGACCGTTGCGGTGGCGGTCTTGTAGCGGACGATCCGCAGTGCCGCGTCAAGGTCGTCGTCGGAGCCGGTGCCCATCACGTCCAGGTACTGGCCGTACATCACCTCCTCCAGCATCGCGTCGTACAGGGCGTGCACCGCGCGGCGCCGATGGAGGGGCAGATCGGCGGTGTGCAGCAGCTCCTGTGCCCAGATCAGGGCGAGATTGCCGACCAGGAGGGCACCGCCCGCCCCGAGCCGCTCCGCCCGCGAGGACGGACCAAGGCGCGTACGCAGTTCCCGGTGCACGGCAGGACGACCGCGACGAGTGGCCGAGTCGTCCATGATGTCGTCGTGGATGAGCGCGAACGCCACGAACAACTCGAGCGACGCCGCCACTCTCAGGATTGCCGCCCTGTCCTCGCCCCCGCCCGCGGCATGCCAGCCGACCACGCACAGCAGGGCCCGGATGCGCTTGCCACCCGCACCGAGAAAATTCCGCAGAATGTCCGCGGCCTCCGGCGGATGACTCCTGACGGCAGCCGAACGCGCCTTCCCCTCCAGGAAGTCCTTCAGTACCGCGTCGACCTGCTCGCGCACGGCACCCAGATCGATCTCCTGAACGTCCATCACGCCCGAAGTCACCGGCCGGCCCTCCGGACAGCGCTCACGGACGGGCGGCCGTGGTTCACGAGCGACGGGACGCCGTCGCCGCGGTGGGCCGGGAGGGGCCGGCTGTCCTTGCGTTCCGTCGGACCTTGCCGCCGGGCCATCCACTTGATCGTCATGCCTGATCAACGACCAGGGCGGCCCCGGAACACGCTTTGACCACGATAGGCCGTTGTCGTCATCGCGCACTCCGACGGCATTGCGCTCGCCCTGAGCACCTCATGTGACGACAGCTCCCCGATCTCCCTGGTCAGGGCCGCTGTGGACCGGAGCGGCCACCTGCCGCGGGAAGACCGCGACCGCTGATCTCGGATCGTCGAGGCGGCCGCGGGTCCTCAGCTTCTCAGGCCAGCCCGAGTGACCTCAGGACGCGTCGCTGACGCGCACTCGGAGCGGCCGGCCAGTAGACGTAACAGACCCCGCCCGTCCCGCTCCGGACCGCGCCGTTCGCGTCGTACCGCTTCGTCCTCAGCCAGATGTTCTCCCACTCGCGCCGCGCGTAGACACGGCGCACCGCGTCGTTGGACGGCGACGCGGGGTCGTTGGCGATCACGTCGCCGTCGGCCGTGAAGCCGATGACCGTCATCAGGTGGCCGGAGGTGCCGTAACCCGCCCCCGTCAGCTCGCCCTTGAGGAACGACTGTGACGTTATGACCGGGATACCCGCGTCGACCAGCTTCTCCAGGTCGGCGAGCGAGCCGAGCCGGGTGACCGCGCTGCTCATGTCCTCGTAGGTCGCGGCGTAGGCGGCGTTGAACGGCCAGTTCCCGCAGCCGTCGTACTGGTAGTCGAACGTGTAGCGGGCCGCATGGCAGACCTGCGGGTCCTTGAGCCCCGGCTTGACCCAGGCGAGGTCCTCGGCGCTCGGCTCGCGGCCCCAGTACTCGATGATCATCTGGGAGGAGGTGGGGCTGCACCAGGCCTCGCCGCCGTTGTCGTACTCCGGGTACTCCCCCACATGGACGTTCTGCGAGTAGCGGGGCACGGCGAGTTCCCGGGCGGTGCCCGGCGTGGTGGCGGGCACCGTGAAGCGGTCGGGGATGTCCGAGGCCATGGCGCCGATCCGGTGGACCGTCGGCGTGAGGCGGGTGCCCGGGGTGCGGTACAGGGTCAGCCTCAGGCGGTACGACACCAGACGCAGCCCGCTCGCCGCGTCGTCGAGGGAGAAGGTGTCGGTCCAGACCGTGCTCCTGCCGTCGGTCTGGTCGTCCACCGAGGTCCGGCGGATGTCCGTGTCACCGGCGGCCCAGCGGCCCATCACGTACCAGGGCGTCTCTGTCCCGTCCGAGTAGCCGCCGCGCAGCTCGATCTGGATCCAGGTGCCCTGCGGGGTGTGGGCGTTCCAGGAGGCGATCACCTCGGTGGCGGGAACGGCCGAGCGGTGGACGGGTGACGTCCAGGTCGCGTACTCCCAGGTGCTGGTGGTGCCGGTATGCGGGTCGGTGTAGTCGGTGGTTCCTGCCGCTGCGGAGATCACCAGGCCGGGCCGGCGCCCGGCGACCGCGCGGGTGCCGACGGACGAGCCGAAGCGCCAGTCGGTGTAGGTGGTCCAGAAGCGGTTGTCCACGAGTGAGGCTGCCGCCGGGGCTGAGGGGGTACGGAGGGAAGCCGCGCTCGCCGGGCCGGCGGAGGCAATGGTTCCTGCCCCGGCCGCTGCCGCGAGCGCGGCGGTGAGCACGGTCCTGCGGGAAGTCGGACTTGTCATGGGCGAGACCCCCGGTCGTTGAGCGGAATGGGGCTGCGGGTGCCGATCGGTGGGCCAACTATTGCGGGTCGAGGTGTCATCCGGCCAGTGATTCGGCCCGTGCCGCGACAGCAATATTGGTCTGATCCACTGGCGTGACCTGCGCGGGACCGAGGAAGAGGGGAAGGACGGGCACCGGATCGGGGCCGAAAACGGCCCCCCGGCGCTCTCGTAGGGTGGAGATATGAACGACCTGGCGGACCACGCACGCCGGCTACGCGCCCTGCCCCCGTCCTGTGGCTCCGTGCGGCTGATCGCGGTCGACGGCCACGCCGGGTCCGGCAAGAGCACGTTCACCGGCCGTCTGGCGGCGGCGTTCGGTGGCGCCCCGGTACTTCACCTCGACGACCTGGCCACCCACGAGGAGCTCTTCGGCTGGACGGACCGGCTCCGGGCGCAGGTCCTGGACCCGCTGTCCCGGGGAGAGCCCGCCCGGTACGCCGCCTACGACTGGACGGCCCGGCACTTCGGTCCGCCGAGGACGCTGGACCCCGCACCCGTGATGCTGATCGAGGGAGTGGGGGCGGGCCGGGCCGCGGTGCGTCCGTTCCTCGCGGGACTGCTGTGGATGGAGGGTGACAGCGAGGCGTCCTGGGATCGCGGCAGACACCGTGACGGCCCTGGGCTCTCGGAGTTCTGGGACGGCTGGACCGTCGCGGAGCGGCGGCATTTCGCCGACGACCCCTCCGCCCCGTACGCGGACGTGGTGGTACGGCAGTTGCCCCTGGGGTACGCGTGGCTGGAAGGGCCACACCCGACAGCGGTGGCGAGTCGGATCATCACGGACAGTGAAGGGTGAGGGTCACCATACCGACCGGTCGGAGAATGCCCTGACGGCACCTCAACTCCGCTTGACCGGGGAGCCGTACAGGTCTTACGTTCTCAATGTGCGGCTTTTCGGAGCCCCCGCAGACGCGAAGCCCCCGGTTGTTCCCCCGTGATCGGGGGCTTCGTCCTGTCCTCCCGCGCCCCGGCCCGAGCGCCCCCTCACCCTCGGTGACCGCCACCGAAGCGCCGGTTACGTACTTAACCGCTCACTCCCTGTGCAGGTACGATGCGTCTCGGGTGCGGTCAATTCCCGTCCGCGGCACGGTGATTAGCCGTGCCGAGCTGGGCATGCTGTGCGGGCGGGACATTCTGGGGGCTCGGTTTGTGGGGGACCTGATGGACATCGGCACGCCGGGCACACAGGCCCCGGCCGACCTTGCCTGGCTGCGCGGGGTGGACGCCTACACCATGGGCGCCTACCCGCAGGCCGAGGAGGAGTTCAGAACCGCGGTGCGCTTCGATCCCGGCATGGCCGACGGCTGGCTGGGCCTGCACGCGCTGCGGATCGACACCGCCACGGCCCTGTTGCACATGTACCGCCATCGCGACCGCTTCGGCGAGCAGCGCGCTCGTCATCGACGCACGCTCAACTCGTGGTACTGGCTGGGCTGGTGGGTGCAGCCGGTGCTGGAGAGCCCCCGCGACCTGCTTCTCGCGCACGCCTCGCACTGGCTCGACGGCCGCCATGTGCCCGAGCTGGACCGGGCGTTGGCGGGCCTGCCGCCGGTCGACACCGATCACCAGGTGCGCTTCCTGCACGCCTGCCGCTCCTACCTGGTCAAGGACTGGGAACAGCTCGTGCGGACCACCGAGCAGCTCGTCGACGATCCGCTGCTCGGCATCGAGGCGGGGCTCTTCGGCGGCATGGCGCGGGTCCGCCTGGAGATGTACGGGCAGGCGGAGCCCCTCCTGTCCGCAGCCCTGATGCGATGTCGCAGCGAGCAGCCTCAGCGTAAGGAGCTGCGCTACTGGCTGGCGCGGGCGCACGAGGGCACCGGGCGCAGTGCGGCGGCCCTGCCTCTGTACCGGGCGGTGCACCGGGTCGACCCGGCCTTCATGGACACCTCGGCCCGGCTCGCCGCCATCTCCGAGGGGGACGGTTACGACGAGGCCTCCGACCTCGCCGCGGTGTCCCTGGCCGGCGTCGGTTCGGACGGCGCGGGCACGGAGGCCCAGGCGGACGGGGACATGGCGCTCGGCACCGATCTGGCGGACGGCCGTGAGCCCTGGCTCGGCGGCACCCCGCAGGTCCTGCCCGGCTCCGTGCTGCCGTCGTCCGGGCCCGGAGCCGACGGGGCGCGGGTGAAGCCGGGGGCGCCGAGGGCGGCAGCCTTCCCGGCAGGGCCGAGCGACCCGGCGATGCTCGCGGAGGCCTTGGCGGAGCTGGAGCGCATGGTCGGGCTGGAACCCGTGAAGCGCCAGGTCAAGGCCCTGTCCGCCCAGCTCAACATGGCGCGTCTGCGGGCGGAGCAGGGGCTGCCGGTGCAGCCGCCGAAGCGCCACTTCGTCTTCTCCGGTCCGTCCGGGACGGGCAAGACCACGGTCGCCCGCATCCTCGGCAGGGTCTTCTACGCGCTCGGGCTCCTGGGCGGCGATCATCTGGTGGAAGCCCAACGGTCCGACCTCGTCGGTGAGTTCCTCGGGCAGACGGCGGTGAAGGCCAACGAGCTGATCGATTCGGCACTGGGCGGTGTGCTGTTCGTCGACGAGGCCTACAGCCTCTCCAACTCCGGTTACAGCAAGGGCGACGCGTACGGCGACGAGGCCCTTCAGGTGCTCCTCAAGCGGGCCGAGGACAACAGGCACCATCTGGTCGTCATCCTCGCAGGCTATCCGGAGGGCATGGACCGGCTGCTCTCCGCCAACCCGGGGCTGTCCTCGCGCTTCACCACACGGGTCGACTTCCCGAGCTACCGCCCGCTCGAACTCACCGCGATCGGCGGGGTGCTGGCCGCCGAGAACGGCGACGTCTGGGACGAGGAGTCCCTCGACGAGTTGCGCAGCATCAGCGGGCACGTGGTCGACCAGGGCTGGATCGACGAGCTGGGCAACGGCCGCTTCCTGCGCACCCTGTACGAGAAGAGCTGCGCCTACCGTGATCTGCGGCTGTCGGGTTACGCCGCCGTGCCGACCCGGGAGGATCTGGCCACGCTGCGGCTGCCGGACCTGATGCAGGCGTACGGCGAGGTGCTGTCCGGGCGGGGGCCCGTGAACCGTGGGAAGCAGGAGCCGGGAGCCGCGTAGGCGGTCTCCCGGGAGCCGGAGATCCGTGGGATCCGGCCGCCGGGCGGCCCGGGGAGCCGGAGATCTGCGGAATCCGGCCGCCGGGCGGCCCGCGTGGGGCCGCCCGGCGGAGGGATCACCCCAGCGGGGCCATGGCTCTCGGCACCTCCACCGTGCGGCGGGGCACCGACACCCGGTGGGCCGGGTCGCGGACCTCACCCACCAGCATCTCCAGGACGTCCTCCATGGTGACCAGGCCGAGTACCCTGCCGGACGCGTCGGCGACCTGGGCGAGGTGCGTGGCCGCACGGCGCATGACCGTCAGGGCGTCGTCCAGCGGGAGCTCCGCCCGTACGGTCGCCATCGGCCGCCAGATCTGCTGCGGAACGGCCCGGTCGCCGTCCTCCAGCTCCAGGACGTCCTTGACGTGCAGATAGCCCATGAACGGGCCGCCGCCCTCCGCGCGTACGGGAAAGCGCGAGAAGCCGGTCCGTACGGTCAGCTCCTCGACGCTGCGCGGGGTGACCGAGGGATCCACGGTCACCAGGGACGCCCGGTCCAGGAGCACGTCGGTGACGGGCCTGCTGCCCAGTTCGAGGGCGTCCCCGAGGCGTTCCCGCGCCTCCGGTTCCAGCAGGCCGGCCAGGCCCGCGTCCTCCACCAGGCGGTTGAGCTGCTCACTCGTGAAGACGGCCTCGACCTCGTCCTTCGGCTCGACCTTGAAGAGCCGCAGCACGAGCCTGGCGCAGGCCCCCAGCCCCGAGGTGACCGGCCGGCAGAGCCGGGCGAAGCCGACCAGGCCGGGGCTGAGCCACATCGCGGTCCTCTCCGGGGCGGCCATCGCCAGGTTCTTCGGCACCATCTCGCCGATGACGAGGTGGAGGAAGACCACGGAGACGAGGGCCACGGCGAAGCCGAGCGGGTGGACGAGTCCTTCGGGCAGGTGCGCCGCGTGGAAGACCGGCTCCAGGAGATGGGCGACGGTCGGCTCGGCGACGGCGCCGAGGGTGAGGGAGCAGATGGTGATGCCGAACTGCGCGGCGGCCATCATCTGCGGCAGGTTCTCCAGGCCGTACAGGACCTGTCCGGCCCGGCTCGACCCGCTTGCCGCGAGGGGTTCGACCTGACTGCGCCGTACGGAGACGAGCGCGAACTCGGCGCCGACGAAGAATCCGTTCGCCAGTACCAGGAGACCGGCGAACACCAGCTGTACGAGGCTCATCGCACGGCCTCCAGCAGATCCTGGGTGAGGTGCTCCGCAGGGGGGTGGGGGTGCTGTACGGCCGCCAGACGGACGAAGCGGACCTGTTCGGCGCGGTAGTGGCCGACCTGGCGGACCAGGATCCGCCAGCCGGGCAGTTCGGCCCGGTCGCCGGGAGCGGGGATGCGCCCGAGCAGGTCGGCGACCAGCCCCGCCACGGTCTCGTAGGGGCCCTCGGGCACGTCGAGGCCTATCCCGTGCAGGGTGAGCACCCGGGTGCTGCCTTCCACGTCCCAGCCCGCGCGTCCGTCGTCGGTGACGACCGGAGTCAGCTCGGGGCGGTCGGCGCCCTCCGCGTCGTGCTCGTCCCTGACCTCTCCGACGAGTTCCTCGATGATGTCCTCGAGGGTCACGACACCCGCGGTGCCGCCGTACTCGTCGACCACCACGGCGATCGGCTGCTCGCTGCGCAGCCGCTGGAGCAGCTGTTCGACGGGGAGGGTCTCCGGTACGAGGAGCGGCGGCACGGCGATACGGCTCACGGGGGTGCGCAGGCGGTCCTGGGAGGGGACGGCCAGGGCGTTCTTGAGGTGGACCATGCCCACGACCTCGTCGATGCGGTCCCGGTAGACGGGAAAGCGGGACAGGCCGGTGGCCCGGGTGAGGTTGAGGACGTCGGCCGCCGTCGCCGACGCCTGGAGCGCGCTGACCCTCACCCGTGGGGTCATGACGTGCTGCGCGGTGAGACCGGCGAGGGACAGGGTCCGCACGAAGAGATCGGCGGTGTCCTGCTCCAGGGTGCCCGCCTCGGCGGAGTGACGGGCCAGGGAGACCAGCTCGCCCGGGGTCCTGGCGGAGGCGAGTTCGTCGGCCGGTTCGACACCCAGCAGCCGGACCAGGCGGTTGGCGACGGTGTTCAGGGCGGTGATCACCGGCCGCAGGAGGGCCGAGAACCGGTGCTGGGGCCCGGCGACGAACCGCGCGACCTGGAGCGGCCGGGAGACCGCCCAGTTCTTCGGTACGAGTTCACCGATCACCATCTGCACGGCGGCGGCCAGCAGCATGCCGGCCACGACGCTCACCCCGGGGACGACCCCCGTGGGCAGTCCGGTCGCGGTGAGCGGTCCGGCCAGGAGCTGGGCGAGCGCCGGTTCGGCGAGCATGCCCACGACCAGCGAGGTGATGGTGATGCCGAGCTGGGTGCCGGAGAGCTGGAAGGAGAGTTCGCGCAGGGCGGCGACGACGGTACGGGCCCGGCGGTCGCCTTCGGCGGCGGCGCGTTCGGCGTCCGGCCGTTCCACCGTGACGAGCCCGAATTCGGCTGCCACGAAGAACCCGTTGGCGAGGATGAGAAGGAATGCCGCGAGGAGCAGCAACAGGGGGGTGGTCATGCCGCCGCCTCCGGAGAGAGGGCGGCGCAGGTACTACCGGACGATCCGTCCATTGCTGGAGGGAGTCACTCCTTGGGTCGCAGGAATGTGCCCCGCGGGCATCGAGGGCCTTCTGGTGCGGGGCGGGGCGCACCCGGTGCGCCGCCGGATCCAGAATAATCGGGATCCGGCCGAACGGGGCAGGGGGCTCAGCCGTTCTCCGTGGCGTCCTTCACTCCGCTGCCGCGGTGCCGCCGTGGAGTTCCGTGAGGCCACGCAGCGCGCGGGCGTCACGGATGGCCTGCTTCTTGGCCATTCCGGGCTGGATCCCGAGTGCGGGCATGCTGGTGCCGTCGCTGAGGTCGAGGAAGACCCACGGGTCGCCGGCGCGCAGATTGACGCGGAGGATCTCCGCCCAGGCCAGTCGGCGCGTACGGGTGATGTTGACGACCGTGACCCCGGTCTCGTCGGCGATGACGTGGGGCCTGCTGAGCAGGGCGAGGACGCCGAAGAAGAGCAGGGCGACGAGGACGAAGCTGGTCCGCTCCCCCGTGCCGAGGTTCTCCAGGGTCATCGCGACCGCCGTGATGACGACGAACGTGGCCGCCCCCACGGCCAGCAGGACCACCCGGGTGAGGGTCGGCCTGAAGGTGGCCGGGAGTGCGGGGAGTTCGGTCGGCCTGGGCGAGGGGGCGGACATGGCGGCGCTGTGGTCCTTAGGTGTGCGGGGGCCGGCCGTCAGAGGCGGCAGGCGTGGATGGCCGTGGTGAGGATGGCGCGCGCGCCCAGCTCGTACAGGTCGTCCATGATCCGCTGGGCCTCCTTGGAGGCGACCATGGAGCGGACGGCGACCCAGCCCTCGTGGTGCAGCGGGGAGATCGTCGGCGACTCGAGCCCGGGGGTGAGGGCGACCGCGCGCTCCAGGTGCTCGACGCGGCAGTCGTAGTCCATCATCACGTAGCTGCGGGCCACGAGGACGCCCTGCAGCCGTCGCAGGAACTGCTGCACCTTGGGGTCGTCGGCGACGGCACCCCTGCGGCGGATCACGACGGCCTCGGACGTCATGATCGGCTCGCCGATGATCTCGAGGCCGGCGTTGCGCATGCTGGTGCCGGTCTCGACGACGTCCGCGATGACCTGGGCGACACCGAGCTCGATCGCGGTCTCGACGGCGCCGTCGAGGTGGACGACGGATGCCTTCACGCCGGCGTCGGCGAGGTGCGCGGCGACGATGCCCTCGTACGAGGTGGCGATCGTCATGCCGTCGAAGTCCTGCGGGCCGGCGGCCGTGCCGGGCTTGGTGGCGTAGCGGAACGTCGACCGGGCGAAGCCGAGCTGGAGGATCTCCTCGGCGTCGGCACCGGAGTCCAGCAGCAGGTCACGGCCGGTGATCCCGATGTCCAGGCGGCCGGAGCTGACGTAGATCGCGATGTCGCGCGGCCTCAGGTAGAAGAACTCCACCTCGTTCGTGGGGTCGACGAGGACGAGCTCCTTCGACTCCTTGCGCTGCCGGTAGCCGGCCTCATGGAGCATCGCCATCGCAGGCCCGGAGATTGCACCCTTGTTGGGGACGGCGATGCGCAGCATGAGGTCAGGTTTCCTTTGTGCGAAGGGGTTCCGGGAACGTGCGGGCGGGGCGTGCTCAGAGGTGGGCGTAGACGTCGTCGAGGGAGATCCCGCGGGCGACCATCATCACCTGGACGTGGTAGAGCAGCTGCGAGATCTCCTCGGCGGCGGCTTCCTTGCCCTCGTATTCGGCGGCCATCCAGACCTCGGCGGCCTCCTCGACGACCTTCTTGCCGATGGCATGCACGCCCTTGCCCACCAGCTCGGCGGTGCGGGAGGTGGAGGGGTCGCCGTCGGCGGCCTTGAGCTGGAGCTCGGCGAAGAGCTCTTCGAAGGTTTTGTTCGCCATGATGGTCCTTAGAATACGGGGTCCCGGACCGCTGCTCAGCGCCAGGGTTCGCTGACGGTGCGCAGTGTGGCCGCGGTGGCCACCGCCGCGGTGACCGCTTCGTGGCCCTTGTCCTCGTTGGATCCCTCGAGCCCGGCCCGGTCCAGGGCCTGTTCCTCGTTGTCACAGGTGAGTACGCCGAAGCCGACGGGGACCCCGGTGTCGACCGTGACCTGGGTCAGGCCGTTGGTCACGCCCTGGGACACGTATTCGAAGTGCGGGGTGCCGCCGCGGATGATCACGCCGAGGGCGACGATCGCGTCGTAGCCGCGGCCGGCGAGCACCTTGGCCACCACCGGGAGCTCGAAGCTGCCGGGGACGCGCAGCAGCGTCGGCTCGTCGATGCCCAGATCGCGCAGCGCGCGCAGGGCCCCGTCGACGAGTCCGTCCATGACCTGCTCGTGCCACTGGGCCGCGATCACCGCCACCCGCAGGTCCCCGCAGTTGCGTACGGACAGTTCGGGTGCGCCCTTGCCGCTCATGTCTCTCCTGTGTTCGTCGTCGGTTACTGGTTGCCGCAGGCGGACGCGGGGGCGTCGAGCCAGGGCAGGTCGTGCCCCATCCGGTCGCGCTTGGTGCGCAGGTACCGCAGGTTGTGCTCGCCGGCCTGGACGGGCATGGGCTCACGCCCGTTGACCTCGAGCCCGTGGCGGACGAGCGCGGCCGTCTTGTCCGGGTTGTTGGTCATCAGCCGCAGGCTGCGTACGCCGAGGTCCCGCAGGATCTGGGCGCCCGCCGCGTAGTCCCTGGCGTCGGCGGGGAGGCCGAGTTCGAGATTGGCGTCGAGGGTGTCGGAGCCGCGCTCCTGGAGTTCGTAGGCGCGCAGTTTGGAGAGCAGTCCGATGCCGCGGCCCTCGTGGCCGCGCAGGTAGACGACGATCCCACGGCCCTCGGCCGTGACGCGCTCCATGGAGGTGTGCAGCTGGGGGCCGCAGTCGCAGCGCTGCGACTGGAAGATGTCGCCGGTCAGGCATTCGGAGTGGACCCGGACGAGGACGTCCCGGCCGTCACCGATGTCGCCGTGGACGAGGGCCACGTGCTCGACGCCGTCGACGGTGGAGCGGTAGCCGTACGCGGTGAACGGACCGAAGGTGGTGGGCAGCCGGACCTCGGCCTCACGGCGCACCGTGGGCTCGGCGCTGCGGCGGTAGGAGATCAGGTCCTCGATGGAGATGATCGTGAGGCCGTGCTTGCGGGCGAACGGGACGAGCTCGGGCAGCCGGAGCATCACTCCGTCCTCGCCGGCGATCTCGACGATGGCGCCCGCGGGGCGCAGCCCGGCGAGCCTGGCCAGGTCGACGGCGGCCTCGGTGTGGCCGTTGCGGACGAGGACACCGCCGGTGCGGGCACGGAGCGGGAAGATGTGGCCGGGACGTACGAAGTCGGCAGGGCCGGCCCTGCCGCCCGCCAGCATCCGGAGGGTGGTGGCGCGGTCGGCAGCGGAGATCCCGGTGGTGACTCCGTGTGCCGCGGAGGCGTCCACGGAGACGGTGAAGGCGGTCTTCATCGACTCGGTGTTGTGCGTGACCATCTGCGGGAGTTCGAGGCGTTCCAGCTCGTCGTTCTCCATGGGCGCGCAGATCAGGCCGCGGCACTCGCTCATCATGAAGGCGATGATCTCGGGGGTGGCCTTCTCGGCGGCGATGACGAGGTCGCCCTCGTTCTCCCGGTCCTCGTCGTCGACGACGACGACGGGCCGTCCGGCGGCGATGTCGCGGATCGCCTGTTCGACGGGGTCGAGCGAGAGGTCCTCGTGGCCGCGGTCGTGCATCCAGGCGGGCTGGGCAGTCATGCCGTGGCTCCTTCCAGAGCGGGTGTCCGCGTACGCAGCCACCAGTCGCGCATGCCCCACAGGACGAGGGCGCCGTAGACGACGTAGATGAGACCGGAGAAGGCGAGACCGCTGTGGAAGTTGAGCGGTACGCCGACGAGGTCGACGAGGAGCCAGGCGAACCAGAACTCGACCATGCCGCGCGCCTGGGCGATCATCGCCACGAGGGTGCCGGCGAAGATGTAGGCGTCGGCCCAGGGGCTCCAGGAGAGGGACGGGAAGGCCGTGAACAGCCCGCCGACGGCGAGCGTGCCGAGGGCGGCGCCGCCCACCAGGTAACCGCGCTCGCGCCAGGTGGCGAAGCGTACGGCGAGTGAACCGTCCTGCGCCTGCTGCCTGCCGCGGGTCCACTGCTGCCAGCCCCAGACGGCGACGGCGACGACGATCAGCTGCTTGCCGACGCTGCCCGCCTGCTGCACGGAGACGTTGGCGGCGACCAGGACGACGCCGGACAGGAGCTGGGCGGGCCAGGTCCACACCGAGCGGAGCCAGCCGAGGGCCAGGGCGATCAGGCCGATCGTGTTGCCGATCATGTCCGACCAGATGATGTGCTGCCCGAAAGCGGTGAACGCCTCCGAGTTCAGCCAGTCCAGGGCGCTCATGCGACCGGCCCTCCGGATGCGGGCACGACGCCGTGGCCGAGCAGTCGCTCGACGTACTTGGCGAGGACGTCCACCTCGAGGTTGACCGGGTCGCCGGTCCCCTTGATGCCGAGGGTGGTCAGCGCGAGGGTGGTGGGGATGAGGCTGATGGTGAAGTGGTCGGGGCCCGCCTCGACGACGGTCAGGCTCACTCCGTCGACGGTGATCGAGCCCTTCTCCACGACGTAGCGGGTCAGGCCGGCGGGCAGGGAGATCTTGACGATCTCCCAGTTCTCGGAGACCTCGCGCCCGATGATCCGGCCGGTGCCGTCCACGTGTCCCTGGACGATGTGCCCGCCGAGGCGGCCGCCGAGCGCCATGGGGCGTTCGAGGTTGACCCGGGAGCCGGCCGCGAGCGCGCCGAGGCTGGAGCGGTCGAGCGTCTCGGCCATGACGTCGGCGGTGAACTCGTCCTCCCCGAGGTCCACGACGGTGAGGCATACACCGTTGACGGCGATGGAGTCGCCGTGTTTGGCGCCCTCGGTCACCACGGGGCCGCGCAGTCGGAAGCGGGAGGCGTCGTCGAGCTTCTCGACGGCCGTGACCTCACCCAGTTCTTCGACGATTCCGGTGAACACTCAGTTTCCCTTCCGAGCAGGAACAGGGACGGCGGTGATGCGCAGATCGGGGCCGATCCGGACGGTCTCGGTCACATCGAGGCGCAACGCCTGGGAGATGGTGGAGATTCCGGCGTCGGCGAGGGCCGCCGGGCCCGCGCCGAGGAGAACCGGAGCGAGATAGCCGACGACGGTGTCGACCGCTCCCGCGGCGACGAAGGAACCGGCCAGGACCGGCCCTCCTTCGAGGAGTACGGAACGGATGCCCCGGCCGTGGAGGGCCGCGAGCAGGGCGTCGATGTCCAGACCGGGCCCCGCGGCGGCGCGGGGCAGGCGCAGCACGGAGTCCTCCGGGAGGTGGCCGGCCTCGGCGTCCTCGGCGACCGCGATCAGCGCGGGCGAGGTCCCGTCGAGGACCCGGGCTCCGGGCCTGACGGCGGTGGCGCCCGTGTCGACGACCACCCGCAGGGGCTGTACGGCGTCCTCGATGCCGCGCGCGCCCAGTTGGGGGTCGTCGGCGCGGGCGGTGCCGGAGCCGACCACGACGGCGTCTGCCTCGGCGCGCAGCCGGTGGACGTCGGCGCGGGCCTCGGGAGAGGTGATCCAGCGGCTGGTGGCGTCGGCGGCGGCGATGCGGCCGTCGAGGGTGGCGGCGTACTTCCACAGGACGTACGGGCGGCCGAGGCGCACCGAGGTGAGCCAGGCGATGTTGCCGGCCTCCGCCTCGTCGGCGAGGAGGCCCTGTTCCACCTGGACGCCTGCGGCGCGCAGGGTGTCGGCACCACCTGTGGCCTGCGGGTTCGGGTCGCTCACCGCGTACACGACGCGGCGGACGCCGGCCTCGGTCAGCGCCTGGGCGCAGGGGCCGGTGCGTCCGGTGTGGTTACAGGGTTCGAGGGTGACGAAGGCGGTGCCGCCGCGGGCGCGCCCGCCGGCCTCGCGCAGGGCGTGGACCTCGGCGTGCGGCCCTCCGGCGCGCTGGTGGAACCCTTCACCGGCCCGGTCACCGTCGGCGTCGAGGATCACGCATCCGACGACCGGATTCGGGCTGGTGGCGCCGAGTCCGCGGGCTGCGAGCGTGATCGCCCGCCGCATGGCGTTGTTTTCGGCTGCGGTGGCCACCGGGTCCTCCTGCCTCTTCGGGCACGGACTCCGGGGCCTGTCGATGACGACAGATGAAGCGGACCGCAACAGGGGAACGCCGAAAACCGGCTGAACGGACGAGGCGATCCGGAGCATCCCGGAGACCCACGTCCGCCGACGGCGGCGTACCTGTGACAACCCGCCGCGCACTGCCTCCCATCCGGACTTTCACCGTCGGTCCAGGAATCTCACCTGGTCAACCGGCCGCTGGATGCGGACGGGTCGCGGACTATAACCGCCGGTTCGGAATTACACCGACCCCGGAGTGCGCTGCTGCTGGTACAGGGCCATTGTGCCACGTCACACAACCCCACATGCGGGTGACTTCTGTGGGACGGCTCACAGCCCTCCGGAGCGGCGCCGGGCAGGGACAGCACTCACGAGATGGTCCAGACCTATTGACTCATTGGTCTAGTCCTCTTAATCTCTGCGTCACCTCCGAGGAACGCTTCCGGGTGTGCGCACACCCGGTACACCGCACAACCCATCCCCTTAGCCAGTTGTGTTCTGCCGACCTCCCCAGGAGGAACAACACATGCTGTCCCCCACCCGCGTGAGAACCACCCTGCTGGCTGCCGGCGCCGCCGCCGGCCTGCTGCTGGGCTCTCTCACCGCGTCACCGTCGGCCGCCGCCGCCGACCAGGAGTCCTGCCGCCCCGACGGGCTCTACGAGACCCCCGGCGTCGACGTGCCCTACTGCTCCGTCTACGACACCGAAGGCCGCGAGAAGATGGGCGCCGACCACCAGCGGCGCGTCATCGGGTACTTCACGAACTGGCGTACCGGCAAGGACGGCAAGCCCGCCTACCTCGCCTCGGACATCCCGTGGGACAAGGTCACCCACCTGAACTACGCGTTCGCGCACGTCGACGGCGGGAACAAGATCTCCGTGGGCGCGGACGGCCCCGGCAACGCCTCCACCGGAATGACCTGGCCGGGCGTGGCGGGAGCCGAGATGGACCCCGCCCTCCCCTACAAGGGCCACTTCAACCTGCTCAACAAGTTCAAGAAGCAGCACCCGGACGTGAAGACCCTGGTCTCGGTGGGCGGCTGGGCCGAGACCGGCGGCTACTTCGACGACAAGGGCGACCGGGTGGACTCGGGCGGCTTCTACTCGATGACCACGAACGCCGACGGCTCGGTGAACCAGAGCGGCATCAACACCTTCGCCGACTCCACCGTCGCCTTCATCAAGAAGTACGGGTTCAACGGGGTCGACATCGACTACGAGTACCCGACGACGATGAAGGACGCGGGCAACCCGCTGGACCACACCCTGGCCAACGCCCGTCGCGCCGGTCTCGTCAAGAGCTACGGCGCCCTGATGAAGACGCTGCGCGAGAAGCTCGACCGCGCCTCCGCCGCCGACGGCAAGCACTACCTGCTGACGGTCGCGGCCCCCTCCTCCGGCTATCTGCTGCGCGGGATGGAGACCTTCCAGGTCCAGAAGTACCTGGACTACGTGAACATCATGTCCTACGACCTGCACGGCGCCTGGAACGAGTACGTCGGCCCCAACGCCTCACTCTTCGACGACGGCAAGGACGCCGAACTGGCACAGGCCGGTGTCTACTCGACCTCCCAGTACGGAGGCGTCGGATACCTCAACACGGACTGGGCCTACCACTACTTCCGCGGCTCCATGCCGGCCGGCCGCATCAACATCGGGTTGCCCTACTACACCCGCGGCTTCAAGAACGTGCAGGGCGGCACGAACGGACTCTGGGGCAAGGCCGCCACCACGGACTGCCCGGCGGGCGCGGGCCTGACCAAGTGCGGTGACGGAGCGGTCGGCATCGACAACCTCTGGCACGACCTGGACACGAACGGCAAGGAGTCCCCGGCCGGATCCAACCCGATGTGGCACGCGAAGAACCTGGAGAAGGGCGTCGTCGGCGACTACGTCACGCAGTACGGCCTCCCCGCGTCCACGAAGCTGACCGGCACCTACGCCCGCAACTACGACTCGACGCTCGTCGCGCCCTGGCTGTGGAACGCCCAGAAGAAGGTGTTCCTGTCCACCGAGGACGAGCAGTCGGTGGCCGCCAAGGCCGACTACGTCGTCGACCAGGGCATGGGCGGCACGATGATCTGGGAGCTCGCGGGCGACTACGCCTACGACGCGGCCAAGGGCCAGTACGGACCGGGGTCCACCCTGACCTCGTCGCTGTACGACGCCTTCAAGTCGGCCTCCCCGTACGGCGCGAAGCGGTCCACGATCGACCTGCCGTCCGAAGCGCTCGACATCGACGTGTCCTTCGACCAGTTCCCGCTGGGCGACTCGAACTACCCGATCAGCCCGAAGCTGAAGATCACCAACAACACCACCGCGACGCTGCCCGGCGGCACGGAGTTCCAGTTCGACTACGCGACCTCCGCGCCGGCCAACGCCAAGGACCAGTCCGGCTTCGGCACGAAGATCGTGCGCAGCGACCACACCGCGGCCGGCAACGTCGGCGGGCTGAAGGGCGACTACAACCGCGTCTCCCTGAAGCTGCCGTCCTGGCAGACGCTGGCTCCGGGAGCCTCCGTACAGCTGGACTTCGTCTACTACCTCCCGACGTCCACCCCGTCCAACTGGACGGTGACCTTCGGCGGGTCCACGTACGCCCTCGCCGGTGACCTGGCCCGCGGCACCACCGTGGTCCAGCCGGGGACGGGGAGCACGCCGACCCCGACCCCGACTCCCACCCCGTCCTCGACGGCCACCCCGACGCCGAGCCCGACCCCGACCCCGGGCGGCGGCAGCTGCTCCGCGGCGGCGTGGAGCGCAACGGCCGAGTACGGAGGCGGTACGACGGTGAGCCACGGCTCGCACACCTGGAAGGCCCGGTGGTGGACCAAGGGCGAGACCCCCGGCACCACCGGTGAGTGGGGGGTCTGGCAGGACCTCGGCGCCTGCTGACACCACCGCTCCCGCACCACACCGCCCCGCGGTGACCGGCAGGACGCCGGTCGCCGCGGGGCACGCGCGTGCCGCGGGCGCACCCCTGTCCGGCCGGCACGCCACCACCCGGACGCCGGCGCAGCACCGGCGCCGCAACTTCGGCAAGGTCTTCGACCGGACCTTCGCCGACAAGGCCGACCACATCGAGACGACCGCCGGCACAGGGCGTCAGCACTTCGGCCCCGACAAGAGTTTCCGGTCCAGCCTGGACCGCAGCGCTCGACGGGCCGCGTGGCGAATGATCCGCCGCGAGGAGAACGTGGACGAGTAGGTCCCAGTACGTACGGGAGGGACCCGACGCGACGCCGGTTCGGCGTGCGATGGGGCCCTCCCGCGGACGCTCCTCAGCCGACGACGAGCCCGACGAACCCGGCCCACGCTCCGGGGCCGACCGTCAGCACGGGGCCGCCGGCCTGCTTGGAGTCGCGGATGTGCACGTGGTTGGCGGCGGCGGCAAACTCCACGCACTCGCCACCGTTGCCGGTGCTGTAACTGCTCTTACGCCAGGCGACCTCAACGCAGTCGCCACCTTCAGCCCCGCTGTAGCTGCTCTTGTGCCAAGCAAGCTCCTGCGAGGCAGAGACTTCGGCGGTGTTCATAGCTCTCCCAGCAACTTCTCGATGAACCCCAAGGACTCTCGCGGAGTGAGAGCCTGGCTCCGGATGATCCCATAGCGGGCTGCGGCGAGCCGCGTCTCGTCCCGATCGCTTAGCCAATTACTGCGCCCTTGCGCCTCGGTATACACAAGCTGTTCCCCGCCCTTGCGCGTAACCACTGTGAAGGCACCGTCCACCCCGGCGTTGTCGTCGCGATCGAGCGGCATCACTTGGATCTCAACATTTCGGAACCGGCCGAACTTCAGCAGCTGTGCCAACTGGCCACGCAGAACGGCTGGACCGCCCAACGGGCGTCGCAGAACGGGCTCCTCCACAACAAAGCTCATCAGGGGTGCGGGCCAGCGGCTGAAAATCTCCTGCCGTGCCAAGCGCGCAGATACCCGTTGCTCGATGGTGTCCTCGTCGAGCAACGGTCGTCGCATGGCGAGAACAGCGCGCGTGTACTCCTCGGTCTGCAACAGGCCCTTGACCATGTGCGTGTCGTACGCGCACAGCTCGACCGCCTCAGCCTCCAGCCGCGCCATGTCCCGGAAGAACGCCGGATACTGCGACCGCGCCAGCTCCTCCTTCAACGCCACCAGCAGTCCCCCGGCGTCCAGCACCAGGTCCGCCTTGTCGATGAACTCCGGTTGCGGAATCCGCCGCCCCTGCTCGAACGAGGCCACCGACTGCGCCGCGTATCCCACTCGCTTGCCGAACTCCACCCGGTCCAGCCCCGCCCTCATCCGCAGCAGCTTCAACTGCCGCCCGAACGCGACCGCTACACCGTTCTCCGCCTTGCCCTCCGGCCGGGCGGTGGCGCCCGACGAGCGCTCCGCGCCCTCCTCCGTACCCACGCCCGCATCCATCTCGTCCTGCGTCATCCGCCACCGCCTGTCCCCGTACGCACACGCACCACGTCCGTCGCGCTCAACCGTCACACAACAGCCGGCACTTCACAGCGCAACCGGCAGGACGACGTCACCCACCCACGTCTGCGGCCCCGAAACCACCGCGCCCGCCTTGTCTCGTCCCGCTCGGGCACCGTAATCACCTGCTCGCACGCCTGCACAGCGTTCCGCAGGCAGGTCCCTCCAAAGAGTGGGTACAAGCGGGCCGACGCTCGTCCATCCCCTCCACCCGTGGAATCGCCTAGCCCCTCCAAGGCCTCCCCGCGCAGGTGGACTCCCCCATCGGCCTCCTACGCCGCCGCCTCACCGACAAGCTCCCGCCCCAGGTGACCAGCAGCCCGGTTCCTGCCTCGGCCGCCGCCCCGGGAAGCCGCCTGCTGGCGGAATGCACCGAATGCGGCCGCCCCGGCGCACCCGAAGCCCTCCCCGACGGCCTGTGCCGCCCCTGCCGGACCACCCCGCCCGAGGCGCTCGCCACTCCACCTGCCGAACGCGACGTACACACGCTGGTCGGACACCTCCGCGACCTGACCCGCCTGCCCTGACCCGGCCGGGGCAGGCCATGAGGGGGAGAACGGGTGCACCGACCCAAGCTCCGCGAAATCGACTGGACCGAGGCGACCGACGGCGCAGGGCAGGCTCCAAGTCAACTGACCTCGCGCATTCCCGCCTGCCCCTCGTGCGTACAGGCTTCACACACACCGCGTACAGGCGCTCCATGACAGCACGTCACCACTGGCCACCTTCAGGCATGGCGGAGCAACGTTGAGGAATGACCAGCACGCAACCGCCCCTTCCCGTCCGCCCGGCCCGTACCCCTCGCACCCGTTTCCCCTGGCACCACTTCACGATGCGTTTCAGTTGCACCCCGCGCGGCGCCCGACTTGCACGGCGCCTGGCCGGTGAACGCCTCGACACCTGGGGCATTCCGTACGGGAGTGATGCGCACGATGCGTTGCTGCTGACCGTTGCCGAGCTCAGCAGCAACGCGGTGCGCCACGGTCACGTGTCCGGCCGCGACTTCCGCCTCCGCCTCTCCGCCGAAGGCACGGCTGTCCGCATCGAGGTCACCGACACCCGGGGCGAACGCCTCCCCGCCCCCGCCGACCCGGACTCGCCCGATCAGGAGGGCGGCCGCGGCCTCCTGTTGGTCGCAGCCCTCGCCGACCGCTGGGGCTGGTACCCCTGCGCGGATGGGCCGGGAAAGACGGTGTGGGCGGTTCTGGAAGTCTCCCCGCGCTCGTAGCGGCAGGATCCAGCCAGTAGGCGATGTCACGTTGCACTCGAAAATCCGTGCGTGTGATGATCCTGCGCATGACCACGGGTGGGGACGGGATACCGGAGCAGCAGCGCAGGCGGTCACGGCTGGCGGACCTGGATGATCTTTCAGGGCCGCCCGCCGAGCGAGCGCCTCTTGTGACGTCGGTGGGGGCCGAACAGGAACAGTTGCGTGCGGCTCGGCGGGAGTTTGCTGTGTTGCTGGGTGAGTTCCGGCGTACGGCGGTGCTGGTGCCTCTGGACGAGGTCGGTGACCTGTGGTCTGCGGAACAGAACGGTGTGCGGTGGATCTGTGCCTTCTCGGACGAGGAGGCGTTGGCCCGGTTTGCGTTGGCTCGTGGTGAGTCCGGGCGGGAGTGGGCGTACCAGACCGTTCTGGGCGCCAGGTTGCTGGATGTAATGGTGCCTTCGCTGCCGGGTCCTGCGGGGGTGGCGCTGGATGCGGGCAGTACGGACGGGATGTTGTTCCCGCCGGTGGCGGGCATTGTGCCGGATGCGGTTGCGGTTGATCTCGGGGGGATGCAGTGAGCGGGGAGAACGCGGATCTTCAGGTGCCGCCGGAGGCGCTGGCGGAGATCGCCAAGGGGATCGACCTGGCGCATGCGGAGTTGAAGGAACTCGGCTTCATCGGTGAGGCGTCGGTGGGCCGGGGGTTCTCGGATCTCGCGTTGTCGGGGCTGGAGCTGGGGCACGGCGGGCTGACGTCGGAGTTCGAGACGTTCTGCAACCGGTGGGAGTGGGGTGTCCGTGCCCTGACGCAGAAGGGCAATGGCTTCGCCCTCGGCGTCGGCCTGTCGGCGGGTTCGTATGCGGAGCAGGAGCAGTACGTCAAGGACTCGATCAAGATCGGTGTGAACTCCCTGAACGGGAATCCTCATGCGTCCGAGGACGAGGTCAAGGCGATGAGCTGGGACTCGGTCAGCCGGCAGTCTGCCTACGACGGTGCGGACTGGAGCTGGGACTCGATGACCGAGGCCAACGACGAGGTGGGCCAGACCTGGCGGGACACGATGTACGACGGCGAGGACGCGCTGCTCGACTCCTGGGAGAACTCCGGGCTCATCTCCCCGGAGCGGCGCGCAGAGATGGACGAGACGCTCAAGGAGAAGCTCGATCCGTCCCAGGAGATTCTCGATCAGGCTGAGCAGCCGCGGTGGGGGCAGGGCAACTGATGACGGACTGGGGAAAGTTCGCCGGGGACCTGTACGACGGTGCGGGCGATCTGGTCGACAAGGGCAAGGAGATCGTCGGCACTGGGATCGACAAGGGCACCGATGCGCTCGGCGCGGGCCTGGAGAAGGTCGGTGCGGATCAGTGGGCGGATGCGGTCGAGGACTGGGGCGATGAGACCGCCTCCTCGCTGGGTGCGGAGGTCGGGGAGCAGCAGCTCGGTCACACCGAGGAAGCGGATGAGCTGATCCATGGCAGGCCGGAGAAGATCAGCGCGGCGGTGAAGAACCTCCGGGACTTCCAGAAGGCGTTCGATCTGGTCGGCGGCGGGATGAAGAAGCTGGACTCCGGCCATTGGAAGGGAGAGGCCGCCGACGCCTTCCGCGCCAAGTTCCAGACGCTGCCCACCGACTGGCTGCGCGCGGCGGGTGCGTTCGAGGACGCGGCCAAGGCTCTGGAGACGTACGCGGGTACGGTCACCAGCGCGCAGGCCAAGGCCGGTGAGGCGATCGCTCTCTTCAAGGAGGGCAAGCAGGACTACGAGACTGCGGCGGCCGCTTTCAAGGCGAAGGCGGAGGCGTACAACGCGGTCCGCAACACCGACCATCCGCTCCCGCATCCGGGAAAGTTCTCCGATCCGGGCGCGGCCAAGCGTCGGCACGCCCAGGAGATTCTTCAGCGTGCCCGACGGGCGCGTAACGAGGCTGCCGAGGCGGCCAAGGGTGCGATCACCGCCGCGATGGCGCACGCTCCGAAGGAACCGACCGGTTTGGACCGGGCGAAGCAGGATCTCATCGACCTGGGCGTCGGCCAGTCCATGGAGCTGACCCACGTCGTCGGCGGTGCCGTCAAGGGCACCGCTGGGCTGCTGAACTTCGTCCGCTCGGTCAACCCGACCGACCCGTACAACCTGACGCACCCGGCCGAGTACTACAAGGGCGTCAACATGACGCTCGCCGGCCTCGTCACCACCGTCACCAACCCCGACCGCGCGCTGAAGAACGCCTGGGACGCGGCCAAGGGCGACCCCTCGGAATTCGCAGGCCGACTCATTCCCGAGCTGTTCGGTACCAAGGGCGGGGGCTTCATCAAGGGCGGCCTGCGGGCCGGTATGAAGGACCTGGTCAAGAACCCCGGCGGCAAGAACCGGCATGGACACGAAAACGCCCCCGACTCCAACGCCAACCAGTGCAGCAAGGTCAAATGCGCCGGAGACCCCGTCGACGTCGCGACCGGGCGCATGCTGCTCCCGCAGACCGACATCGTGCTGCCGGGATCACTGCCCCTCGTCTTCGAGCGCGTCTTCGACTCCTCGCACCGCGCCGGCCGCTGGTTCGGCTCCGGCTGGTCGAGCACGGTCGACCAACGCCTGGAGATCGACGCGGAAGGCGTGGTGTTCAGCTGCAACGAGGGCAGCCTGCTCGCATACCCACACCCGGCACCCGGCGCCCCCGTCATGCCCACGCACGGCCGACGCTGGCCCCTGGACCGGGTGGCCGACGGCTACACCATCACCGACCCGGAAACCGGCCAGGTCCGGCACTTCGTCGACCAGCCCACCGGAGACCTGGCGCTCCTGGCCCAGATCGACGACCGCAACGGCCGATGGATCGCCTTCGAGCACGACGAGGCGGGCGCTCCGACCTCGATCGTGCACCACGGCGGCTACCACCTGAAACTCACCACGCACGAAGGCAGGGTCACCGCCCTGCACCTGGCAGGCGCCGCCCCCGACGGCACCGACCAGGAGATCCTCCGCTACGGCTACACCGACGGCCACCTCACCACAGTCACCAACTCCTCGGGTAAGCCCCTGCGTTTCGACTGCGACGAACTGGGACGCATCACCGCGTGGACGGACACCAATGGCAGCCGGTACGAGTACGTCTACGACGAACACGACCGCTGCGTGTACCAGAGCGGCACCAACGGCCATCTCGAAGCCCACTTCACCTGGGACGACACCGACCCGGAGACGGGCCTACGCATGACGTCCATGACGGACAGCCTCGGCCACATCACGCGATACGTGATCAACGACCGCGCCCAGGTCGTTGCCGAGATCGACCCCTTGGGCGCGGCCACACGCTACGAACACGACCGCTACCACCGGCTGCTGTCCGTCACTGATCCACTGGGACACACCACCCGATCCACATACGACGAGCATGGCCGTCTCATATCGGTGGTCCGACCGGACGGGCGGGAAGTGACCGCCGATTACAATGCCCTCGGGCTGCCTGTACGCATCAAAAGCGCGGACGGCACGGTCACTCGCCAGACCTACGACGACTGCGGTAACCGTACGTCAGTCACCCTTCCGTCAGGCGTGACGACCTTCTACACATTCAATGAGGCTGGGCACCTCAACTCAATGACCGATACACTCGGGCACCGCACAGTGGTGCGATGCGACGAAGCTGGCCTGCCTGCCGAAATCGTGGACCCTCTGGGCGCAACGACGCGCTACGAGCGCGACGCTTACGGCCGCCCGTCCTCGATAACCGATGCCCTGTCGGCAGTCACTCGGTTCACCTGGGCCACGGAGGGGCAACTCACCCATCGTATAGACGCCGATGGCAGCGAACAGACCTGGACCTACGACGGTGAAGGAAACTGCCTCTCGCACACCGACCCTCTGGGACGCGTCACCACCTTCGAGTACTCAGACTTTGACCTACTCGTGGCACGTACCGGACCGGATCGAGCGCGGTACGAGTTCAGCCACGACCCGCTGCTTCAACTGACTGAAGTGACGAGCCCTCAAGGGCTGCGCTGGAGCTACAAATACGATTCGGCCGGTCGCCTCACCGGGGAGTGCGACTTCGACGGCAGGGTGCTCACATACACCTACGATGCCGCGAGCCGCCTGGCCTCCCGTACCAATGGCGTCGGCCAGACCATTCGGTTCGAACGCAATGAACTCGGCCAACTGCTTCGCAAGGACGCAGACGGAGCACTCACCCGCTACGAGTACGACTCCTTCGACCAGCTCGCCGTCGCGTCAGGTCCGGACGCCGCTCTGACCCGGGTGCGAGATCGGCACGGGCGCTTGAAATACGAAGTCGTCAATGGGCGACGTCTCACCTTCGAGCACGACGCCCTCGGACGCCGGAGCGGTAGAACCACGCCCGGCGGAGCCGTCAGTACTTGGTCCTACGATGCAGCGGGCCGCCGCAGGGAGCTCACGACATCTGGTCGCATACTCACCTTCGAGCGGGACACCGAAGGGCAGGAGGTAACGAGGCGCATCGGCGCCACAGTCACCCTCCGACACAAATTTGACATCATGGGTCGGCTTACCGACCAGCAAGTGACAGATGCCAATCGTACCGTTCAGCGCCGCGCCTACTCGTATCGCGCCGACGGCAACCTCCTTGGCGTGGACGATCAGGTCCGCGGCCCCCGGACCTTCGATCTGGACATGCTCGGCCGAGTCACTGCCGTGCATGCCTCGGGCTGGACCGAGCAATACGCTTACGACTGCACAGGTAATCAGACCAAGGCGGCCTGGCCTGCAGCGCACCCCGGGCAGGAAGCAACGGGTGCGCGCACGTACAGAGGCACACGCATCAACACGGCGGGGGATGTCCGTTACGAGTACGACGAACAGGGCCGGACCGTTCTCCGCCAGAAGCGGCGGCTTTCGCGGAAGCCGGAAACGTGGCGCTACGAGTGGAGTGCCGAGGACCGCCTCACCTCTGTACGCACGCCGGACGGCACGAAATGGCGCTATTTGTATGATCCTCTTGGGCGTCGTACAGCCAAGCAGCGCCTCACGGAGGACGGAAGTACGGTTCTTGAACAGACTTCCTTCGTTTGGGATGACGGAAACCTCTGCGAGCAACTGTCCAGCGGGCAGGGACTCCCGAATCCCGTAATGCTCACATGGGACCACGACGGCACACGTCCACTGACCCAATCGGAACGTGTACTTTCGGAAGGGTCACCACAAGAGACCATCGACGAACGATTCTTCTCTATCATAACGGACCTGGTTGGCAGTCCAAGCGAACTTATTGACGAGTCGGGCGAACTAGCTTGGCGGGCACGCACAACACTGTGGGGCACGACCACTTGGACAATTTCGAGCAGGACCTACACGCCGCTTCGGTTTCCCGGCCAATATTTCGACCCCGAGACCGGCCTGCACTACAACGTCCATAGGTACTACGACCCCGAAACCGCCCGTTACATAACAGTTGATCCCTTGGGTCTCGATCCAGCCCCCAACGCTCTGACATATGTGACCAATCCACACATATGGGCAGATCCGCTAGGCCTGAAGCCCTGCAAGATTCGCGTATCTCCCGTGGCAGCTGATTGGGCCACCAAAGGCGCCCACATTCACATTCCCTTGAAGAAAAAACCTGGCCTCGAGGACGAAGTTCACGTGTTCGTCGACGACAACGGCAACATTGCAGGCGCACCGATCAGGCTTGAACATGGATGGGCCTCGGAAAAAAGTGTCCGGGAAGCCGTCGACGCAGTGAACACCGATCCCAAGCTCCGCGCCGACCTGCTCACCAAGGCCACATCCGCCCGGGAGCATATGCTCGATCACAACTGGGGGAATAAGAAGAACCGGTCGGACGAAATGACAGCACTCATCGATAAGCTGGAGGGGTGGCCGTGAGCGCCACTGGACTAATCGCCTCATTCATCGCAACGGGACGCCTGTACGGGATCGGAATTGGATCTACTCTCACCGCGCTTCAGCAGGCCATTGATTTTGATTTCGTGGATGTTGTGGACGAAGACGGAGATTCGATGCGCCGCGACTATGGCTTCATCGAGTTCTATCTGAATCTCGACCAGGACTGGAGGGTATCCGGGGGCTCTATCGAGCTGCACAGGCTGGCCGTCCGTAGCGATATAGCCGATCGATGGTGCGTAGCCATGCGGGATCGCTTCCCCCAATACCTGACATGGGATGAGTTGTACAACGAGTTTTCCAATCTGCCGGACGCCCCTTCCCTGCAGAATATCGATCAAGGTGATTTTCAGGAGTATCGCGCATCAGAAACAAGGGTGTCCGTCCTGGTCAGCAATGATCACGAGGAACGCGATGAATGGCTGGGGCATGGCGACGTGTGGAGCATCAGCGTCGGCTGATGCTCCACCCCGTCGGCGGTCTCCCGCGCTGGGACCGAGCACAGCCACCGCTCCACTGCTGGGCACTTGGGCCAAGCCATGCGCGCCCGGCAAACCGCCTCGGTGACCGGAAAGTGACGCCCCCTCACTCCCTCCCGCAGCTTCGCTGGACTGGAGATCGCCGCACGGAGAGACTTGGCCCCACCACGTCGGGTCCGCGCGCCAGCACGCGTCGGCCCTCTCAGCACACGCACACACGGGGGCAAGGTGCCGGAGCAGCCGATCGCCGGGCGGTACGAGCTCCTGGAGGAGCTCAACAGCGGCGGTATGGGAGACGTATGGCGCGGCTACGACGCCGTGCTGGACCGACCCGTGGCCGTGAAGGTGGTCCGGCGGCAGGCCGTTGCCGGCTCACCGCAGCTGGCCGAGGAATTCGCCAAGCGGTTCAAGCGCGAGGCCCGCATCACCGCGCGCATCCAGCATCCCGGCGTGCCGCAGGTGTTCGACGCGGTGCTCGACGACTCCTTCGAGCGGCTCTACCTGGTCATGGAGCTGGTCGACGGCCTCCCCCTGTCCGCGTACATCCATCCCGACCGCCCGCTGCCCGTCAGCTGGGCCGTGGCCGTCGCCGCGCAGGTCGCCACCGTACTGTCGTACGCCCACGACGTGCCCGTCATCCACCGCGATCTCAAGCCGTCCAACATCCTGGTCTCCCGGGACGGGACGGTGAAGGTGCTCAACTTCGGGATCGCGGCGATCCTGCGCACCGACGTCACCAAGCTGACCGCGACCGGCAGCCCCATCGGCACGTGCCGGTACATGACACCGGAGCAGGTCCGCGGCGCGCGCACCAGCCCTCAGACCGATCTGTACGCGCTGGGCTGCGTGTTGCACGAACTACTCTGTGGCCGGGCCCTGTTCAGCGCCGACAGTGAGTACATGGTGATGTACCAGCACGTGAACGCCCCTCCGACCCCGGTGCGCCTGCTGCGACCGGATGTGCCGGAATCCCTGGAGGAGCTGGTCCTGCACCTGCTGCTCAAGGCTCCGGAGGCGCGCCCCGCCGATGTCCAGGAGGTGTACGAGCGGCTTCGGCACTTCCTGCCATCGCCCGGCACGCCCCCCGCGCAGGGTGAGGCGGGGCCGCAGGGAGCGCCGGATCCGACCGAGCTCTTCCGTCAGCCGTACGCGCCACGTGCTGGACAAACCGTTCGCCGCTTGGCGGGTCTTCCTCCACCCGTCGCAGCACAAGGTCGCCTACCGCCCCTCGTACTCCGGTCCCGCGCAGGTGACCGGCGGCCCCGGGACCGGAAAGACGGTCGTCGCGCTGCACCGCGTGCGTCACCTTCTGGGGCATCTGCGCGACGGCGAGCGCGTGTTGCTGACGACGTACACCAACGCGCTGGTCGCGGCACTGCGCACCGGTCTCGCCGCCCTGGTCGATGACGAGGTGCTGCGCGACCGTGTCGACGTCATGACCGTCGACGCGTTCGCGGGACGTGCCGTGTCGACGTCACGACGGCCGCTGCGAGGCGGTGAGGAGGAGAGCCGATGGGAACGGGCGGCTCGCGCCACCGGTTTCACCGGCACGCCACAGTTTCTCGCGCAGGAGTACAAGCACGTGGTCCTCGCCCAGAGCCTGCGGACGCTGGAAGAGTACGAGGCCTGTGAGCGACGAGGACGCAGGAGCGCTCTGCCCACGTCCGCCCGCGCTCCGGTGTGGCGCACGGTCGAGGAGTTCACCGACCGCCTCGGCGTCGACGGGCTGCGCACCTACCTCGGCAGGTGCGCGGAGGCCGCCGACTTGGTGGAGACCTCCGGTCCGCCCTACAGGCACGTGGTCATCGACGAGGCCCAGGACCTGCACCCGGCCCAGTGGCGGCTGCTGCGGGCCGCGACTCCGGCCCGCCCGGACGATCTGTTCATCGCGGGCCACCCTCACCAGCGCATCTACGACACGAAGGTCTCCCTGAAGGCGGTCGGCGTGAAGGTGACCGGCCGGTCCACGAAGATGCGCAAGAACTACCGGTCTACCCACGAGATCCTGAGCTGGTCCACCGCGCTTCTTGTCGGCCGCCCCTTCGAACAACTGGCGGACGACGCCCGCAACGAAACCCTGCTCGGCTACCGTTCAACCCTGCACGGCAGTGGGCCCGAGACGTTCGGCGGGGACTCGGAGGACGCCGAGCTGGACGCCCTGGTCACGAGGGTGTGCGGATGGATCGGAAGCGGCATCGCGCCGGGTGAGATCGGTGTCAGCGCCCGGTTCAACAAGACCTGCGACAGGGCGGTGGACCGCGTCAGGGCGGCGGGCGTCCCTGCCGTGCGACTCCGGGGCAACGCGCCGGCCGACCCGGACACCGTGCAGATCGGCACGATGCACGCTTTCAAGGGATTGGAGTTCCGGTGCGTCGCGGTCATCGGGGTGAGTGAGGGAGCCGTCCCAGGCCCGAATCGGATGCGGCGGCCCCGACACCTTGCTCCGGCCTCGTCCGAGGAGCCGTGCTCAGCCACGTACGGCAGGCCCCCTGGCCGGATAGGCCGCTGCCGTCCCCGCACCTCCGGGGCGCGTCATGCTCCCGCGCCGAACAGCGCCTCCTGGGCCGCCTCGCGGGCGGCGAACAGGGCGCCGCGCAGGACCGCGCCGCCGCCCAGCGTCCCCGCCCTGACCTCCGTGCGCAGCGGTGACATCCGGGCCAGCCGCTCCTCCACCAGCGAGGCCAGCGCGTCGCCGCCGGCGCGGCCGACCTCGCCGGCCAGGACGAGGCAGCCGGGGTCGAGGACGGAGACGACGGCGGCCGCTCCCATCGCGAGACGGTCGGCGAGCGCCGCCAGGAAGGCCTCGCCGTTCCCGTCGCCGGCGCGCAGCGCCGCCCGGACGGCGAACGCCGCGGCCGGGTCCTGTTCCTGCGCCGCGTCGGCCGCGGGGCCCCACGCCCGGATGCCGTGGTCCGCGGCCAGCCCGCATACGGCGGCCGAACCCACCAGGGAGTGGAATCCTCCGTCGCAGTTGACCGCCGAGGGGACCCCCGAGGTGCCGGGCACGGGCAGGAAACCGATCTCCCCCGCCCCGCCCGAGGCTCCGCGACGCAGCTTTCCGTCGAGCATGACGGCGGCGCCGATCCCGTGGCCGAGCCAGAGCAGGACGAACGTGTCACGGTCCTGGGCGGCCCCGATGCGGTGTTCGGCGACGGCGGCGAGGTTGGTCTCGTTCTCCACGAGGACGGTGGCGGACAGCCGCTGCTGGAGCTCCGTGACCAGCCCTCTGTGCCAGGCGGGGAGTCCGGCGGTGTTCCTGAGCTCGCCGGTGACCGGGTCGATCAGGCCGGGGGCGCCGATGCCGACGCTGTGGAGGGGGGCCGTCCCCGCGGTGCGGGCGGTGCGCTCCAGCATCGCCACGGCCCGTTCGACGGCGGGCCGTGTCCCGGTGTCGCTGCCGATCGGCAGGGTGGCCTCGGCGAGCGTGACGCCCAGCAGGTCGGCGACGGCCACGGCGACGCTGTCCGTGCGGACGTCCAGGGCGGCCAGGTGCGCCCGGTCGGCGACGATCCCGTACAGCCTCGCGTTGGGTCCGCGGCGCTCGGCGCCGCTCTCGCCGACGACGCGGACCAGGCCGGCGTCCTGCAGGCGGTCCACCAGATCGGCGACCGTGGGGCGGGAGAGACCGGTCAGGGTCTTCAGCTGAGTGGCCGTCAGCGGGCCCTCCTGCTGGAACAGTCGCAGGGCGAGCCGGTCGTTGATGGCCCGGGCCGTGCTCGGGGATGCGGGCATGCCGGGATCCTTCCAGATCGCTTGCGGACCGCCACCATGGGGTTATTTATCAGGCAGGCTTCCTGATAGTTTACGGCCCGCACCGCGCGAAGAGCGTCGGACGCACCGGCGAACGAGAATTCCCAGGGGAGGGCACGGCGTATGACACAGGATCCAGCGGTCCCGGTCTTCGGCACGGAGCAGATCAGACGGGCCAGATACGCCGTCGCGGTGGTCTTCGCCGTGCACGGGGCGGTGACCGGCAGTTTCGCGACCCGGGTCCCGTGGATCCAGGAGCACGCGTCGGTGAGCGCGGGCCAGCTCGGCCTCGCACTCGCCTTCCCCGCCATCGGGGCCTCGCTGTCCATGCCGCTGGCCGGCCGCGTCAGTCACCGTTTCGGGACCCGTGCGGCCCTGCGCGGACTGCTGGCGCTCTGGACACTGGCGCTGATACTGCCCGCCCTGGCCCCCAACCTGTTCACGCTCTGCCTCGCGCTGTGCGCGTACGGGGCGGCGGCGGGGATGTCGGACGTGGCGATGAACGCGCTGGGCGTGGAGGTGGAGAACCGCCTCGACCGGTCGATCATGTCGGGACTGCACGGCATGTGGAGCGTGGGCGCCCTGGTCGGCTCGGCGGCGGGCACGGTCGCGGCACACACCGGGGCCGATGCACGACTGCACCACACCGTGGCCGCACTGGTGCTGACGGTGCTCGGCCTGGCCGCCTGCCAGGGCGTCCTCGACCTGCGCAGCGAGCCGGACGAGGAGCCGCCGCCGCGCTTCACCCTGCCGCCGAAGTCCGCGCTGGTCATCGGTGCGGTGGGCTTCTGCGCGGTGTTCGCCGAGGGGGCCAGCATGGACTGGTCCGCGGTCTACCTCCGGGACATCATGGGAAGCTCGGCCGGGCTCGCGGCGGCGTCGACCACCGCGTTCGCCCTCATGATGGCCGTCGCCCGGATCGCCGGCGACAAGGTCGTCGACCGCTTCGGGGCCGTACGGACCGTGCGCGTCGGAGGCGTCCTGGCCACGGTCGGCGGACTGCTCGTGGTCCTGGCCTCCGGCCCGGCCCTCGCGCTGTGCGGCTTCGGGCTGCTCGGCCTCGGCGTGGCGGTCGTCGTACCGCTGGCCTTCGCGGCCGCCGGACGCAGCGGCACGAACCCGAGCCGGGCCATCGCGGGCGTCGCCACCATCACCTACACCTCGGGGCTCATCGCCCCGTCCGCGATCGGCTCACTGGCGGAGGCGACCTCCCTGCTGGTGTCGTTCGGTGTGGTGACGGTGCTGGCCTTCGGACTGGTCCTGGGTGCCGGGGTGCTGCGGGCCGGCGACCGCAAGGTCGCGGAGGCCGGGCTTCCGCAGCCTGCGCCGACCCGCAGCCAGGCGGGCGGCTGAAGCAGCGGCTCACGGCGCCTGACGGACGGAGAGCCGGAGGCGGAACGATAGATTCCGCCTCCGGCGGGGCCGAGCGCGAGCTACCCGGCCTCCGGCACTACCATGGCTCTGATCTTTTTCCGCGGATGGACCCCCAGGGCGCACCGCACACACCAATCAGGGAGCGACCATGGGCCTCGGCGTGCGCTGGACCTTGCACGGCGACGGGAAGACCCCCGCACCGGGGGCCGTGGTACGCCCCGACGAACGGCTCACCTGGCCCCGCACGTTCGGTCTCGGCGCCCAGCACGTGGTGGCCATGTTCGGTGCGTCCTTCGTGGCGCCCGTCCTGATGGGCCTGGACCCGAACCTCGCCATCATGATGTCCGGTGTCGCCACCGCCATCTTCCTCCTGGCGACGAAGGGCAGGGTGCCCAGCTACCTGGGGTGCTCGCTCTCCTTCGTGGGGGTGGCCGCCACGATCCGCGCGAGCGGGGGCACCAGCGCCACCGTCACGGGCGCGGTCCTGGTCGTCGGCGCCGTGCTGTTCCTCGTGGGGCTCATGGTGCAGCGGTTCGGCGCGCGGATCATCCACGCCGCGATGCCTCCCGTGGTGACCGGCGCCGTCGTCATGCTGATCGGCTTCAACCTGGCGCCGGTGACCGCGTCGACGTACTGGCCCCAGGATCAGTGGACTGCCTTGCTGGTGATGCTCTTCACCGGTCTGGCCGTGGTCTGTCTGCGCGGGTTCTTCTCACGCATCGCGATCTTCCTGGGCCTCGTCTTCGGATACGTGCTGTCCTGGGTGCTCGACCTCGTCTTCGGGAAGATCCACTCCCCGGCCGGCGGGGCCGAGGCGGTCGACCACTGGCGGCTCGACCTGTCGGCTGTGGCGGACGCGGACTGGGTCGGGCTGCCCGCCTTCCACGCGCCGAGCTTCGAGTGGTCGGCGATCCTCGTCGCACTGCCGGTCGTCATCGCCCTGATCGCCGAGAACGCCGGGCACGTCAAGGCCGTCGGCGAGATGACCGGCGACTCGCTCGACGACAAGCTGGGCACCGCCATCGCCGCGGACGGCGCCGCCTCGATGCTGTCCACGGCCGTCGGCGGCCCGCCGAACACCACGTACTCCGAGAACATCGGTGTGATGGCCGCGACGCGGGTCTACTCCACCGCCGCCTACTGGGCTGCCGCGTTCTTCGCGCTGCTCTTCGGCCTCTGCCCCAAGTTCGGCGCGGTCGTCGCCGCGATCCCCGGCGGCGTGCTCGGCGGCATCACCGTCATCCTCTACGGCATGATCGGCCTGCTGGGCGCCCAGATCTGGCTGAACGCCAAGGTGGACCTGCGCAACCCGCTGAACCTCGTGCCGGCTGCCGCGGGCATCATCATCGGCGTCGGCGGGGTCAGCCTGAAGATCACCGACAACTTCGAGCTGAGCGGCATCGCGCTCGGCACCCTCGTGGTGATCACCGGCTACCACGCGCTGCGGGCGTTCGCCCCGGCGCACCTCAAGACGCAGGAACCCCTGCTGGACTCGGGCACGTCGCAGTACGACGAGAAGCCTCCGGCCGACGCCTCCTGACCGGAGGCTTCCCTCCGGATCCCGCGGGCCCCCCGGGCGTCGGTCCCGGACGGTAGCGTGGGCCCATGCGTACCCATGAAGCCGCCGGGCCGACCCACGGCACGCCGCACGTGACGCCTGCGCGGACCAGCCGTGGACCTCGCACCCCCGGGGCGTTACAGGGCTCCGCGGGCAACACGGTCGTCAGCCGGATGGTCACCGCGTCCCGGATGATGACCGAGGACGAGTTCAAGCAGGGCACGGGGGGCACGGCACTGCGAGGCCGCTCCGAGATCACCAAGGTGGACAGGGCGCTCAGGGCGTTCTACGCGCTGCCCGACGCCAGACAGGGGGCACGGCTCCTCGCCCTCAAGGACATCGTCAGGGCGTGTGGCGACTACGTCGCTCACAAGGGCGACGCGGGCTCACGGGTCGGTGGTACGCAGCGGCTCGGCGAGCAGGCTCAGGCGGCGCAGGGGCAGTTGGATCCCGAGGCGGTCTTCCGGGACCTTCTGACCGAGATCGACCAGGTGAGGGACGAGGGGAAGAACCCGGACCTCGACCTCCGCATGCCCGCCGGTGAGGCCCAGCGGGCGGCCCAGTCCATCCCCGCGGACACGTTCCACACGATGATGGGGGACTTCGTCCGGAAGCTGGGGGCGCTGCGCGAGGACGGGACGCTGCCCGAGGAGACGCGGTCCGTCATCGGGGAGTTGATGGCCGTCGTTCCGCTCGTGACCGTGATGCAGTACCCGAGGGGTGGCATGGGCGGCATGAAGCTCGACCCGGCCGCCTCGGAGGGCGACCCGGCGTTCACGTTCAACGTCGACACCCAGGCAAGGGGCGGCACGTCCTTCCTGCTGGGGCACATCGCCCACGAGCTGACCCATGTCGCGGCCCATCAGGCCTTCGGCAGCAGCCCGGTGATGGAGCTGGTGCAGTCCGGGGCGACCGACCAGGAGGTCACGGCGCTGGCGGCGGAACGCAAGCAGACGCTCGCCGATCTGAAGGCTGCCCTGGCCGGGAACGCCGAGTTCGACGACTTCCAGCAGAGCATGCTGGAGGAGAAGCTGGTGTACGGCGCCCAGCCGCAGAAGCTGGAGCAGTACGCGAGCTCCTTCGAAAAGGCGGGCAAAATCACCGCCGCGCAGAAGGAGCGCCTGGTCGGCTGGGGCAAGGCGGCCGGAAACGCCTCCGGCACCCTGGTCGAGTACGACACCGTACTCAACCAGATGCTGATCTACCTGCACATGTGGCAGACCGGCCAGGAGAACCCCTTCTACGTACGGCTGCGGGCGGCGGCCCAGGCGGCGTACGACCGCCGGAGCAGCGCCCGCCGTCCCGCGGGCGGATCGGAGGACCAGCCGGACCGGCCGTCGTGAACCCGTCGCGGCCGGCCGGTCCAGGGTCAGCCGCGCTGGAAGAACTCCACCTCCGCCAGAGCCAGTTGACGTCCCGGTGTCAGTTCCACGGGCTCCCGCAGGGTCAGGCGTACCGTCTTCACGTCACTGAGGGCGGTATGGATCGTCTGCGGGCCCGGCTTGTCGCTGAGGGCCAGTTCCTTGTGCCGTTGCTCGCCGTCCCGCGTCGTCACCTCCAGGTCGATCCGGAGTGCGCGTGCCTCGCTGGTGTAGTCCTCCGGTTCCTTGGAGGGGCCGTTGGTGATGATCAGGTCGACCAGTCGGAACGGCTTGCGGAAGGTGTACGTCACCGAGGCGCCGGCCGCGGGTGCGCCCCAGTAGCTGTTGCTCAGCCCGTCCGTGGTGTTCTTGGCCGGATGCCGGGGCGATGCGGCGCTCGCCTCGATGCTCAGCGGGGTGATGGGTTTGGCCTTGCCCAGCTTGTCCCGGGTGTCCTCGAACAGGGCGCGTCCGGCGGGGAGCAGCAGGAGAGCGCCCGCGCACAGCGCCACCACCACGGCCAGGATCACCAGGAACCGCACCGCCCTGCCCGAACTCGCCCGCACCCGGCGGCGGAACGGCCACACCCTGCGCCACCACGGCAGCGGCTCGGGCTTCGCGGCGGGGTTCAGCTCGGCCGCGCAACGTCGGCAGAACCGCCGGCCGGGCGGGTTGGGGGTGCCACAGGAGGGGCAGGGCGCGCCCGCCACCTCGTCGGGAGCCTCCACCGGGCGCACGACCGGGCGGCGTGCCACCGGCTTCGCGGGGCGTACGGGCTGGATGGGGGCGGGAGCCGACGGGTCGGAGGCAGGGGTGGCCGGGGGCCGGGGGCCCGGCGGGTTCCCGGGGACCGGGGCGGGTGGAGGAGTCGGAACGGGGTGGGGGGCGCGGGCCGTGGCCGCCTCGCCCGTGACGGCGGGTTCACCGGCGCGGGACGCCGAGCCGGTGGTCGGGCGGAAGGCGGGTGCGGAGGGTGCGGATCCGGCACCGTCGGGGCCGGGCCGGGGCACGGGGCCTGGCGTCCCGCCCTGCTCGGAAGCGGTCCCGGAGCCCTCGCTGTCGTTGCCGCGTGAGCCCGCGGCGGGTGCCGTGCCCGTGCGGTGCGCCTCGCCTCGGCCGCGTCCCGTCAGCCGGCTGCGGAGCGACGAGCCACGGCCCCGCTCGGCGGACCCCGGTCCCTCGGCCGGGGGCGATGCCGGAGCGGTGGCCGGGGGCGATGCCGGTTCCTCGGCCGGGGGCGGCGCCGGAGCGGCGGCCGGGCGGGCGGCGTCGGGCGGGGGGACGTGCGGTGCGGCCGGGGGTTCGGCGTGCGCTCCGGGGGCCGGCGGCTCCGAAGCCGTGGGGCCGGGTGCGCCTGTGGCCGACGGCGCCGACGACGTACCAGGGACCGACGGCCCCGAGGACGTCCCGGGGGCCGAGGGCTCCGCCGGCGTGCTGGACGAGGGGTCGGCGGACGTACTCGGCGGTGGGGGCTCCGACGACGTGCCCGAAGGCGCCGAACGGTCCGACCAGCCCAGGTACGCACCGCAGTTGCCGCAGAAGTCGTCCGTGGAGCCGTTGGACGCCCCGCACGCGGGACAGGCACGCATGGCGTCACCTCCCTTCGTCGGTGGGCGGGCCGGGCAGGACTTCCACCCGGCAGACGGTGTGCACCGGGCACATGGCCCTGACGACCTCGTGGACCCTGGCCGGGTCGGCCCGGGCCCCGTGGTCCGGCCACACCCGCACCAGGACCTCGGCGGGGGGCTCCGGCGGCAGATCGGCTCCGGGGGTGCTCGACCACACCGCGCCGCCGTCCCCGACGACCTCGGCGTGCACGCCGAGCGCGAGCCGCAGCGCCTCGACCAGGCCGCGCCGGGTACCGCTCCAGCGGTGCAGCTCCATCGCGCGGGAGACCGTCTCGCGGCGCCTTTCCACCGGCCACTCCGGGTCGTCGTCGGCACCCACCCAGGTCGCCAGCCAGGCCAGGAAATCGGCCGGCGCCACCCGGGGGTCGAGATAGGCGGGCAGGTTGTCGAGGGTCGCGAACACCGGGGCGAGGACGGTGTCCAGTCCCGCGGTGAAGCGCTGGGCGAAGTCGTCGTCGGCGTACAGCGCGGGCAGTTGCCCGCCGATCGGGTACCGGCTCGGCAGACCGGGTATCGCGGCGCGGCTCATCCCCGTCCCTCCGGCTCCAGGGCCGTGACGACCACCTGGTGCTGGTAGGAGAAGACCAGTGCGCCCGCGGCCACGTCGACGCGGTCCGTCGGCGCGCCGCGCCGCCCGGTGACCGGGTCGGCGGGGAACAGCAGGATCTCCTCGATCAGGGCGTTGCCGGTGGCGCGTTGGAGGACGCCGAAGACGTCGCCGTACTGGGCCGGCCGGCCGAAGGGCCATCCGGTGCCGTCCGGGCCGCCGACCAGCGGGTTGAGGTGGCGGAAGAGGGCGGCCAGGGCCGCCTCGCGGACGCGGTCGGTGTCGGCGGGGGCCGCCGCCAGCCTGGCGACCACGGTGACGCCCTGGTAGACCGGCGGCTCGACCACCAGGCGGGTGCCGATGAGGCGGCGTTCGTCGAGGCTCGCGGTGATGGTCCGCAGGACCTGGTCGGAGGGGATGAGCTGCTCGAAGCGGAGGCGGTCGTCCCCCTCGTCGGCCACCGCGTCCGGGACCACCAGCACCCGTACGGCGCCCGCGCCTTCGGCGGCGGGCAGGCAGCGGACCCGGCGCACCGAGGGCGCGGCCTGGCCCGCGATGATCTCGTAGTCCCGGGCGGTGACGGCCCGTTCCTGCATGCGCAGCGCGTCCGGTGCCCGCAGCCGGGCGTTGGCGAGGGTCTCGCCGGCGACGCCGCCGCCGGCCGACTCCCGGTTGACGACCCGTGCGACGTAGGGGACGGAGCTGCGCAGTACGGAGATCGCGCCGCGGGCCACGTTGCCCGCGGGGCCGCCGCCGGTGCGGTAGCGGGCCACCCGGATCTGGGCTCCCTTGGGCGGCACGGCGCCGCACTGCCGCAGGGTGCCGTCCGGTTCGCGCAGCACCGGCGGGAAGGTGAACTCGCCGGTGGTGGCGTCGACCTGGACATGCCGGTCGGCCGGGCCCGAGCGGCCGAAGTGCTCGACCACGTCCCAGCGCTGCCAGCCGTCGGCCGAGGACGCTTCCACCACCGGGGGCTCGCGGTCGAGGAGGACCGGCGGGCGGCCCAGCCGGAACGTCTGCCCGGCTACGCCCTCCGAGGTGCCCAGCGGTACGTCGGTCTCGCTCTCGGCGTGCTCGACGGTCATGGTGCCGCCCACGGTGAACACGGACGCCTCGCGCACCGTCGGCGACTCCGAGTAGAACGGCTGGCCCGGCTCCGCCTCGGTGACCCGGCAGCGCAGCCAGCCGGCCCGGGTCCCGCCGATCACCGACGCGGTGTGTCCGGCCGGTACGTACACGATGACCTCGCCCGGCCGGTTCAGGCCTCCGGTGGAGTCCTCACCGGTCTCGCACACCTGCCAGCCGCCTCCGTCCCACGCCTCCCACACCAGCGGCGGCTGGCGGGGGTCGACGCCGATGCCCTCCACGCGGCTGTCCAGGTTCACCGCGACCACGCAGCGCGGCACCGCCGTCGGCATGCCGAACAGCAGCGCGTCACCGGGCTGGGGTGCCGCCTGGAAGGCGGGGATGTCGCGGCCTTCGGTGAGCTCACCGGTCCGGTCCGTCTGCTCACCGGCGCGGGACGCGGTCACCAGGCGGATCAACTCACTGGGCACGATCCGCAGTTCGTCCGTGGTGGTGAACACCACGGCCTCTTCGGCCTCCCCTCCCGCGGTGGCCACCTCGGTGCCCGGGGTCAGGGTCACCGTGTCGGGCTGCGGCGCCGAAAGCCAGAAGTCGACCTCGGCCACCGCCGCGGCCGGCGGGAACAGGCGGATGCCGAGCAGGTCCAGGAAGGCGGTGTAGTTCTTGTCGGGGACCCGGTTCAGCCGGTACAGCAGCTGGTCCACGAGGTAGGCGAACGTCTCGATCAGGGTGACGCCCGGGTCGGAGACGTTGTGGTCGGTCCACTCCGGGGCACGCTGCTGCACGTACCGCTTCGCCTCGTCGACGAGCTGCTGGAACCGCCGGTCGTCAAGGTTGGGGGAGGGCAGGGCCATCAGGCGGCGCCCCATTCCTCGGCCCCCTCCTCGGAGGGGATCGTGTAGAAGGGAAAGACCAGGTTGCGCCGGTCGTTGGTGGAACGCAGGGTGTAGTGCACGTCGATGTAGAGGGTGCCGTCCTCGATGGCGTCGAAGGCGACCACCACGTCGTCCACCGTGATGCGCGGTTCCCACCGCTCCAGGGCCTCGCGCACCCGTTGGGCGATCCGCCCGGCGGTGGCACCGTCGCCGGGCGCGAAGACGTAGTCGTGGATGCCGCAGCCGAACTCGGGGCGCATGGGCCGCTCGCCGGGAGCGGTGCCGAGGACCAGGCGGATCGCCTCCTCGATCTCACGCTCCCGTTCGACCATGCCGAT
Source organism: Streptomyces sp. NPDC102402 (assembly GCF_044765765.1). Taxonomy (NCBI): domain Bacteria; kingdom Bacillati; phylum Actinomycetota; class Actinomycetes; order Kitasatosporales; family Streptomycetaceae; genus Streptomyces; species Streptomyces sp. NPDC102402. Next base: position 105,180 of record NZ_JBIWKR010000007.1, read on the forward strand.
CCCGCCTGTCGGCCCGACCCGCAGCGGGAACGCCCAGCCGCGGCCGATGAACCGGTCGCTCATCACACGCCCCCGATCAGGACGTTCAGGGCACCGCCGGAGATCATCGCGCCGCACGTGGTCCTGTCGCGCATCTTCGCGGCCGGCAGCCCGCCGATGAGGACCTGGCCCCGGGCGAGCGCGGCGGGGTCGGGCATGACCACGTTGCCCGGCCCCAGGGCCAGGTGCGGGGGCATGACGCAGGCGTGCACGCTGCCCGGGGGGCCGGGGAGACCCGTGGTCACGGCCGCCGGACGGCCGCCGATCAGTACGCGCAGCACCGCCTGGGCGGCGGGACCGGCCGGCAGGGCGATCACGCCGCCGTGGTTGGTGGGATCACCGGTACGGGCTGCGGCCGGCATGCGGACTCCTTGGGGATGGTGGGACCGTCGGGGGGACGGAGGTCAGTTGATCCGGATGAGCTTGGCCTTGAGGACGCCCAGCAGACCGCCGTCGACGGTGACGTCCGACGAACCGTTGACGCTCACCGTGCGGCCGCCGATCTTCACCCCGACCCGGCCCTGGATGTCCACGTTCCGCCCCGACACGCTCACGTCGCCGCGCCCCGCGTCCAGGGTGATGCCCTTCTTGTCGAGCAGGACGGAGCTGAGGGGCCGCTGACGCCCCTTCGCGGCGTAGACGGTCAGCTCGATCCGGCCCCGCCGGTTGTCCAGGAACACTTCGAGGCGCTCGTCGGCGCTCGTCAGCCGCACCCCTGAGCTGCCGGGCGCCCGCGCGTCCAGCAGCTCCACCCGGTGCCCCGAACGCGACACCAGGGAGCGCCGGTTGACCTTCCCGGTGGTCCTGTCGACCAGCGGGACGTCGTGCGGCGAGGGCTTGTCCACGCCGTTGTAGAGCCCGCCGATGACGTACGGACTGTCCAGGAGGCCCTGTTCGAAGCCGACCAGTACCTCGTCGTTGACCTCGGGGCTGAACACGCCGCCACCGCCCTTGCCGCCCCATTGCACGGTGCGCACCCAGTCGGTGACGTAGGTGTCGTCCAGCCAGGGGAACTTCAGCCGTACGCCGCCGGACTCGGCGCCGCCGGGTTCGCGTACGTCGGTCACCACCCCGATGGCCAGGCCGGGCATGCGGGGTCCGCGGCCGGGCGCGTTCGCGCCGGTCACCAGGCCCGTCAGGGAGCGGTCCGGACTGGCGCTCACCCACACCGTCGTCCGGAATCCGCCGTGCGGTTCGAGGACGTGCTGCACCGCGGTCGTCGTGTACTTCCCGGAGAACGCCTGCCCGACGTTGCCGAGCGCCACCGGTTTACCCGCACGCAGCTTGGGGTTGCCCTCGACGAGCGCCTCCAGCTCGGCGAACCCGGCGCTGACTTCGGCGGCCGTGGCGTCCGCGACCGCCTTCGTCTCGGCGTGGGTGCGGTACGGGGTGTCCGTGACGGTCAGCTTCGACGACTTGCCGAAGCGGGCGGCGAACGCCGGGCTCAGTCCCGGCACCACCGTGTCGCTGTCCACCGACGCCTTGCGGGCCACCAGCGGCTGCTTGTTGGCGACGTCCCACCCGCGCACCTCCACCTGCTGCGCGCCGTCCGCGGCCGACAGGGAGGCCCGCAGCGCCAGCAGGTTGCGCCCGTACTCCAGCACCATCGGGCTGCGCGTCGCCGGGGTCGACGGGGCGGGCGCGCCGGACGCCTTCCGCGGCTTGGTGAACTGCAGCAGCCCCTTGTCGTCGACCCGCACCTGCGCGCCGCTCTCCCCCGCGAGGAACTGCAGGAAGTCCCAGTCGGACACGTTGGCCTGCGACAGCTGCTGGTAGGTGACCGGCTCGGCCTCGACCGTCCCGCAGGTCAGCCCGGCCCCGGCGGCCACCTTGCGGACGATCGCCGCCGCCGTCATGTTCCGGTACGCCACGACCTTGCGGCCCCGCTGAAGGCGGTGCGCCTTGGAGTAGGCGCGCACCACCGTGAACGAACCCGTGCGGTCCCGGTCCAGCTCCAGGGCGGTCACCTCGCCGCTGAACAGCCGCTCGCGTGCCTGCCCGGAGACGGTCACCACCGACACCTTCAGCGGGGTCCCGATGGTGATGCCGGTCTTCTGGAGGAACTCGTGGTCGGGGTCCCGGAAGGTGAGGACGGCCGAGTCCGGCAGGCCCACGTTCTCGTCGACCACGCAGTTCACCAGCTGGGCGGCCCAGATCCGCGGGAGTTCGGCGGGTGTCTCGATGACCGGGTCGGCCGCGAACGACCGGCCGCCCGGCGCCTCGGGTGTGCTCACTGGTCCTCCTCGGCGCCCGCGTCACGCAGCCCCGGCAGCACCAGTTCGGTGCCGGGTACGAGAGCCATCGGGTCGTCTATGTCGTTGGCCTCCGCGATGACCCGCCAGGCCGTCGCGTCGCCGTACTCCCGCCAGGCCAGCAAGGCCAGGCTGTCGCCCGCCACCACGGTGTGCGTGCTGCGGGCGGTGCGCGATCCGGACGTCGGGTTCTGGCCCGCCGGGTCGACACTCGCCTCCTCGATGGACAGCGAGCAGGTGGCCCGCAGCGGTCTGCCGTCCACGTCGAACAGCGTGTAGCTCACGGACAGGCTCGACAGCACCCCGTCGAACGACGTCGTACGCGCCGTACCCCACTCGAACCGCACCCACGGGCTGGCGGGCTTCTTGCGGCCCAGGCTGGCCGGCGTCGGCACGCACCCCTTCATCAGCTTCTCGACCGCCAGCTCCACGGAGTTGTCGTGGGTGGCGGTGGCGTCCAGGAACACCTCCAGGCTGAGCGTGCGCGGGCCGCTGCCGACGAATTCCGGCAGCGCCGACTGACCCGCCATCCGGGACGGGGTGCGCCGCCACTCGGTGCTCTTGCCCAGCTCCAGGGTGGAGGGGTTGAACTGGAGGTTCAGCCGGGCGATGGTCCCGCCGGGCTTGGCGCCGACGGAGGTGGGGGGCTCCTTCAGGGTCAGCTGGGCCCTGGCCCGGCTGGAGCGTGTTGGGGACACGGCAGGACCTCCTTTCCTGTGACGGCTGTCGGGGCGCTGGTCGGGGGCGGTGTGTGTGAGGGGACCGGGTCAGGACGTGCGCAGGCCCTGGTGGGCGATCTCCAGGGTCTCCACCGCCGCCTGGGAGGTGGCGGGGTCGAAGGACGGGCCCTGCCAGCGCACCGGGACGATCCCTGACACCTGCCAGCTGATGATCGGCGTGAGATCCGGTTTCAGCGCCACGATCTCGCCGTCCTTGGGCTCCACCCGCTTCAGCGTCTCGTCGAGCCAGCGGGCGATCTTCGCCGTGTCGGTGGTGACGGGCCGGGTGAACGTGATGTTGGACCAGCTCACGCGGCCCGGCAGCTGCCAGGTGAAACCGTTGTTCCCGCCCTCGGCGTACGTCTCCATCTCGACCTCGGCGCCCATGCCGGAGCACGTGTGGAAGGCGCCCAGGTCGTTGCCGCCGATCGCGAGCCGGAAGAACACGCTCGTCGCGAAGATGCTGTCGGTCATCGGTCCGTCACTCGCCCGTCAATCGTTCGTCGTCCGGTCGGTCATCGTCCATGGCGTGCCTCAGCGGCGTCCGTCGTGGGGGCGGCCGGTGCGTTCCCGGCCGCGCCGCAACTCGGTCCGCAGCAGCCGCGACACGGGGTCGATCAGACGGCGTGCCAGGTCGTCGAGGTCGAGGCCGGGGTCGTCCTGGGGGCTCTCGGGACGGCGGCGGGAAGCCGCCTTGCCCGAGGTGGAGGCCGGGGTGGGGGCGGGGGGCGCGGACGACGACCGCGGACGGCCGCGCGCCGGAGTCTCCTTGGCCTGTACGCCCTTGGGCAGGCCGGCGACGGCGTCGCGCTGCACCGGGTCGTTCGCGCCCGGCGCGACGACCGTCCTCGGCCGGACCGCGGGAAGTGATCCCGGGAGGGATCCCACCGGTGCCGGGACGCCCACCGGGCGGTCGGCGAGCGGCGGCGCCTGCGGGGCGGTCACCGGCAGGGGCTTCGGGGGCACGGCGACGGCCCCGCCCGCGGTCACGGGGCGGGGCGGCGCGGGGCGCACGACCGGGACGCGCTGAACAGGGGCCGGGGAGCCGGACGGCTCCGCGCCCGCGTCACGGCCCGGTGCGCTCGGCCTGCCCGGCGTGCCCTCCGGTTCGAAGTGCGTGGTCGCGGCTCGCTGGACCCGCGGTGTGGCCGGGGCGGGCGCGGGCCGGCCGGGCAGCGGGCTCACGGGTGTCCCGGAGCCGCCTGGGCGAGCGGCCGGGGAGACGGGCGACCGGCCGGCCCGGTGTGCGGGCGCCCCGTGCGGTGACGGGGTGTCGCCCTGGGCGGCGGCCGGTGCACCGGGCCATCGCGCCGCCACCACGGGACGGCCGCCGGAGCGGGCGACGACGGGCGGTGCCGCCCCGTCCGGCAGCCGGGAGCTCAGGGTGAGCGGGCGGGCCGCCAGGAGCGAGAGCGTGCGGGGAGCCGCCGTGGCCGAGTGTGCCGCGGAGCCGGTCGAAGTGAGGGGGCGCGGGTCTGCCGAGCCTGCGGTCCGGATACCGGCGGTGCCCGGTGACACGGCTCTGGCCACGACGACGGGGCCCGGGACGGCGGGGCGACGGGGCCGATGCCCACCGGAGTGCCCGCCGGAGCGCGGTCCGTCCGCCCGGTGGCCGGAGGCCGGCCCGTCAGCGCGCGGTCCGCCCGAGCCGGTCCCGCCCGCGCTCACCCCACCGGACGGCTTTCCTGCCGCTGCCGCCCCTGCCGCGGCTACGGCGTTCGCCGGATCCGGGCGGTCGGGGGCGGCGGCCTGGGAGGTCGTCACCAGCGGCGTGGCGGGTCCGTTTCCGTGGGCCTCGGGAGTGGCCCCGGTGGTGGTGCCGCCGGTGGTGGTGCCGCCGGTGGTGGAGTGCTCCACGAGGCTGCGCCGGCCGTCGGCCGTCCCCAGCAGCGGAGCGTCCGCTCCGGGAGCGCGCTGAACGTCCGGAACGGGTCCCGTACCAGAGGCGCGGGAGTCACGAGGGGCAGGGGACGCGACGGACCCGGGCAGCGCGGCGCTCGGTGGCAGCTCGGGCAGCGGAGCTCCCAGGCCACCGCGCGTGCGGGCACCCGAGGCGCGCGGGGCCGCGGTCCGGCGCGGGGGGTCGGCCGGGGTCCGGCGCGGGGCGTCGGCCGGGGCCGGGGATGCCGCTCCCCCGGTGGCGCTCGTACCGCTGTCGTACGGCACGGGTGTGCCGCCCTGGCGCTGGACGACGGGCAGGGTCGGGCCGGGCGCCGGTTCGGCGCCGGGCGCGGCATCGCGCCCCAACGGCCTTGCCGTAGAAGGCAGTTCAGCGAAAGGGGCGCCGAGCGGGGCGCGACCGCGCGAGGGTGTGGCGGCGCGCTGCACGGGGGCGGAGTGGTCGGCACTCGTGCCGGCCGGTGTGGCGGGCCCGGAGGACCCCGCGCTCCTGCCGACGGGTGTGGCGGTGGTGCCGGAGACGTCGCGCGTGGGCGCCGGAGGGGTCGCGGGCCGCACCGCCGCGACGCGGCGCACGGGTCCGGCCGGGCGGCGGGCGACGGTCAGCCGAGGCCCCGGGCTGGGCCGGACCGCCGTGCGGGACCCGTCGGCGCCGGGCGTACGGGATGGTTCCGGGTGCGGCCCGAGCACCTCCGTGACGCCGCGTCGGGCCGTGGGGTCCGGAGGCGTACGGCGCCCGGAGGCGCTCCGGGCCGCGGGCGCCCGCCCGGGGTCAGGTTCGGAGGGGGGCCGGACCTCGGCTGCGGGCGGCACGACCGCCACCCGCCGTACGAGCGGAGTCCTGGCGGCGGGCGGAGTCCTGGCGGCGAGCGGCGGACGGCCGGTGCCGGAGGGGGCCACGACCGGGCTCGTGCCCGGCTCCACGGCCCGCTGGACGGCGGCCGGTGAGGCCCCGAGGACGGCGGGGGAATCCGCGGCCGTGAGGCCACGGGACCGGACAACCGCGCCACTCTGCCCCGCCCTTCCCGCGCGGGTGCCGTCAGCGGCGCCGGACGGCCCTGCGGCGGAGGTGCCCGGGCGTGATCCCGTCGCGCCCGGCTTCCGCTCCCCCGCGACCGGCCGCCGGGCGGCCTCGGGCGCCCCGTCGGCCGTCGCCATGCCCTCCGTGCCTTCCGGCCGCAGCGCCCTCAGCAGCAGCGGTCCCCCGGCGGTGTGCGCGGCGCGCGGAGCCGCCGTGCGGGCGACGCCGCGCACCACGCCGGCGGGAGCGGCGGGCAGCAGCGCGTGCCCGAGGCCGCTGCCGAACGACGGGTTCTGCCAGGCCGCCAGGCCCGCGCGGAAGGCGAGGCCGTCGCTGACGCCCAGCGGGGCGCGGGACACGGTGAGTTCCGGCGCGGCGGTGCGGCGCCAGCCTCCGTCCCAGTCACCGGGCACGGAAGGCGCCGGGACGTCGGGCGCGGCGGCACCCGGCGTGCCGGGCGCCCCCTGGGCCGGGGCCGCGGCAGGCGCCGCGCCCCGGCGGCGCAGCCTGTCGCGCCATCCCATGTGCTCAACCGCCTTCGTTCACGCGGGTGTTGATACGGGCGATCTCGGCCACCCACTGCTGCCGTTCGCCGTGGGTCAGGTCGAGGATCTCCTCGCGTTGCCAGTGGAAGTGATAGGCGATGTACGCGATCTCCTCCCGGAGCCGGGGAAGGGCGTACGTCACGATTCCCCCAGGCGCCCACCCGAGAGGTCGACCTCGAAGCCGCCCTCGCAGTGCGGGCAGGTCACCGCGGCCCTGGTGTGGCCCTCGCTGTTGACCCGGCGGTAGAAGTCCTGGAGGAAGGCGACGTCGGTGGCGTACATTCGCTCCACGACCCCGGCGTGCACATCGGTGACGGTGCCGATCCGGGTGATCACCTGGCTCAGCAGCACCACGCTCAGGTACGCCGGGTTCTCCTTGACCCTGAGGTCGATCTGCGGGCGCAGTTCGTCACGGGCGGTGGCCAGGCGCATCGAGCCGTGCCGGTGCACGGTGCCCGCCTCGTCCACATAGCCGCGCGGCAGCTCGAACTCGAACTCGGTGCGCAGCGCGTTCTCCTCCCGGTGCGGCACCGGAGCGGCGGGGGCGGGGGGTGCCGCCGCCTGCTCCGGCGCCGGGGCGGGCGCGGTGGCCTGGAGGATCTCCTCCAGGTTGCCCGCGGTGACGGTACGGCGCCTCATTCGACGATGATCTCTTCGAACACGATCGTCACGGACTCGGTGGCCGCGGCCGACTCGCCCGCCTTCAGGGAGGGCCCCTCCCACTTGGAGGCCCAGCCCTGCATCAGCTGGATACGGCGGACCGTGTTGCCCTCGCTGTCCTTGATCTCGATCGTGAGGTTCTGCCGCGCGGAGTTCACGGCGCCGTTGTTCAGGGTCTCCTTGATCCAGTCGGTGAACTCACCGCTCTGGTCGAGCCCTCGGGTGATCGTGATCTCACCGGCCTGGCGGGCGCCGGGCTGCTTGCGGATGATCTGCTTGCCCTCCGCGCTGACCTGGCGTACCTCGACGACCTCCTCCTCGACGGTCAGCCCGCTGATCTCCTGGACCGACTCGACCAGGTAGCCGCCGAGCTGCACGCCGAAGACATGGGTGGAAAGAGCATCGCCCGTTGCCATGACTGTCAGTCACCTTCCCTTGCTGAGCTGTTCGTTCTTCCGGTACGGGGTCACTCGTCGATGAGGCTGGTGCTGTCGGAGAACTGGGCCAGCCGGAACACCACGAACTCGGCGGGCTTGACCGGCGAGACGCCGATCTCACAGATGACACGGCCCTGGTCGATGGACTCCGGCGGATTGTTGTCCCGGTCGCACTTGACGTAGAACGCCTCCTCGGCCGTGCGGCCGAACAGCGCGCCCCTACGCCACTCCTCGGTGAGGAACGCGGTGACGTTACGCCGGATGCTGGACCACAGCCGGTCGTCGTTCGGCTCGAAGACCACCCACTGGGTGCCCAGGAGGATGGACTCCTCCAGGTAGTTGAAGAGGCGGCGCACGTTCAGGTAGCGCCAGGCCGGGTCGGAGGAGAGGGTGCGGGCACCCCAGATGCGGATGCCGCGTCCGGGGAAGGCCCGCACGCAGTTGACGCCGATCGGGTTGAGCAGGTCCTGCTCGCCCTTGCTGAGCCGGAGCTCCAGGTCCACCGCTCCGCGGATGACCTCGTTGGCCGGCGCCTTGTGCACACCGCGCTCGCCGTCGCTGCGTGCCCACACCCCGGCGACATGGCCGCTCGGCGGGACGGTGGTGTTGCGTCCGGTGGCCGGATCGAAGACGCGGATCCAGGGGTAGTAGAGGGTGGCGTACCGGGAGTCGTAGCCGGCCTCGTCGTTGCGCCAGGCGCGCACCTGCTGGGCGCCCAGGCCGGGCGGGGCGTCCAGGACGGCGACGCGGTCGCCCATCTGCTCGCAGTGTGAGATCACCGCGAGCTGCACGGTGCGCACGCCCTCGGCGTCGATGTCGCCGCGCTGATGGGCGCTCATCAGGTCCGGCACGGCGACCATGGTGATCTCGTCGATGGTCTCCAGGCCGCCGAACCCGGTGCGGGCGGCGGCGTCGCCGACGTACTCCGCCGGGTCGAGGCGGGCCACCTCACCCGAGCCGCCCGGCGCGGGCGCGGCCGGGGCGTCGGGCACGGCCAGGGTCTGGGCGGCGGGCCTGGCCTGGGCGGCGCCCTGCTGCTCGGTGACCTGGATCAGCTTGGAGGCGCGGGCCTGGCTGACCAGGTATCCCTTGACGTTCTTGCGGGTGGAGGCCTCGTAGGTCTCCACGACCTGGTCGCCCTGGCGGACCAGGACCTTGAAGCGGTCCTCCGGCGGGTTCTCGCCGTCCACGTCGGCGACCTCGACCGACACGCCGGTCACGCCCTGCCTGGCTGCGACGAGGAAGCCGCCGAGCGCCACCGGCTCGGGCGCGCGCCGCCCGCCGTCGGCCGACGGGGCGGAGGCGTCCTCGGCCTGGCCGCCGATCCGCACGATGTACGCGGCGCCGCCGCCGTTGGCGAAGTAGCCGTGGACCGAGAGGGGCAGATAGGCGCCCTCGCTGAAGCCACCGAACGTCTGGGTGTACTGGTCCCAGCTGGTGACCAGTGTCGGTGCGTGGAACGGGCCGCTCCTGGCGAACCCGACGAACGCGGCGACGGCGGTGCCGACCCCTTCGATCGGTCGGGCACCGGACTGCACCTCCTCCACGTACACGCCCGGGGTGAGGTACGTCGGCATGCTCGCTCCTTCGCGTCCTGCGGGTCGTTCACCTGTGTCCAGGTCGAGTCTGCGCGGGGGTCCGCCGGGACGACAGGGACGCGGGGGCATGATCAGGGGCAGGATCGCTGCCTTCCTCTGCCCGTGCGACCCGTCCGGCCGTCGCCCGGACCTGCCCTCGTGGTGCCCGTACGGGCCTGGACAGCTCGCACGGCCGCGCGGTCGACTGGAATGAGCGGGAGTGCCGTGCCGACGAGGAGGCAACCAATTGCGGACGTCCGGGGCGCACGCCGAGCAGCAGGAGAACCGGCCGTCCGCCACGCGTGGGCCGGCCGCGGCCCGCCAGGAGACCTCCCTCGGCTCCGCCGTACCGCCGCCGCTCACCGCCGCCGCCCTCCGGGCGGGACAGCGTGGCGCGGGCAACGCCGCGGTGACCGCGATGATCGCCCGCCGCGCCCGCCCCGGGCCCGTCGTGGAGGCGCCGGACCCCGGGGTGCACGAGGTGCTGCGCTCGGCCGGCAAGCCGCTCGCCGCGCCGGTCCGCCGGGACATGGAGTCCCGCTTCCGGACCGACTTCTCCGCCGTACGACTGCACACGGGGGCCGCGGCCGCCCGCTCGGCCCAGGCCATCGGAGCGCGCGCGTACACCTCGGGCAGCCATGTCGTGATCGGCGCGGGCGGCGGCGACAAGCACACCCTCGCGCATGAGCTCACCCATGTCGTGCAGCAGCGCGAGGGGCCGGTGTCGGGCACCGCCACCGACCACGGGTTCTCGGTGTCGGATCCGGGCGACCGCTTCGAGCGGGCCGCCGAGGCCAACGCCCGCAAGGTCCTGTCCGGGCCGGCACCGGACGTCCAGCGCGCGCCGGAGGACTGCGGGCACACGGCGCCGGCGCAGGCGGGGTCGGTACAGACGGAGGCGGTGCAGCGGAAGAGCGTCACCACACTGGAGGACGCGACCGTCACCCACTACGCGCCTTCCAGGGAGAACGCCGATCCCGCGTACGCCCTGAAGATCAAACGCCCGCAGCGCGTGACCGGTCCCATCAATCCGACCGGCACGAAGGGGCGGGCGGCGGCCCCGAACCCGATCGCCGTCAAGTCCCTGCACCAGGCCTACAAGGGGCAGAAACGCAAGGGCACGGCGGCGCCCACCGAGCCGCAGGTGTGGAAGGACCTGTTCGGCGGGGCCGGCTACGACCGCGGCCATGTCATGGGACTGGAGGTGGGCGGCGACGACGTCGCGCAGAACATCGTCCCCCAGTGGTCGCTGAACCAGGGCACCGGCATGTGGCGCCGGATCGAGCAGGCACTGGTGGGGGTCAGCAAGGGCGACCTCCGCTTCGAGGTGAGGTACGCGGCGGCCACGGGCAATCACCACCACGTGATGATTCCGGTCGGCATCGACATCTACCTGGACAAGGCCCACTACCGAACGTGGGAGAACGAGCCGGACATCAACGACCTGATCAGGTCGGGCAGCGACCCGAGCGACCTGGCGCACTACTACACGTACGCCAAGGAAGCGCTCGGTGGCAGGACACAGCTGACCGAGGACGAGATGCAGAGCTTCGCCCTGGTGGCGCTGTCCCAGGACAAGGGCACCTTCCTCGCGTACAAGGACTACGAGGAACACAGGGCTCAGGGCAAGACCCCCGCCACCATCACCGCGGACGCCCACGCGCAGGCCATGACCCGCACGGACATCCCCAAGGACCGCCGGGACAAGCAGATCGAGTCGTACATCGCCGCGGGCTGGGTGACCAAGGCCGGCACGACGTACACCCTGCTCGACGTCCCGGCACCGGCGCCCGACAGCGACAGCGGTTCCAGCAGCGAGTCCGACGCCGAGATGTCCGACGGTTCCCAGCCGCCGTCGCCGGGGCAGCCGATCGCGACCATCGATTTCGGGTCGCAGAACAGCGCTTCCGACTCGGATTACGAGGACAAGATGTCCACCGGCTCCTGACCGCCGGGGCGGTTCGGGCAGCCGCGGTTCACGCCGCGGCGGCCGCGTCCAGGTACGGACCGAACTCCCCCTCCAGGACCAGCCGCCCCAGCTTGCGGTACTCCTGGGCGACCGCCGTCACCAGTTGCCTCATGGTGAGCGGGCCGGTGGACTCCGCGGCCAGGTAGGCCGCGGTCACCGCGCAGGCGCGGATGGAGCCGCCGGCGAGCTCGAAACGGTCGGCGCAGAAGGCGAGGTCCAGGTCGTCGGCACGGGGCAGGCGGTCGCCCAGGCACCGCTCCCACAAGGCGAGCCGCTGACCCGAGTCGGGCACGGGGAAGTCGGCCACCACGTCGAGGCGCCGGGTGAACGCCTCGTCCAGGTTGGCCCGCAGGTTGGTGGTCAGCACCGCGATGCCGTCGAACGACTCCATGCGCTGCAGGAGATATGCCGACTCGATGTTGGCGTGCCGGTCGTTCGCGCCCTTCACCTCCGAGCGCTTGCCGAAGATCGCGTCGGCCTCGTCGAAGAGCAGCACCGCGTTGACCGCGGAGGCCTCGGTGAAGATCCGCTCCAGGTTCTTCTCGGTCTCCCCGATGTACTTGTCCACGACCGTGGACAGGTCCACCACGTACAGGTCCATGCCCAGGTCTGCGGCGACGACCTCGGCGGACATGGTCTTGCCGGTGCCCGACTCGCCGGCGAACAGCGCGATCACCCCTCGCCCCCGGCCGCCGCCGGGCCGCATCCCCCACTGCCCGAGCACCTGCTCGCGGTGACGGGCACGCAGCGCGAGTTCGCGCAGCCGCCGCTCCGTGGTGGGCGGCAGCACCAGGTCGTCCCAGCCGACGCCCGGCTCCACCCGGCGGGCGAGCCGGTCGAGCCCCGCGCCGTTCTGAGCGCGTACGGCGGTGCGCAGGTCGTCGGGGCGGACCGGGCGGCCGTCGAGGGCGGCCGTGCGCACCGCCACGTCGGCGGCACGGTGCAACTGCCCGGAGTCCAGGCGGTGTGCGGCCACGGCCTCGGCGAGCGCCGCCACGTCACCGGTCACCATGCCCTGGCCTGCGGCATCGTCGAGGGCGTACCGCCAGCGTGCGGCCTGCCGTTCGGGCGAGGGCGCCGGCACGATCAGGACGACGGGGGTGTCGGCCGCCCACTCCGGGGCCCAGCCGACCGTGCCGTGCGTGAACAGGGGGGTGCCCCGCAACGCCGCGCACAACGCCCCGAGCGTGCGGGCCCGTTCGGCGGGTTCCCCGGGTAGCGCCTCCAAGGGGCCGAGGACGACTCCGGCGCCGGTCAGACGAGCTTCGAGGGCGGCGATCCTGGCGAGTTCCGGTACGTCACCGGGGCGGCGGGCGAGCGCCACCGCGTCCAGGACGAGTGGGCGCAGGCCGGCCGTGTCCAGGGCGGCGGTGGCCAGCCCTGCCGCGTCGCCACCTCGGCTGCGCAGATGGACGAGGCCGACGCCGGTGCCGGCCGCGGCCGCCGTCCGCCGGACCACCGCCGGCTCGGCGGTCGGGTCCTCACGGGCCTCGCCGAGCACCCCGGCGAGTCTGGAGTCGGGCAGGGCGCTGCCGAGCAGGTGCCCGGTGACCCGGTCAGGCACAGCCAGCACCCGCGACAGCGGCGGCCGTTCGGGCTCGGTGACCTCCACCAGGCCGCCCTCGACCAGCGGCGCTCCGGGAGCGAGCCGGAACCGGGCGGACGCCGCCCCGGCCAGCCCGCACAGCTCCAGGGCGAGCCCGACCGTGGGGCGACGCCGGGTCAGGTCGTCGTTGAGGAAGCCGTAGAGCCGCTCGAACCGTGCGTCGAGGTCCGGTGCCACCGCGACCAGGAGCAGGTCCAGGTCCAGCGGGGACAGGCCGAACCGCCGGGCGAGTCCGTCGAGCACGGAACCGGCGGCCGGCTGCCACGGCTCGTGGCCGGGCACGCCGAGTCCGCCATGCTCGTCCAGGATGCGGGCGACGGCGTCGGGGGTGAGGTACTGGCCTCGGTACGGGTCGTCGGGGTCGGGGTCGGCGGCGCGCCGGACGGCGACGGCGTGCCGCACCCGGTCCTCGACCAGCCGGAGCCGGTCCCACAGGGAATCCACGCCGGTGGCCACGGATCCGGCGTCGACGGACACCCGGTCGGCGGCGGCGACGGGTTCGACGGTGTGTGTCACGGCTGGCGGTCTCCTCGGTGGCGGCGGCGGGCGGGGGCGGGGCCCCGTTCGCGCGGGCCCGCGAGGCCGCCGTCCGGGCCCGGGTCGGTGGCCTCCGCGTAGCGCAGGCGGCGGCCGGGCGTCGCCTCCGCTCCCTCGCTCCTGGTGGCGGTGCGCACGACGAGACCCTCGGTGACCGGCGGCGCCGTCACGCTGGTCACACCGGCGAGCGGCGCCTTCACCCGGACCTGGAAGGACGCTTTCAGCTCGCCGCCGAGCGCCGACCACACGTCGGCGGCGGCGGGAGCGTCGAGCCCGGCCCCGCCGGCGTCCATTCCCACCGTCAGACCGAGGTCGGCGAGCGTGCCGGTGAGCAGCCGGGCGGGCAGGGTGTCGGCGCCGATCAGGGTCGCCAGCACCTGGGAGAGCAGCCGGTGTTCGTCCTGCGGGCGGCTCGCCCACGCCGTGACCAGGTATGTCAGCTCGAACCAGCGCGGCGGGGTGCGCCGTGCCACCAGATACCCGTCGGCGTCGTAGACCTCCCCGGCGCCGCTGCCGCGCCGGGTGGCGTCCTCCCGGATGTCGTAGAGGAAGACGCAGACGGTGGGGGCGCTGCGGCGTGCCGCCCAGTCCCGGGTGGGGGCGTCGAAGGCCACCTCGACGCCCGCCGCCTCCAGGCCGGACTCGCCGAGCAGCCGGCGCAGGCCCTCGTCGACTTCGTGGATCACCGGCGGGTCACCTCGCCCGGCGGCTGGAAGGTGCCGCTGACCACCAGGAAGTCGGTCTTCACCGGCGAGAACCCGCGGCCCCTGGCGGTGATGACGCGCGGTCCGGTCTGGTCCTTGGCGAGGATGAGCAGCTGGCCGATGAAGGTGCCGTCCGGGAGGGGGACGGTCGGCGCCGCCGCCGCGGTGATCCCCGGCTTCCAGCTGAACCGCACCGGCGCTCCCGGCGGGAAGTCCTTGCCGCGCACGGAGGTGACGAAGCCGGGCTTGCCGATGTCCGGCACCGCGACGATACGCGGCTGGAGGATGCGCAGCCGCTGCCGTGCGGTGTTGTCGCCCCTGTCGGCGTCGGTGCCGGTCGTGGTGAGCTCACCCGTGACACTGCCGGTCATCGCCTTGTCCGGGCTGAGGACGACCCGTACGACGGTGCTCGCGCGCGGCTTCAGGTCCGGCAGCGCGCACACCCACGAGCTGTCGCAGCCTGGCGGCCGCCCGTTGTCCGGGATGCCCCGGGGCAGGCCGATGCGCAGCCGCAGCCCGGTCGCGAGCGCGTTGCGGCCGTTGCGGACGGTGTAGGTCACCACGACGCGTCCGCCGACGTATCCCGGGTTGGGCTGGGCGGTGACCCGCACGCCGGGTCCGGCGTCGGGTGCCGGTGGCTCGGCGGGCACGGTGGGCGTCGGGGCCGGCGGGTCCGGGGTGGGCGGGGTGGGCGGGTCCGGGGAAGGCGACGGTGGTTCCGGGGTCGGGGTCGGGGTCGGCGGGGTCGGGGTCGGGGTCGGTGCCGCCTCGCCCACCGGGACCACGGTCCGGCCGGCGTTGTCGCTGGGCTCCGGATCGATGACGGTGCCGGTGACCGACCAGTCGACGGGCTGGTCGCCGGTGGTGAGGCCGGTGAGGGTGACGTTCACCGTGACGGTGGTGCCTGGCTCCACCACGCCGACGTCGCACTGGAGGGTGGCGGCGTCGCAGGTGTCGCCGGGGTGGGTCACCTCGGTGACCTGGACACCGGCCGGCGGGGCGATGGTCAGGGTGGTGCCCGGGGAAGCGGCGGGGCCGTTGTTCACCAGGCCGACGCGGACGGTGGTGGACGTGCCGACCGTGACCTCGGGGGTGGTGCCGGGCGCGTCGACGGCGAGGTCGACGGACTGCTGGACGCTGGGCTCCTTCTGCCGGCCGGGGAGCGCACCGGTGAGCGGGGTGAGGCCGCCGGAGTCCACGTCCAGCACGCCCAGCTGCTCCGGGCTGTTGATCGCCGCCTCGGCCCGCGAGCTGATCACCAGGCTCTTGCCGTCGGCCGTCCAGGCGGCGTCCCGCGGCTGGAACGGGCCGGTGGCCGGGGGGTCCGGCAGCTGCCGGCCGCAGGCCCCGGGCAGGTCGAGGGCCGTGGCGGGCGTCAGCACCCGGCAGTCGTCGCCCGTGAGGGAGGTGAGCAGGATGCCGCCGCCCTGGTCGGCCCGGCCGCCGCCGCTCTTGCGGTTGAAGGCGATGGTGGTGCCGTCCGGCGAGAACGCCGGGCTGTCGTCGATGACCTCGCAGGCGCCGGGGCAGTTCTCGGCGCTCAGGTCGTGCTGCCGGCCCAGGCTGTCGAGGGGCACGGTCCAGATGTGCTTGTTGCCGCCGTTGCCGTCGATCACCTCGGTGCGGGTGAACGCGAGGGTTGTGCCGTCGGAGGACCAGGTGGGCTGGGCGTCGACGCCCGTCTGCCGCCCGGCCGGCGGGGTGATACGCCCGGTGATCTCGCCGTCGGCCGCGTCCGCGATGAGGATGCGGCTGGGACCGGCGCCCGGTGACGTCCGGGTGAAGGCGAGGTACCTGCCGTCCGGGGAGAAGGTGGGGTCGGTGTCCCGGTCCGTCTCACCGCGCTCCGTGAGCGGCATGGGCCGGGCGTTCGTCCCGTCTGCGTCGGCGGTCCATATCCGCTCGATCCGGCCCTGGGGGCCGTCCTCGAAGCGCGTCAGCACGATCCGGCGGCCGTCGGGGGTGTAGCTCTGCCGCTCGGTCCAAGGGTCGTACCCGGCCGCGGGCTCGAACAGCGGGTCCTTGGCGGGATCGGTGTTGGTGTCGGCTGCCGGATCCTCGTTGAGGATCGGCACCCCCAGGTCCCGGGGATCGGCCCCGTCCGCCCGGATGTCCTGGAGCGTCACCACGTGAGCGCCGGAGTGCTCCTTGTCGGGGGCCGGCGCCGAGGTGCGCTCGACCACCGCGCCGCCGCCGTCGAGCGGACCGGACCAGGTGACCGAGGAGACCTCCCGGTCCTCGTTCAGCACGAGCGGGGGAACCTGGCCGGCGTCGTGGGCGGTCGCCCTGAACACGTGGTCCCAGTCGCCCTCGCACTCACACGTGATCTCGGGGCTCAGGAACAGCACCTGGTCCCCGTCGGGCAGCCACGCTGCCCCGTGGGCACGCCACTGCGCCCGATCGCCCCCGAGGAGCGGCTCGTCACCGGTGCCGTTCGCGTTCGTCACCCGAAGCCGGGGCACGCTCCGCCCGTCGACGGTGGTCGTGGCGGTGTACGCGATCCAGTCCCGGTTCTCGTCGTCGTCCACCGGGTTCCACGCCGGTTCGCCGGCCGTCCCGTTCGCCGGGGAGGTGACGCGGTTGGCGGCGCCGCCGTTCAGGGGCCGTACGTAGATCTGCTCCCCGGCCGCCGCGTCGCCGTCACTCGCGTACGCCAGCCGCTGCCCGTCGGGCGAGACGGTCGGGCTCTCCTCGTTCGCGGGGGTGTCGGTCAGCCGGGTCGGAGGAGAGCCGTCGAGGCGCACCCGCCACAGGTCGCGCTGTGTCCCGCCGCCGGGGCCGCCGGACCCGGCGGCGTCGAACACCACGGAGGCGCCGTCCGGGGTCAGCCGGGGGTGCTCGGCGTCCATTCCCTCGGTCAGCCGCGTCACGGAACCGTCCGCCGACCGGAGGTAGATCTGGGGGGTCGCCTCGTCGCGCAGGCTCGCGAAGACCATCCGGTCACCGAGGGCGGACGGCTGGACGTCCTGGTGGGCCGCGCCCTCGCCGAACAGCGGGGTGCTGGAGGTCGTGGTGGCCACCTCGCCGAGACTGCGGTGCCGGGTGCCGGCGTACGCGATCCGGGTGACCGGGGTGTCGTCCGCGGCCCGTGGCGCGGATTCTGCGTCGCTCTGCCCGGAGGCCGCCGTCACCCCGAGCAGCGGGACCAGCAGCAGCAACGACGTGCCGAGTCTCCCTGGGCGGTACCGACCGCCTCGGCCAGCGGTTCCCATGGAGTCCCCCTCGCGGTCCGTGCGGCACGCGGATGTGCCCCTGCCACCATGCGACGGCCGCGCGCGGCGCGGCAGGGCGGCGGGGCCGTACCCGGGGGAAGGTCCCGGTGTGCTTTCGGGCAGCACCGGGGTACCCGGCTGTCGTCAGATGAGCCCGTTCCGCAGCGCGTAGCCCACCGCATGGGCCCGGTTGCGCAGTTGGAGGCGGTTGGTGATCTCGTGCAGGACGTTCTTCACGGTCCGTTCCGAGTAGGCGGTCTTGCGGGCTATCTCGGCGGTGTCCAGTCCCTCCGACACCAGCCGCAGCATGTCCGCCTCCCGTGTGGTCAGCGTGGACAGGGACAGGCCATGCGGATCCAGCGCCGAGCGCTGGAGGCTCCCGACGTGGGCGAGCAGCTTGCCGAGCAGGTCGCCCGGAAGCACCCCCTCACCGTTGGCCGTCGCGAGGACCAGGTGGACGAGCCGGTTCTGGTCGGCGTCGGCGCGCCGCAGCACCGCCGGGACGCCGCACTCGATGACACGTTGCAGCGCGCCGGAGCCGAGGGTGGCGACCACGAGCGCCACGCGGGTGGCGGAGTTGAGCCGGAGCCGGTGCAGCAGGGCGGCGACGTCGTCCTCGACGTGGTCCACCACAACCAGCGACACCTGGGCGGTCTCCGCGTCGGCGTCGGCCAGCAGGTCGATCTCGGGACGCTGGCGTAACTGCTGGACGACGCCGACGCGCAGGATCGGATCGGCGGCGTAGACGGCGACGGTCACCCGTTCCGTCCCTCCGGTGGGCGGGATCCGGTGCCCGGAACCGACGGCGGCGGCGGGCACATGGGACGTGGAGGCAGGCATGGCCTGAGTGTTCTCCTCTGGGCAGGACATGAGGGTTACCTGTTCATGAATTCGTGGGGGAGGATCGCAGGGGCGGGAGAAACACCGGAAGGCGGCGCGCGGGCGTCGTCGGGTGACATCAACCACCCACCTCCACGGGCGGGCCGGCGGTGACGTCGCGGGCACCACGACTGCCCGGGTCTTGCCCTCCCGCCCCTCGGCACACCCGGGCGGGGGTCTCTAGCGTGGCGGTGTGACGCCTCCTCCAGCCTCTTCCGGCCCCGGTGCGCCCGGACTCGACATCCCTGTCGTGACAGTGACCCCGGGCGGCACCGCCACGACCAGCCTGACGGTCCGCAACGACAGCGACATCGTCGAGGCCTACAGCCTTGAGGTCGTCGGGGACTGCGCTTCCTGGACCACCGTGGAACCCGCGCGGGTCTCCCTCTACCCCGGCACCTCCGAGACGGTGACGATCCGTCTGGATCCTCCGCGCTCCCCGGATGTCCGGGCCGGCGAGATGCCCCTCGCGGTACGGGTCCTGCCCACCGAGCATCCCGACGCGGTACGGGTTCCCGAGACCACCGTGCACGTGGAGGAGTTCCACGAACTGCGCACCGAGGTGCAGCCACGCCGTCGCCGCGGCTGGCTGCGCGGCCGCTACCGGCTGGCCGTGCGCAACGAGGGCAACACCCCGGTGCAGGCGGGCTTCACCGCCGGTCAGGCGGGTGAGGAGCTGGCGTTCGCCTTCAACCCGGCCGGGCCGAAGCTGGAGCCCGGCGAGTCGGTCGAGGTCGGGCTGCGGGTCCGGACGGGCAAGCCCGTCTGGTTCGGCTCCCCGGTGGTGTGGCCGTTCACGCTGACCACCACCGAGACCGGTGAGCAGGACGAGGCCGGGACCGACGAGAGCGCCGTCCGGTCGTCGCTGGACGCGGAGTTCGTCCAGATCCCCGTCTTCCCGAAGTGGCTGCTCATCGTGCTCGCGGCGCTGCTCGCGCTGCTGCTCGCCTGGTTCGCGCTGGTCCGCCCGGCGGTGCGCAGCGCCGCGAAGGAGGCGGCCACCCAGGTGGTCCAGCCGCGCCCCGCGCCCGCCGGAGAGCAGGGCGGCGAGGGGGAGACGCCGGGCGGCGGTTCCGGCGGCGCGAGCACCTCGCCCACCGGCCCGGGATCGGGTCAGGGGCAGGGCCAAGGCCAGGGGCAGGGGCCCGGAGAGGGCGGTGACGGCATCTCGGCCGGGGGCGGTCAGCAGAGTTCGGCGACCATCGACCTCAAGACCTCCGGCGGGCAGACCGAGACCGGTACCTACAAGGTGCCCGAGAAGAGCGTCTTCGGTGTCACGGACATCGTCGTCGCCAACTTCCAGGGTGACGAAGGGGTGATGACGATCAGCTTCGGTGACCGCAAGATCACCACGATCGCCCTGGAGACCTTCCGCAACCAGGACTACCACTGGGTCACCCCCATCAAAATCCCCGCGAACGACACCGTGACCATCGAAGTGACCTGTTCCGAGCCGGGCACTCCGGCCACCGGCCGCAAAGCGCAGGGATGCCACGAGGTTCTGAACGTCAGCGGTGTACTCAGCCGCACCGAGCAATGAAACGGACGTCAGCTCTCCGGTCATTTTTGATTGGCGCTGACACCTATGTAAA
The DNA here is from genome assembly GCF_044765765.1 of Streptomyces sp. NPDC102402. Taxonomy (NCBI): domain Bacteria; kingdom Bacillati; phylum Actinomycetota; class Actinomycetes; order Kitasatosporales; family Streptomycetaceae; genus Streptomyces; species Streptomyces sp. NPDC102402. The sequence goes on from NZ_JBIWKR010000007.1 coordinate 124,828, forward strand.
GAAAAACCAGTGCTTCCGTCCAGAAAGCGACAACTCTGGCCTGAAAGCTGGCATCCAGTCACATACGCCACACCGTCCTGGATCGTGACGCTCCACGCCGGACCCGGGCGCGTCGCGGTACGGCGAGAAGCCGCCGGCAGGGATGCCTGACAGCTGTCTCAGCCGGAACCCCCGGGCCGGCCGGCGAGGATTCCCCGCGGCGGTCCCGCGCCCTGACCGGCCTCGACGGGACGGCCGTCCGGATCACGCGGGGAGCAGCGGAGCTCCGCCCTGGTCGATCGGCGAGGCCGGGGACTCCGTGCTCCGGAACTCCACCCCCGAAGCGCTCCGCTCGCGGTGGCACCGTTCGATGCCGGCCACGGTTCGGCCCCACTCCGCGGTCACCCGTCCCGCCCCGCCGGGGCGACCGGACCTCTCCGGGCCCGCTCGCCCCGGCGGCACCGCTCAGCCCGTGGCGAGCTCGTAGGCGTAGTCCGGGGTGAACGAACCGGCCGACCCCTTGCAGCCGTCGGACTCCCCCGGCAGCTTCACCCAGAGGTACGCGTCGATGCCGGGCAGACCGGTGTCCGTCGTCGGGGTCCTGCCGAGCGCCCGGCCCGCCGGGTCGCACCACTCGCCGGCCTCAGGTGCTCCGTTGCCGTTGCGGCTGGTGTCGATCACGGCACCCAGACCGGGCGGTCCGCCGAGGGCCGAGAGCACCCGGCGGGCGTACGCCGTCTCGTCGGCCGTGCCGTGGAAGTTGGACACGTTGGTGAAGATGCCGTCGCCGCCCGTCGCGGCTCCCGCCTCGCGGAGCGCGGCGGCCTGCTTCGCCGGACCGTGCCAGCCGGAGTGCCCTCCGTCGAAGTAGACCCTGGCCCGCGGGTTCGCCCTGTGCAGGGTGCGGCCCGCGCGGGCCAGTGAAGCGAAGCGGTCGGCCCGCTGCCCGGCCGTGAGGCAGTCGGACAGGGCGATGGCGTCCGGTTCCAGGATGACGATGACCGGGCCGCCGCCGAGCCCCGCGGCGAAGTCCTCCATCCACGCGTCGTAGGCGTCCAGGCCGGGCGCGCCTCCCTCGGAGGCCCCGCCGCAGTCCCGGTCGGGGATGGCGTACGGCACGAGCACGGGCGTGCGGCCCGCGGCTGCCGCGGCGGCCGTCACACCCCGGACCTGTCCGGTCACGGCACCCGGGTTGTACGCGGGGAACCAGACCGCGGCGGGCTGCGCCGCGATCCTGGACTCGATCAGCGGGCGGCGCGGGTCGCCCCGGTGGGCACCGACCCAGTCCAGGACCTGGGACCGCGGATGGCGGTAGAGCCCGGCGGACACTGCGGGCCCGGACGGCCGCGCCGGTGACACGGCCGGGGCCGGGCTCCTGCTCGCTCCGCGGGTGGCGCCCGGGGACGGCGACGCGGTCACGGAGGCCGGTGGCGACACCGACGGGGAGGGTACGGCGGGCAGCGGTTCCAGGACCGTGGAGGCACTCGTGTCCGGGCGGGCGGTCGTGCGCTCGCCGTCCTCCGCGGCGGCCGCCAGCACCCCCGTCGCCGCACCGGCGGCCACGACGGCGGTGGCCAGCGCCGCCATGGCGTGGCGGCGTGCGGCGCGCCTCCCGCGCCTCACCTCGGCCCTGTCCCCCGCGCGTACGCCCGACACCCCTGGTCCCCTCCCCCGGCGCCCGGTGTTCGTCCGTTCCGATGAAGTCTCCGGCCCGTCGGCGCCGTGGCGAGCCTATGGCTGGGACGCTGCCCGCATGGACCGGATCGAGCAGTTCGCAAGTCCGGCCGGCGCGGCCGGCACGGTGACCGATGTCGGCGCGGTGATCGAGCGGATGCGTGCTTTCCGCTCCGGCTGGCCGCCCGGGGACGGCGTCGCGGTCTTCAACCAGGTCTATCTGACGGTCACGGAGACCCTGCGCCGGCACATCACCGACGGCGCCTTCCCGGACCGGAGGCCGTGTCCGCGCTGGACGTGCGGTTCGCCGAGCACTATCTGACGGCGGTGGACACGGCCGGCTCGGGCGGCTGCCCGCCCGCCTGCTGGCGCCCCCTGTTCCAGTTCCGGCGCCATCCGGGCGTACGCCCGCTGCAGTTCGCACTGGCCGGTATCAACGCGCACATCGGGCACGATCTCGCACTGGCCGTCGTGGACACCTGCCGTACGCTCGGCTGCGCTCCGGCGGACCTGGAGGAGGAGTTCGACCGGGTGGGCGATCTCCTCGTCCTGCTGGAGGAGCAGATCCGCGAAGATCTGATGCCGGGTCCCGATCTGCTGGAGGTCGCCGATCCGCTCACCCACCTCGCGGGGGCCTGGAGCCTGGAGAGGGCCCGTGAGGCGTCGTGGTCGGCGGCCCGGATGCTGTGGCGGCTGCGGGGAGTGCCGCCCCTGGCCGAGGAGTTCAGGGCACGGCTGGATGCCGGGACCGGCCTGGTGGGGCGCTTCCTGCTCACCCCGTGCCGCTGAAACGCTTCGCCCGGCCCCCGGCGGTCCCGTGTGCCGTTCCTCGGCCGCCCTCTCAGCCCTCCGGGAGCTCGACCGGCGCGATCGAGTCGAAGACGTCGCCCGGACCGGGGTTCGCCGGGTCGGTGGAGCCGCCGAACTGCGCCATCACGCCCCATACGGCGTTCAGCGCGGTCTGCACGGCGCCCTCGGCCCAGCCCGCCGTCCACGAGATGTCGTCGCCCGCGAGGAACAGGCCGCGCTTGTCGGCGGGCAGCCGGTCCTGCATGAAGTGGGTGAACAGGCGCCGCTGGTAGCGGTAGTGGCCGGGCAGGTTGGCCTTGAACGCGCCCATGAAGTAGGGCTCGTTCTCCCAGGAGACGGTGACCGGGTTGCCGATGACGTGCTTGCGGATGTCGACACCGGGATAGATCTCGCCGAGGGACTTGAGCATGACGTCCATGCGCTCGTTCGGGGAGAGCGGCAGCCACTTCAGGCTGTCGTCGCACCAGGTGTAGGAGAGGCAGATGACGGCCGGCCTGTCGGGCCCGTCGTCGAGGAGGTAGGTACCGCGGGTCATCCGGTCGGTGAGCGTCATCGACATGGTGTCCCTGCCGGTCACCTCGTCCTTGTCGAGCCAGAACGGCCGGTCGACCGGGACGAACAGCTTGGACGACTCCATGTAGTGGGTGCGCTCCATCGCCGTCCAGTGGTCGATGGGGAAGAGCGCGTCGTCGCAGGCGATCTTGGAGAGCAGCAGCCAGGACTGGCCGGTGAAGACCGCGGCCCTGAAGGTGCGGATGTCGCCGGTGGCGTCGGTGACGGTGATGCGGTTCCCGGCGGTGCGGTCGAGCCGGGTCACGGCGGGGCGCGGCTCCCCGCCGTGCAGGGAGGACAGCGAGGTGCAGGGCGGCCAGTGCACGGTCTTCTGCGGTTCACGGTCCCACAGGCGCAGCGGCAGCTGCTGGCTGCCGCCGACGATCCCCCGGTGGTGGTCGTCCGCCTCGGTGTAGACGACACGGAGGATCTCGAGGATCGAGTTGGGGAAGTCGGTGTCCCAGCCACCGGTACCGAAGCCGACCTGTCCGAAGATCTCGCGGTGCCGGAAGGAGGCGAAGGCCTCGGAGCCGCAGAGGAAGCCGTAGAAGGTCTGGTCGTCGAGCTTCTCGACGAGCTTCGCCCAGATCTCGCGGATGCGCGGCACGTCGCGCTCGCGCATCGCGCGGTTCATGTCGGAGAAGTCGGCGCCCTCCTCGAGGCAGGAGTTCCAGGCGTCCATCACCTCGCGGTACACCTGTGGCAGGTCGTCGATGGTCCGCGCGTAGTGGGACTCCCCCTTGAGGTCGACGACGGTCGACGGGGTGGCCGGGGAGAGCGGGTTGGGGAACGCCTTGGTCCGGAGGCCGACCAGGTCGATGTAGTGCTGGAGCGCCGTGGACGACGGCGGGAAGCGCATGGCGCCCATCTCCGCGGTGAGCGACGGGTCGCAGCCGTCGAAGCCCACGGTGCGCAGCCGTCCGCCGATCCGGTCGGCCTCGTAGACGACGGGCTTCAGGCCCATCTTCATGAGCTCGTACGCGGTGATGATGCCGGAGAGCCCTCCCCCGATGACGGCGACCTCGGTGCCGTGCTCGGTGGCCGGTATCTGCCCGATCCCGGCCGGGTGGGCCAGGAAGTCGTCGTAGGCGTAGGGGAAGTCCGGCCCGAACATGGTGATCGGCGGCTGCGCGTCGGTGTGCTGGACGGCGGTGGGCACCGTGGACGTCATGGGGTACGGACTCCTTGCGGGGAAGCGTGGATCAGGGGGTGGGTGCTCATACCAGGGAGCCGTACAGGCCCGGGACGCGGTCCCGGAGGTACGGGTTCGCGGCGCGCGACGTGACGAGCAGGCCGGGGTCGACCTCACCGACGAGCAGCTCCTCGCCACGCCCGGCGCGGGCGCGGACCGTGCCGTCGGGGCCGGCCAGGCAGCTCAGCCCGGTGAAGTCGAACCCGCCTTCCGGGCCGGTCCTGTTGACGTACGCGATGTACAGCTGGCTCTCGTAGGCGCGGACCGGCACGACGGCTTCGGCGACGAAGGGGAACGGGTGCATCAGCGCGGTCGGGACCAGCAGGAGATCGGTGCCGGCCAGGGCGTGCGCGCGTACGTTCTCCGGGAACTCGACGTCGTAGCAGATGAGCAGTCCCACCCGTACGCCGTCCAGCTCGGCCTGCACCACGGGCGTGTCCCCGGGGGTGAACCACTCCTCCTCGAAGCCGCCGAAGAGGTGGGTCTTGCGGTAGTTGGCGAGCGCGGTGCCGTCGGGGCCGATGAGCTGCGCGGCGTTGAACACCGCCTCGCCGGCCCGCTCCGGATAGCCGTAGTGGACGGCGAGGCCGTGGCGCGCGCAGATGTCGGCGACCGCGCGGGCGGAGGGACCGTCGGCGGACTCCGCGAGCTCGGGGACGGCCCCGCCGATGGCGTATCCGGTGAGGTACAGCTCCGGGCAGACCAGCAGTCGCGCACCCGCTGCGGCGGCGCGCCCGGCGGCCTCGTCGAGCGCGGCGAGGTTGGCGTCGACGGAGCCGGTCCGTCCGGAGCTCTGGAGCAGGGCGGTGCGCAACGACGGCATGGCTGACCTCGGGCGGGACGGGCGGGGTGGGGAGACGTATCGAAGGTACGGCGCGGGGATCAGGGCCGACAAGCCGCGGATGTTGCGCGTGCACGGTCGATCCGTTGCGTGGGAGGCGGATCGGGCGGCGATTCGTTGCGTACGGCGTCTTCGCAGGTCAGGCGAGTGATTTCGGTCTCCCCGGGACGCGGCCCGGGTGGACGGCGGGGCCCGGCTCCCGCGACGGGCTCCGGTCAGGCCGGCGGAGCCGGCGAGTACCGCCGCAGCAGCGGGGAGAGCACGAGGACCGATTTGGTCCGCTCGACGTACGGCTCGCCGGCGATGCGTTCCAGCACCTGCTCGAAGTGCCGCATGTCGGCCGCGAAGACCTGCACGATCGCGTCAGCGTCACCGGTCACCGTGGAGGCCGACGCGATCTCCGGATAGGCGGCCAGGCCCCGCTTGATCGCCTCGGGGGCGGTGTTGCGGCTGCAGTAGATCTCGATGAACCCCTCGGTCTCCCAGCCGAGCGCCGCCGGGTCGACCCGCACGGTGAACCCCGTGATCGCGCCCTCCGCGCGCAGCCGGTCCACCCGGCGTTTCACCGCGGGAGCGGAGAGTCCGATGAGCGCGCCGATGTCGGCGTAGGAGCGGCGGGCGTCTTCGGCGAGGGCGTGGACGATGCGTTCGTCGAGGTCGTTCAGGCGCACTTCGGGCGGATCGCTATCTATGCGGCGGTGGGGTTCGGGGGCGGCACGGGCCGCCCCCGAAGTAGACCACGGGCGCGCCGCGGGGGACGCGCCCGCCGCGGGGAGCGGCCGGTCAGAAGGGGAACTGCGAGCGCCCGTACTGGACCGAGATCCACTTCTGCGTGGTGAAGGCCTCGAGCATCGACTCCCCGTTGAGACGCCCGAGCCCCGAGTTCTTCTCCCCGCCGAAGGGCACGATGGGCTCGTCGTGGACGGTGCCGTCGTTGATGTGGATCATCCCGGTGCGGATCCGCTGTCCCACGCGTACGCCGCGCTCGGTGTTGGCGGTGTGCACCGCGCCGCTCAGCCCGTACGGGGTGTCGTTGGCGATCCGGACGGCCTCGTCCTCGCCGTCGAAGGGGACGAGGAGGGCCACCGGACCGAAGATCTCCTGCTGCAGGACGGGCGAGTCGGCGGGGAGGCCGGTCAGCACGGACGGGCTCACCACATTGCCGTCGGCCCGGCCGTGCAGCAGTGCCGTGGCGCCCGCCTCCACCGTCTCGTCGACGAGCTTGGACACCGCGTCGGCCTGCGAGGAGTTGATCAGCGGGCCGATGTGGGTCGCGGGGTCCGCCGGGTCCCCGACGCGCAGGGAGGCGACCTTGGCGACGAACTTCTCGGTGAACTCCCGCTCCACCGAGCGGTCCACCAGGATGCGGTTCGCGGCCATGCAGACCTGGCCCTGGTGGATGTAGCGGCTGAAGACGGCCGCGTCGACGGCGTAGTCCACATCGGCGTCGTCAAGGACGATCAGCGCGCTGTTGCCGCCCAGTTCGAGCACCGCGCGCTTGAGGTTGGCCGCGCAGACCGTCGCGACGTGGCGGCCGATGGTGTCCGAGCCGGTGAAGGAGATGACCTGCGGGACAGGGTGTTCCAGCAGGCTGTCGCCGATCTCCGCGATGTCGGTGACCACGACGTTGAGCAGCCCGGCGGGCAGCCCCGCCTCCTCGAACACCTTGGCGATGAGGGTGCCGCCGCAGACCGGCGTGTTCTGGTGCGGCTTGAGGACCACGGCGTTGCCGAGGGCCAGCGCGGGCGCGACCGACTTGAGCGACAGCAGGAAGGGGAAGTTGAAGGGGCTGATGACACCCACGACACCGACGGGCAGGCGGTAGACGCGGTTCTCCTTGCCCTCGGTGGGCGAGGGCAGGATCTGCCCGGTGGACCGCAGGGTGAGCTGGATGGCCTCCCGCATGAACTCCTTGGCCAGGTGCAGCTCGAAGCCGGCCTTGAGGCGGGTCCCGCCGAGTTCCGCGACGATCGCCTCGGCGATCTCGGCCTCGCGGTCCTCGACGACGCGCAGCGCCTTCTCCAGCACCGTCCGCCGGGCGTACGGATTCGTGTCCGCCCACCCGGGCTGCGCCCGCTCCGCGGCCCGGTACGCCTGGTCGACCTCACCGGCCGTCGCGACGGTGATCGAGGCGAGCTTCTCCCCGCTGTACGGGTTGAAGTCGATGATGTCCCAGGCCCCCTTCCCCGGCCTCCACTCGCCGTCGATGTACTGCTGGGCCAGGTCGGTGAAGAAGGAAGGCATGGAATCCCTTACCGCAGAGGGGCGGGCAGCTGATTGCGACTCATATTACTTATCCTTCAACCAAGTTGAAGGGCCTACAAGTTGACGGGCTCCACGCGGGTCCCGCCCCATGAGCGCGGGCACCGGTCTCCACGTCGGGTCCGCACGCAGAAGTGCCCCTCCCGGCGCGCACGCCCGGGAGGGGCACCTGTGACGAGGGGGCCGTACGGCCCGCGGTGTCACTGCCAGCTGGCGTGGAGCGGCTTGCCCTCCGCGTAACCCGCTGCGCTCTGCACGCCGACGATCGCCTTCTCGGCGAACTCCTCCAGCGAGGAAGCACCCGCGTAGGTGCAGGAGGAGCGGACTCCCGCGATGATCGAGTCGATCAGGTCCTCCACACCGGGACGGGTGGGGTCCAGGAACATCCGCGAGGTGGAGATGCCCTCCTCGAAGAGCGCCTTGCGGGCCCGGTCGTAGGCGGACTCCTCGGAGGTGCGGTTCTTGACCGCGCGCGCCGACGCCATCCCGAACGACTCCTTGTAGTAACGCCCGTCGGCGGACTGCTGGAGGTCGCCCGGCGACTCGTACGTGCCGGCGAACCAGGAACCGATCATGACGTTGGACGCGCCGGCGGCGAGTGCCATAGCCACGTCACGCGGGTGGCGGACGCCACCGTCGGCCCAGACGTGCTTGCCGTGCTTCCTCGCCTCGGCGGCGCACTCCAGCACGGCCGAGAACTGCGGCCTGCCGACGCCGGTCATCATCCGGGTGGTGCACATCGCGCCGGGTCCCACACCGACCTTGATGATGTCGGCGCCCGCCTCGATCAGGTCACGCACGCCCTCGGCGGCGACGATGTTGCCCGCGACGATCGGGACCCGCGGGTCGAGCGCCCGGACGGCCCGCACCGCGCTGATCATGGATTCCTGGTGCCCGTGGGCGGTGTCGACGACGAGCACGTCGGCACCGGCGTCCAGGAGCTGCTTGGCCTTGCCCGCCACGTCGCCGTTGATGCCGACGGCCGCGGCGATCCGCAGCTTGCCGTCCGCGTCCGTCGCGGGGGTGTAGAGCGTCGCGCGCAGCGCGGCCTTCCGGGTGAGGATGCCGACGAGGCGGCCGTCCGCGTCGACCGCCGGAGCGAGCTTGCGGTTGGCGCCGTCGAGCTTGTTGAAGGCTTCACGCGGGTCGATGTCCGCGTCGAGCACGACCAGGTCCTTGGACATGACCTCGGACAGCTGGGTGAAGCGGTCCACGCCGGTCAGGTCGTGGTCGGTGACGACACCGACGGGCCGGTTCTCCGCGTCGACGACGACGCCCGCACCGTGGGCCCGCTTGTGCAGCAGCGACAGCGCGTCGGCGACCGTCTGGCCGGGAGCCAGCACGATCGGCGTGTCGAGGACGAGGTGGCGCTTCTTGACCCAGCCGATGACCTCGGTGACGACGTCGATCGGGATGTCCTGGGGAATCACGACCAGGCCGCCGCGGCGGGCGATCGTCTCCGCCATCCGGCGGCCCGCGATGGCCGTCATGTTCGCGACCACGAGCGGGATGGTGGTCCCGCTGCCGTCCGGCGAGGAGAGATCCACGGCCTGCCGGGACCCGACCGAGGAGCGGCCGGGGACCATGAAGACGTCGTCGTACGTGAGGTCGTAAGGGACCGAGGGAGAGGTCGTGTAGCGACCGGTACCGGGCTCAAGAAAACGCATAACACTCATTTTTTCATACGAAACGGTGCAGGTCGCTTCCACGAAGACACAGCGATACGCCCCCGCGTTCGTCGGTTCCTCCAAGGAAACCGCCCGGGGGCGGGGCAAGTGGAAACCTGCCTTACCCAGGGACCCTACCCGAACAGGATTCGATCCTTCGTGATCACCATCCCTGGACCGAGTGACGAGGGGTCAGGTAGCTTCAAATCCGCAGGTCGTCCCGCAGGAGGCGGTGCAGCGCCGAAAGGCCGGGAACACCTGTCGCGCGTCTGGCCGGAGAGGATGGGGATCCGCCTGTGGAGAGCGAACTGCCCGACATCTACTGCCCGTTCCCCCGACGGAGCAACCCGCATGTGGAGCACACCCGCGAGCATCTCGACACATGGACGCGGCACACCGGCCTGGTCCACCGCCCGTCCGCGCGGCGACGCTTCGAGCAGGCCGACTTCGGCGCCTTCGTGGGCATGGTCTATCCCACGGCGGACGGCGAGCACCTCGACCTGGTCGCCGACTGGTTCGTCTGGCTCTTCCTCGTCGACGACCAGCTCGACGACGGACACCTCGGCCGCAGCCCCGAACGCGTACGCGACGTGGTCGAGCGGATGCGTGACGTGGTCGAGGGCGGGGCCCCCGGCCCCCTGCCGGGCGAGGAGGCTCCCGCCGCACTCGTCGCCCTCGCGGACCTGTGGGAACGTACGGTCCCGCAGGCCTCCCCGCACTGGCGCGCCCGCTTCACCTGGCACCTCATGACGTACCTGACGACCGCCACCACCTGGGAGGCGGGGAACCGGGCCGACGGTGTCGTGCCGTCCGAGGAGACCTACATCGCCCGGCGACGGCACACCGGGGCGATCCACGTGTGCATGGACCTGATAGAGATCGTGGCCGGAGTCGGGGCGCCCGAGTCGGTCCACAACGACGCCCGGTTCATCACCGCGCTGGAAGCCTCCTGCAACGTCGTGTGCTGGGCGAACGACGTCTACTCCTACGAGAAGGAACAGGTGCTGGGCGAGATCCACAACCTCGTGCACCTGGTCCGTCATCACCGCGGCTACGGCAAGCAGCAGGCGCTCGAGCACGTGTGCGCGGAGATAGCCGCCGAGACGACACGGTTCCTCACCGCCGAGGGCGAGCTGCTCCGCCTCTATCCCGAGCTCGCCGGACTGCTGGTGCCGTATCTCGACGGGATGCGCAGCTGGATGCGCGGAAACCTCGACTGGTCACGTCAGACGCCCCGCTACAACCCGGCGGACGTCAGCCAGTACGCGGAGCCGGACGCGTATCTGGAGGAGTCCGTCCTCGGCGTGAGCGCGAGTCCGCCGCGGCCCGGCTCCGGCGGCATCCCGCCGGTCCCGGACCCGGTGCGGCGGGACAGCGGCGAGGCGCGGCTGGGAGCGGGCCACGGCCCGGGCTGAGGAGGTCATGACGGAGGCCGGGCACCGCGCAGGTGCCCGGCCTCCGTCATGACCTCGTCGGGTCGTGGCCGGTGCCAGTCGTCGTGGCCGGTGCCAGTCGTCGTGGCCGGTGTCAGTCGTCGGGGTCGGCCCGCTCCAGCGCGGGCCGCTGGCCCGCCGCGGACTCCGTCAGGAGGTAGTCGGCCGCCGCCGTGTCCGTGACCAGGCTGGTGACGAGGCCCGAACGCAGCACCGCGCCGATCGCGGCCGCCTTGCGCTGTCCGCCGGCGATGGCCACGACCTCGGGGATCCGGCGCAGCCGGTCGGCCTCCACGGTGATGCAGCGCTCGCCGAGGTCCCGGCCGACCCGGCGCCCCTCGGTGTCGAAGAGGTGGGCGGACATCTCCGCCGCCACGCCCAGGGAGGCGTAGTGGGCCCGCTCCTCGTCCGAGAGCATGTCGTGGACGGTGGAGATCCCGGGCTCCCAGGAACCGATGGAGACCGCGGCGACCGTCACCTTGTCGAAGTACTCGAAGGCGCGGGCGATGCCCGTCTGGTGGCGCAGCGCCGCCGCCGTCGCCGGATCGGGGAGCAGCATCGGCGCGTAGATGGGGTGCGCCTCGCCGCCCGACACCTGCGCGGCGCGGCGGACCGCCTCGACCGAGCCGCGCTCGGCCGTCCCCGCGTCGTAGACCCCGGTCAGCTGGACGACCGTGCACGGGGGCAGCCGGTCGAGGGCGGCGGCCATGTGGATGGTGGAGCGGCCCCAGGCCAGCCCCAGCACATCGCCCTCGTTCACCAGCTCGCCGAGCAGATCGGCAGCGACCTCGCCCAGGTTCTCCGGGTCGGCCGCGTCGTCCTGCTCCTCCGCCGGGGACTCGACCACGACCGCGTGCCGCAGGCCGTAGCGGGCGCGGAGCGCGTCGGAGCGCTCCGCGTCCAGCTCCGCCGGTACCCGGATCTCGATCCGTACGAGATCACGCTCGAGGGCGGTCTCCAGAACCCGGGCCACCTTGAAGCGGCTGACGCCGAACTCCTCGGCGATCTGGATCTTCGACTTTCCCTCAAGGTAGAACCGGCGGGCCATGGCCGCCGCCTGGACCAGCTCCGCGGGTCCCATCCGCATGGCTGACCGACCCGCCGAGATGCCAGACACCGCGATCTCCTCACTGCTGTTCACACGCTCGATACGCCGTCCATCCTGTCAGATCCGGCGATCCTTGATCAGGCCCGTCGGGCCGCGTTCATCTCAGCTTGGTTCAGTGGCCGCATGCCCAGGACGCCGAAGCCGTGACCGAGTCGGCCTGCGCGCGGAGCGCCCGCACCGCCTCGGCGGGGTCCTCGGCGCCGTAGACCGCGGAGCCGGCGACGAAGACGTCCGCGCCGGCCTCGGCGCACCGCTCGATCGTGGCGGCGGAGACACCGCCGTCCACCTGGAGCCACAGCTCCAGGCCGTGCTTCGAGATCAGCTCACGGGTGCGGCGGATCTTCGGCAGCATGATGTCGAGGAACGCCTGCCCCCCGAATCCAGGCTCCACCGTCATGATCAGCAGCATGTCGAGCTCGGGGAGCAGGTCCTCGTACGGCTCGATGGGCGTCGCGGGCTTCAGCGCCATGGAGGCGCGGGCACCCTTGGCCCTGATCTCCCGGGCCAGACGCACGGGCGCGGCGGCGGCCTCCGCGTGGAAGGTGACCGAGCCCGCGCCGGCCTCGACGTACTGCGGTGCCCAGCGGTCCGCGTCCTCGATCATGAGATGGCAGTCCAGCGGGGTGTCCGTGGCCTTGCTCAGCGCCTCCACGATGGGCACGCCCAGCGTCAGGTTGGGCACGAAGTGATTGTCCATGACATCGACATGGAGCCAGTCGGCGCCTTCCACGGCCTTCGCCTCCTCGGCGAGACGGGCGAAGTCGGCGGACAGGATGCTGGGGTTGATCTGGGCCATGCACCCAAGCCTGCCATGCTCCGGGCCACTTCCCCGCCCCGGTGCGCCTCAAAGCCTCACGGGATCATCACGGTTCGCGCAATCCCGCCCTTTTCCCCCCGGTCAGGCCGTACGGCGCAGCAGCGCGAGGTACATCGCGTCCGTGCCGTGCAGGTGCGGCCACAGCTGGACGTCGGGTCCGTCACCCAGAGCGGGCACACCGGGGAGCAGCGGACGGGCATCGATCCACTCCGCCTCCGCGGGCGCTCCGCCGCGCCCCTTGAGCACGTCCTCGACGACGACGCGGGTCTCCGCGAGATGCGGCGAGCAGGTCGCGTAGCCGACGACCCCGCCGATCCGGACGGCCTTCAACGCCTCGCGGAGCAGGCCGCGTTGCAGGGGGGCGAAGCTCTCCAGGTCCGCCGGGCGCCGCCGCCAGCGGGACTCCGGGCGCCGCCGCAGCGCGCCCAGTCCGGAGCAGGGTACGTCCATGAGGACCCGGTCGAAGGAACCGGGCCGCCAGGGCGGCCGCGTCCCGTCGGCGGTGATCACCTGGTACGGACCCGGGTTGCCGGCCAGCGCCCGCTCGACGAGCCGCGCGCGGTGCGGCTGCTTCTCCGCGGCGAGCAGCGTCGCGCCGCGTCCTGCGGCGAGGGCGGCCAGCAGCGCGGCCTTGCCGCCCGGACCGGCGCAGCCGTCCAGCCACCGGGTGTCCTCGCCCTCGACGGGAGCGTTGGCCAGGGCCGCGGCGACGAGCTGGCTTCCCTCGTCCTGCACTCCGGCGCTGCCGTCCCGGACGGCGGCCAGGGCGCCCGGCTCGCCCCCCTCGGCCATCCGCACGGCGTAGGGCGACCAGCGGCCCGGGAGGCCGCTCTCCTCGCCGAGGGCGTCCAGCAGTTCGTCGGGGGTCGAGCGGCCGGGGCGGGCCACCAGGGTCACCTCGGGCCGCTCGTTGTCGGCCTCCAGCAGGTCCTCGATCCCGGCGCGGCCGCCGCCCAGGGCGTCCCACAGGGCGGAGACGACCCAGCGGGGGTGCGAGTGGACGACCGAGAGGTGCTCCTCCGCGTCCTCCTCGTACGAGGGCGCGACGCGCTCCACCCACGCCTCGAGGTCGTGGGCGGAGACCTTGCGCAGCACCGCGTTGACGAACTTGGCGCGGCCCTCGCCCAGCACCACCCGCGCCAGCTCCACGCTGGCCGAGACGGCCGCGTGGGTCGGGATGCGGGTGCCGAGCAGCTGGTGGACACCCATGTTGAGCACGTCGAGCACCGGCGGGTCGACCTCGCGCAGCGGCCGGTCGATGCACGCGGCGACGATCGCGTCGTACGTGCCCTGACGGCGCAGGGTCCCGTAGACCAGCTCGGTCGCCAGTGCCGCGTCCCTGCCCTCGAAGTCGCCCTTGGCCCGCGCCTTCTTCAGCAGCGGGGGCAGGACGAGGTTGGCGTAGGCGTCGCGTTCGTCGACCGCCCGGAGAACCTCGAAGGCGAGGAACCGGACCGGGTCCTTCTGCGGGCGGCGATGGGGCTTGGCGGGACGTCGACGCTGCTGGTCGTTCACGTGAAAGGTGCTCCGCTGATGGTGAGGGGGCGAACCCGTCCAGCGTACGTCGCCGCCCCGCGTCACCTGGTCCCGAGCCCCGTCCGGCCCGCCTCCGGGCCCTCAGAGGCCCAGCAGCTCCCCATGGGCGATGCGCACGCCGCGGGCCCAGTCGGCGGCCCTCATGGGCTTCTTGCCCTGGGGCTGGACCCAGAGGAGCTCCACGGCGTGCGAGCCGGTGCCGACGTACACGTTGTTCTTTCCGGCGGACAGCTCGCCCGGGGCCAGATCGGTGCGGTCCAGGACGGGCACGGCCTGGACCAGCTTGAGGCGTTCCCCTCGGAAGAGGGTCCAGGCCCCCGGGGCGGGCGTGCAGCCGCGCACCACGCGGTCGACCCGGAGCGCGGGCGCGGACCACCGCACCTGGGCGTCCTCGACGGTGATCTTGGGGGCGAGGGTGACGCCCTCGGCCGGCTGGGGCACGGCGTGCAGGGTGCCGTCCTCGATGCCGTCCATGGTCGCCGCGAGCAGTCCCGCGCCCGCGAAGGCGAGCCGGGTGAGCAGGTCACCACTGGTGTCGGTGGGCCGGACCTCCTCGGTCAGGACGCCGTACACCGGTCCCGAGTCCAGGCCCTCCTCGATCAGGAAGGTCGACGCGCCGGTGACCTCGTCGCCGGCCATCACCGCGTGCTGCACGGGTGCGGCCCCGCGCCAGGCGGGCAGCAGCGAGAAGTGCAGGTTGACCCAGCCCCTGGCCGGCACGTCCAGCGCGGTCCTGGGCAGCAGCGCGCCGTAGGCGACCACCGGGCAGCAGTCGGGCGCGATCTCCCGCAGCCGCGCCAGGAAGTCCTCGTCCCGCGGCCTGCCGGGCTTGAGGACCTCGATGCCCGCCTCCTCGGCGCGCTCGGCCACGGGGCTGGCCACCAGCCGGCGTCCCCGCCCGGCCGGTGCGTCGGGGCGGGTCACCACGGCCGCCACCTCGTGGCGGTCGGAGGCGATCAGGGCGTCCAGAGCGGGAACGGCGACCTCGGGGGTGCCTGCGAAGACGAGCTTCATGGGTGGCGGACTGCCTCTCGGGCCGGAACGTACGTGGCGAGCAGCACACCAGTCTAGGGGGTGCCGGGCGGCCCGCCCCGGCCCGCCCGGACCCCGCGGCCAGGGGGCGTACGCATGGCTGTGCGCCCCGCGCATATGCACATACGCCCCTGATGCGTGACCACAGGGCCGGGTGACGCGTTGGTCAAGTGAGATTGACCGAAGTGGACCGCCGCCGCGCGGTCCGATCCCTTTCAACGCCGGTTCGAGAGGCTTGTTCATGGCCGACCACGCAACCCACGACGCCCAAGCGCGTGCCAGTCTGCACCTGTTGGTGCGGGACATCGAGCGGGTCCGGCGGCAGGTGGACGCTCTGCGTACGCTCACCGCGCAGCTGGGCAACGTCTACCGCCCCCGCCGCTCCGGCCCGTCCGCGGGCTTCGTCGTCTACGGCAGGGCGCCGGCCCCGACGGTACGGCTGGCCCAGGAACTGCGGGACAGTGTCGAGACGCTGGTCACCGCGGCGGTGGACTTCGACCGCTCGCTGGGCTTCTCGTGGGACGCGGTGGGTTCCGCCCTCGGGGTCACCAAGCAGGCGGTGCACCGGCGGTACGGGGCGCGCCGAGCCACACCGCAGCCGGGGGCGGCGGAGGCCGCTCCGGAGACCGTGAACCGCGCGGTGCCCGCGGGGCCCGGCTCCTCCCCCGTGGTGCCCTCGGCCCGCTCCATGCCCCCGCAGCCCTCGGACCGGCCGGGTGCCTTCCCCGGCCCGCGCAACGGCTGACGAAGCGGCGGCGGGGACGGCCGGGACGACGGGCGAGGAGAGCCGGCCCCTGGCCGGGACGGCGGTCGAGGACGCTCGGCCGCCGCACACCGGGTTCGCGTGCCGGTGCCGTGCCCGCTCCCGGCCGTGTCAGCCGATGTCCGGCGGGTCGATCCTGATCCGTACGGGATCCCCGGTCCCCCGGGCCGTCCGGGCCGCCTGAGCCGTCTTCAGGGCGGTCGCCAGTGCCGCTCCCCTCCCCGGTGGGACCCTGACCAGCGCCCGCTCCCAGGTCTCTCCGGGTGGGGCGTCGCCCTGCCTGCGGGGTCTGCCGGAAGCGGCACCCGGTACCGGCACCGGGCCGAGCACCTCCGCCTCCGGGGGCAGCTCCGCACCGGCGAGATACGCGGCCACCGCCTCCGGCGGGCCCGTCACCGAGGCCATCCGGGACACCGGCGGGAAGCCGAGCTCCGCGCGTTCCGCGAGCTCGCGGCGGGCGTGACCGACCGGATCCCAGCGCACCAGCGCCTGCACGGGCCGCAGGGTCGGCTCGGCCACGATCACGACCGTGCCGCCCTCCGGCTGCCCCCGCACCAGCGCGGCCGCCGCCGTCCAGCGCCGCAGCGCCTCCTCGCCCGCCCGCAGGTCGGGCCGGCCGACCATCGCCCAGCCGTCCAGCAGCAGCGCGGCCGCGTAGCCCCCCTCGGCCACCGGCTCCGCCCCCGGCGTGCTCACGACGAGGGCGGGCTGGTCCGGCACGGAATCCAGCACATGGTCCCGTCCGGACGTCCGCACGGGCACCGCGGGAAACGCCCGCCCCAGCTCCTCCGCGGTCCTGCGGGCACCGACGATCTGCGCCCGCAGCCGCACGCCGCCGCAGGCCGTGCAGTTCCAGGCCGTCTCCGCCCGCCCGCACCAGGCGCAGTCGAGGTCCCGCTGGTCCGGGGCCTGCAACGGCCCCGCGCAGTGCCGGCACCGCGCGGGTTCCCGGCAGCGCTCGCAGGCCAGCCGGGGAGCGTACCCCCGGCGCGGCACCTGGACGAGCACCGGGCCGGTGCGCAGCCCGTCCCGTACGGTCTGCCAGGCCAGGCTGGGCAGTCGCGCCGAGCGTGCCGCACCGTCGCGCGCGAGCTCCCCGTCGCCGACCGTACGCACGAGGGGGGCGGCGATCCGCAGCTGCTCCCGGTCCGCACGCAGGGGCAGCGCCCAGCCGCTCTCGACGAGCTGGGCGGCCTCGACCGTGCAGTTCATCCCGCCCAGCAGGAACGCGCAGCGGCCGTGTGCCGCCCGCAGCTCGAGGACCTCCCTGACGTGCGGGAAGGGGGCGTTGTCGTCACTGTGGCTGGAATCCCCGTCGTCCCAGAGGGCCACCAGGCCCAGATCGGCGACCGGGGCGAACATCGCGGCCCTGGTCCCGACCACCGCGCGCACGGAGCCCCGCCGGACGGCCAGCCACTGCCGGTACCGCTTCTCCGGTCCGGAGTCGGCGGTCAGCAGGGCGTGGCGCCCCTCCCCCAGGACAGCGGTGAGCGCGGCGTCGACACGCCCCGCGCTCCGGCCGTCCGGCACGACGACGAGTGCGCCCCGGCCCGAGGCGAGGGTCGCGGCCATGGCACGGGCGATCTCCTCGGGCCAGTGAGGTCCGGGCAGCGCCGTCCACACGGCCCGGGGCGCCCCGCCCTCGGCCAGCGCCCGCAGGAAACCGGGCCCCTGCGCATAGCGCTCCCAGGTGCCGGGTGACGGGACGGGGGGAGGCGGAAGCGGGTCGGGCGACGGTCTGCCCTCCGCGCGGCCGTTCCTGGGGGGCACGGCGAGCTGGAGCACGTCCGCGAGGCTGCCGGCGTAGCGGTCGGCGACGGCTCGCGAGAGCTCCAGAAGCTCCGGCCCGAGGACCGGCTCGGGTGAGACGACATAGGCGAGGGCCGCGAGGGCTCCCTGGTAGTCCGAGGTCGCGCGGCGCTCGATCAGGAAGCCGTCGATCAGCCCGCCGCCCTCGCGCCGCCCGCCGCGGACCTGGCGCCCTCCGGCCCCGAAGCGGACCCGGACCCGGACACCCGGCTGTGCGTCCGCGTCCAGTTCCTCGGGTACGGCGTAGTCGAAGTACTGGTCGAGGTGGAGCGCGCCCTTGTTCACCAGGACACGGGCGACCGGCAGCTCCCCGGCGAGCGCGGCGCCCCGCCAGGTCCGCGGCTTGGCGCGCGGCACCTTGGCCCGGCGCACCGTCTCCCGGATGAGCGCAAGCTGCTCCGGCGCCCCGGAACCGGGCTCGTCGGGCCCCTCGTCGTCGCTGCTCACAGCCACATTCCTACCAGACACCACTGACACCCCCGGGCCGCCCGGAGCAGCCGGACACGCCGGGGCCCGGACACCTCTACGGCGTCCGGGCCCCGGCGTGAAGGACGGCAGGCGGTGCTAGAGCCCCGCCGCCTGGCGCAGGGCGTCCACGCGGTCGGTGCGCTCCCAGGTGAAGTCGGGGAGCTCACGGCCGAAGTGGCCGTACGCCGCGGTCTGGGCGTAGATCGGACGGAGCAGGTCGAGGTCGCGGATGATCGCGGCCGGGCGGAGGTCGAAGACCTCACCGATGGCGTGCTCGATCTTCTCCGTGTCGACCGCGGCGGTGCCGAAGGTCTCGACGAACAGGCCGACGGGCTCGGCCTTGCCGATCGCGTAGGCGACCTGGACCTCGCAACGGGTGGCGAGCCCGGCCGCCACGACGTTCTTGGCGACCCAGCGCATGGCGTAGGCGGCGGAGCGGTCGACCTTGGACGGGTCCTTGCCGGAGAAGGCGCCGCCACCGTGGCGGGCCATGCCGCCGTAGGTGTCGATGATGATCTTGCGGCCGGTCAGGCCGGCGTCGCCCATCGGGCCGCCGATCTCGAAACGGCCCGTCGGGTTCACCAGCAGGCGGTAGCCCTCGGTGTCCAGCTTGATGCCGTCCTCGATGAGCTGGTTCAGCACGTGCTCGACGACGAACTCGCGGATGTCGGGTGCGAGCAGCGAGTCGAGGTCGATGTCGCTCGCGTGCTGCGAGGAGACGACGACCGTGTCGAGGCGGACCGCCTTGTCACCGTCGTACTCGATGGTGACCTGGGTCTTGCCGTCGGGGCGCAGGTACGGGATGGTCCCGTTCTTGCGGACCTCGGAGAGCCGGCGCGAGAGCCGGTGCGCCAGGTGGATCGGCAGCGGCATCAGCTCGGGCGTCTCGTCGCAGGCGTAGCCGAACATCAGCCCCTGGTCGCCGGCGCCCTGCTTGTCGAGCTCGTCCTCGTCGCCCTCGACGCGCTTCTCGTAGGCCGTGTCGACGCCCTGGGCGATGTCCGGGGACTGCGCCCCGATGGACACCGAGACGCCGCAGGAGGCTCCGTCGAAGCCCTTCTTGGAGGAGTCGTAGCCGATCTCCAGCACCTTGTTGCGCACGAGGTTGGGGATGTCGGCGTAGGCCTTGGTCGTGACCTCACCCGCGACATGCACCAGACCGGTGGTGATCAAGGTCTCGACGGCGACGCGCGAGGAGGGGTCCTCACGCAGGAGCGCGTCGAGAATCGTGTCGCTGATCTGGTCAGCGATCTTGTCGGGGTGGCCCTCGGTAACGGACTCCGAGGTGAAGAGACGGCGGGACACATCGCTCCCTGGGGTTGCAGCGGCTGCTGGCTGATCATTGATGGAACTCCGGGAGCTGCGCCCGGCACATTCCGTCGACCAGTTTATCGGTCGCTTCCGGTGTTTGGGTCACGCGTCTCGCCCCTTGGGAGGTCTGTGACCTGCGGCACTGTTGACTGCAGTACGACAATCCCTCCTTCCGGGTGCGCGACAGAGCCGATTGCCGTGGGTTCCTTCCCGACGGAACGGCGCTTACGCAATCTAACGGAAACGCGCCCCGACCAGGTCCCACACCGTGTCGGCGAGCGCCTCCTTGGGCCCGTACGGCACAGTGGTCTCGCCGCCGTCGGCCCCGAGCACGACCGCCTCGTTCTCCTCGGACCCGAAGGTCTTGCGCTCCCCCACCTCGTTCACCACGAGCAGATCGCAGCCCTTGCGGCGGAGCTTCTCGCGGCCGTTGGCCAGGACGTCGTCGGTCTCCGCGGCGAATCCGACGACGATCTGTCCCGGCCGGGCCCGGTCCGCAGCGACCTCGGCGAGGATGTCGGGGTTGCGGACGAGCGCGACGGAGGCCGGCTCCTGGCCGTCCTTCTTCTTGATCTTCCCTGTGGCGTAGGCGGCCGGACGGAAGTCGGCGACCGCCGCGGCCATCACGACCACGTCGGCGTCGGCCGCGGCCTTCAGCACCGCCTCACGGAGCTGCACGGCGGTGCCGGCCCGCAGGACGTCGGCTCCCGCCGGATCGGGGAGCCCCGTGTTGGCCTCGATCAGCGTCACCCGGGCCCCGCGGGCGACGGCGGTGCGCGCGAGGGCGTAGCCCTGCTTGCCCGAGGACCTGTTGCCCAGGTAGCGCACCGGGTCGAGCGGCTCACGGGTGCCGCCCGCGCTGATCACCACGTGACGGCCGGCGAGGTCCGGGACGACGGGACCACGCGCCAGGACACGGCGGCAGACCTCGAAGATCTCCCCCGGGTCGGGCAGCCGGCCCTTGCCGGTGTCCACCCCGGTGAGCCTGCCGACGGCGGGCTCGATGACGACGGCGCCGCGGCGGCGCAGCGTGGCCACGTTCTCCTGGGTGGCGGGGTGCTCCCACATCTCGGTGTGCATCGCGGGGGCGAAGACGACCGGACAGCGCGCCGTGAGCAGGGTGTTGGTGAGGAGGTCGTCGGCGAGGCCGTGGGCCGCCTTGGCGAGCAGGTCGGCGGTGGCGGGGGCGACCACGACCAGGTCGGCCGCCTGGCCGATCCGTACGTGCGGCACCTCGTGCACGCCGTCCCAGACCTCGGTCGACACGGGGTTCCCGGAGAGGGCCGACCAGGTGGCCGCCCCGACGAAGTTCAGCGACGCGTCGGTCGGGACGACCCGCACGTCGTGGCCGGACTCGGTCAGCCTGCGCAGCAGTTCGCACGCCTTGTACGCGGCGATGCCTCCGCTGACCCCCAGGACGACCTTCGGCTTCTCCACTGCGTCTCCCCGCACTCGTGTCTCCGCGCACTCGCGTGCGGCCTCGTGACGTACGCCCTCCATGCTGCCTCACCGCACCGCGCTCCCACCGGCGGGTCCGGCACCGGACACACCACAGGCCCGGCGGGTACCGACCGCCGGGCCTGTGGTGAAGGTGCGTTTCCTGCGTGACGCCTGCTTACTGCGCGGGGCCCTCGATGGCCTCGGAGGTCAGCAGGCCCGCGTTGATCTCGCGGAGCGCGATCGAGAGCGGCTTCTCGTGCACGTGGGTGTCGACGAGCGGACCGACGTACTCGAGGAGGCCTTCACCGAGCTGCGAGTAGTACGCGTTGATCTGGCGCGCGCGCTTGGCGGCGTAGATCACGAGGCTGTACTTCGAGTCGGTGGCCTCGAGGAGCTCATCAATCGGCGGGTTGATGATGCCCTCGGGCGTGGTGATGGAAGAGGACACTCTCTGCCTTCCGAAGGGGATAGAGATCAAAGAGATCTTTGATCATGCTGGTTCCGCAGTGGTGATGCTCTGCGTCCGCGGACCGGCGGGGCGACCGCTGAGGTCAGCCGTCGGTACCGTGGAGGCCGGAAGCCTGCAGCATCAACGTTAGCAGCTCGCGCGCCACGTCCTCGACAGAGGTGTTGACGAGCGTCGTATCGAACTCGGCCTCCGCGGCCAGCTCGACCTTCGCCGCCGCGAGCCGGCGCTCGATCACGGCGGGTGCCTCCGTCCCCCGGCCGGTGAGCCGGCGCACCAGCTCGTCCCAGCTGGGCGGCGCGAGGAAGACCAGCTGCGCCTCGGGCATCGACTGGCGGACCAGCCGGGCACCCTGCAGATCGATCTCCAGCAGCACCGGCTCGCCCGCCTCCAGGCGGTCGAGCACCGCACGGCGGGGCGTGCCGTACCGGTTGCCGGCGAACTCGGCCCACTCCAGCAGCTCGCCGTTGGCGACCAGCTTGTCGAACTCCTCGTCCTCGACGAAGAAGTAGTGGACACCGTTGCGTTCGCCGGGGCGCGGCTTGCGGGTCGTCGCCGACACCGAGAGCCACACCTCGGGGTGCACTGTGCGCATATGAGCGACGACCGTGCTCTTGCCGACCCCGGAGGGGCCGGAGAGCACGGTCAGCCGCGGACGTACGTCCGGGGGTACGGGGGACGTCCCCCGGGATGTTGCAGCCATGGGGCGATTATCCCCGCTCTCAGGAGTGCCTGAGAACGTCAGGCGGCGCTGCCGCCGAACTCACGCTCCAGGGATGCGATCTGGTTGGAGCCGAGACCCCGGACCCGGCGGCTCTCGGAGATGCCGAGACGCTCCATGATCTGCTTGGCGCGGACCTTGCCCACGCCCGGCAGGGACTCGAGAAGAGCGGAGACCTTCATCTTGCCGATGACGTCGTTCTCCTGGCCCTGCTTGATGACCTCATGGAGCGAGGCGCCGGAGTGCTTGAGTCGATTCTTGACCTCGGCCCGCTCCCGGCGAGCCGCGGCGGCCTTTTCGAGCGCGGCTGCGCGCTGTTCAGGGGTAAGGGGCGGAAGAGCCACGCCTACGTCACCTCGGATGTCGATCTGTCGGATACGGACCGGCGAGGAACCTGATGGCTCCGCACCTGGTGAGCCAACGAACAACGTGTACTCGTTGGCTCTCGACGGAGACTAGCGGCCAAGGCCGCCTGAGTCAGCGAGAACAGCGGAAAAGTCCTGGTCAGCCTCAACTGAGCCGGACATTCCGGCCATAACAACCCGGAATTTTGGTCAGGATTCCGCCAACAGGCAGTTACGTGGCATGGTCAAGCTTCCGAGACGGCCGCACGGATCTCCTCCGCGAACCGTCCGGCGGCTTCGCGCAGCCCTGACGCGTCCGGTCCGTGGCGCAGCACGCCCCGGCTCACGCTCGGTACGACGTTGCCCGCCGCGGCGCCGAAGACGCGGGGCAGATCCGCCGGAGTGGCGCCCTGGGCACCGATCCCGGGAGCGAGCAGCGGACCGTTGATCGACAGATCGGCTCCCGTGTCCCCGAGCGTCGCACCGACCACCGCGCCGACGGAGCCGAGCGGTGTCGCGCCCGCGTTCTCGGCGGCCATGTGGTCGAGCATCAGCTGGGCCAGCGAGCGCCCGTCCGCGGCGGTGGCGCGCTGGACCTCGGCGCCCTCCGGGTTGGAGGTGAGCGCGAGCACGAAGACACCCGCGCCGGAGACCGCGGCGGCGTCGAGCGCCGGCCGCAGCGAGCCGAAGCCGAGGTACGGCGAGACGGTGACCGCGTCGGAGAAGAGCGGCGAGTCCTTGTCGAGGTAGGTGGCCGCGTAGGCGCCCATCGTGGAGCCGATGTCCCCGCGCTTGGCGTCCATGAGCACGAGGGCCCCCGCCGCGCGGGCCTCCTCGACGGCCTTCTCCAGGACGGCGACGCCGCGCGAGCCGAAGCGCTCGAAGAACGCGGACTGCGGCTTGAGCACGGCGACCCGGTCGGCCAGGGCCTCGACGACCGTGCGGGTGAAGCGCTCGAGGCCGGCGACGTCGTCGTTCAGGCCCCAGGAGGTGAGCAGGGAGGCGTGCGGGTCGATGCCGACGCAGAGCGGCCCGCGGGTGTCCATGGCGAGGCGCAGGCGCGCGCCGAAGGGTTCAGGGGTCACTGCGTGGCCTTCCGAGTCTCGGCGCCGACGGCTTCGGCGAGGGTGGCGTACGGGGATGCGGCGAGGCGCGCGGCCAGGCCCTTGTGGATCGCCCTGGCGTAGAACGGACCCTCGTAGACGAAGGCGCTGTAGCCCTGGACGAGCGTGGCGCCCGCCAGGATGCGCTGCCAGGCGTCCTCGGCGTTCTCGATGCCCCCGACGCCCACCAGGGTGATCCGGGTGCCCACACGGGCGTACAGGCGGCCCAGGACCGCCAGGGAGCGCTCCTTGAGGGGCGCGCCGGAGAGCCCGCCGGTCTCCTGGACCAGGGACGCGTCGGACGTCAGGCCGAGCCCGTCGCGGGCGATGGTGGTGTTGGTGGCGATGATGCCGTCCAGACCGAGCTCGACGGCGAGGTCGGCCACCGCGTCGACGTCCTCGTCCGCGAGGTCCGGGGCGATCTTGACGAGCAGCGGGACGCGCCGGTCGGTGACGGTGCGGTCGGCGGCCTCGCGCACCGCGGTGAGCAGCGGGCGGAGCGCCTCGGTGGCCTGGAGGTCGCGCAGGCCGGGCGTGTTGGGTGAGGAGACGTTCACCACGAGGTAGTCGGCGTGGGCGGCGAGCCGCTCGGTGGACTTCACGTAGTCGCCGACGGCTTCTGCCTCGGGGACCACCTTGGTCTTGCCGATGTTGACGCCGAGGGTCGTACGGAAGACCGGGGTGCGGGCGGCGAGGCGCTCGGCCACGGCCGCGGAGCCCTCGTTGTTGAAGCCCATGCGGTTGATCAGCGCCCGGTCCGGGACGAGGCGGAACATCCGCTTCCTGGGGTTGCCGGGCTGCGGCTCGCCGGTGACGGTGCCGATCTCGACGTGGTCGAAGCCGAGCATCGACATGCCGTCGACGGCGACGGCGTTCTTGTCGAAGCCGGCGGCGAGGCCGAAGGGACCGTGCATCCGCAGGCCGAGGGCCTCGGTGCGCAGTTCCTCGTACCGGGGGGCGAGCACGGCGGCGACGAAGGTGCGCAGCACGGGGACCCGGGCGGCGAGGCGGATCCAGCGGAAGGCCATGTGGTGGGCCTGCTCGGGGTCCATCCGCTTGAAGACCAGCTGGAAGAAGAGTTTGTACATCACGGTGTCCTCATGAAGAGGGGGACACCGTTTCCGGTGTCCCCCTGTGCTGGCTTCTAGTCGCGTGCCGCGGTCAGATGCTCGGCGTGTTCCTGGAGGGAACGTACGCCGACCCCGCCGTGGTTGAGCGCGTCGATGCCCTGGACGGCGGCGGCGAGCGCCTGGACCGTGGTGAGGCACGGCACGGACCGTGCGACGGCCGCGGTGCGGATCTCGTAGCCGTCGAGCCGGCCGCCCGTTCCGTACGGGGTGTTGACGATGAGGTCGACCTCGCCGTCGTGGATCAGCTGGACGATGGTCTTCTCACCGTTCGGACCCTCGCCCTCGGACAGCTTGCGCACGACCGTGGCGTTGATCCCGTTGCGCTTGAGGACCTCGGCGGTGCCGGAGGTGGCCATCAGCTCGAAGCCGTGGGCTACCAGCTCGCGGGCCGGGAAGATCATCGTGCGCTTGTCGCGGTTGGCGACCGAGATGAAGGCGCGGCCCTTGGTGGGCAGCGGTCCGTAGGCGCCGGCCTGCGACTTGGCGTACGCGGTGCCGAAGACGGAGTCGATGCCCATGACCTCGCCGGTGGAGCGCATCTCCGGGCCGAGGACCGTGTCGACGCCGCGGCCCTGGATGTCGCGGAAGCGCGACCACGGCATGACGGCCTCCTTGACGGAGATCGGCGCGTCGAGCGGCAGGGTGCCGCCGTCGCCCTGCTTCGGCAGCAGCCCCTCCTCGCGCAGCTCCGCGACGGTCGCGCCCAGCGAGATGCGGGCGGCGGCCTTCGCGAGCGGCACCGCGGTCGCCTTCGAGGTGAAGGGGACGGTCCGCGAGGCGCGCGGGTTGGCTTCGAGGACGTAGAGGATGTCGCCGGAGAGCGCGAACTGGATGTTGATCAGTCCGCGTACGCCGACACCCTTGGCGATGCCCTCGGTGGAGGCCCTCAGCCGCTTGATGTCGTAGCCGCCGAGGGTGATCGGGGGCAGCGCGCAGGCGGAGTCGCCGGAGTGGATACCGGCCTCCTCGATGTGCTCCATCACGCCGCCGAGGTAGAGCTCGGTGCCGTCGTAGAGCGCGTCGACGTCGATCTCGATGGCGTCGTCGAGGAAGCGGTCGACCAGGACCGGCCGGGTGGGGCTGATCTCGGTGGACTCGGAGATGTACGAGGCGAGGCGCGTCTCGTCGTAGACGATCTCCATGCCGCGGCCGCCGAGCACGTACGACGGGCGGACGAGGACGGGGTAGCCGATCTCGTCGGCGATGGCCTTGGCCTCGCCGAAGGTGGTGGCGGTGCCGTGCTTCGGAGCGGGCAGCCCCGCCTCGGCGAGGACGCGGCCGAAGGCTCCGCGGTCCTCGGCGGCGTGGATCGCCTCCGGGGAGGTGCCGACGACGGGGACGCCGTTGTCCTTGAGCGCCTGCGCCAGGCCCAGCGGGGTCTGGCCGCCGAGCTGCACGATGACGCCGGCGATCGGGCCGGCCAGCGACTCGGCGTGCACGATCTCCAGGACGTCCTCGAGGGTGAGCGGCTCGAAGTACAGCCGGTCGGAGGTGTCGTAGTCCGTGGAGACGGTCTCCGGGTTGCAGTTGACCATCACGGTCTCGTAGCCCGCGTCGCTCAGGGCGAAGGAGGCGTGGACGCAGGAGTAGTCGAACTCGATGCCCTGGCCGATGCGGTTCGGGCCGGAGCCGAGGATGATCACCGCGGGCTTGGTGCGGGGCGCGACCTCGCTCTCCTCGTCGTAGGAGGAGTAGAAGTACGGCGTCTTCGCGGCGAACTCGGCGGCACAGGTGTCGACCGTCTTGTAGACCGGGCGGATGCCGAGCGCGTGCCGGACCTCGCGTACGACGTCCTCGCGCAGGCCACGGATGTCGGCGACCTGTGCGTCGGAGAAGCCGTGCCGCTTGGCCTCGGCGAGCAGCTCGGTGTCGAGGCGCTCGGCGGAGGCCAGCTCGTCGGCGATCTCCTTGATCAGGAAGAGCTGGTCGACGAACCACGGGTCGATCCTCGTGGCGTCGAAGACCTCTTCCTGGGTGGCGCCGGCGCGGATCGCCTGCATGACGGTGTTGATACGGCCGTCCGTGGGGCGCACCGCCTCGGCGAGGAGCTCCGCCTTGTCGCCCGGGTCGCCGGTGAAGGCGAACTGCGAGCCCTTCTTCTCCAGGGAGCGCAGGGCCTTCTGCAGGGCCTCGGTGAAGTTGCGGCCGATGGCCATGGCCTCGCCCACCGACTTCATGGTGGTGGTGAGGGTGGAGTCGGCCGACGGGAACTTCTCGAAGGCGAAGCGCGGGGCCTTGACCACGACGTAGTCGAGGGTCGGCTCGAAGGAGGCCGGGGTCTTCTCGGTGATGTCGTTGGGGATCTCGTCGAGCGTGTAGCCGACGGCCAGCTTGGCGGCGATCTTGGCGATCGGGAAGCCGGTGGCCTTGGAGGCGAGCGCCGAGGAGCGGGAGACGCGCGGGTTCATCTCGATCACGATGATCCGGCCGTCGGCGGGGTCGATCGCGAACTGGATGTTGCAGCCGCCGGTGTCGACGCCGACCTCGCGGATGATCGCGATGCCGATGTCGCGGAGCCGCTGGTACTCGCGGTCGGTGAGCGTCATCGACGGGGCGACGGTGATCGAGTCACCGGTGTGGACGCCCATCGGGTCGAAGTTCTCGATGGAGCAGACGACCACGACGTTGTCGTTCCTGTCGCGCATCAGCTCCAGCTCGTACTCCTTCCAGCCGAGGATGGACTCCTCCAGGAGCACCTCGGTGGTCGGCGAGAGCGTGAGGCCCTGTCCCGCGATGCGGCGCAGCTCGTCCTCGTCGTGGGCGAAGCCGGAGCCGGCGCCGCCCATGGTGAAGGAGGGGCGGACGACGACGGGGTAGCCGCCGAGGGTGTCCACACCGGCGATGACGTCGTCCATGGTGTGGCAGATGACGGAGCGGGCGGACTCGCCGTAGCCGATCTTCGCCTTGACGGCCTCGACGACCCCCTTGAAGAGGTCGCGGTCCTCGCCCTTGTTGATGGCCTCGACGTTGGCGCCGATGAGCTCGACGCCGTACTTCTCCAGCACACCGTTGTCGTGCATGGAGATCGCGGTGTTGAGCGCGGTCTGGCCGCCCAGGGTCGGGAGCAGCGCGTCGGGGCGCTCCTTGGCGATGATCTTCTCGACGAACTCGGGGGTGATCGGCTCGACGTACGTGGCGTCGGCGATCTCCGGGTCGGTCATGATCGTCGCCGGGTTGGAGTTGACCAGGATGACGCGCAGGCCCTCGGCCTTGAGCACGCGGCAGGCCTGGGTGCCGGAGTAGTCGAACTCGGCGGCCTGGCCGATGACGATCGGACCGGAGCCGATGACCAGGACGGACTGGATATCGGAGCGCTTAGGCACGCTGGCCCTCCATCAGGGTGACGAAACGGTCGAAGAGGTACGCGGCGTCGTGCGGGCCCGCGGCTGCTTCGGGGTGGTACTGGACGCTGAAGGCCGGCTGGTCGAGCAGCTGCAGCCCCTCGACGACCTGGTCGTTCAGGCATACGTGGGAGACCTCGGCCCGGCCGAACTCCGTGTCGGAGACCTTGTCGAGCGGAGCGTCCACGGCGAATCCGTGGTTGTGCGCGGTGACCTCGACCTTGCCGGTCGTGCGGTCCTGCACGGGCTGGTTGATGCCGCGGTGGCCGTACTTCAGCTTGTAGGTGCCGAAGCCGAGCGAGCGGCCCAGGATCTGGTTGCCGAAGCAGATGCCGAAGAGCGGGGTCTTGCGCTCCAGGACACCGCGCATGACGGAGACCGGGTGGTCGGCGGTGGACGGGTCGCCGGGGCCGTTGGAGAAGAAGACTCCGTCGGGCTTCACCGCGTACACCTCGTCGAGGGTCGCGGTGGCCGGCAGGACGTGCACCTCGATGCCGCGCTCGGCCATGCGGTGCGGGGTCATGCCCTTGATGCCGAGGTCGATCGCCGCGACCGTGAACTTCTTGGTGCCGACCGCGGGGACGACGTACGCCTCCTTGGTGGCGACCTCGGCCGCGAGGTCGGCTCCGCTCATCTCGGGGGCCTGGCGCACCTTGGCGAGCAGCACGCCCTCGTCCTGGACGGCGTTGCCGGAGAAGATGCCGACGCGCATCGCGCCGCGCTCACGCAGGTGGCGGGTGAGGGCGCGGGTGTCGATGCCGCTGATGCCGACGACGCCCTGGCTCGCGAGCTCCTCGTCCAGCGAGCGGCGGGAGCGCCAGTTGGAGGGGACCCGGGCGGGGTCGCGCACGACGTAGCCGGAGACCCAGATCCGCTTCGACTCGGGGTCCTCGTCGTTCACACCGGTGTTGCCGACGTGCGGGGCGGTCATGACGACGACCTGGCGGTGGTACGAGGGGTCGGTCAGCGTCTCCTGGTAGCCGGTCATGCCGGTCGAGAACACCGCCTCTCCGAAGGTCTCCCCCACGGCCCCGTAGGCGCGGCCGCGGAAGGAGCGGCCGTCCTCCAGTACGAGTACGGCGGGAGCTTTTCCGGCTCCCCGGGTGGAGATCGTCATCGTGCGGTGCCTTCCGTCGTGCTGGTGGTGGTGCTGGTGAGGTTCTCGCCGGCCGCGCCGGTGAGGTGGGTGACGGCGTCGACCCACGCCTGGTGCTCGGCCGCGTGGTCGGAGCGGAAGCCCGAGTCGATCATCGTGTCGCCGTGCACCCAGGTGATGACGAGCAGGCCGCCTTCGGGCAGGACCTTGCCGGCGAGCGCCTTGTCGAGCCTGGCCTCACGCAGGGCGGCGGCCGGTACGAAGAAGTCGGCCGCCCCGGGGCGTACGACGTCCAGGCCCTGCGAGGTCAGGGTCAGCTCGACCCGGCTGCGGGTCCCGAGGCCGTGCGCGACGATCCGGTCGAGCCACTGCCCGGCGGTCGTCGAGGCGTGGTACCGCCCGGTGAGGGTGAGGATCCTCTCGCCGTCCGCGAACCCCTCGGGGGTGCTCGCGAGCTCGGGGAGGCCGGACTGCAGCCTGCCGCGCCACTTCCATCCCTGGCGCATCAGCCAGTAGACGAACGCGATGAACAGGGCCAGTCCGAGGACCCAGCTGATGCGGGCCGACCAGTCCGTCACCTCGGCCGACTTCTGGTCGGCGGCCAGCTGGAGGAGGGGGTTGAGTGTTGTCACGCGAGCTTCCCGTCGACGACCGTGGCACGGCCCCGCAGGAAGGTGTGGGTAACTCGGCCGGGCAGCTCGCGACCCTCGTACGGAGTGTTGCGGCTGCGGGAGGCGAAGCCCGCGGGGTCCACAGCTCCACGGTATGCCGGATCGACCAGGGTGAGGTTGGCGGGCTCACCCGCCGAGACGGGCCGGCCGTGTCCTTCGAGCCTGCCGATGGCGGCGGGGCGCGTCGACATGCGGTCGGCGACACCCGCCCAGTCGAGCAGCCCGGTGTCCACCATCGTCTGCTGGACCACGGAGAGCGCGGTCTCCAGGCCCACCATGCCCATGGCGGCGGCGGCCCACTCGCAGTCCTTGTCCTCGTGGGGGTGCGGGGCGTGGTCGGTAGCCACGCAGTCGATGGTGCCGTCGGCGAGGGCCTCGCGCAGGGCCATGACGTCGGCCTCGGTGCGCAGCGGCGGGTTCACCTTGTAGACGGGGTTGTAGGTCCGTACGAGTTCGTCGGTGAGCAGCAGGTGGTGCGGCGTGACCTCGGCGGTGACGTTCCAGCCCTTGGACTTGGCCCAGCGGACGATCTCCACGGAGCCGGCGGTCGACAGGTGGCAGATGTGCACCCGGGAGCCGACGTGGGCGGCGAGGAGGACGTCGCGGGCGATGATCGACTCCTCGGCGACGGCGGGCCAGCCGCCGAGACCGAGTTCGGCGGAGACGATGCCCTCGTTCATCTGGGCCCCCTCGGTGAGGCGGGGCTCCTGCGCGTGCTGCGCCACGACTCCGTCGAAGGCCTTCACGTACTCCAGCGCGCGGCGCATGATCACGGCGTCGTCGACGCACTTGCCGTCGTCGGAGAAGACCTTCACTCCGGCGGCGGAGTCGTGCATGGCTCCCAGCTCGGCGAGCTGCTTGCCCTCCAGGCCGACGGTGACGGCGCCGACGGGCTGCACGTCGCAGTAGCCGGACTCCTTGCCGAGCCGCCAGACCTGCTCGACGACACCGGCGGTGTCGGCGACGGGGAAGGTGTTGGCCATGGCGTGGACGGCGGTGAAGCCGCCGACCGCCGCCGCCTTGGTGCCCGTGAGGACCGTCTCGGAGTCCTCGCGTCCGGGCTCGCGCAGATGGGTGTGCAGGTCGACGAGGCCGGGCAGCAGGATCTGGCCGGCCGCCTCGACGACGGTGGCGTCAGCCGCTTCGATGCCGGTGCCGACCTCGACGACGGTCTCGCCGTCGATGAGGACGTCCTGCGGCTCGCCGCCGAGGACCTTCGCACCGCGGATCAGGATCTTGCTCATGGTTACTTGTTCTCCTCGGTACGGGCGGAGGCGGAGGGCAGGGCGGTCTCGGAGCCGCCGAGCAGCAGGTACAGGACGGCCATGCGGGTGGAGACGCCGTTCGCGACCTGCTCGACGGCGGTGCAGCGGTCGGAGTCGGCGACCTCGGCCGTGATCTCCATGCCGCGGACCATCGGGCCGGGGTGCATCACGATGGCGTGCTCCGGCATCTTCGCCATGCGTTCGCCGTCGAGGCCGTAGCGGCGGGAGTACTCACGCTCGGTCGGGAAGTAGGCGGCGTTCATCCGTTCGCGCTGCACACGGAGCATCATGACCGCGTCGGACTTCGGCAGCACGTCGTCGAGGCGGTAGCTGACGTCGCAGGGCCACTGCTCGACGCCGACCGGCACGAGGGTGGGCGGGGCCACCAGGGTGACGTGCGCACCGAGGGTGTGGAGCAGGTGGACGTTGGACCGGGCGACGCGGCTGTGCAGGATGTCACCGACGATCGTGATCCGCCGGCCTTCGAGGTCCCGGCCGATGCCCGCGTCGTGCCCGACCAGCCTGCGGCGCATCGTGAACGCGTCCAGCAACGCCTGGGTGGGGTGCTCGTGGGTGCCGTCACCGGCGTTGACGACCGCGCTGTCGATCCAGCCCGAGGTGGCGAGGCGGTAGGGGGCCCCGGAGGCGCCGTGGCGGATGACGACGGCGTCGGCGCCCATGGCCTCCAGGGTCAGGGCGGTGTCCTTGAGCGACTCGCCCTTGGAGACGGACGAACCCTTCGCGGAGAAGTTGATGACGTCGGCGGAGAGGCGCTTGGCGGCGGCCTCGAACGAGATCCTCGTGCGGGTCGAGTCCTCGAAGAACAGGTTGACGACCGTTCGTCCACGCAGCGTGGGAAGTTTCTTGATCGGCCGGTCCGCGACCCGGGCCATCTCCTCGGCGGTGTCGAGGATCAGGACGGCGTCGTCGCGGGTGAGGTCTGCGGCCGAGATGAGGTGACGGGGGGTCCGGGGGTTGTCCCCGGGAGGGCGCAGCATCTTGAGTTCTCCGTGAAGGGTGGAGGAATCAGGCGGGTGGGCGTGGCGAAGCGGCCGTGCGGCCGGTGGGACGCACGGGACGGGGCTCCGCTACTGCTCGCCTGCCGGGACGGCCTGCTTGACGCCGAGCAGCACGGCGTCGCGGCCGTCCTCCTCGGCGAGCTGGACCCTGACCGTCTCCCGCAGCGACGTGGGGAGGTTCTTGCCGACGTAGTCGGCGCGGATCGGGAGTTCGCGGTGGCCGCGGTCGACGAGGACCGCGAGCTGCACGGCACGGGGCCGGCCGATGTCGCCGAGCGCGTCGAGTGCTGCCCGGATCGTGCGCCCGGAGAAGAGCACGTCGTCGACGAGCACGACGAGGCGGCCCTCGATGCCCTCACCGGGGATCTCGGTGCGTCCCAGGGCACGCGCGGGGCGCATCCGGAGGTCGTCGCGGTACATCGTGATGTCGAGTGACCCGACCGGCGTCTTCCGGCCGGTGATCTCTTCGAGTTTTCCGGCGAGCCGACCGGCGAGGAAGACCCCCCGTGTCGGGATGCCGAGAAGCACCACGTCGTCGGCGCCCTTGGCGCGTTCGACGATCTCGTGGGCGATCCGGGTCAGTACCCGGGCGATGTCGGGAGCCTCGAGAACGGGGCGTGCCGCATTGCCGGTCTGGTCATGCTGTGCGTCCATAAGAAACGGACCTCCTTCTCCGCCTCACTGGACGGACGTTAAAGGACGTCGAAATTGCGTCATCCACGTTACCAGGGCTTGTGCGAGGCCCTGGCCCCGCCCCCAGGAGGTGGCATCCCGGACCTTTCGGCTTGACGCAGCCAAGTAACGCTGCGTAACCTCACAGTGAGTTACCAGCCACGCGGCCCAGCCGCAATGTTCCAGCGTCCGGGGAGCCTTATGTCCAGCGAATACGCCAAGCAGCTCGGGGCCAAGCTCCGCGCCATCCGCACCCAGCAGGGCCTCTCCCTCCACGGCGTGGAGGAGAAGTCGCAGGGTCGCTGGAAGGCCGTCGTGGTCGGTTCCTACGAGCGCGGCGACCGCGCCGTGACCGTGCAGCGCCTTGCCGAGCTGGCCGACTTCTACGGCGTCCCGGTGCAGGAGCTCCTGCCGGGCACGACCCCCGGCGGTGCCGCCGAGCCGCCGCCGAAGCTGGTCCTCGACCTGGAGCGCCTCGCCCACGTGCCGCCGGAGAAGGCCGGACCGCTGCAGCGTTACGCGGCGACGATCCAGAGCCAGCGCGGCGACTACAACGGCAAGGTGCTCTCCATCCGCCAGGACGACCTGCGGACCCTGGCCGTGATCTACGACCAGTCGCCGTCCGTGCTCACGGAGCAGCTGATCAGCTGGGGCGTGCTGGACGCGGACGCGCGTCGCGCGGTCGCGCACGACGAGGGCTGACGGCCCCGACGAAGAACGCACCGCCGGGTCGGCGGGGTCCCTGAGGACCCACCGGCCCGGCGTTCTCATGTCGTCCCGGCCCGCCCGGGGGACGCCGAAGGGCCCACGGTCACACATCGACCGTGGGCCCTTCGTTCGGCTCGAGACCGCCGGAGGCTACTGCTCCCGGCGGAGATTCGGCTTGAGGTCCTTGAAACGGGCCAGCAGGCCGTTCACGAAGGCCGGGGAGTCGTCCGTGGAGAACTCCTTGGCGAGCTGCACCGCCTCGTCGATCACGACGGCGTCCGGGGTCGAGTCCATCCAGATCAGCTCGTACGCACCGAGCCGCAGGATGCTCCGGTCGACGACCGGCATGCGGTCGATCTCCCAGTCCACGGCGTAGGTGACGATGAGGTCGTCGATCCGGTCGGCGTACTGCGCGTACCCCTCGACCAGCTCCATCGTGAATTCCCCGACCGGCGGCTGTCGGTCGTCGGTCCGCGAGAGCCGCACCCAGTCCGCGAGGACCGTCTGCACGGACTCACCGCGCTGGTCGGCCTCGAAAAGGATCTGGAAGGCGCGCTTGCGGGCCTTGTTCCGGGCAGCCACGGTTAGCTGTTCACCCGGCCGAGGTAGTCGCCCGTACGGGTGTCGACCTTGATCTTCTCGCCGGTGGTGATGAAGAGCGGGACACCGATCTCGTAGTCGGTCTCCAGCGTGGCGGGCTTGGTGCCGCCGGTGGAGCGGTCACCCTGGACACCGGGGTCGGTGTGCTTGATGGTCAGCTCGACCGCGGCGGGGAGCTCGACGTAGAGCACCTCGCCCTCGTGCTGCGCGACCGAGGCGGTGAAGCCCTCGATCAGGAAGTTGGCGGCGTCGCCGACGGACTTGCGGTCGACCATGAGCTGGTCGTACGTGTCCATGTCCATGAAGACGAAGTACTCGCCGTCCATGTACGAGAACTGCATGTCGCGGCGGTCGATGGTGGCCGTCTCGACCTTGACGCCGGCGTTGAACGTCTTGTCGACGACCTTGCCGGAGAGCACGTTCTTGAGCTTGGTGCGCACGAAGGCGGGGCCCTTGCCGGGCTTGACGTGCTGGAACTCGACGACGGACCAGAGCTGGCCTCCGTCGAGCTTGAGCACCAGGCCGTTCTTGAGGTCGTTCGTGGAAGCCACGGTTGCGGAATCTCCTGGACTGAAAGCTGGTGGACAACCAACGAACGCGCGCTAGAGCGCGAGCAGCTCCTTGGTCGTAATGGTGAGTAGCTCGGGTCCGCCGTCCGCCTCGGGGCGCACGACGAGCGTGTCATCGATCCGGACACCGCCCCGGCCCGGGAGGTGGACCCCCGGTTCGACGGTGACCGGCACACAAGCGTCCAGTTTACCCATGGCTGCCGGTGCCAACTGCGGGTCCTCGTCGATTTCCAGTCCGACCCCGTGCCCGGTGCTCGGCTGGAGGCCGTCCGCGTAGCCCGCGGAGTCCAGGAGATGGCGGGCCGCGCGGTCCACGTCGCGGCAGGCGACGCCGGGGAGGAGAGCCTCACGTCCGGCCCGCTGAGCGGCGAAAACAAGGTCGTAGAGCTCGATCTGCCAGTCCGCGGGACTGGTCCCGATGACGAACGTACGGCCGATCTCGCAACGGTATCCCCGGTAGTTCGCGCCGAGGCAGACGGAGAGGAAATCGCCTTCCTCGACCCGGCGATCGG
Organism: Streptomyces sp. NPDC102402; assembly: GCF_044765765.1. Classification (NCBI taxonomy): domain Bacteria; kingdom Bacillati; phylum Actinomycetota; class Actinomycetes; order Kitasatosporales; family Streptomycetaceae; genus Streptomyces; species Streptomyces sp. NPDC102402. The sequence continues at coordinate 159,739 of NZ_JBIWKR010000007.1, forward strand.
TGGGCCGGTGGCGGCCCAGGCCCGAATGGGGGCCCGTCCCCACGGAGGTGGCGAAGGCCGGGCCGTCGGCTCCGTGGTCCACCAGCCTGCGCTCCAGCTCCAGGGCGAGGTGGCGTTCGGTACGCCCGACCAGGATGGATTCGAGGAGTTCACCGAGCGCCTGGTCGGTGATCTCGGCCGCGATCCGCAGGCAGGCGATCTCCTCCTCGTCCTTCACCAGGCGCAGCTGCTCCACCGTGCCGCCGAGATCACCGAGGCGCAGGCGGGGGGCGGCGGAGCCCATGGCGCGGTGCCGGGCGACCGTCAGGTCGTGCTCCTCGACCGCCAGGGAGCCGGCCTGCAGGCCTTCGGCGAGTCCGGCGGCCGCGACGACCGGGTCACCGTCGCTCTCCGGCAGGACGGTCAGCCGCAGCCGCTCGTCGGGGCGCCCGTGGGCGGGGTCCCCCGTCGGCGCGCGGGGGCAGAGCAGGACGTCCTCGACGGGACCGAGCAGCAGCACGGCACCGGGCGGGGCCGCGCCCGCGAGATACCGGACGTTGGCGGGGCGGGAGACCAGCGCGGCCGCGGATCCGGCGGCGGCGTACCGGTCACGCAGTTGCCCGCGTCGGACGGCGTACACCTCTGACATGTTTCCGAGCCTACGAGCGCCGGCGGAGCCCCGCCCGGTCAGCGCACCCGACCGGGATACCGCACGGTCGCTACCAGGCGGGCGGGCTGGCTATGGAGCGGGCCAGGACGTCGTCGAGGACCCTCGCGGTGGTCTCGACGTCGTAGGTGGAGTTGTCGATGATCGGCAGCCCCGAGCCGTACCAGCCGGCCATCCGGCCGTGGATCCGGGCGACTTCCTCGTCCGACAGCCTGCGGTTGCCGCTGCGGGCCGCGTTGCGCTCCAGGACGACCTCGAGGCCGGGCAGGAGGACGACCGGCAGCAGCCCTGGGCCGACGTGCCGCTTCCAGCCTCCCAGGCCGACGACCGGCCGGTCGGGAAAGACCGCGTCGTCGAGGATGCACGAGATGCCGTTGGCCAGGAAATTACGGGCGGCGAAGCCGCAGGTGCGCCTGGCAAGGCGGTACTGGGCCTCGGAGTGGTCGTTCCATCCGGCCTGCGGGTCGGCGAAGCCGGAGCAGACCCATTCGCGGACGTCGTCGAGGGACACGTGCGCGGTGGGGACCCGGCGCCGGCCGGCCCAGAGCTTGGCGACCGTGGTCTTGCCCGCTCCGGCGGGGCCGATCAGGAGCACGGCCAGGGTCGCCGCACCGGTGCCCGGCTCGGCGGGCGGCGCGGGCAGCGGGACGGGTCCGCCCGGGGGCAGCTGGACGTGCCCGGTGGTCTCCGGGGCGGGAGGCATCGGGGCATGCGGGGGCAGGGGCGCCTGAGGATGTGCTCCAGGCGCCGCGGAGGGAGGCGGCGGCCCCGCCGCCTGGCCGGGGTGGGCCGAGTGCTGTGCCTGGTGCGTCCACGGCCCGTTCCCGGGTCCTTGGGGCGGAGGCAGCGGGGCCCCCACTGCGTGCTGCATCCGGTGCCACTCCGTCTCGTACAGGCAACTGGCGCTGGTCGAACGGCAACCGTACCTTCCCCGGCCGCCGTGGGGTGAACGGGCGGGGAAGGCACGAAGTGCCCGGTGTCAGTCCGTCAGTCCGTCAGTTCGCCGGCCAGGGCGCGCAGGGCGAGCCGGTAGGAGCCGATCCCGAATCCTGCCACGGTCCCGGTGGCCACCGGGGCGATCACGGAGGTGTGGCGGAATTCCTCACGCGCGTACGGATTCGAGATGTGCACCTCGATCAGCGGGGCGGTGCGCTGGGCTGCGGCGTCGCGCATTCCGTACGAGTAGTGCGTGAAGGCACCCGGGTTGATGACGACCGGAATCGAGCCGTCCGCCGCCTCGTGGAGCCATCGGATCAACTCGCCCTCGTCGTTGGTCTCCCGGACCTCGACGTCGAAGCCGAGTTCCTTGCCGACGGCCTGGCAGGTGTCGACGAGACCGGCGTAGGACGTCGCCCCGTACACATCGGGCTCGCGGGAGCCCAGACGGCCGAGGTTGGGGCCGTTGAGCACGAAGACCCTGCGGGCCGTCACGCGGAGACCTCCCCGTAGGCGGCGAGCAGGACGGCCGGGTCGGGGCCCTCCAGCACGGTGGGCTTCGCGATGCCGTCCAGGACGATGAAGCGCAGCAGGTCGCCGCGGGACTTCTTGTCGACCTTCATGTTCTCCAGGAGCTTCGGCCACTGGTCACCCCGGTAGGTGAGCGGCAGCCCGACGGACTCCAGGACGGCGCGGTGCCGGTCGGCGGTGGCGTCGTCCAGGCGGCCCGCGAGCCGGCCGAGCTCCGCTGCGAAGACCATGCCGACCGAGACGGCCGCGCCGTGGCGCCACTTGTAGCGCTCGTTCTTCTCGATGGCGTGGGCCAGGGTGTGGCCGTAGTTGAGGATCTCCCGCAGGCCCGACTCCTTGAGGTCGCTGGAGACGACCTCGGCCTTGACCCTGATGGAGCGCACGATGAGCTCCGCTGTGTGCGGTCCGGCGGGAGTACGGGCGCCCTGGGGGTCGGCCTCGATGAGGTCGAGGATGACCGGGTCGGCGATGAAACCCGCCTTGATGATCTCGGCCAGGCCTGAGACGTAGTCGTTGACCGGCAGCGAGTCCAGTGCCGCCAGGTCGCAGAGAACCCCGGCCGGCGGGTGGAAGGCACCCACGAGGTTCTTGCCCTCGGCGGTGTTGATGCCGGTCTTGCCGCCGACCGCTGCGTCGACCATCCCGAGCACGGTCGTCGGTACGGCGATCCAGCGCACTCCTCGCAGCCAGGAGGCGGCGACGAACCCCGCGACGTCGGTGGTGGCGCCACCGCCGACACCGACGATGACGTCGGTCCGGGTGAAGCCGGTCTGGCCGAGCGCCTTCCAGCAGTAGGCGGCGACCTCGACGGTCTTGGCCTCCTCGGCGTTCGGCAGCTGGATCGCGATGGCCTCGTAACCCTGGGCCGCGAGGTCCTCGCGGACGGCCTCGCCGGTCTCGGCGAGCGCCTCGGGGTGCAGGACGGCGACCCGCTTGGCCCGGTCGCCGATGAGGTTCGGCAGCTCGCCGAGGAGCTGGCGTCCGACGAGCACCTCGTAGGCGTCGGTGCCCGCCGTGCCGGCGATCTGGATGGTCCTGCTGCCCTGCTCGGTCATGGCTGTCCTGTCCCGGCCGGCCGGTACGGGTTCGCCCGTGCGCTCCGGCAGTTCCAATGCGTCGAGGACCGCCTGGGCGACCTCTTCGGGGGTGCGTTCGTCGGTCGCGACGGTCGCGCCCGCCACTTCCTCGTACAGATGGCGCCTGGCGTCCATGAGCTCGCGCCACTGCCTGCGCGGGTTGACGGCGAGCAGCGGGCGCGCGGTGTTCAGCCCGACGCGCCTGACGGCCTCGTCCACGTCCATCGAGAGATAGACGACCCGGCGGCCGGCGAGCAGCGCGCGGGTCGACCCGTCGAGGACGGAACCGCCGCCGAGCGCGAGCACGCCGGGGTGCCCGGCGACGGCCTCCCGCACGGCGTCGCGTTCCAGGGCCCGGAAGTGCTCCTCGCCCTCGTCGAAGAAGATCTCCGGGATCGACTTGCCGGCGGTGGTGACGACGTCCGCGTCGGTGTCGCGGTAGGTGGTGCCGAGCCGCTCGGCGAGCAGCTCCCCCACCGTGGACTTGCCGACCCCCATCGGGCCGACCAGGACGATCAGCGGGCCGCTCACCGGATCTGGAGGTGGGAGAGGTACGACTGCACGTTGCGGTGGGTCTCGGCGACGCTGTCGCCGCCGAACTTCTCCGCGACCGCGTCGGCCAGCACCAGGGCCACCATCGCCTCGGCGACGATCCCGGCTGCCGGGACGGCGCAGACGTCGGACCGCTGGTGGTGCGCCTTGGCGGCCTCACCGGTCACCACGTCGATGGTGGCGAGCGCGCGCGGCACGGTGGCGATGGGCTTCATCGCGGCACGGACGCGCAGGAGCTCACCGGTGGTCAGCCCGCCCTCGGTGCCGCCGGCGCGGCCGGAGGCACGCTTGATGCCGTTCTCCGTGGCGATGATCTCGTCGTGGGCCTTCGACCCCGGGACCCGCGCGAGGTCGAAGCCGTCGCCGACCTCGACGCCCTTGATGGCCTGGATGCCCATCAGGGCACCGGCCAGCCGTGCGTCCAGCTTGCGGTCCCAGTGCACGTGCGAGCCGAGGCCCACGGGGACTCCGTAGGCGAGCACCTCGACGACTCCCCCGAGGGTGTCGCCGTCCTTGTGGGCCTGGTCGATCTCCTCGACCATCGCCTTCGACGCCTCGGCGTCCAGGCAGCGCACGGGGTCGGCGTCGAGACGCTCGACGTCGGAGGGCTTGGGGTAGACACCGTAGGGCGCCTTGGCCGCGGCCAGTTCGACGACGTGGGAGACGATCTCGATGCCCGCGGTCTCCTTGAGGTAGGAGCGGGCGACGGCGCCGAGGGCGACGCGGGCCGCGGTCTCACGGGCGCTCGCGCGCTCCAGGACCGGGCGGGCCTCTTCGAAGCCGTACTTCTGCATCCCGGCGAGGTCGGCGTGACCGGGCCGGGGGCGGGTCAGCGGGGCGTTGCGGGCCTGCGCGGCGAGCACCTCGGGGTCGACCGGGTCGGCCGACATGACCTGCTCCCACTTGGGCCACTCGGTGTTGCCCACCATGACGGCGACGGGCGAGCCCATGGTCAGGCCGTGCCGGACGCCGCCGAGGAAGGTGACCTCGTCCCGCTCGAACTTCATCCGGGCGCCACGCCCGTAACCGAGCCGTCGCCTGGCGAGCGCGTCCGCCACCATCTCCGTGGTGACGGGGATACCGGCGGGAAGACCCTCCAGCGTCGCCACCAGTGCGGGGCCGTGCGACTCTCCGGCGGTCAGCCAGCGCAACCTGCTCAACGGTGCTCCTCATGCTCGCGCCTGTAACTGCAACGGCGCGACCGGGTGCGCGGCCCTGGCCCGCCGCCCCTGATCCTCCCACGATCGGGAGGGCGGACCCGCCGCCGGTCCATCAGACGGACGGCGCTGTCGGGCGAACACCGGACCCGACCAACCGGAAAAGTCACCACATTCATACATTCACGCGCCATATATGCCATATGAATACACGAATTGAATTACATTTGACGACCCATCAGAGGGTGGTGATAATCGCAGCGCAATAACTGACACACAAATAATCCACAAGGATGAACATCATGCGTAAATCCCTGATCTCGCTCACCCTGGGCGCCGCGCTGGCACTCACCGCCACCCTCGGTGGCACCGCACACGCCGGGGAGGGCAACTCCGACTGGCGCTACATGACGTGCACCTCGGGCGGCGCCCAGGGTGAGCTGGGGTACCGCTGGTGGAGCAAGGGCACCATCACCTCCATCGACCTGGAGCTCACCGCATTGGACATCTCGTCGGACGGTCACCACCCCGAGGTCCGCTTCGTCTCCCGCAACTACGGCGGCGGCATCAAGTACTGGAGCTGGCACTCCTACGACGGCGGGGCCCCCGGTGGCCGCGCCTGGTACACCAGTGCGCAGAGCGACGCCGGTCTGTACGGCATCGGCATCCAGATCGCCAACAAGGAGGGCAGCGAGATCGTGACCTACAAGACCTGCTGGGTCTCCGAGGCGGCCTGACCGTCCGGAAGGCAGGCCCGAGGGTGGGACGACGCCACGTCCCGCCCTCCCGCCTCAGCCGGAGACGCCCGGGGTACGCCCGCCCAGGGCGGCCTCACCCGCGGCGCGCATGACGGCGAGCGGTGCATCCTGACCGGTCATCTGTTCCACCTGGAGAACGGCCTGGTGCACGAGGAGGTCGAGGCCTCCCACCACACCGGCTCCGGCTTCAGCCCAGCGAGCGGCCAGTGCGGTCGGCCAGGGCTCGTACAGGACGTCGAACAGGGTGCCGGGCGCCGCGGGAACGGCGTCCGCCAGGGTATCGGTGGCGCCGGCCGGGGTGGTGGCGATCACCAGGGGGGCGTGCAGGGCCTCGTCGGCCTCGGCCCAGTCCGCGATCCTGACGTCGACACCGAGGCGTGAGCCCCAGCCGCGCATCTCGTCGGCCCGCGCCGCGCTGCGCACATAGGCCGTGACGGGCCCGGCGCAGATCTCGGCGAGGGCGGCCAGCGCGGAGGACGCCGTGGCGCCCGCTCCGAGGACGGCGGCGGATTCGACCTTCTCGACGCCTCGTTCGCGCAGGGCGGCGACCATCCCCGGGATGTCCGTGTTGTCACCGAGGCGGCGGCCGTCCTCGGTGAACACGACGGTGTTGACGGCTTCGACCGACGCCGCCGTGTCGCTGATCCCGTCCAGCAGCGGAATGACCGCCCGCTTGAGCGGCATGGTCAGCGAGAGCCCCGCCCAGGACCGGTCCAGCCCCTCGACGAAGCCGGGCAGCGCCGCCTCGTCCACGTCATGGCGCTCGTAGGACCAGTCGTCCAGGCCGAGCTCCGCGTACGCGGCGCGGTGCAGGACCGGGGAGAGGGAATGGGCGATGGGCGAGCCGAGAACGGCGGCCCGGTGCGTGGCGCTCACTGGTCTGCCTTGTTCTCTTCGTACTGCTTGCGGTTGCGTTCGTGCTCCTCGTTCGTCACCGCGAACAGCGTCTTGTCCTCGGTCACGGAGACGAAGTAGTACCAAGGGCCGGATGCCGGACTGATCGCCGAGTGCAACGCGTCCGCACCCGGATTGGAGATCGGCCCGAGGGGGAGCCCCTTGATGCTGTACGTGTTGTACGGATCGTCGATCTTTCGCAGATCGTCGACGGCACCGATGTCCAGTGTGCTCTCATCTCGAATGTAATTGACTGTCGAGTCGAATTCGAGCCTTCCGACGGTTTCGAGGTTGTCCGGCTTGAGCCGGTTGTAGACCACCCTCGCAACCTTGTCGAAGTCGTGCTTGTACTTTCCCTCTTTCTGGACGAGGCTCGCCACGGTGATGAGGTCGAGCGGAGAGTCCAGATTCAGCTTCTTCGCGTTCTGCTCGAGGTCGAGCTTTCCGTATTCCTTGTTGGCCCGCGTGACCATCTTCTTCAGCGCGTCCTCGGGTTTCGAGTCCTTGGGCACGGCGTAGGCGGCCGGAAAGAGGAACCCCTCCAGCGGATCCTTGATCTTGGGGTCGTCGTCCGCCCAATCAGGCAGCCCGAGACTCTCGGCCTTGGTTCTCGCGACCTTGGCCGTGGTCCCCGTCTTCAGCTGCAGCCTTCGGTCGATCGCCTTGTAGATGCCGCCGGTGCTCGTGCCCTCGGGAATGACGAGAGCGTTCTGGCTCTTCGGGTCCTGCATGAGCGCGACAGCATTGTCCGCCGACATCTCCTTCTTGAGGAGATAGACACCGGCCTGGATCGACTTCCCTTTCTGGGCCGAGATGAAGGCGTCGGACGACTTCACGACGCCGGCCTTCTTCAGGATGCTCGCGATCTCGTTCCCGTACGCACCCTCCGGGATCTCCACCTCGACCGAGCCCGTGCCGCTGCCCGTGTAGTCGGGGGCTTCGCCGAACTGGCCCTGGAAGTACGAGTAGCCGAAATAGCCCACTCCGCCCAGGCCGCCGACGAGGACCGCGGCCACACCGAGGCAGGCGCAGCCGTTGCGGCTCTTCTTCTTGCCCTTGCCCCGGCGCTCACCACCGCCCCGGCCGGACTCACGCGGGTCGTCGTCGTGTTCGTCGTCCTCACGGGACCGGGAGCGGGTGCGGGGGCCGCGCTCGTCGGCCGGCTCGTCCGCGCCCGTGAAGAAAGGATGCGTCTCCTCCTGCGGCACGTCCGGGTCCCAGTCCTGGCCCTGCTGCTGGGGTGCCTGCTCGCGGTGCCCCGGGGGCTGCGGCGGGGGGTACGCCTCGGAGGTGCCGTACTGGTCGGCCTGCTCGCCGTAGCCACCGGAGTCGTTGCCGTACGAAGGCTGCTGGGCGCCGTACGGCATCGCCGCCTGCTGGCCCGTGTCCCAGCCACCGTTGTCGTACTGCGGCTGCTGCGGCTGGGCGTAGGGGTCGTGCGGCGCGCCGTACGGCTGCTGCTGGTACGGGTCCTGCTGGTGCTGCTGGCCGTACGGGTCCTGCTGGTGCTGCTGCTGATGCTGCTGGTACGGATCCTGCTGATGCTGCTGGCCGTACGGGTCCTGCTGGTAGCCCTGCTGGGCGTACGGGTCCTGGGCGTAGGGCTGCTGCCGGCCGTCGTACTGGCCCTGGTCCTGGCCGTGGGCGGCCTGCTGGCCTCCCCATCCCTGGTCCCCGTACAAGGGGTCCTCGGGATGCCACGGTTCGGAGCCGGAGCCCCGGCCATACTCAGTCATCGATCCCCTTGAGCCGCGAGACGACGCTCCGTCTCTTCGCTTTGCTGTGCGGTGTCTGTTCGAACACCGGCGCATCGCGCGGAACGTTACCGTATCGCGATCAGACAACCACTTCGACGCCCTCACCCGGCGCAGCGCCTGACGCCCGTTCGGACTCCAGAGCGTTCTGAAGGATCACCACAGCGGCAGCCTGGTCGATGACAGACCGGCCCTTCTTGGACTTCACGCCCGAAGCGCGCAGCCCTTGAGTGGCCGTCACTGTGGTCATCCTCTCGTCCAGAAGGCGCACGGGAACCGGCGCGATCGAACGGGCGAACACCTGGGCGAACGCGCGGACCTTCGCGGCCGCCGGGCCCTCGCCGCCACCGAGGGAGCGGGGCAGGCCCACGATGACCTCGATCGGCTCGTACTCCTCGACGATCTGGCCGAGCCGCCGGTGGGCGGCCGGGACGTCACGTCCCGGCACGGTCTCCACCGGCGTGGCGAGGATCCCGTCGGGGTCGCACGAGGCGACCCCGATACGGGCATCACCGACATCGATCGCGAGTCGGCGTCCACGGCGCATCTGCGACATGTCCGGCGTCACGCCGTCTCGGTGACGAGGCGTTCGACAGCGGCGACGGCGTCACCGATGGCGTCCGGGTTCTGGCCGCCGCCCTGGGCGACGTCCGGCTTGCCGCCGCCACCGCCACCGAGGGTCTTGGCGGCGGCGCGGACCAGGTCACCGGCCTTGAGACCGCGCTCGCGGGCCGCCTCGTTGGTGGCGATGACGGTCAGCGGGCGGCCGTTGGCCGTGGTGAACAGGGCCACGACGGCGGGGCGGCCGCCCTGGATGCGTCCACGCACGTCGAGGACCAGCTTGCGCAGGTCGTCGGCCGAGGTGCCGTCCGGGACCTGTCCGGTGACGAGGGCGACCCCGCGCACGTCCTTGGCCGACTCCACGAGCCCGGCGGCGGCGGCGAGCACCTTCTCCGCGCGGAACCTCTCGATCTCCTTCTCGGCGTCCTTCAGCTTGCCGAGCATGCCGGAGATCTTCTCGGGAAGCTCCTCGGGACGGCCCTTGAGAAGCTCCTGGAGCTGGGCGACGACCGTGTGCTCCTTGGCGAGGAAGTTGTACGCGTCCACTCCGACCAGGGCCTCGATGCGGCGCACACCGGAGCCGATGGACGACTCGCCGAGCAGCTTCACCAGGCCGAGCTGGGCCGTGTTGCCGACGTGCGTACCGCCGCACAGCTCCTTGGAGAAGTCCCCGATGGTGACGACACGGACCCGCTCGCCGTACTTCTCGCCGAACTCCGCGATGGCGCCCTGCTTCTTGGCGTCGTCGATGGACATGACCTCGGCCTGGACGTCGAGCTCCCGGGCGAGGACCTCGTTGATCTTCTGCTCGACGTCGGTCAGGACGGTGCCGGGTACGGCGGCGGGTGAGCCGAAGTCGAAGCGGAAGCGGCCGGGGGAGTTCTCGGAACCGGCCTGGGCGGCCGTGGGGCCCAGGGCGTCACGCAGTGCCTGGTGCGTGAGGTGCGTGGCGCTGTGGGCACGGGCGATGGCACGACGGCGCGTGTTGTCGATGGCGGCGTAGGCGGAGGCGCCGACCGTCACCTCGCCGACCTGGACCGAGCCCTTGTGGACCGAGACGCCGGGCACGGGCTGCTGCACGTCACGGATGGTGATGACGGCGCCGGTGTCGAGCCTGATCCGGCCCTGGTCGGCGAGCTGGCCGCCGCCCTCGGCGTAGAAGGGGGTGCGGTCGAGGACGACCTCGACCTCGTCGCCCTCGGAGGCCGCCGGCGAGGGCACACCGTCGACGAGCAGGCCGACGATCTTCGACTCGCCCTCGTGGGAGGTGTAGCCGGTGAACTCGGTGACGCCGGAGTTGTCGGCGACCTCCCGGTAGGCGGACAGATCGGCGTGACCGGTCTTCTTGGCCTTGGCATCGGCCTTGGCCTTGTCCCGCTGCTCCTGCATCAGACGGCGGAAGCCGTCCTCGTCGACGGCGAGGCCCTGTTCGGCGGCCATCTCCAGCGTGAGGTCGATCGGGAATCCCCACGTGTCGTGGAGCAGGAACGCCTTGTCGCCGGCCAGGACCTTGCCACCGGCGGCCTTGGTCTCGGTGACGGCGGTCTCGAGGATGTTCGTGCCGCCCTTGAGGGCCTTGAGGAAGGCGGCTTCCTCGGCGAGGGCGACCGTCTCGATGCGCTTGCGGTCGGTGACCAGCTCCGGGTACTGCTGCCCCATGGTGTCGACGACGACGTCGACCAGCTCGCGGACGACCGGTCCGGTGGCTCCCATGAGCCGCATGTTGCGGATCGCGCGGCGCATGATGCGGCGCAGGACGTAGCCACGGCCCTCGTTGCCGGGGGTGACACCGTCGCCGATGAGCATCACGGACGTACGGATGTGGTCGGCGACGACGCGGAGGGAGACGTCGGAGCCCTGCTCGGCGCCGTAGCGCACACCGGTGAGCTCGGTGGCCTTGTCCATGACGACGCGCAGGGTGTCGGTCTCGTACATGTTCTGCACGCCCTGCAGGATCATGGCGAGGCGCTCGAGGCCGAGACCGGTGTCGATGTTCTGCGACGGCAGGTCGCCGAGGATCGGGAAGTCCTCCTTGCCGTCGCCGGCACCGCGCTCGTACTGCATGAAGACCAGGTTCCAGATCTCCACGTAGCGCTCGTCGTTGACGGCGGGGCCGCCCTCGACACCGAACTCGGGGCCACGGTCGTAGTTGATCTCGGAGCACGGGCCGCAGGGTCCGGGGACGCCCATGGACCAGAAGTTGTCCTTCTTCCCCAGCCGCTGGATGCGCTCGGCGGGGACGCCGATCTTCTCGCGCCAGATCTGCTCGGCCTCGTCGTCGTCGAGGTAGACCGTGATCCACAGACGCTCGGGGTCGAGGCCGAAGCCGCCGTCCTCGACCGAGTTCGTGAGCGCCGCCCAGGCGAACTCGATGGCGCCTTCCTTGAAGTAGTCGCCGAACGAGAAGTTGCCGCACATCTGGAAGAACGTGCCGTGCCGGGTGGTCTTGCCGACCTCTTCGATGTCCGGCGTACGCACGCACTTCTGCACGCTGGTGACGCGCGGGGCGGGCGGCTTGACCTCTCCGAGGAAGTAGGGCTTGAAGGGAACCATGCCCGCGGGGACCAGCAGCAGAGTCGGGTCGTCCGCGATGAGCGACGCCGAAGGCACGACGGTGTGACCGCGCTCCTCGAAGAAGCTCAGCCAGCGGCGGCGAATTTCAGCCGACTCCATTAGTGGTCCTCATTCCGGTTGTTCGAGTTGCAGGGGAGTGTGCGGTGGACGACGAGTTCGGGGTCGGCCGGTGCCTCGATGCCGAGCGCGCCGCCCAGTTCGGCCTCGCGCCTGACCATGCCCTCACGCACGTCGAGGGCGAAGTCCTTCAGCTTGTGACCGGCCTCGATCGCCTTGTCGGCAGCCTGCGCCGCGAGGCTCTCGGGGGTCAGCTGCCGGATCTTGCGGTTGACCTTGGTGGTGGCCCAGACGCCGGCGGCTGCGCCGGCGGTGAACCAGAAGGTACGGCGGAACATCGCTGGGTCAGTCCTTCTGTCCGCGGGAGCTTCGGCCGTTCCGCTTCCTGTCGCGGGCGGACGGCACGGTACGGCCGACGATCACGGTGCGGCGGGAGGCACGGCGGGCCGGCTCCGGCTCCCCGGCGGTACGGCGGCCGATCGCCTGCCGCACCCCGTAGCCGAACGCGGCGACCTTCACGAGCGGACCGCCGAACGTCGACGCGACGGTGGTCGAGAGCGCGGACGCGTTGGAGGTGACCTCCTGGACGTCGCTGGCGATCGCGTCGACCTTGTCGAGCTGGGTCTGCGCGGAACGCAGTGTGGCGGAGGCGTCGGCCAGCAGCGGGACCGCCTGCTCCGTCACGTCCGCCACCAGCGCGGTGGTCGCCTTGAGCGTCTGGGCCAGCCTCACCAGTACCACGGCGAGGAAGGAGACCAGGATCGCCCAGAAGACGGCCACCAGGATGCCGGCCACCTCTCCACCGGACACAGTGCACCGCTCTCTGCTCGTCGTCCTCGTCGGCCGGGACTCGCCCCCGGCCGGTATCTGCCTGCCGCCGCTCGGCCGGCGCGTCCTGCCACCACTGCCGATCGTCGTCACCCGAGCCTATCGCGCCGGGCGTCGCACGCCGTACCGCATTACGGGCGGGCTGCGCGGGTCCCCGACCCGGGGCGATTGTACGGAGAGCTTACGTGCCAGTACTCTGCGTGTTTCATGCGACGCCCTCAGCGCCCCTCCCCCGGCCCCGACGCCCCGGAGCCCGTCCCCGTGCGCGGAAACCTCCCGGCCGAGCTGAACGCCTTCGTGGGACGCGACGGCGAACTGGCCGAATTCCAGGCACTCCTGGGCAGGTCCAGGCTCCTCACCGTGGCGGGCGTCGCGGGCGTCGGCAAGACCCGCTTCGTCACCCGGGTCGCCACTCTGATGGAGAAACGGTACTGCGATGGCGTCTGGCTCGCGGAGCTCTCGGCCGTCCACGACCCGGACCTGCTCGAACACGCGCTCGTCGACGCCCTGGGGCTCACCGACCACACCGGCAGGCCGCCGCGTGCCGTGCTGGTCGAGCACTGTGCGGAGCGCCGGCTCCTGCTCGTGATCGACGGTTTCGAGCAGCTCACCGACGCGTGCGCCGGACTCGTGCGGGAGCTGCTGCGCAGGGCGCCGGGCCTCCAGGTGCTCGCGGCGGGCCGCCGTCCGCTGCGGGTGGACGGCGAACTCACCTTCCCGCTGGCGCCGATGACGGACGACGACGCCCTGGAACTCTTCGCACGGCGCGCCGCCGCCGTACGGCCCGGGTTCCGGCTGACGGAGGAGGAGCGGGAGACCGCGCGGGAGCTCTGCCGCCGGCTCGACTGCATCCCGCTCGCCCTGGAACTCGCGGCCGGCCGGCTGCGCGCCCTGACCATGGAGCAGGTGCTGCACCGGCTCGACGACCGCTTCCGGCTGTTGACCGGCGGCAGTCCGAGCGCGCTCCCCCGCCACCAGACCCTGCGTACGGCGATCGGCTGGAGCCATGAGCTGTGCGCTCCCGAGCAGCGGCTGCTGTGGTCACGCCTCTCGGTCTTCGCCGGACAGTTCGACCTGGAGGCCGTCGAGTACATCTGCAGCGGCGCGGGCCTGCCGGCCGACTCGGTGCTGGACGTGCTGGAAGAACTGCTCACGCAGTCCGTCGTACTGCGGGAGGACTCGGCCGTCGGCAGCCGCTACCGGCTGCTGGACACCGTGCGTGAGTACGGCGCCGAGTGGCTGCGGGCGACCGGGGACGCCGAGCGGCTGCGACGCAGGCACCGGGACTGGTACCTCGGGCTCGCCACCTGGTGCGAGCTCGACTGGTTCAGCCCGAGGCAGGCGGAGGCCGCGGCCCGGATCGACAGCGAACTCCCCAACCTCCGCAGGGCGATGGAGTGCTCGATGGAGAGCCCGGACGAGGTACATCTCGCGCAGTACCTGGCGGGCACGCTCTGGTTCTACTGGGCGGGGTGCGGACGGCTCTCGGAGGGCCGCCACTGGCTGGACCACGTCCTGGAGGAGGAGACCCCCTACGACCACTCACGCCTGAAGGCCCTGTGGGTGCTCGGTTACGTCGCGGTGCTGCAGGGGGACCCGGTCGGCGCGGTGTCGGCCCTGCAGGAGTGCCGGGAGGAGGGCGAGCGCTCGGGGGACGCCACGGCGGTGGCCTACGCCGTGCACCGCACGGGGTGCCTCTCGATCGTCACGGACGACCCGGTCAGGGCCGAGGAGCTGCTCCGTGAGGCGCTCGGACGCTACCGGGAGATCGGCGAGCTGAACAGCAACGTACTGATGGCCCAGGTCGAACTGGGCATGGCCGTTGCGTTCCGCGGGGACCTGGACGGGGCCGCCTCGATCTGCGAGGAGGTCCGCGAGATCTGCGAGGACCACGGTGAGCGGTGGACCCTGGCCTACGCGCTCTACGTCCTGGGCTACGCGGCGCTGCGGACCGGGCTGACCGGGCGGGCGCGCCGGATGCTCGGTGAGTCCCTGTCCATCGCGCACGCGTTCCACGACCTTCTCGGCACGGTCCTCTCGCTGGAACTGCTGGCCCTGATCACCGTGGCCGAGGGCGACGCCGCGGAGGCGGCGGCGCTGCAGGGCGCGGCGGACCGGATCTGGCCCTCGGTGGGTCTGCCGCTGTTCGGCTCGGCTCACTACGGCAGACCGCGGGCCGAGTGCGAGGAGCGGGCGAGGGCGGAGCTCGGCGACGCGCGTTACGACGCGGAGCGTCTCTCCGGACGCCGGCTGGACGCGAGCGCCGCGGTGGCGCGGGCCCTGCGGGCGGGGGCGGACCCTGGCGAGGACCGGGAGAGTGCGACGGGGACGGACGGCACCACCGCCGTGGAGGAGGAGCCGGGGGCCGGCTCCTCCGGGGGAACGCGAAGGCCCGCCGCCTCCCGTACGACGGGGAGGGGCGGGCCCGAGCTCGATTGAGCGCTACGCCTGCGTCAGCGGGCGTAGTACTCGACGACGAGCTGCTCGTCGCAGATGACCGGGATTTCCTTGCGGTTCGGGTCACGGTCCAGGCGGAAGGCCAGGGCCTTCAGGTTCACCTGGAGGTAGCGCGGGGTCTCACCGTCGGTGTCGTAACCACCCTCGCGGGCCACCTGGAAGGGGACCTTGGAGCGGCTGCGCTCGCGGACCTGCACGACGTCGTCGGGGCGCACGCGGAAGGACGGCTTGTCGACCTTGCCACCGTTGACCTCGATGTGGCCGTGGACGACCATCTGGCGGGCCTGGTAGATGGTGCGGGCGATGCCCGAACGCAGGACCAGGGCGTCGAGACGGCGCTCGAGCTCGACGACCAGCGCCTCGCCCGTCTTGCCCTCGGCCTTACGGGCGCGGTCGTAGGCACGCGCCATCTGGCGCTCGCTGATGTCGTACTGCGCGCGGAGACGCTGCTTCTCGAGCAGACGGACCTTGTAGTCCGAGTTCTGCTTGCGGCCACGGCCGTGCTCGCCCGGCGGGTAGGGGCGGGCTTCGAAGTACTTGACAGCCTTCGGCGTCAGGGCGATGCCGAGGGCACGCGACTTCTTGACCTTGGGACGCGACTGGTTAGGCACGTTCTCCAGACCTCCGTTGTAGGTTAGGTTAGGCTTACCTTACTCAAGGAGATCGCATGTCTCGCCCTGGGAACACCACACACGTCACGGACAGCACAGACAGCGGCAGCACACCTGAAGGTGCTGCTACGACGGAAGGCCGATCTGATCGTGGTCAGCCGCGTCCCAGCGGGCTTGAAAACACTCGGATGCCGTCAGCAGCCGAGCGCACACGAACTCTCGTACAGAGTACCTGCTCCGCGGTGCTGCTCGTACCGGGGCTGTCGGTGATCCACCCGGATCAGCTGATGCCCGACAGCAGGAGCGTCGGCCCGGAGGGGGATCTGTTCCTCGGCTTCCCCGCACAATCCCCGGTCGTACGGGCCGCGACCCGCGCCCAGGGGGACGAGCTGACCGCCGTGCTGGAGATCACGGATGTCGCTCCGGTCTCCGTCCCGCACCGGATCCGCGGCCGCGCCCGGATCGCCGGCTGGCTCACCGCCGTCCCAGGGCTCGCACAGCCCGGCCGGATGATGCTGCGGCTGGAGACCGGGGAGGCGTCGGTCGACGACCTGTGGGGGTTCGAGGAGGTGGAGCCCGAGGACTTCCGCGACGCCGTCGCCGACCCGCTGGCCGATCACGAGGCGGAGCTGCTCCAGCACCTTCACTCCGCCCACGGCGACCGGATGGCCACGCTGTCCGCGCTGCTGGGCGACCGGGCCGAGTGCGGCTGCGCGGAGCAGCGGCCGGCCGCCGTCCCCGTGGCGCTGGACCGCTTCGGTCTCCGGGTGCGGTTCATCGAGGGCGGGAGTGCCTGCTTCGACGCCCGGTTCGAGTTTCCCGACCCCGTACGCGACGTCACCGGGCTGCGCCGGGCGATGCACACGCTTTTCGAGGCGGCCTCCTGCTGAGCCGGGCGGTCAGGAGGACGACGCCGGTCCACCCGGCTCTCCCCTGCCGAGCCGCTCACGGACCCGGTCCGCCACATCGGCGTAGCGCGCCTCCGCGCCGTACCGCGTGGGTTCGTAGTAGCGCCTGCCGCGGACGGCGTCCGGTGCGTACTCCTGGGCGGCGATGCCGCCGGGCACGTCGTGCGGATAGACATAGCCCTGGGCGTGGCCCAGCTTGGCCGCGCCCTTGTAGTGGCCGTCGCGCAGATGGGCGGGGACCGGGCCCGCCAGGCCCCTGCGCACGTCCTCCTGCGCGGCGGAGATCGCCAGCGTCGCCGCGTTGGACTTGGGGGCGAGCGCCAGAGCGATGGTGGCGTGGCTGAGGGTGAGCGCGGCCTCCGGGAAGCCGATCATCGCGACCGCCTGGGCCGCCGCCACCGCCGTGGGCAGCGCCGTCGGGTCGGCGAGTCCGATGTCCTCACTGGCGGAGATCATCAGCCGCCGTGCGATGAAGCGCGGATCCTCGCCGGCCTCGATCATCCGGGCCAGGTAGTGCAGGGCGGCGTCCACGTCGGAACCGCGGATGGACTTGATCAGGGCACTGGCCACGTCGTAGTGCTGGTCGCCGTCGCGGTCGTACTTCACGGCGGCCCTGTCGACCGTCTCCTCCAGCGTCGTGAGCGTGATCTCCCGCTCGTGCGTGGTGAGAGCCGCCCCCGCCGCCGCCTCCAGCGCGGTGAGCGCGCGCCGCGCGTCCCCGCCCGCGATCCGCAGCAGATGCGCCTCTGCGTCCTCGGGCAGGGTGACGGCACCGCCCAGTCCCCGCTCGTCGGTCAGGGCCCGGCGCAGCAGCGCGCGCAGGTCCTCGTCGGTGAGCGGCTCCAGGGTGAGGAGCAGGGACCGCGACAGCAGCGGGGAGATGATCGAGAAGTACGGATTCTCCGTTGTGGCCGCGATCAGCGTGACCCAGCGGTTCTCGACGGCCGGCAGCAGGGAGTCCTGCTGGGCCTTGGAGAAGCGGTGGATCTCGTCGAGGAAGAGGACGGTCTCCTTGCCGAAGCCCCCGGTGGCGCGGCGCGCGCCCTCGATGACGGCCCGGACCTCCTTGACGCCCGCGGTGATCGCGGAGAGCTCGACGAAGCGCTTGTTGGTGGCCTTGCTGACCACGTACGCAAGGGTCGTCTTCCCCGTGCCGGGCGGGCCCCAGAGGATCACCGAAGAGGGGCCCGCGGGCCCCCCGCTGCCCTCGCCGACCAGGCGGCGCAGGGGGGAGCCCGGCTTGAGCAGATGCTGCTGGCCGACGACCTCGTCCAGTGTGCGTGGACGCATCCGGACAGCGAGGGGGCTGCTGGACGGGTCCTTCTCCTGGCGGTCTTCGGCTGCTGCGGTAAAGAGGTCGGGCTCCACGCGGGAAAGCCTATGTCACCTCACTGACAGAGCCCCTGCCGAGTCAGCTGGTCCAGAAGTCCCACCAGCGGGTCAGGATCAGCATGCCGATGATCCCGATCCAGAGGACGGGGGGCACCCAGTGGAACTCGGTGAGGGTGTTCCGGAGCCAGGCGGGCGCGGGCAGGATGCCGTGCTTGATGTTGTGCGTGGTGACGTAGCAGAACATGAAGATGGTGGCGACCCAGGCCAGGCAGCACCACAGGCAGAGCGAGTTGATGTTGTAGAGCGACTGGTACTGCAGCCAGGTGCAGAAGCCGACGCCGAAGAGCGTGCCCGCGTTGAGGCCCAGCCAGTACCAGGCGCGGAAGCGCGCGCCCGCGAGGAGCGCCATGCCGATGCCGATGACCACCGAGTAGGTGGCGATGCCGAGCATGGGGTTCGGGAAGCCGAAGGCGGCCGCCTGCTCGCTCTTCATGATGTTGCCGCACGCGACCACGGGGTTCAGGCTGCAGCCCGGGGTGAAGCTCGGGTCCTCGAGCAGCTTGAACTTGTCGATCGTGATCACCCAGGCGGCGAGCAGCCCGGCCGCGCCGGTGATCACCAGCAGCAGCGCGAGCGCGCGGCTGCCGCCGAAGGTCTTCGCGCCGCTGTCCTCGTCCTGCCGGGAGGAGGGATGATCTACCGCTGCCATCGTCATATCGCCGTTCCATCACTGAGTAGCCAGCCGGGCAGGGTCATTGTGCCGCACCGCCGTTGTGGCCAACCGTTCGATCGGCATAAAGACGTGCGTGCGGACGCCCCTGGCCCGGAGTGTCCGCGCACCGCGGGATCCGTGGTGCGCGGGGCGGCCAGGGGCGTCGCCGGGCGGATACCGCAGCACCGCAGGGGTCGTGGCCGTCGGGCGTCGCACCCGCACCCGATGCCGGGCCGGCCGCCGAGGAGCGCCCGCGGCGGCCCCGACCGAAACCGGCCTGGAGGATGAATCCAGCCCCTCGGAGTTGACGTGGGCCGCCACAAGCGGCGGACACACCCCGCAGGCCCCCGCGGCGCCGGGCCCGGACGCACGGGTGCCCGCCCGGGGGCGCCGGGCGGGCACGGTGTGGTGCGGAAGCGGGTGCGGATCAGGTGAGCTTGGCCCGCAGCGTGGCCACGAGCGCGTCCAGCGCGACCGGCTCCTGCTCGCCCGACTCCATGTCCTTGAGCTGGACCGCACCGTCGGCGAGGTCGCGCTCACCGGCCACGATCGTGAAGCGCGCACCGGAACGGTTCGCGCTCTTCATCGCACCCTTCAGCCCGCGGCCGCCGAACGCGAAGTCCGTGGCGACGCCCGCCTTGCGCAGCTCCGTCACGAGGCCGAAGAGGACCCGCCGGGCCTCTTCGCCGAGCGGCACGGCGTACACGCTGGTGGTCGCGGGGATCTCCAGCTCGACGCCTTCGGCCTCCAGGGCCAGCACCGTGCGGTCGACTCCGAGTGCCCAGCCGACGGACGGCAGAGCAGGGCCGCCGATCATCTCGGACAGTCCGTCGTACCGGCCGCCGCCTCCCACCGCGGACTGGGAGCCCAGGCCGTCGTGGACGAACTCGAAGGTCGTGCGGGTGTAGTAGTCGAGGCCGCGGACCAGCTTCTCGTCGTCCTCGTACACCACGCCCGCCGCCGTCAGCAGGTCGCGGACCTCCTCGTGGTACGCCTTGCAGGCGTCGCAGAGGAAGTCGCGGAGCATCGGGGCGCCGGTCAGCTGCTTCTGGACGTCGGGCCGCTTGTCGTCGAGCACCCGGAGCGGGTTGATCTCGATGCGCCGGCGGGTCTCCTCGTCGAGGTCGAGGTCGCGCAGGAACGTCTGGAGGGCCTCGCGGTAGACGGGGCGGCACTCCTTGTCGCCCAGCGAGTTCAGCAGGATGCGGAACTGGCTGAGGCCGAGCGAGCGGTACGCCTGGTCGGCGAGGATGATCAGCTCGGCGTCCAGTGCGGGGTCCTCGGTGCCGATCGCCTCGGCGCCCACCTGCGAGAAGTGGCGGTAACGGCCCTTCTGCGGGCGCTCGTAACGGTAGTAGGAGCCGGAGTACCAGAGCTTGACCGGGAGGTTGCCGGCCTTGTGGAGGTTGGCCTCCAGCGCGGCGCGCAGCACGGACGCGGTGCCCTCGGGGCGGAGCGCGAGCTTGTCGCCGCCCTTGGTCTCGAAGGCGTACATCTCCTTGGAGACGATGTCGGTGGACTCGCCGACGCCCCGGGCGAACAGGGCGACGTCCTCGAAGCCGGGCGTCTCGATGTAGCCGTAGCCGGAGTTCCTCAGCGGCTCCGCGAGCGCCGCGCGCACCGCGAGGTACTTCGCGGAGTCCGGCGGGGTCAGGTCGTACGTGCCCTTGGGGGCCTGGAAGGTGCTCACGTTTTTTCTCTCGTCACATTCCTCGGCGGGGCGCGGCCAGACCGTTCATGTACGGGTTGGAGGCGCGCTCGCGGCCGATGGTCGTCTGGGGGCCGTGGCCGGACAGCACCACGGTCGAGTCGTCGAGCGGCAGGCACACACGGGCCAGCGAGTCGAGCAGCTCGGCCGGGTCGCCGCCGGGCAGGTCGGTGCGTCCGACGGAGCCGGCGAAGAGCAGGTCGCCCGAGAACAGGACCTGCGGGACATCCGCGGCCTCGGGCATCCTGAACGTCACCGACCCCTTGGTATGGCCGGGCGCGTGCGCGACGCCGAACTCCAGGCCCGCCAGATTCAGCACGGCGCCGTCGTCCAGCTCATGGACGTCGTCCGGTTCGCCCACGGTCAGCTCGCCCATGAGCGGCATGCCGATGGACCTGCCGAGCGCCTTCTCCGGGTCGCTCATCATGTAGCGGTCCTCGGGGTGGATCCAGGCAGGGACGTCATGGGCACCGCACACGGGGACGACCGAGGCGACGTGGTCGATGTGGCCGTGGGTGAGGACGACGGCGACGGGCTTGAGCCGATGCTTCTTCAGCGTTTCCTCGACGCCCTGGGCGGCCTGGTGGCCCGGGTCGATGATCACGCACTCCTCACCGGCGGCGGGGGAGACCAGGTAGCAATTGGTCCCCCAGGCCCCGGCGGGGAACCCGGCAATCAGCACGTTCGTCCTTAGTGTTCGTCCGACGAGGAGGGCCGCGGAGGGGAATACGGCAGACCAGAGCCTACCGGCGCTCCTCATTCCACAGCTAACCCATATACCGTACGGGCATTCCAGGTCCGATCACACGACGTACAAGGAGACCATCCGGTGGTCAGCAGCGATCAGCGGCGGCGGCAGCTCGCCCGGGAGAAGTTCGAGCGGCAGCAGACGCGCCGGGAGGAGGCGCGCCGGAGGACCAGGCGTCTCACGGTGATCATCGCGTCGACGGTGGCCGTGGTGGCGGTCGCCGGCGCGGGCGCGTACTTCTCCCTCGGCGACGACGGCTCGAAGAGCTCCGCGGACGCGGCCTCGAAGGCCGACCCGTCGGCGTCGCCCTCCCCCTCGGAGAGCGAGAGCAAGGCTCCCGAGCCCGCGATGAAGATCGACAAGAAGGCGAAGTACTCCCTGGCGCTCAAGACCAGCCAGGGCGACATCGACATCTCCATGGACGCGGCGAAGACCCCCCACACCACGAACTCGTTCAAGGCCCTCGCGGACAAGGGGTACTTCGACGACACGAAGTGTCACCGCCTGACCACGGACAGCATCTTCGTCCTGCAGTGCGGCGACCCGAAGGGCGACGGCACGGGCGGCCCCGGCTACACCATCCCGGACGAGAATCTGACAGCTCTGGGCAAGGCGGACGCCAAGGGCTCGGTGACGTACCCGGCGGGCACCGTCGCGATGGCGAACACCGGCCAGCCGGGCACCGGCGGCAGCCAGTTCTTCCTGGTCTACAAGGACACCGAACTTCCGCCCAGCTACACGCCGTTCGGCACCATGGACGATGCCGGCCTGAAGGCCGTCAAGAAGGTCGCCGCGGCGGGTGTGGCCGGTGGGGCGGCCGACGGTGCGCCGAAGAAGACCGTCACGGTGGAGAAGGCGACGGTCGACAAGGCCTGACCCCGACCATGCCGCCCGGCGCGGGGTTCCTGGAACGCACCGGAGAATTTCAGCCGTGCTGAGTGCGGACAGCCGGGCGGCCGGTCGCCTAGATTGGCGTTGTGCAGGGCGGGCGCTGCCCGCCCCAGGAAACTGTGGACGATGCACGGGGGCGAACCCCTTCGATGCATCAGGTGGAGGAGGCGCTGTGAGCAGCGACCCGTGGGGCCGTGTCGATGAGACGGGCACCGTGTACGTGCGTACGGCCGAGGGCGAGCAGGTCGTCGGATCGTGGCAGGCCGGTTCCCCCGAGGAGGCTCTGGCCTATTTCGAGCGCAAGTACGAGGGCCTGGTGGTCGAGATCGGCCTCCTCGAGCGGCGGGTGAAGACCACCGACCTCTCGGCGAAGGACGCCACGGCGGCGATCGATCACCTGCGTCAGCAGGTCGACGAGCACCACGCCGTCGGCGACCTCAGCGCGCTCGGCAAGCGGCTGGACGCGCTCGTCGCGACCGTCGACTCGCGTCGCGAGGAGCGCAAGGTCCAGAAGGCGAAGCAGACCGACGAGGCCCGTCAGGCCAAGGAGGCGCTCGTCGTCGAGGCCGAGGAGCTGGCGCAGAGCGAGCAGTGGCGGTCGGCCGGTGAGCGTCTGCGTGCTCTGGTCGACACGTGGAAGGGGCTGCCTCGTCTGGACCGCAAGTCCGACGACGAGCTGTGGCACCGCTTCTCCCACGCCCGTTCCGCCTTCTCCAAGCGCCGCAAGGCCCACTTCGCCGCGCTGGACGCGCAGCGCGAGGAGGCCCGCAAGGTCAAGGAGAGGCTCGTCGCCGAGGCCGAGTCTCTTTCCGGCTCGACCGACTGGGGTACGACGGCCGCGCGTTACCGCGACCTGATGACCGAGTGGAAGGCCGCGGGGCGCGCCCAGCGCGAGGCCGAGGACGAGCTCTGGAACCGCTTCCGCGGTGCGCAGGACGTGTTCTTCGCCGCCCGCAGCGGGGTCTTCGCCGAGCGGGACGCCGAGCAGGGCGAGAACCTCAAGCTCAAGGAGGAACTCGCCACCGAGGCCGAGAAGCTGGTCCCGGTGACGGATCTGAAGGCGGCCAGGGCCGCGTTCCGTTCCATCAACGAGCGCTGGGAGGCCGTCGGCCACGTCCCGCGTGACGCCCGTCCGAAGGTCGAGGGCCGGGTGCAGGCCGTGGAGCGCGCCCTCCAGGAGGCCGAGGAGTCCGAGTGGCGCCGGACGAACCCGGAGGCGCGGGCACGCGCCGCGGGTCTGACCGGTCAGCTCCAAGCGGCCGTGGACAAGCTGCGCACGCAGATCGACGCGGCCCGCGCCTCGGGCAACAACTCCCGGGCCGACAAGCTCTCGCGGGAGCTCGAAGGCCGGCAGGCGCTGCTGGACCAGGCACTGAAGGGCCTCGAGGAGTTCGGCGGCTGAGCCGGGCGATCCGGTCCTGAACGGGAGGGGCTCCTGTACGCCTGGCGTACGCGACGATGGCGACGCGGTGTCAGCAACGCACCGCGCGCCGCGGTCGAGAGGGCCGTAGACGGCACGCCCGAGGCGAACTACTTCCTGGAGCACGGCCGGCACGAGGTCGACGCGTAGGCGGGAAGGCACCACCACCGAACCGGGCCATCTGCCTGGAGGAGGCCGGTGACCGGGCGTCGGCGGGGCTCTCCCGCCTAGGGCGTGTTTCGAAAGTAGCGCCGTCCGCCCGGAGGGCGGGCCTGGCGGCGTCTGGTGCGTGCGATCGCAAGGCGCGGAAATGTTCTCGTAGCGGAGCTACTAGGGCATTTCCGCAACGCCGCGAGCGTGCCAGGCGTCGCCAGGCAGGCGGGACTTTCGAAACACGCCCTAAGCTTGTTCTTTAACCTCCGCCCTACTCTGACGCTCCCCAAAATGGGGTGACCATGGCGAGCTGGTCCGACACACTGGTTCGATGCGGCGCGATGATGAGCAGCCTTTGTCCGGTGGCAACGTCAGTGAGGGTGTGGTTCGCGTCGGGGACACCGTTCGCCGTCCGGCCGGACCATGGACTCCCGCTGTGCATGCCCTGCTTGCCCACCTGCACGAAGTGGGATTCGGCGCGGCACCTCGTCCGCTCGGCATTGACGATCAGGGGCGTGAGGTCCTGACCTTCATGCCGGGGGACGTGGTCTGGCCCGACCGGTTCTCGCTGATCGGCCCCGCTCGACAGCTGGCTCGCGTTGCACGGCTGATCCGGGACTTCCACGATGCCGTGCAGGACTTCACGCCGCCTTCCGATGCGCGGTGGCAGACGCCGATCCCGGCTGAGGGCGATGACATCATCGCCCATAACGACCTGGCTCCCTGGAACCTCGTGGTCGCAGACGAGACGCGGTGGGCCTTCATCGACTGGGACGGTGCGGGTCCCGGCTCGCGCCTGTGGGATGTTGCCTACGCCGTTCACGGGTTCATCCCTCTGTCCGCGCATCCGGACTGGCAGCGCCCGGACGCGGCGAGCCGACTGCGAGTCTTCGCCGACGCCTATGGTCTCGATGAGTCCGAACGCCGTCGGTTGGTGCCTATGTTGGGGCGCCGTACGCGTTCCATGCACGACTTCCTGCGAGACCAGGCAGCCCAAGGTGTCCAGCCCTGGGAAAGGCTGTGGGCCGAAGGTCACGGTGACGCCTGGCGAAACGACGCCGAATACACCGAGCAACGCGAAGACCAGTGGGTGCACGCCCTGCTCGCCGGGTGAGCTTGTTCTTCATGGTCTGAGGTCGAAATTGGGCCTCGACTCGTCCGCTCGCCTGGGCGTTCATCGGACGCTGGCGTGGCCTCGTCTGATCATGTGCTCCGGCCTAGCTTTGAACTGGTTCGTCGGGGTTTGGTGCCGACCTTGTGGTGGGCTGGTCGCTGGTGTGCCTCGCCGCCGGCGAGGACACGTCCCACGTCGTGGCGGGTTGCGGGTCGTCGGTTCTTCGAGCCCGGCGGGCGTCCGGGTCCGGGTGTGGTCGGTTTCGGTGCACCGGCCGGAGTGCCCGTCGTCGTGCGGAGGTTCCGGAACCCGCGCCGGACCCTGGCGGGGGTGAGTTTATGCGGCAGTGCCGGTTTCTCCCACGGCCTGCGGAGGTCGGTGGCGAGGGGTCGGGCGAGGCGGAGTTGGGTGTGGGTGGAGATGATGAGCCAGGTCCAGCGGTCGGCGGCGGCCGAGTTGCGCAGGCGGGGCCGGGTCCAGCCGAGGGTCTGCTTGAGCATGCGGAAGGTGTGCTCGATGTCGAAGCGTCGTAGGAACGCCTGCCAGCACCGGTCGACGTCGGCTTCGGTGGCACCAGTTCTCGACCACCACAGCCAGACCGGCTTGTTCACCCCGCCGGACGGCAAGTGCTCGACGGTCAGACGGATGACCGTTCCCTCGATGACCGGCAGCGGGCCGTCGTGCTCCAGCCAGGCGGCCCGCTGGGTCAGCCTGGGGTGGAGCCGATCCCACGCCTGGGCGGTGGCCCTGCCATAGAGCCGGGTATTGGTGACCGTGACTGCCTGCTCGGCGCCCCAGGTTGTGGGGTCGCCGAAGACGAACTCCCCGCCGTGCTTGGGCGGCCGTCCGCCCTTCGGGTGGTCCAGGAGGAACTCCTGTCGCGAGGGTGCCGGGCGTCGCATCACACGGTCCGATCGGGTACGGCCCAGGATCTCGACGGGCAGGCCGGACAGGAGGTAGGCGATGCGCGGGGCGTCGTAGCCGGCGTCCAGCACGACAAGAATCTCCGGGTCTCCGTCGGTCCACTGGCCTGCAGTGATGAGCCGTTCGGCCACCTCGCGGACTTGGTCGGCGGTGACAGCGGCCAGGTCCGCGCCGGGGGCCAGGCGGACCGCGTCCAGGAGCGCGGTCCAGGAGGTGCGGCCGCTTTCGAGGGCGACGACGACCGAGTACGGCCAGCCGGGCATCATCTGGTGCTTGGCGCTGCCGCGGCCGTAGGTGTGGCAGAACGAGCGGTCCGGCACGGTCCCGGCGTCCGGCCGAAGCCACGGCGAGACGTCCACCGCCAGGACCAGCCGGCCGTCCGCGGCCCTCGGCAGCGGCATCTCGGACAGGACCCGCCGTAGCCGGGCGACATCCACCCGTCCGCGGTTGAGACCGGCGTAGAGGGCGCCGTGGCCCCGGCGGTGCTCGGGCGCCAGCGCGAGATCCACGAGCGACCGCACCGGCCCGTCGGTGCACAGCACCGCATCCGTCAGCTCGAACAACGCGTCCGCGCGAGCGGTCAGGCAGTCGTAGAAGTCGGTCCGGAACCGGGACAACACGGTCAGGGACTCGACGCGAACAGCATCGTGCAGCAAACTCACCCTCGCGACCTTGGCATGATCAACAACGTCTCGACAACGCACATGATCACACCAAGGCCGCACCGCTGTCGCACCAGCCATCACCAAGCAGCAGGCGATCAACTCGGTTGTGCAGCAAGGTCGTTAAAAAACAAGCTAAGGCTGTGCCCGGATCCCGTTCTCCGCCAGGTCCAGTGCGTGCTTGAGCACCTCGCATGCCTGGATGTGGTTGCCGGATTCCTGCAGCAGGTCCGCGAGCCGTCGGCAGACCAGCAACGCCTCCGGTCCGTAGATCTTGTGGGCCTGCTGGAAAGCCGATTCGAGCACTTCGATGGCTTCGCCGCTCTGGCCCGTCTCCGCGAGGATGTCCGCCAGTTCCAACTGCACCGCGAGGAGGCTGCCCTCGCCGTCCGGCACACGCTCCTGGAGCGCGAGCCTAAGGACCGGAAGGGCGTCCCTCCCGCGGCCTGCGGCCCGGAGCATCCGGGCCAGGCCGAGTCCTGCCGCGACCATGGACGCCCTCACATCGGCAGCGAGGACGGGGCCTGCCGGGGCGCGGCGCGCGGCGCGAGCCTTGTTCCGGACCAATCTGAGCCGGCCGACACCGTTCTCCTGCGCACGCTGAGGGAGCGGGCGGTTCTTTCCCCGGAGCCGTTTCTCCAGGACCTGGAAGACGGTGTCCAGGTCGAGGAGTTCGGGACCGTCCTGAATGCCCTCGCGGAGCAGTGTCAGGAGCTCCCCCGTGAATGCGGTGTACCGCTCGCCGTCCGGAGCGAGCGCCATTCTGTCGCGGGACGACGCGGTGATGACGTAGGCCCCGTCGACCGCGGCTTGGGCGGCCAGCGCCCCCCGCTCGCCGGCAAGCGTCTTGGCTGCTCTGCCGCTGAAGCAGCAGTCCAGCACAACGATCTTGCGCCGGGCACGGGAGGCACGGAGCTCTGCCCGCACGTGCTGGTAGGCGACAGCGGTGTATCCGGCATTCTCCCGTGATCCGCCGAGCGCCAGATAGAGGTCGGCCGACTCCGCGTCCCGCATCCCGTGGCCTGCGAAGTAGACGAGCAGGGTGTCGGTGGCTTCCTCTCCTGCCTGCCGTACCGGGTCCAGCATGGCCGCTGCGTGCTGGGGATCGGCGACGACGGCGCAGTGCTGTCGGGGCAGCCCCCAGACCGTGGCGTCGCAGAGCTCGGTCCGGAGGTCCGCGAGGTTGGCCTCGACGGCGGGCAAGGCATGCAGATGCCGGTAGGCGGCGGTGCCGATCAGTACGGCTCTGGAGGCGCCGGGGTCAGGCAGTCCCGTCATCGCCCCCGGGCTCCTGACTCTGCCGACTGTCCTCACCGAGGGCGGACACGATACGCCGTAGGGCCTCGTCATCCGTGGCGCGATCTGCGGGAAGGTGGACCTCGACGGCGCCCCGGCGCAGAATGAGAGTCGGTGCCCTTCGCCGCGAGGCCTGCCACTGGAGTACGGAGAAGACCAGTGACCCCGTGGAGAGCGCACTCCCGGCGACCAGAGCCAGAAGGTCCAGGCCCTCCCCCATGTGTTCGGCGCTTCGCGGTGCCGGACTTCTGTAGCTGCCCCGTACGTACCGGTCGAGGCTCTCGTCCTCCTGTAGCCAGCTCAGCAGCGAGCGCAGGTGCTCTTCGGCGTCGCCGTCCTGGCTGCCCGGAGCCAGTCGTACGTCGTACTCACCCATGGCCGTCGGTCCCCCTGTGGTCGGTGTGACGCTTGACCCGTGCGAACAGATCAAGCGCCTCGGGGCCGGCCCCGAGGCGTGCGAGGCAGACAGCCTGCCAGAACTGACCGGTCAGTGTGGTCGGATGGTGCGGACCGAGCGAGGACAGGCAGACCTGGGTGATGGAGGACAGCATCTCCACCGCCTCCTGAAGCTCTCCTCTCAGTACGAGGCTCACCGCTTCCCGCTGCCGTGACGCCGCGTTCTGTGGTGTCATGCTGCTCAGGACCAGGCGCCTCGTAGCTGTGCTGAGCGTCAAGGGCCGGAAACCGTCAGGCCACCCCCCTGCGCGCTGGCGGGGAAACGCGTTCTCGTCCCACTCGTACTCGGGACCCGCTTCCGTCGTGGCACCGGTCCGCGGCTGGGGTTCGTACACCTGGAGGATCGCGGTGTCGCGTATCTTCGCCGCGACCAGCACCGCCAGGTCACCCCGGCCTCCCCCCGTGAACGGCTTCAGGAGATCAACGGCCTCCGCCGCCTTCTGCGGGCGGGCCGCGGCCTCCCGCGCGCACAGCCGGTCCACGAGGAGCGCGAGCTCTGCGGGGAGGTGTGGGAAGCGACCGGTGCTCAGCGCTGGAACACCCGCCCCGAGCGCATTGTCCACGACGGCGCCCACCTCTGTATGACCGCCGAAAGGCAGGGTGCCCGTGAGCATGAAATACAGGCAGACACCCAGTCCGTACAGGTCCGCCGCCGGCCCCGGAGCGGCTCCCATGATCACTTCAGGCGCCATGAACTGAGGTGTTCCCATCATGGCCCCTGCGCGGGTGATGGCCACCTCGCCGGCCAGGCGCGCCAGGCCGAAGTCGTGGATCACCACGCGGCCCAGCCTGGTGATCCCCACGTTCGTCGGCTTGACGTCGCGGTGGAGGACACCCGCTTCGTGCGCCGCCGCCAACGCCTGGGCCATCTCGAAGCCCACAGAACTTGCCGCACCGGACGCCAGGGCACCCATTTCCACCAGCGACGCGAGATCGACGCCGTCGACGAGTTGCATCACGATGTAGGGCGCATCTCCGTGCAGCCCGCTGTCGTACAGCGAGACCACGCCAGGATGGTCGATACGGGCCAGCGCGACGGCCTCACGGTTGAGCCGTGCCAGCGCCTCAGCGCCCCCCGACACAGCTCCTACGGCCGATAACTTCTTCAGGGCGACCCGACGCTGGAGGACCTCGTCCTCCGCCTCGTAGACGACCCCCATCGCTCCGCGCCCCAGAAGCCTCACCGTCCGGTAGCGTCCGTCGATCAGCCCCAGGTCGGTCATGCCTTCCCCTCCTCCGATTGCCGCCTTAGGGCCGCCGCGCCGAGGTGACCCGGTAGACGTCGTAGACGCCCTCCACGCCGCGTACGGCCTTCAGGACGTGTCCCAGGTGCTTGGGGTCGCCCATCTCGAAGGTGAAGCGCGAGGTGGCCACCCGGTCGCGGGAGGTCTGCACCGCCGCCGACAGGATGTTGACGTGCTGGTCCGACAGGACGCGTGTGACGTCGGAGAGCAGCCGCGAGCGGTCCAGCGCCTCGACCTGGATGGCGACGAGGAAGACCGACGACTGGGTGGGCGCCCACTCGACGTCCAGGATCCGCTCGGGCTGCTGGGAGAGCGAGTCGACGTTCACGCAGTCCGCGCGGTGCACGGAGACTCCGCTGCCCCGGGTGACGAACCCGATGATCGGGTCACCCGGGACGGGCGTGCAGCAGCGGGCCAGCTTGACCCAGACGTCGTCGACGCCCTTCACGACCACACCGGGGTCCGCCTTGGCCCGGCGCTTGCTGCGGCCGTGCGAGGGCGGCGAGCTCTCCGCCAGGTCCTCGTTGGCCGCGTCCTCGCCGCCCAGCGCCTGGACGAGCTTCTGGACGACGCCGGCGGCGGCGACATGGCCCTCCCCGATCGCCGCGTAGAGCGACGAGATGTCGGGGTAGCGCATCTCGTGCGCCAGGGTGACCAGGGAGTCGCCGGTCAGGATCCGCTGGATCGGCAGGTTCTGCTTGCGCATGGCCCGCGCGATGGC
Source organism: Streptomyces sp. NPDC102402 (assembly GCF_044765765.1). NCBI lineage: Bacteria > Bacillati > Actinomycetota > Actinomycetes > Kitasatosporales > Streptomycetaceae > Streptomyces > Streptomyces sp. NPDC102402. Next base: position 189,420 of record NZ_JBIWKR010000007.1, read on the forward strand.
GTCCTTGCCCTGCTCGATCGCCTCGTCGCGCCGCTCCTTGGAGAACCAGGCGCGGATCTTGTTGCGTGCCCGGGGCGACTTCACGAACTGGAGCCAGTCGCGGGAGGGCCCCGCGCCGGCCGCCTTGGAGGTGAAGACCTCCACCAGGTCGCCGTTGTCGAGGGTCGACTCCAGCGGCACGAGCCGCCCGTTGACCCGTGCTCCTATGGTCCGGTGGCCGACCTCGGTGTGGACGGCGTACGCGAAGTCCACCGAGGTCGCACCGGCGGGCAGCGCTATCACGTCGCCCTTCGGCGTGAAGACGAAGACCTCGTTGCGCGAGAGGTCGAACCGCAGGGACTCCAGGAACTCGCTGGGGTCCTCGGTCTCCTTCTGCCAGTCCAGGAGCTGGCGCAGCCACGCCATGTCGTTCACGGTGTCCTGGCCGCGGCCGCCCGTGTTCTTGGGGACGTCCGTGCGGACCTTGGAGGCGCCGGCGACGGCCTCCTGCTTGTACTTCCAGTGCGCGGCGATGCCGTACTCGGCACGGCGGTGCATGTCGAACGTGCGGATCTGGAGTTCGACGGGCTTGCCGCTGGGACCGATCACCGTGGTGTGCAGCGACTGGTACATGTTGAACTTGGGCATCGCGATGTAGTCCTTGAACCGCCCGGGCACCGGGTTCCACCGGGCGTGGACGGTGCCGAGCGCCGCATAGCAGTCGCGGACGGTGTCGACGAGGACGCGGATGCCCACCAGGTCGTAGATCTCGGCGAAGTCGCGGCCCCGCACGATCATCTTCTGGTAGACGCTGTAGTAGTGCTTCGGCCGTCCGGTGACGGTGGCCTTGATCCGGGCGGCGCGCAGGTCCGCCTGGACCTCGTCGGTCACTATGGCCAGGTACTCGTCACGCTTGGGCGCGCGCTCGGCGACGAGGCGGACGATCTCGTCGTACATCTTGGGGTAGAGGATCGCGAAGGCGAGGTCCTCCAGCTCCCACTTGATGGTGTTCATGCCCAGGCGGTGAGCAAGGGGCGCGTAGATCTCGAGGGTCTCGCGGGCCTTTTTCTCCTGCTTCTCCCGCTTGAGGTAGCGCATGGTGCGCATGTTGTGCAGGCGGTCGGCGAGCTTGATGACGAGGACGCGGGGGTCCTTGGCCATGGCGACGACCATCTTGCGGACGGTCTCGGCCTGGGCCGCCTCGCCGAACTTCACCTTGTCGAGCTTGGTGACGCCGTCGACGAGCAGCGCGACCTGGTCGCCGAAGTCCTTGCGCAGGGTGTCGAGGCCGTACTCGGTGTCCTCGACCGTGTCGTGCAGCAGTCCTGCCATCAGCGTCGCCGGATCCATGCCGAGCTCGGCGAGGATCGTGGTGACGGCAAGCGGATGGGTGATGTAGGGGTCGCCGCTCTTGCGCTTCTGGCCACGGTGCCAGCGCTCGGCGACCTGGTAGGCCTTCTCGATCTGGCGGAGGGTGGCGGACTCGATCTTCGGGTCGTTGCCGCGGACCGTGCGCAGGAGGGGTTCGAGGACCGGGTTGTAGGGACTGGAGCGCTGTACACCCAGTCGGGCGAGGCGGGCCCGGACACGGTTGGAGGAGCCGCCGGAGCGCGTGGGCGTGGCCGGCGGGGTGGCGGCGGTCCTGGCCGGGGGCTTAGCGGCGGGCGCGGGCGCCGGGGGCTTCACGGCCGGAGCCGCCGGGGGCTTCGCGGCTGCGGGCGCCGGGGGCTTCACGGCCGGAGCCGCCGGGGGCTTCGCGGCTGCGGGCCCCTGGTCCGGCTTCGCCGCGGGGGTCCCGGACGGCTTCGCCTCGGAAGCGGCCTCCGCGGGCTTCGTCTGGGGCGTCGGCTTCGTCCCGGGGGACGGCGCGGCCTTCGTACCGGGAGGCGGGGCCGGCTTCGCCTGGGTGGCGGGAGCCTGGTGGTCCTGAGCCTGGGCGGGGCCCTGTGCGTGCTCACCCGCGGTTCCGCTCCCGGACCCGCCGCCTCCGTCGGGCTGCGCCTTCCCGGGCGTGGCGGAGGCCCCCTCAGGCCTTTCGGGCTGCGGGGCGGCGACTGGCTGGGCCTCGTCTGGCAAGAGCGCTCCTCGTGCGGATCCGGGCTACCGGAAAGCCCATGGTATCGACCGTCGGGCAGGTCCTCGCCCGGGGACTGCGGAACCCCTCACAACGCGGGACGGGTACCCGGATGTTCCCGGGTACCCGTCCAGTGCGTCCTTACGCGCGCTACGGCAGCGCGGTGCAGGTCAGAGGGTGATCAGAGCGTCCAGCGGGGCGTCCCGCAGCCCTGCCTCCAGGCGTCCGCGGCCGGCGAGGAAGCCGAGCTCCATCAGGACCGAGACCCCGGCGACCTGGGCACCGGCCCGCCGGATCAGCTCCAGCGAGGCCTCCGCGGTGCCTCCGGTGGCGAGGACGTCGTCGATGACCATGACGCGGTCGTCGGCCGACAGGTCCTCGGCGTGGATCTCGATCTCCGCGGTGCCGTACTCCAGCTCGTACGCCTGGCCGAGCGTGGCGCCGGGCAGCTTCCCGGCCTTGCGCACGGGGACGAAGCCGATCCCGGCCCGGACCGAGACCGGCGCGGCCAGGATGAATCCGCGCGCCTCCAGGCCGACGATCTTCGTCGCCCCGTGCCGTACGCACAGCTCCGTGAACCAGTCCGTGAGCGCGGTGAAGGCCACCGGGTCCGCGAGCAGCGGGGTGATGTCCTTGAACAGCACCCCCGGCTTCGGATAGTCCGGAACGTCACGGATCCGGCTGAGCAGCAGCTCCCGGGTCGAGTCGTCGATGTCCGTGCTGGTCATCGGCGGTTCCTCGGAGTCCGGCCGTGTCCTCCGGGCTGCCGGCGCTGGCCGACGACGGTCCCGGCGGTCTCGCCGTCCTCGTCGAAGTCGTCGTCGGCGCGGTCGTCGCGCTCGTCCTCGACGGACTCGCCCTTGGCCGCGGCCGCGGCACGCTTGGCGAGGATCCGCTTCTTCAGTGCCTTTATCTGCGGCTCGCGCTCCTTGAGGTCGGCGACCAGCGGGGTGGCGATGAAGATCGAGGAGTACGCGCCGGCGGCGAGGCCGACGAACAGCGACAGCGAGATGTCGTTCAGCATGCCCGCGCCGAGGACACCGCCACCGATGAACAGCAGACCGGCGACCGGCAGCAGCGCGACGACGGTGGTGTTGATGGAGCGCACCAGCGTGCCGTTGATGGAGCGGTTGGCGATCTCGCTGTAGGTCCAGCGGGTCTGCTTGGTGATCCCCTTCGTGCCCTCCTTGAGGCTGTCGAAGACGACGACCGTGTCGTAGAGGGAGTAACCGAGGATGGTCAGCAGACCGATCACCGTGCCCGGGGTGACCTCGAAGCCCACGAGGGCGTAGACACCGACCGTGATGGTGATGTCGTGGATCAGCGCGATGAGCGCGGCGATGGCCATCCGCCACTCGAAGGCGATGGCCAGGTAGATCACCACGAGGACCATGAAGATGCCGAGGCCCGCCCAGGCCTTGTTGGCGATCTGCTCACCCCAGCTGGGGCCGACGAGGTCCGCGTTGATCTTCGCCTCGGGGATGCCGAGGTCCTCGGAGAGCTGGGTCTTGATCTGGTCGGCCTTGGCGGTGTCGACCTCGGTGATCTGGATCCGGAGCCCGCCGTTGCCGAGCTCCTGGACGATCGCCTCGTGGCCGGAGGCCGCGACCGCGTCCTCGTGGGCCTGGGAGACGGACACCTTGGCCTTGGTGTCCGTCGTGAAGACGGCACCGCCCTTGAACTCGATGCCCATGTTCAGGCCGCTGACCGCCAGGCCGAGAATGGCCGTGATGGTGATCAGGATCGAGACGCCGTACCAGATCTTGCGCTTGCCGATGAAGTCGTAACCGACCTCGCCACGGTAGAGCCGGGCGCCGAGATTGCCGAGTCGCGACATCTCACGCCTCCTTCGGGTGGTCGGTACGGGCGTTGACGCGGCGCGAGCGGCGCAGCGGCGGCTTGGCGCCGAGCCGCTTCGGGTCCAGGCCGGACCACGGGTGACCGCTGCTGAAGAACTTCGTGCGTGCCATCAGGGTCATGACGGGCTTGGTGAACAGGAACACCACCACGACGTCGAGCAGGGTCGTGAGACCCAGCGTGAACGCGAAGCCCTGGACCTTGCCGACGGTGACGAGGAAGAGCACGGCCGCGGCCAGGAACGACACGAAGTCCGAGACGAGGATGGTGCGACGGGCCCTGGGCCAGGCGCGCTCGACTGCCGGGCGGAGTGTGCGGCCCTCACGGATCTCGTCGCGGATGCGTTCGAAGTAGACGATGAACGAGTCCGCCGTGATACCGATCGCCACGATGGCACCGCAGACGGCCGGGAGGTTCAGCGCGAAGCCGATGGCCGGGCCGAGCAGGGCCATGATCGTGTACGTCAGGATGCCGGAGGCCAGGAGGCTGAGGAGCGCGATGAGCGCCAGGCCGCGGTAGTAGGCCACCAGGTAGATGACGACCAGGGCGAGGCCGATGGCGCCGGCGATCAGGCCGGCCTCCAGCTGCTCGCCACCGAGGGCGGCGGTGACGGTGGTGACCGTGTCCTCGCTGAAGGACAGCGGGAGCGCACCGTAGGACAGGACGTTGGCCAGGTCCTCCGCGGACTGCTGGGTGAAGCTGCCGGAGATCTCGGCGCTGCCGCTGAGCGTCTCGTTCACCTGCGGTGCGGAGACGACCTCGCCGTCGAGGGAGATCGCGAACTGGTTCTGCGGCGACTGCTGCGTCGACAGCTTCTTGGTGATCGTCTGGAACTTCTTGGAGCCCTTGTCCGTGAACTCCATGGAGACGAGCCAGATGCCGCGCTGCTGGTCGAACTGGGCCTTCGCGTCGTCGACGTCCGTACCGGAGACCTCGGCCGGGCCGAGGAGGTACTTCGCGTCGCCCTCGGAGCTGCACGCGACCGTGGGGTCCTCGGGCTTGACGCCGTCGCCGGCCTTGGCGCGGGCGGCCTTGTCGGAGCAGTCCAGCGCGGTGAACTTCTTCTCGAGCGCCGCGGTGGCGGGGTCGGGCGTCCCGGTCGCAGCCGGGGACTTCGACGGGTCGGCGTCACCGGAGGCGGAGGGCGTCGGCGTCGCGTCCTTCAGGGCGTCGGTGACGGCACGGCCCTGGGTGGTGGCGCTCGCCGAAGGCGTCGTCTTCGGGTCCGAAGCGGTCTCCGGGTCGCTCGCCTTCGCACTGGGCGTGGCGCTCGGCTTCCCGGAACCGCTGGCGGACGGGCTCGGAGAGCCTTCGGGCGTCGGCCCCCCGTCGGTGACGGTGAGCACGGGCCGGAAGTAGAGCTGGGCGGTCGTGCCGACCTGCTCCCGGGCCTGCGCCGAATTCGTCCCCTTGGGGATGTTGACGATGATGTTCGATGCGCCCTGGGTCTGAACCTCGGCCTCGGAGACACCCAGACCATTGACACGGCGTTCGATGATGCTGACCGCGGTGTTCATGTTGGTCTCGTTGATCGCGTCAGGCTTGCCGGGCTGGCTCTTCGCCTTGAGCGTGATCGATGTGCCGCCGGCCAGGTCGATGCCGAGCCGGGGCGTGGTGTGACCGGACAGGAACATCCCGCCGGTCAGGGCGACCATGGCAATCAGGATCAGTGCCAGGGCACGGCCCGGCCTGCCCTGTCCACCGGTTGAGCCCCGGCCTTTCTTCGGTGCTGCCACCTTTTCGTTTCTCCCTGTCCAACCGCCCCGCGCCGGGTAATGCGCCCGAGCGGCCACGAAGTGTTGTGGGGACCCGCCCCCGCAGAAGACCGCACGGCCCGTGAGACGCCGGACACCCCATGGGGTGTCCGGCGTCTCTGAGTCGTGGAACTACTTGGCGTCGCCCTCGCTGTCGGCCTTGGCGTCCTTGACCGCGGAGCCCTCGGCCTCGGCGTCCTTCGGTGCCTCGTCGTCCTCGGCCTTCTTGCCCAGGTCGATCTTGGCCACGTCGTCGGCCGCGTCCGCGGACTCACTCTCGGTGAGCGAGGAGGCGTCGTCGGGCACGACCGTGCCCTCGCCCTCCAGCTCGTCGTCGCCGTGGACGATGCGGTTGTACTCCGCGTCGTCCAGGACGGCACCGATGGAGTTCTTGGCGTAGACGGCGTGGACGCCGGGCGCGACCTCGAGGAGAACCGTGTCGTCCTGGATCTCCTTGACGGTGGCGTACATGCCCCCGATCGTCCGGACGCCCGTGCCGGGCTGCATGTCGTTGCGCATCTGCGCAGCCGCCTGCTGCTTCTTCTTGGCGGACCGGGTCATCAGGAACATGGCCCCGATGAGCACGATGAAGGGGAGGAGGGTCACGAGACTCACGGGACGGAACTTCCTTCGCACGACCACGCGGGATTCACGCGGCCTGGTCTACGGGGGTGGGTACACCGACCTGTACGGGCGGCATCGGCGGAGTCTAAGCGAGTCCGCATCATTGGAACAACGTCCAGCATGGCACCGACGTTCCCCTGCTGGCCAACCCGTCCTTCGTCACGCCCCGAACAGGCCCTGTTGTCCCCTTACGGCGGGCTGCGGAGGCACCAGCCCGAGGTGTGCCCAGGCCGCGGGGGTGGCGACCCTGCCCCGTGGCGTCCTCGCGAGCAGCCCCTCCCGCACGAGGAAGGGCTCGGCGACCTCCTCGACCGTCTCGCGCTCCTCTCCCACGGCCACCGCCAGGGTGGAGAGGCCGACCGGCCCTCCGCCGAAGAGCTTCAGCAGGGCGCCGAGCACCGCACGGTCCAGCCGGTCGAGTCCCCGGGCGTCGACCTCGTAGACACGCAGGGCCGCGGCGGCGATGTCCCGGTCGATCCGGCCCTCGGCCTTGACCTGGGCGTAGTCCCTGACGCGGCGCAGCAGACGGTTGGCGATGCGAGGCGTGCCCCGGGAACGTCCGGCGATCTCGGCCGCGCCCGCTGTGTCTATGGCGACGTCGAGCAGCCCGGCGGAGCGGTGGATGACACGCTCCAGCTCGGTGGGGGCGTAGAACTCCATGTGGCCGGTGAATCCGAAGCGGTCCCGCAGCGGGGGCGGCAGCAGCCCGGCCCTGGTCGTGGCGCCGACGAGGGTGAACGGCGGCAGCTCCAGCGGGATGGCCGTGGCCCCGGGGCCCTTGCCGACGATGACGTCGACGCGGAAGTCCTCCATCGCCATGTAGAGCATCTCCTCGGCGGGCCGCGACATGCGGTGGATCTCGTCGAGGAAGAGGACCTCACCCTCCTGGAGGGACGAGAGGATCGCCGCGAGGTCTCCGGCGTGCTGGATGGCGGGGCCCGAGGTGATGCGGATCGGTGCGCCCATCTCCGCGGCGATGATCATGGAGAGGGTGGTCTTGCCGAGGCCCGGGGCGCCGGAGAGCAGGACGTGGTCAGCGGTGGCCCCCCGGGCGCGGGCGGCCTTGAGCACCAGGTCGAGCTGTTCGCGGACCTTCTCCTGCCCGACGAATTCGTGGAGGTCCTTCGGGCGCAGGGCGGCCTCGACCGCGGTGTCCTCGCCGTCGGCGCCGGCGTCGACCAGGCGGTCGTCCAGGCGTTCGTCGCCAAGGTCCCCGGTGTCGGGTCCGGTCTCGTCCCAGTTCATCTCGTCAGTCCCGCCTCGGGTGTTTCGGTGCCGGTCCGTGCGGTGTCCCGGACGGCGTACGGGGGTGTGGCGCCCCGGGGTCAGCGTGCGCGGTTGAGTGTCTGCAGGGCGGCCCGCAGCAACTGCGGCACGGGAGCCTGGCCGCCTTCGGCGATCGCGGCCTCGGCCTGCGGCGCCACGGCGCCCACCGCTTCGTCGGCCTCGCGGGTGGCGTAGCCGAGGCCGATGAGGGCGGCCTGCAGCTGGTCCCGCCAGGAGCTGCTGACGGCGGTGCCGATGCCCTGCCGGCCGATGTGCGCGCCGACCGGCTCCCCGAGCCGGTCCTTGAGCTCGAGAAGAAGCTTCTGGGCACCCTTCTTCCCGATGCCGGACACCGCGGTGAGCGCCTTCTCGTCACCGGTGGCGACGGCGGCGCGCAGGGCGTCCGGGCTGTGGGTGGCCAGCATGGCCTGGGCGAGCCGGGGGCCCACACCGCTGGCGGTCTGGAGCAGCTCGAAGACCTGCCGCTCGTCGTCGTCGGCGAAACCGTAGAGGGTGAGCGAGTCCTCACGTACGACCAGGGACGTGGCGAGTCTGGCGTCCTTGCCGATCCGGAGGCCGGCGAGGGTGTCCGGGGTGCACTGGACGGCCATGCCGATGCCGCCGACCTCGATCACGGCAGTGGCCGGGGCGAGGGCGGCCACCGGGCCGGAGACGAAGGCGATCATGCGGTACGGCCTTTCAGCGTGCGGTGGGCGGCGACGGCCTGCTGCAGTCGGTTCTGTGCGGGCGCGCGCCAGATGTGGCAGATGGCGAGGGCGAGGGCGTCGGCGGCGTCGGCGGGTTTCGGTGGCGCGTCGAGCCGCAGCAACCGGGTCACCATGGCTCCGACCTGGGCCTTCTCGGCGCGCCCGGACCCGGTGACGGCGGCCTTGACCTCGCTGGGGGTGTGCAGGGCGACGGGGATGCCGCGGCGGGACGCGCAGAGCATGGCGACGGCGCTGGCCTGCGCGGTGCCCATCACCGTACGCACGTTGTGCTGGGCGAACACCCGCTCCACGGCGACGTATTCGGGCCGGTGCTCGTCGAGCCACCGCTCGATGCCCTGCTCGATCGCGACCAGCCGGTGGCCGAGCTCCGCGTCGGACGGGGTCCGCACGACGCCGACGCCGACCATGGTGAGCGGCCGGCCCGCGACTCCCTCGACGACTCCGACGCCGCACCGGGTCAGCCCCGGGTCCACGCCCAACACCCGCATCTGTGGGCCCCCTCCGCCGCTCGGTCATCTGTTCCCGCAGGCTATCGGCTACCGCTGACAATGCGACGGGCCGACGGGGTGTGTCCCGTCGGCCCGTCGGTGCACCGTGTGCCGCCGCCTCAGGCGTCGACCTTCTCCATGACCTCGTCGGAGACGTCGAAGTTGGCGAAGACGTTCTGCACGTCGTCGCTGTCCTCCAGCGCGTCGATCAGCTTGAAGATCTTGCGTGCGCCCTCTTCCTCCAGCTCGACCTGCATGGTCGGGACGAAGTTGGCCTCGGCCGAGTCGTAGTCGATGCCGGCCTCCTGCAGCGCCGTGCGGACCGCGACCATGTCGGTGGCCTCGCTGAGCACCTCGAAGGTGTCCCCGAGGTCGTTGACCTCCTCGGCACCCGCGTCGAGCACCGCGCCGAGGACGTCGTCCTCGGACAGCTCGCCCTTGGGGACGATCACGACGCCCTTGCGGTTGAACAGGTACGAGACGGAGCCGGGGTCGGCCATCGAACCGCCGTTGCGGGTCATGGCGACGCGGACGTCGGACGCGGCGCGGTTGCGGTTGTCGGTGAGGCACTCGATGAGCACCGCGACGCCGTTCGGGCCGTAACCCTCGTACATGATCGTCTCGTAGTCGGCGCCACCGGCCTCGAGGCCGGCACCGCGCTTGACCGCCGAGTCGATGTTCTTGTTCGGGACCGAGCTCTTCTTGGCCTTCTGGATGGCGTCGAAGAGGGTCGGGTTTCCGGACACGTCGGCGCCGCCCGTGCGGGCCGCGACCTCGATGTTCTTGATCATCTTCGCGAAGAGCTTGCCGCGCTTGGCGTCGATCACGGCCTTCTTGTGCTTCGTCGTAGCCCATTTAGAGTGGCCGGACATCTGCCTTCTCCTTCGCGTCACCAAAATCGATCCGAACCCGAGAGATCCTACCGGGATCGGATCAGCCCGCGGCGCGCACCATGTCGGTGAAGAGCGCGTGCACCCGGTGGTCCCCGGTCAGCTCGGGGTGGAACGAGGTCGCCAGGGCGTTTCCCTGGCGTACGGCCACGATATGCCCGCCGTGCACCGCGATGACCTCCGCGCGCGCGCCGACCGACTCCACCCAGGGGGCCCGGATGAAGACGCCGTCGACGGGCCCGCCGGGCACGCCCTCGACCTCGACGGCGGCCTCGAAGGACTCGTTCTGCCGTCCGAAGGCGTTACGGCGCACGATCATGTCGATGCCGCCGACCGTCTCCTGGTTCGAGCGCGGGTCGAGGATCTTGTCGGCGAGGAGGATCATGCCGGCGCAGGTGCCGTAGACCGGCATCCCGGCAGCCACCCGTTCGCGCAGCGGTTCCAGCATGCCGAAGAGGACGGCCAGCTTGGACATCGTGGTGGACTCGCCGCCGGGTATGACGAGCCCGTCGACCTCGGCGAGCTCCTCGGGCCGCCGGACCGGCCTGGCCACGGCGTCCGCCGCGGCCAGGGCGATCAGGTGTTCCCGTACGTCGCCCTGGAGAGCCAGGACTCCGATGACAGGGGTGTCGTTCATCGGTGCTTACCAGCCGCGGTTGGCGTAGCGCTCGCCCTCGGGCAGCGTGTCGCAGTTGATGCCGACCATGGCCTCGCCGAGGTTGCGGGAGGCGTCCGCGATGATCTTGGGGTCGTCGTAGAAGGTGGTGGCCTTCACGATGGCGGCGGCGCGCTTGGCCGGGTCGCCGGACTTGAAGATGCCGGAGCCCACGAAGACGCCCTCGGCGCCGAGCTGGCGCATCAGGGCCGCGTCGGCGGGGGTGGCGACGCCGCCGGCCGAGAACAGGACGACGGGCAGCCGGCCGAGCTCGGAGACCTCCTTGACCAGCTCGTAGGGGGCGCGGAGCTCCTTGGCCGCGGCGTACAGCTCGTTGTTGTCGTAGCCGCGCAGCCGGGCGATCTCGTTCTTGATCTGACGCAGGTGACGCACGGCCTCGACGACGTTGCCCGTGCCCGCCTCGCCCTTCGAGCGGATCATCGCGGCGCCCTCGGCGATCCGGCGCAGGGCCTCGCCCAGGTTGGTGGCGCCGCAGACGAAGGGGGTGGTGAAGGCGAACTTGTCGCTGTGGTTGACCTCGTCGGCCGGGGTCAGGACCTCGGACTCGTCGATGTAGTCGACGCCGAGGGACTGGAGCACCTGCGCCTCGACGAAGTGGCCGATGCGGGACTTGGCCATGACGGGGATGGAGACGGCCTCGATGATCTCTTCGATCATGTTGGGGTCGGACATCCGGGCCACGCCGCCGTCCTTGCGGATGTCGGCCGGCACCCGCTCCAGGGCCATGACGGCCACGGCGCCCGCGTCCTCGGCGATCTTCGCCTGCTCGGCGTTGACGACGTCCATGATCACGCCGCCCTTGAGCTGCTCGGCCATGCCGCGCTTGACGCGGGCGGTGCCGGTGGCCGGGGACTCGGTGGACTGCGGGGTGCTGGGGAGCGTGGACACGGATCGACCTCACTGGGGTGGAAAGACGCTGGCTGCTGCAGACCTGAGCAAACGCCCCGGGAGCAGTCCACAGCAAGGGCCAATGAACACCCCGTGGATCGTTCTGCACGCCGCCGGACCCGCCGCACCCCGCTCCCCCGGCGGCCCCGCTCAGCTGCCGGGCCGGTCCGCCAGGGCGACCTCAGCTCCCGGGCCGGTCCGCCAGGGCGACCGGCGGCGCGTCGTCCATCTCGAACGCCAGGGGGAAGGGGGCGTGCCCCGCGAGCCGGAACAGCCGCACCGTCCGGTGCCGGCGAAGCGCGCGGGCGGCGCGCACCGCGTCGTTGTGGAAGCGGCGGGCCATCGGCACGCGGCGTACGGCGGCGGCCAGTTCCCTCGCCGCGTCCTCACCGCCCGGGTACTCCTTGACCGCCTCGACCTGTGCCGCCTCCCCGAACACGGCCCGCAGGGCGGTGCTCAGCTCGCTCTCGGCGACCTCGCGCTGCTCCTCCTCGGCCTGCCGCGCCGCGTGCGCCGCCTCGTAGAGCACGATCGAGGCGGCTGGGTCCAGGACCCCGGAGGTCGCCAGCTCCTGGGTGACCGAGGCCCGGCGCAACAGCTGGGCGTCGAGCGCCGCGCGGGCCGCGTCGATACGGGCGTGGAGCCGGTCGAGCCGCCCGGCGGTCCAGCTGAGGTACAGGCCGATCGCGAAGAGCGCGACGACGGTCCAGATGAGGATTTCGATCACGGGCGGCAAGGCTACCGTCGGAGGGAGCGGGCCGGGCCCGCCGGTACGCCCCTTTCGAACGCACGCACCTGGCGGCTCAGTCCCTGGCCAGTCCGAAGCGGGCGCGCAGACCCGTGCGTTCGTCGGTGTCCACGGCCGCGGCGCCGTCCGTCACCGTCTCGTACACGGCCAGGATGTCCGCGCCGACCGTCGACCAGTCGAAGCGCCGCACATGCGCGCTGCCCCGTTCCCTCAGCCCCTCGCGCCGCTCCGGGTCGCCGAGGAGCCGGATCGCCGCCGAGGCCAGCGCGTCGGCGTCCTCGTTGGCGAACAGGTCGCCCGCGGCCCCCTGGTCGAGCACCTGCGCGAACGCGTCCAGGTCGCTGGCGAGGACGGGCGCTCCCGCCGACAGCGCCTCGACCAGGATGATGCCGAAGCTCTCGCCGCCGGTGTTCGGCGCGACGTACACGTCGACGCTGCGCAGGAGCCGCGCCTTGTCCTCGTCGCTGACCATGCCCAGGAACTCGACGCGCGAGCGCATCTCCTCGGGCAGCGAGGCGACGGCCTCCTCCTCGTCGCCGCGCCCCGCGACCAGCAGGCGTGTGCCGGGCCGGGCGGCGAGGATCGCGGGGAGCGCCTTCATCAGGACGGGCAGTCCCTTGCGCGGCTCGTCGATGCGCCCTATGAAACCGAGCGTGCCGCCCTGCCATTCGGCCTTCGGTTCGGCCCGCGCGAAGAAGTCGACGTCGACGCCGTTGGGGATGACCACCGCGTCCCCGCCGAGGTGCTCGACCAGGGTCCGGCGGGCGTACTCGCTCACCGCGATCCGCGCGCTGATCTTCTCCAGGGCCGGCTGGAGGATCGGGTACGCCGCGATCATCGCCCGGGAGCGGGGGTTGGACGTGTGGAAGGTGGCCACGATCGGCCCCTGCGCCGCCCAGCAGGTGAGCAGGCCCAGCGAGGGCGAGGTGGGCTCGTGGATGTGGATGACGTCGAAGGTGCCGTCGTTCAGCCAGCGCCGGACCCGCGCGGCGGACAGGAACCCGAAGTTCAGCCGGGCGACCGAGCCGTTGTACGGGACGGGCACCGCCCGGCCGGCGGACACGACGTACGGCGGGAGCGGTGTCTCGTCGTCGGCGGGGGCGAGTACGGAGACGTCGTGGCCGAGGCGGATCAGGTGCTCGGCCAGGTCACGGATGTGGAACTGCACCCCGCCCGGAACGTCCCAGGAGTACGGGCAGACGATGCCGATCTTCACGGAGCTTCCCCCTGGGGTTCCAGATCGGAGATCCAGAGCCGCTGCAGCATGTGCCAGTCCTCCGGATGCTCGGCGATCCCGGCGGCGAAGGCATCGGCCAGCGCCTGTGTCATGGAGGACGTCATCTCGGTGCGGCTGCCTGTCTCCGGTACGGCGACGGGTGGGTGGACCTGTGCCCCCATGACGGGCGTTCCGTCGTACCAGAGGGTGACGGGCAGCAGCAGGGCACCGGTCTGCTGGGCGAGCAGGGCCGGCCCGGCGGGCATCCTCGCCGTGTCGCCGAAGAAGCTCACCTCGACGCCGGAGGCCGACAGGTCGCGGTCGGCGACGAGGCAGACCAGACCGCCGGCGCGCAGCCGCCGGGCCAGGGTGCCGAACGCGGCCCCGCCGTTGTGCGGCAGGACCTCCATGCCCAGGCCCTGGCGGTAGGCCACGAAGCGGTCGTAGAGGGTCTCGGGCCTGAGCCGCTCGGCGACCGTCGTGAAGGGCACCTTCAGGTCCGTGGTGACCCACGCGCCCGCCAGGTCCCAGTTCGCCAGGTGCGGCAGCGCGAGGATGACGCCCTGGCCCGCGTCCAGGCCCTCCGTCAGCCGGTGGGCGTCACGCACGTCGATGGACGCCTTGATGCGCCGCGGGCTCCAGGTCGGCAGCCGGAAGGACTCCATCCAGTAGCGCATGTACGAGCGCATCGCGGCCTTCGACAGCTCGGCGAGCCGGGCGGCGTCGGCGTCCGGGACCACCCGGGCGAGATTCGACTCCAGGCGCAGCACGGACTTACCGCGCCGCTTCCACACCTGGTCGGCCAGGGTGCGGAAGAGTGCGGCCGCCGCCGGCTCGGGGAGTTTCTTGACCGCGCCCCAGCCGAGACCGTAGAGCCCGTCGGTGAGCCGTCCCCTCAGATCGGATGCGGTGCCGCTCACTGCCCGGCCCCGCTCCCCTGCTCCGCCGTCCCGCCCTGGGCGGTGACCGCGGCGGCGTCGGCCTCGGCCGACTCCCTGCGTACGGTCACCACTCGCTGGACCAGCGTGACCAGACTGCCCGCGGCGACGATCCAGAGCGCGATGGGCAGCAGGACCTGGATTCCCGGCACGCCGAAGCCGTGCAGCCCGGCGAGGCCCGCGGCGACCAGCGAGATCACGAGCCGCTCGGCGCGCTCCACCAGTCCGTTCACCGCGACCGGCAGCCCGATCGACTCGCCCCGTGCCTTCGTGTACGAGACCACCTGGCCGCTGGCCAGGCAGAAGATCGCCACCGCGCACAGCACGTTGTCGTCGCCGCGGCCGGCGTACCAGAGCGCGAACCCGGCGAAGATCGCCCCGTCGGCCACCCGGTCCAGGGTCGAGTCGAGGAACGCGCCCCACCGGCTGGAGATCCCGGCCTGCCGGGCCATGTTGCCGTCGACCAGGTCCGAGAAGACGAAGACCGTGATCACGATCGTGCCCCAGAAGAACTCCCCTATGGGGAAGAAGACCAGCGCACCTGCCATCACTCCGGCCGTGCCGACGAGAGTGACCGCGTCGGGGCTGACCCCGAGGCGGAGCAGCAGAGCGGCGAACGGTGTGAGGACACGCGTAAAAAATGCACGCGCGTACTTGTTCAGCATGGCCTTCCCGAGGTTCGGTGGGCGCCGCGCGGCCCTTGCGGCCACCGGCTGGCCCATCGTAGTCACCAGCCGTGCCCGGCATCGGCGGGGCACCCCGTCCCACCGGATGTCCCGGGGAAGTCGCACCTCCTCGCTCGTGACGTATGGACGGCGTCCGGCGCGAGTGGAAAGCTCGAATGACCGCGGGCGTCCTCGAAGCCGCCGCGACGGCTCCTCCTGCCCGTGCTCCACTCCCCCAGTCACTCGCGGCACCGCGCCACCGATCGGGAGGCACGCATCATGGGCGACAGGACACACGCGCACACCGGGGCCGCCGGCAGAGCGGCGGCGGCCGACCGGCCCGCCTCCGTACGGAACGTGGTGCTGGTCGGCCACAGCGGCGCGGGAAAGACCACCCTGGTCGAGGCACTAGCTCTGACGGCAGGAGCGCTGAACCGGGCCGGGCGGGTCGAGGACGGCACGACCGTCTCCGACCACGACGGGATCGAGCAGCGCCGACGGCGCTCCGTACAGCTCTCGCTCGTCCCCGTCGAATGGGACGGCTTCAGGATCAACCTGCTGGACACCCCCGGTCACGCGGACTTCGTCGGGGAGCTCAGGGCCGGTCTGCGTGCGGCGGACGCGGCCCTCTTCGTCGTCTCGGCCGCCCAGGAGCCGGATGCCGTGGAGGGGACGACGCGCGCGGTCTGGGAGGAGTGCGCGGCCGTCGGGATGCCGCGGGCCGTCGTCGTCACCCACCTGGACACCGCGCGCACGTCCTTCGAGGAGATGACGCGGCTCTGCGGCCGGATCTTCGGGAACGACGATCCCGACGCCGTGCTTCCCCTCCACCTCCCGGTGCGGGGCCCCGAGGGCCCCGACGGGCACGCCCCCCTCACCGGGCTCACCGGACTGCTCAGCGGGCGGATCTCCGACTACTCCTCGGGGGAACGGCAGGAGGCACCGCCCTCCGGCGACCGGCAGGGGCCGCTCCGGGAGGCCCGTGCCCGGCTCATCGAGGGGATCATCGCCGAGAGCGAGGACGAGTCCCTCATGGACCGCTACCTCGGCGGCGAGGAGATCGACGTCACCACGCTCGTCGGCGACCTGGAGCGCGCCGTGGCGCGCGGCTCCTTCCACCCCGTGCTCACCGCCGCCCCCGCCGCCGGGGACGCCCGGCAGGGGGTCGGCACCGTGGAGCTCCTCGACCTGATCACCCGTGGCCTCCCCTCCCCCGAGGAACACACGCCTCCCGCCGTCACCACCCCGGACGGCGCCCGGCGCCCCGCTCCGGTCTGCGATCCGGCCGCGCCCCTGGTCGCCGAGATCGCCAAGACCTCGTCCGACCCCTATGTCGGACGGATCTCCCTCGTCCGCGTCTTCTCCGGCACCCTGCGCCCCGCCGACACCGTGCACGTGTGCGGCCACGGCCTCACCGGCGACGGTGAGGCGGCCGGCGCCCGCCACGAGGCCGATGTGCGCGTCGGGGCCCTCTCCGCACCCTTCGGCAAGCAGCAGCGGCCCCTGGACCACTGCGTCGCGGGAGACCTGGCCTGCGTCTCCGGACTGGGCGGGGCGGAGACCGGCGACACGCTCTCGGGCAACGGCGACCCCCTTCTGATGGAGCCGTGGACCCTGCCCGATCCGCTGCTCCCGCTGGCGGTCCGCGCCCACGGCAAGGCGGACGAGGACAAGCTCTCGCAGGGCCTGGCGCGCCTGGTCGCCGAGGACCCGACGATGCGCCTGGAGCAGAACCAGGACACCCGCCAGGTCGTCCTGTGGTGCATGGGCGAGGCGCACACCGAGGTCGCCCTGGAACACCTGCGCGACAGGTACGGCGTCCAGGTCGACGTCGAGCCCCACCGCGTCCCGTTGCGCGAGACGTTCGCCGCCCGGGCCGTGGGACGCGGCCGGCACGTCAAGCAGTCCGGCGGCCACGGCCAGTACGCCGTCTGCGAGATCCAGGTGGAGCCGCTGCCGGCCGGGGCGGGGATCGAGTTCGTCGACAAGGTGGTCGGCGGCTCGGTGCCCCGGCAGTTCATCGCGTCCGTGGAGAAGGGCGTACGCGCCCAGGCGGCCCGCGGAGTCGCGTCCGGGAACCCGCTCGTCGACGTCCGCGTGACCCTGCTCGACGGGAAGTCGCACTCGGTGGACTCCTCCGACGCCGCCTTCCAGACAGCGGGTGCGCTGGCCCTGCGCGAGGCCGCGGCGGACACCCGTATCCAGCTCCTCGAACCCGTCGCGCGGATCGGCGTGCTGGCCCCGGACGACTACGTGGGAGCGGTGATGAGCGATCTCGCGGGGCGGCGGGGGCGGGTCGTCGGTACCGAACAGTCGACCGGGGGGCGCACGCTCGTACGCGCCGAGGTGCCGGAGACCGAGATCGGCGGGTACGTCGTCGACCTCCGCTCCCTGACGCACGGCACCGGACGCTTCGACCGGGCGTACGCCCGGCACGAGCCGATGCCTCCTCAGCTCGCCGACCGCATCCGCGAATCACAGGAAAACAGCGCAAAGGTGCGCTAGCTGACCGGATATGGTGCCTCGCGCCCGCCCCCGGCCCGATCGGCGGGCGGGCGCCGGTCCCGGACGATACGCTGTGGGCCCAGCTCAGAAGGTGTGCGACGTACGGTAGTTGGGAACAGCCGCAGGAGCAGGCCGTGCGGGCGAGTGGGGGCGACAGTGGCCAACGACGGATTCGATTTCTCTCCGGGAGCGCAGATCCCGCTCCAGGGCGCGGGAGGACAGGCGGTGGCGACCAACGCCCTCGCCTCCGCCGCGTACCGCGACAGCGACGTGACCGAGATCCTCAAGGCCAACAGCGAGTGGCACAAGTCCGAGGTGAAACCGGGCGAGTCGAAGCTGTTCAAGTCCGACTACTTCAAGCCGAACCTGGGCGAGGCGTTCTCCAGGGCCGTCCAGGAACGCATGCTCGGCGGCGGGCGGGCCGCACTCATCCAGTCCTTCGGCACCGACCCGCAGACCGTCGTCGAGCACTGCCTGTCCGCCAGCGGTCTTCGCAGGGCCCGTGACAGGAAGCTCACCCTGGTCACCGTCGTCCTGGGCGTCCTCTTCCTGCCCGGCCTGCTGTTCTGGGTCCTCGCCTTCCGGATGCGCGACTCCCTCAACAAGTCCACGGACAAGTTCTTCCAGGCCCTCGGCGGCCTGCTGCTCGTCGTGCTCGGCGGGCTCGCCGCGGTCTTCCTGATCGCCATGCCGCTGACCGGGCTCCCCGCCCTCTATCTGCGTGCCTGCGCGATCGCCCCCGTGATCGGCTGGCTGCTCGCCAAGCGGATCGCGGAGACGTCCGTGCGTGATCTGCGGGCTCGCTGGGAGGGACTCCTGTCCGGCGCCGGCGTCATCGCGAAGATCCCCGAGGCCGCGCCCAAGAGCCCCAACGAGACCGCACGCGAGGCGCTGCGCCAGAATCTGGAGAAGCTCGCCGCCGAGCAGCAGTCCAACGCCGTCTTCTACGCCGGCCCCAAGGGGATCCTGGGGATGGGCACCCGGTGGGGCGGCTGGCATCTCGCCGAGGAGCTCGCCCCCGCGGACCCCGCCAAGGAGATCCACCAGTTCCGCAGCTGGGACGTCGTGCGCGCCATCCATGACCAGCTGAAGCTGCTGGAACGCGGCCCGCTGAACACCGGCGGCTTCCCCACGCCGTCCGTCACGCACTGGATCGTCTCCCCCATCGGGGAGAACGCGGACTCCGTCTCCCGCCCCGCGGGCGAGGACGTCGCCACCTTCCAGGTCAAGCCCCACGAGATACAGCGCATCTGCAACCACCAGCAGTTCGGCAGCGGCGACCGGCACTACCTGGGTGTCCAGTTCACCCTCTGGGGCGGCCAGCTGGTGATCACCATGCTGATCACCGTCACCGTGCTCCACGAGACCCTGCGGATCGAGGTCGCCGGGCACGCGCTGGGCCCCGTCCACGGGCTCTTCCTCACCAAGCCGGAGGCGCCGACCAAGACGGTCAAGAAGGCGGTCAGGTTCTGGGAGACCCGGAAGGTCGCGCTCCCCCTCATCAAGGCGAGCGAGGTCGTCCGGCTCGCCCTCAGGGCCCCTCTGACCTGGTATCCCCCGCTGCTCGACTACCTGGGCGGCAAGATCGTCCTGCCCGAGCCGTTCGGCCTGCGCCACGCCTGGGCGGCCAAACCGTGGGGGCACCGCTTCATGGCCGACGACGCCATGCGGGCGGCCACCCCGGTACTGCGCGTGGTGCACTCCGCCGCCAAGCGGGTCCTGACGGAGCACGGCGTCGACACCGAGCGCTTCGACACCCGCTCCTCGATCCTCAGCGGCATGGTCCAGGACGCCGCCCCGAGAAGGGCCGACGTCTACGACGCCTGACCTCGCCCGGGGCGGAGAGACCGCTCAGACGGACGGCAGCTCGGCCGGCCACACGCCGGCCAGCATCGTCCGGGTGTCGCCCAGCAACTGCGGGAGCACCTTCGTGTGCCCGACGACCGGCATGAAGTTGGTGTCCCCGCCCCAGCGCGGCACCACGTGCTGGTGGAGGTGGGCGGCGATACCGGCGCCCGCCTCCGCCCCCTGGTTCATCCCGATGTTGAAGCCGTGCGCCCCGGAGGCGGCGCGCAGCGCGACCATGGCCCGCTTGGTGAAGTCGGCCAGCTCAGCGGTCTCGGGGCCGTCCAGCTCCGTGTAGTCGGCCACGTGCCGGTACGGGACCACCATCAGGTGGCCGCCGTTGTACGGGT
Organism: Streptomyces sp. NPDC102402; assembly: GCF_044765765.1. Lineage (NCBI taxonomy): Bacteria > Bacillati > Actinomycetota > Actinomycetes > Kitasatosporales > Streptomycetaceae > Streptomyces > Streptomyces sp. NPDC102402. The sequence continues at coordinate 208,911 of NZ_JBIWKR010000007.1, forward strand.
AGAGGTTGAGCACGGCGTAGACCTGCTCGCCCCTGGCGACGATGAGCCCGTCCTCGTCCGACTTCGACGGGATCTCGCAGAACGGACAGCCGTCGCCGGCTCCCGGGCCGCTCGGCTTGCTCTCACCCTGGATGTAGGCCATCCGGTGGGGCGTCCACAGGCGCTGGAACGCGTCGGGCGTCCCCACTCCGATCTGCTGTTCCGGCTCACTCGTCATGCCGGTCAGCATATTGCTTCGCTCCCGCCGCGCGTGTCGCCGGGGCCGACCCCGTCCGCGCACCGCGATGCTGGCGCCATGAGCGACCGCCCCGCATCCCCCGCCCCCGGCCGGCTCGAGGAATGGGAGCAGCGCACCGAGGTGCCGCTCTTCGTCGCGGGGCTGGTCTTCCTCGCCGGTTACGCGGCGCGGGTCCTCTTCCCGGTCGGCTACCAGCCCTGGCGCGACATCGCCCTCGCCCTCGTCGCGGCCACCTGGCTGCTGTTCGCCGTGGACTACGGCGTACGCCTCCGGCTCAGTGGCCTGGGCGTGCGGTTCGTCCACAGCCGCTGGCTGGACACGGCGGTCCTCCTCCTGCCGCTGCTGCGCCCGCTGCGGATGGTCAAGGTCTACACGGCGGTCCAGAAGCGCACCGACAGGCCGCGGCTGAGCCTGTACGCACGGGTGATGGCGTACGCGAGCCTGACCGCCGGGCTGCTGGGCTTCTCCTGCGCCCTCGCGGTGTACTACCAGGAGAGGGGGGCTCAGGGCGCCTCGATCCGTACGTTCGGTGACGCGGTGTGGTGGGCGTGCGCGACGCTCACGACCGTGGGGTACGGCGACGCCGTGCCGGTGACGCCGGTCGGCCGGGTGATCGCGGCCTTCCTGATGGCCTGCGGGCTGGCGCTGCTGGGAGCGGTGACGGGGTCGTTCTCCTCATGGCTGGTGGAGGTGTTCCAGCGGGAGGACGAGAAGAAGCCCCCGGCGGGCACATAGCGCTCCGGGGGCCTCCTCGCGTACGGATCAGACCTGTACGCGACGCTCCACCACGTCGACGAGCTTGGCGATCGCCTCGTCGCGGGGGATGCCGTTCTCCTGCGAACCGTCGCGGTGGCGGAAGGACACCGTCCCCGCGTTCATGTCGTCGTCACCGACGATGATCATGAAGGGGACCTTGGCCTTCTGGTGGTTCCTGATCTTCTTCTGCATCCGGTCGGAGGAGGCGTCCACCTCGACCCGCAGCCCCTTCCTGCGCGCCTCGGCGGCGAACTCCTGGAGGTACGGGATGTGGGTGTCGCCGATCGGGATGCCGACCGCCTGGACCGGGGCGAGCCAGACGGGGAAGGCGCCCGCGTAGTGCTCCAGCAGTACGGCGAAGAAGCGCTCGATGGAACCGAACAGCGCGCGGTGGATCATGACCGGGCGCTGCTTGGTGCCGTCCGGGCCGGTGTACTCCAGGTCGAAGCGCTCCGGCAGGTTGAAGTCGAGCTGCACGGTCGACATCTGCCAGGTGCGGCCGATGGCGTCCTTGCACTGCACCGAGATCTTCGGGCCGTAGAACGCGGCGCCGCCCGGGTCCGGGACCAGGGGCAGGCCCTGCTTCTCGGCGACCTGGCGCAGCGTCTCGGTGGCCTCTTCCCAGGTCTCGTCCGACCCGACGTACTTCTCCGGGTCCTTGGTGGAGAGCTCCAGGTAGAAGTCGGTCAGCCCGTAGTCGCGCAGGAGGTTCAGGACGAAGGTGAGCGTCCGGTCGAGCTCCTCCGCCATCTGCTCCTTGGTGCAGTAGATGTGCGCGTCGTCCTGGGTGAAGCCGCGCGAGCGGGTCAGGCCGTGGACGACACCCGACTTCTCGTACCGGTAGACCGTGCCGAACTCGAAGAGGCGCAGCGGCAGTTCGCGGTAGGAGCGGCCGCGCGCGTCGAAGATCAGGTTGTGCATCGGGCAGTTCATCGGCTTGAGGTAGTAGTCCACCCCGTCGTCGAGCTGCATGGGCGGGTACATGCCGTCGGCGTACCAGTCCAGGTGGCCGGACTTCTCGAAGAGCTTGCCCTTGGTGGCGTGGGGGCTGTAGACGAACTCGTAGCCCTCCTCCTCGTGGCGGCGCCGCGAGTAGTCCTCCATGGCCCGGCGGACGACGCCGCCCTTGGGGTGGAAGACCGCGAGGCCGGGGCCGATCTCGTCGGGGAAGGAGAAGAGGTCCAGCTCGTTGCCGAGGCGGCGGTGGTCGCGCTTGGCGGCCTCCTCCAGGAACTCCAGGTGCGCCTTGAGCTCGTCCTTGGTGGGCCACGCGGTCCCGTAGATGCGCTGGAGCATCGGGTTCTTCTCGCTGCCGCGCCAGTACGCCGCCGCGTTCCGCATCAGCTTGAACGCGGGGATGAAGCGGGTGGTGGGCAGGTGCGGGCCCCGGCAGAGGTCCTTCCAGCACAGGTCGCCGGTCTTGGCGTCGAGGTTGTCGTAGATGGTCAGCTCGCCGCCGCCCACCTCGACGTCCGCGCCGTCGTCGGTGGAAGCGGAGCCCTTGATGCCGATGAGCTCCAGCTTGTACGGCTCGTCGGCGAGCTCCTCGCGGGCGGCCTCGTCGGTGACGACCCGGCGGGAGAACCTCTGGCCCCGCTTCTGGATCTCCTGCATCTTCTTCTCGATGGCCTTGAGGTCCTCGGGGGTGAACGGCTTCTCGACGTCGAAGTCGTAGTAGAAGCCGTCCTTGACCGGCGGGCCGATGCCCAGCTTGGCCTCGGGGTGGAGCTCCTGCACGGCCTGCGCCATCACGTGCGCGGTGGAGTGCCGCAGGATGTTCAGGCCGTCCTCGGAGGAGATCTCGACGGGCTCGACGACGTCGCCGTCCCCGAGCTCGTACGCGAGGTCCTTCAGCTCCCCGGCGATCCGCGCGGCGACGACGGTGCGCTGCCCGGGGAAGAGCTCGGCGGCCGTCGTGCCCGTCGTCACCACGTGCTCTTCCCGCTCGGAATCGCGTTGGATGATCACACGGACGTCTGACACCGGTCTCTCCTGACTGAGGGGGTGCGTCGCATTCCTCCTGCGCGCGCAAGAGGAATCGTACCGAGCCGGGGGGCCTCGACGCGAAAGGGATACCGGGCGGCCTACTCCTCGTCCCCCGCGCACGCCTCCTCGAAGAAGTCGACGTTCTCCTGGAGCGACTTCATCAGCCGGTCCCGCTCCGCCTCGTCGACCTGGACGGGCGCGACCTGCGAGGCGCCGGTGAGCCTCCGGAAACCTCCCCGGTTCTCCAGTCTGCCCTCCACCCGCAGGGGAAGTCCGACCAGGTGGGCGTGGCCGGCGATCCGGTAGGCCTCCTCGTCGAGCTCGATCCGTACGTGCGCGATCTCCGCCCCCGCCAGCACCCTCAGCCGGACGACGCCGGAGCCGCGCGGCCCGGAGCGGCGCAGCCGTACGACGGCTCCGGTGATCCGTACGGCGACGGCGGGTTCGTCCTGCAGGTAGCGCGCTCCCGCCAGGCGGAGGGCGGGCAGGTCCCCGGGTGAGAACTCGACGGGTTCGGGACCGTCCGGGCACCCTTCGGGGGTCCCCGCGGCGGGGGCCCAGGCCAGGGTGATCCTGGTGCTCTCGGCCCCGCGGACGAGGGCGACGACGGCCTCGGTCAGTTCCCGGCTCACGCCGGCGGCGACCGCGGCGTCGAACGCCTCCATCCCCCCGGTGGCGCGCTGGTAGTCGACGGCCTCCCGGGCGGCGTGGAGCGCCGCGTAGAGCTGGACGGCGACGGCACGTCCCGAGGTGACGGGGACGAACGCGGTGAGGGCACGGCCGTCGGCCACCGGTCCGACGAGGGTGCCGTCCAGGACACTCCGGGCCTTCCTGCGGTGGCGTGCGCCGTGGTACCCGGCCCGGCCGCGTACGGCGAGGGCTCCGGCGAGGAGGATCTGCCGGGCGGCCGCGCGCAGCTGGTCCGTTCCCGTCCAGTCGGCGGCTCCCGCGGCCGCTTCGGGGACGTCACGCCACCAGCGGACCTCGTCGCTGGGCACGGTGAGGGCGACGAGGATGTCGCGGGCCGAGGGGGCGGCGCTGCGGGTGAGCGCGGTGAGGGCCTCGGCGAGCAGGTCCTCGCTGTCGGGGAAGGCGGTGGTGTCGGGGACGAGCAGGCTGGTGCCGGTGGTGGCGGGGCCGGGCGGGACCCAGCGGCTGTAGTGCCCCCGCACGCCTCCGCTCCGGAGCCAGCCGTGCCGCCGGAGCAGCGTTGCGAGGACCGCGGGGTCGACCCGTGCGGGGTCGGGCGTCCGGCCGGGATCCGGGCCGTCGGTGTACGGGTGTGCGCGGCTGCCCGCCGGGACCGTTCCTCCGGTGGGTTCGTCCGTCGACCGGTGCATCAGGGTCTCCCTCCCGCCCCGACCCGGGCCATGATGTCGCAGAGCGCGCGGTCGTCGAAGATCCGCGAGGTCGGGATGCGTACGGTGGTCCGGTTCCGGCCCGTCACGGGGTGGCCGGCCAGGTTCGTCCAGTAGCAGCAGTGCCGCAGGTCCAGGCTGTCGTGTCCGGCCCGCAGCCAGTCGTCCTGGCTGCGGGGCACGAGCATCACGACCAGGATCTTGTGCACCGACACGGGAGTGCGCGCGAGCTTCACCAGGTGGGCGTTGTCGAGGGTGAAGGAGAACGCGGCGCCGGGCGGGTGCGCGGGGATCTGGTAGGTGCACTTGAGCTGCACCTTGATGGTCACCTCGTCGTCGACGGTGTGGTCCGGGGCGCCGTGGCTGACGTGCCAGTCGATGCCGTTGTCGGGAAAGGGCTGCGAGAGTGAGCAGCCCGCCGCGGCCGCGACCGCGTGGAGGTAGCCCACCTGGAGGGTCTCCATGCAGGCGGTGGTGGCGAGTGTGCCGCGCAGCGGTGGCGTGCTCCGCTGCTGCGGTGGCTTTCCCCCGTGGTCCTCGGTGCGGGCGGGACTCCCTGGGTTCGGCTGCGCGAGCGCCATGGCTCCGTGCCTTCCGGGCTGTGCCGACCGGTTGCCCGGTCTCCGCTGGCGGGCTGGTCAACTTCCTTGCCCGTCCCTTCTGTTGTCACCGCAGGAGGCGGGCCGTAAACGGCGTATCAGGCATAGGGCGCGGGTATCACCGAACCGGGCAGAGGAATCCCGCCATCTGCCGAGCAGGCGCGAGGAGTTCGGGGATGACGCACTGGTTCGAGGGGCCGCTGGCGGCTTTTGACACCGAGACGACAGGCGTGGACGTCGAGGAGGACCGGATCGTTTCGGCCGCCCTCGTCGTCCAGGACGCGGCGGGCGGGCGGCTCCGCGTCACCCGCTGGCTGGTCAATCCGGGGATTCCGGTGCCGCCCGGCGCCACCGAGATCCACGGTCTGACCGATGACCACCTGCAGCGCAACGGCCGGTGGCCCGCACCGGTCGTCGAGGAGATAGCCAGGGCGCTGGCGGAGCAGTGCGCGACGGGACGGCCGCTGGTCGTGATGAACGCGCCGTTCGATCTGACCCTGCTGGACCGGGAACTGAGGCGGCACCGGGCGTCGTCACTGGCCGGCTATCTGCGGAACAAACCGCTCTGCGTGCTGGATCCGCGGGTCCTGGACAAGCATCTGGACCGCTATCGCAAGGGCCGCCGTACGCTGACGGACCTCTGCGAGCTGTACGGGGTGACGCTGGACGGGGCGCACGACGCGGCGGCCGACGCGGCGGCGTCGCTCGAGCTGGTGCGGGCCGTGGGCCGGCGGTTCTCCGCCCGGCTGGAGCGGCTGTCCCCGGCGGAGGTGCACTCGCTGCAGGCGGTGTGGCACGCGGCTCAGGCACGTGGGCTGCAGGCGTGGTTCGAGAAGAGCGGTGCGCCGGAGGCGGTGGATCCGGCGTGGCCGCTGCGTCCGGAGCTTCCCGCGGCGGCCTGATCCCGACCGGGTACGCGAAAGCCGGTCCGTCGGTGGTGCTGACGGACCGGCTCTTCCCGGGTGGGCGATACTGGGTTCGAACCAGTGACCTCTTCGGTGTGAACGAAGCGCTCTCCCACTGAGCTAATCGCCCGGGAACGGGTTGAACCATACAGGGCGTGGCGCCCCGGGTTCAAACTCCTACTCAGTCGCGGAACTGAGTACGCGCGCGCATGCCCTCGGGTGTGGCGGCCGCCACACTCCCGTACATGAGACATGTGCCGCCGCCTGCCGAGGAACTGGCCCTCCTCGATCAAGAACTGACCCGGCTGGACGCCCGCCGGCTTCAGTTGCTCAACCGTCGCTCGTGGCTGCTGAGCGTGCTGCACGCACCGGCGGCTCCCCAGCCGTTTCCCGTACCCGCCCCTCCCCAGCCGTTTCCGGGGCCGGCCCCCCGTCCGTCGGCCCCCGCCCACGGCACGCAGAACGTTCTGCTGGTCCTGGGTGGTCTGCTGCTGACGGTCGCGGCGGTGGCGTTCACCCTGTTCAGCTGGGGTGAGATGGGCATCGCCGGCCGTTCCGCGGTGCTGGCGGTGGTGACGGCCGGGGCGCTGGTGGCACCTGCCCTGCTGCTGGGCCGCTCGCTGCCCTCGACGGCGGAGGCGGTGGCCGTTCTGGCCCTTGTGCTGACGGTGCTGGACGCGATCGCGCTGCACGCGGTGGCGGCACCGGACACGGACGGCCTCGTCTTCTCGGCGGTCGCCTCGGCCGTGCTGATGGCGGTGTGGACCCTGTACGGGCTGCTGCTCGGCCGGCTCCGGACGCCGTTGCCCATGGCGGTGGTGGCGGGACAGCTCCCGCTGGTGTTCACCGCGTGGGCGGCCGGTGCGTCGGCGACGGGATTCGGCTGGGCACTCCTGGTGACGGCGGCGGCGGACGTCGCGGTGGCGCTCCGGGGCCGGGGGCCCGGGGTGCGGGTCACGGCTTGCGTCGGGGCGCTGCTGACGCTGCTGATCTCGCTGGGTCTGGCTCTGGGGCTGTCCGTGTCGGCGGACGGCGTGCTCGCCGCCGTGGGGCCGGGCGTGCTGCTGCTGGCGGGAGCTGCGGTGGCGGTGTCCGGCGGATGGCGCGCGCCGAAGCACCTCGCCGTTCTCGGCGGCGCTCTGGCGGGCCTCGCGGGGGTCGCCGGCGTGGGTGGTGTGCCGGGTGCGGCGCTGCCGTGGCACTGGGCGGTCGTGGTGTACCTGCTCTGCGGTGCGGCCCTGTCGGTGGCCCTGCGGCCCGGCGTTCCGCGGCCGGTCGTGTGGGGTGTCCTGGCGGCGTCGGCTTCGGTGGTGGCGGCCTCCGTGCTCTGGGCCGCGCCTGTCGTGGCCGCGGTGCTGCTGGGGCCGGCCTCCCTGACGGCGGAGGTGTGGTCGGGGACGCCGGACGGTTTCCGAGCAGCGCTGGGGTACTCGGTGCCGTGGCCCGGGTCGGTCTCCTCCCCGGTGGTGCTCGCGGTGGCGGCCGGTCTGTCGGCCGCGCTGCACGTCAGGTGGCCGCGGGTGCTTCCGGAGAAGGGGTGGCGCGCCGCCTCGGCGGCCGCCGGGGCCGTCCTCGGCTGGGGCGCGGCGGCGGCGCTGCTCGCGGTGGCGGATGTGCCGTACGCGGTGGCGGTCGTCGTGGAACTGCTGCTGGTCGGGGTGCTGCTGGCGTTCGCCGTGCGGCGCGCGGCCGATGCGGTCGCCGTGGCCTGCCTGGTGTGCGCGCTGGTCGGTGCTGTGAGCGTGGGACTGCTCGGGCTGGCCGCCGAGCCCGCGACGTACGCGGTGTCCGCGGCGCTGGTGGTCCTGCTCGCCGGCTCGGCGGCCCGGTCCGGCGAGCCGGCGGTGCGGTCGGTGCTCGCCTGCGCCTCGGTGCTGTGCGCGATCACGCTCCCCTGCGCCGTGGGGGCCTCGCTGGGGTGGAGCGCCCCGCACACGGCTCCGCTGGTGCTGGTGGTGACGGCGGTGACGGTGCTGCTCGGGGCGCGGTTGCGGGTGCCCGTGACGGCGGTACCGGTCGAACTCGCGGGGGCGTTCGCCGCCGTGGTCGCCGTGTGCCTCGCGCTGACGGACGCTCCGTGCCTGTCGCTGGTACTGGGGCTGTGCGGAGTGCTGGCCGCCGCGACGGCCCTGCGGCCGGAGCGCCGGCGGACGGCGGGGTACCCGGCGGCGGGACTGTTCGTGGCGGCGGCGTGGGTGCGGCTGGCGGCCTCGGGTGTGACGGACCCCGAGGCGTACACGCTGCCCGTGTCGCTGGCCGCGTTCGCGGTGGGGTACCTGCGTCGCCGCAGGGATCCGGCCGCCTCCTCGTGGGTGGCGTACGGCCCCGCCCTGTCGATGACGATGGTGCCGAGCCTCGTGGTGGCGTGGGGCGATCCGCACTGGCTGCGGCCCCTGCTGCTGGGGATCGCGGCGCTGGTGGTCACGCTGGCGGGTGCCCGCCTGCGGCTGCGGGCCCCGCTGGTGCTGGGCGGTTCGGTCCTGGCGCTGGACGGGCTGCACGAGCTCGCCCCGCACGTGGTGCAGGTCTTCGACGCACTCCCCCGCTGGGCGCCCCCGGCGCTCGCCGGGCTGCTGCTGCTCGCGGTCGGTGCGACGTACGAACAGCGGCTGCGCGACGCGCGCCGGGTGCGGGAGAGTTTCGGCCGGATGCGGTGACGCCTCGGTGCCGGCCTCGGGCCGGCACCGAGGGCATGGTGTCAGGCCGGCATCCGGTCACCGATGAGCGCGAGGTTCTCGATGGCGGCGAGACCGTAGAGGGCGGTGTCGTTGGTGTAGACCCAGTTCGCCTCGGTGCCGGGCACGGTGGCGACCGGGCCGGTCACCTTCTCGGTCTTCCACGGAGCGGACTCCTTGTACCCGTCGCTGTTGTAGAACTTCTCCCAGGCGCGGGCGGCGAGCTTCTCGTCGCCCGTCCGGACGGCGGCGTAGGCGTCGAGCCGTGAGTGGCCCTGGAACAGGATGAGGCTGCCGAAGTTCGACCCGTACCGCTCCGCCTGCTCGGCCTTGGTGGCGTTGAAGTAGCGGCAGTAGTCGAGGTAGGCCTCCTCGAACCCGGGCACGTCGGCGCCCACGAGGTCGATGAGTTCGGCGCACAGCTCGCCCAGGCCGAAGACCGCCGAGAGGTGCGAGACGCTGACGACGGGCTCGTCGGCGACGGCGAACTTCCCGGTGTCCAGGTCGTACAGGCCGCTGCCCTGGACGAAGCCGTTGGGCTGGGCGGCGATCGTCTCCATCGTGCCGAGGACGCGGGCCTTCGCCTTCGCGGCCTGCGGGCCGCCGCGCTCCCATTCGGTGAGCCAGGCGGAGACCAGTCCGCTCCAGTCGGTGCCGAAGCCGACGGAGAGCGCGTGCCGGTCGGGGGTGTACGGCTCGGTGCGTATCTTGCGGAGGGGGTCGAGGGCGAGGAACGTCTCGTCGGAGTCCACGTTGGCGCGCATCAGGTCGCCGACGCGTTCGTCGGCGGTGAGGAAGTAGTAGAACCGCCGGTAGGTGGTGTTGGCTATGCGCTGCTGCTTGGCGCTGTCGGCGTAGTGCTGGATGCCGTGGCGGGTGCCGAGGCCGGCCCACTCGCCGAGGTGGTAGACGTCTACCTCGCCGGTGTGGCGGGTCATGGCCTCCGCGAAGCGGAAGATGTCGGCGCGGCCGGACCGCAGGTAGGCGTACCAGAGCCAGAGGTCGGGCGAGAGCTCGGAGTTGTCCCAGGCGTAGCCGCCCACGTCGTAACGCCACTGGTGGCGGGCGGGGTCGTACGAGTGCATGACGTCGCCGTAGTCCCAGAAGCCGTACCAGCGCCGCATGTCGACCTGGTCCTTGTAGTACGTGAAGAGGAAGTCGAGGTGGTCCTCGATCCTCGCCTTCGCCGGGGTCGAGCGGTCGACCGGGGAGAACAGGCCGCCGAAGACCTTCGCGTCCATCAGCTGGGACGGTGGCGCGACGAGCTGCGGGAGGGTGCGCACGGCCTCGGTCTGCTGGGCCAGTGCGGAGGCGCCGGGGGTGGAGTCGTGGGCCCAGAAGACGAGTTCGCTCGTGCGGGCGATGCCGTAGGGGGTGCCGAAGCCGGGCTCGTAGTCCTCGTAGGTGATGTTGAGGCCTTCGAGCTGCTCCGCGTACGTGTCCTGGCCGAGGCCGTCGTGGTAGAAGCGCAGGTCCATCGGTTCGGCCTCGGGTGACCAGAGCCAGACGGTGACCTCCGCGGCGTCGGTGTGGGCGTCGCGGATGTCGAGCTGGGCGGGGAACTTCTCCCAGAAGTCGCGCAGCCCGAAGGCGAGTCCGCCGCTGGCCCCTCCGACGTATCCGAAGCCCGAGGCGCGCCGGCCACCGCCGGCGGCGATCCACCCGTGGCCCTTCTTGGTGCGCTTGCGCAGGGAGAAGCCGTCGGCGGAGAGCTGGCTGAGGGTGTAGTCGCCCCAGGTGGGGATGAGGTGGAGGCGGCTGGTGACGCGCTGGTCCCAGGTGGCGGGGTCGGGGAGCTTCGTGCCCTCGAACTGGGCCGCCTGGACGGCGGCGCCGGGGTCGCGGCGCAGTCCGGTGATGCCCTTGACCGCCTCGCGAAGCATGCCGGTGCCCTCGCCGCCGATCCGGATGTGCCGGTCGTAGGCCTCGTCCCGCATGGGGACGGTGAAGCGGACCCCGAGGCCGCGGATGAAGTCACCGCTCGCCTTGCCGGGCTCCTGGGTGCCGTCGAAGGTGATGGTGTGCACCATCCGGAACGACTCGGCGCCGGCGTAGAAGTAGAGCCGGACGGAGAACGGCAGCCAGGAGCGCTTCCCCCGGCGGTGCTTGCCCTCGATGCGGACGACCGCGCGCACGGGCCCGCTCTGTTCCACCTCCGCGGTGGTGACGGCGCTCTCGAACCGTTCGTAGGTCTCGCGTCCCTGGTCGCCGTCCTCGAGTTCTCCCTGGCGGATCAGGACGAGCCTGCCGTCCTTGGCGATCTCGGTGGAGCCGCGGGTGAGGGAGGTGATCAGCGAGGAGCCGCTCTTCCCGATCTTCGCGGTGACGACACCGGTGGAGACGCTGATGGCCCCGCCGGAGTTCTTCACGGTGACCTTGTGTGCGGGCGCGGTGGGAGTGCCCGGGGCGAGGACGAACTTCTCGGTGCCCGCGGCTTCCGGACCGACGGCGTGCGCGGTCCACTTGGCGGATCCGTCCGGCCAGGTGGCGGTGGTCCACGACTGCACGGGGACGTCCTTGCCGTCCTCGGTGGACAGCGCGAACGTCTGGTCCTTGGCGTACTGCCCCTTCGGCCAGGGCACGCCCACGGTGGAGCCGGGGGCCGCGCCGAGACCGCCGGACTCGAGCCAGGTCAGGGAGACCGGCTCGGCGGTCCTCTCCTCCCTCTCGGCGGCCGAGGCGGGGGCGGTGCCGAGGGACCAGCCGAACTGTGCGGCCGCGCCGGCCGCTGCCGCGGCCTTCAGGAGGGTCCTGCGGGGCATCGTGGACATGGGTGTGCCTCTCTCCGTGCGGGTGATCGGAACGGTGACGAACGGGAACGGGTCAGCGGGAGAGCTCGCGCTGCCGCACGGCGGTGGCCGCGGCGGCCACGGCCCCGAGGACGGGGACGGCGAGCGGCAGCACCAGGGCGCCGGACAGCACGACGACGGCCATCCCGCAGACGAGGAGGAGGGATCCGGCGGGGTCGGTGACCGTCCTGCGGCCGGCCTCGGCCAGGAGAGCGGGCCAGCGTGCGCCGGTCTCCCAGCACGAGGCCGCGCGTACCACGGCGACCAGGAACCCGATCAGGGCGACGATCCCGACGGCGCCCACGAACGGGCCGCCGGGCAGCCCCGCCCGGACGGCCGCCAGGTCGAGCCAGAGCAGAGCCCCGGCGGCCCACACGGCCGCGCCGACGAGCCATCCGCCGCGGGCCGCCGCCACGGCGTCGGCCGCGAACTCGCGCAGGCCGCCGTGCTCACCGGCGAGGTGGCGCCGCAGGTGCCGGGTCCCCGCGGCGAAGGCCGCGGGGAACGTGAACAGCGGCAGCGCGGCGACGGCGATCCACACGCCGGTGAGCAGGCATTCGGAGAACAGGGCGAAGCGGCCCATGAGGCGCGAACGCCTTTCGGAGGTACGGATCCTGGTCGCCACGGTGCGTCAGCCCTTCAGGCCGGAGGTGGCCATGCCGTCGATCAGGTAGCGCTGGAAGGCCACGAAGAAGGCCAGCACCGGCAGCAGGGCGACCAGGGACATGGCGATCATGCCGCCGTAGTCGGCCACCGCGTCCTGGTCGATGAACATCTTCAGCCCCATGGAGACGGTGTACTTGCCCGGCTCGTTGAGGTAGAGCAGCGGGCCCATGAAGTCGTTCCAGGCGTTGATGAACGTGAAGATCGCGCTGGTGACGAGCGCCGGCCGGCAGAGCGGCATGACGATGGACCAGTACGTCCTCAGGTGACCGCAGCCGTCCAGCCTGGCCGCCTCGTCGAGCTCCTTGGGCAGGCCGCGCATGAACTGCACCATCAGGAAGACGAAGAAGGCGTCCGTCGCCAGGTACTTGCCGATCAGCAGGGGCGTGAAGGTGTTGATCAGCTCAAGCTTCTGGAACAGCACGTACTGCGGAATGATCAGTACGTGGTACGGCAGCAGCAGGGTGCCGATCATGATGGCGAACATGGCGTTGCGGCCGGCGAACCGCACCTTCGCGAAGGCGTAGGCGGTCAGCGAGCAGGACAGTACGACGCCGATCACGGAACCGACGGCTATGTACGCGGAGTTCAGGAAGAACGTCGAGATGGGGATGTCGGCGATGCCCTCGGTGAGCCGGGTGTAGTTGTCACCGATGGGGTCGGCCGGGAACAGGTCCAGGGCGCCGATGATCTCGGAGCTGGGCTTGAACGACGCCCCGATCGTCCACACCACCGGGTACAGGACCACGGCGAGGACGACGAGTGCGCCGAGGTGCCAGGCGAGCGCGCCGGGTCCCCGGCGGCGTACGGCTGCTGACAGGAGGCTCATCGGCCGCCCTCCTCGTAGTGCACCCAGCGCTTCTGGGACCAGAACAGCACGGCGGTGACCAGGCCGACCGCGAGCAGCAGCAGCCATCCCATGGCGGAGGCGAAGCCCATACGGCTGTTCACGAAGCCTTGTTCGTACAGGTAACAGGTGTAGACGAGCGTTCCGTCGGCTGGCCCGCAGCTGCCGTTGCTGACGATGTAGGCCGAGCCGAAGATCTGGAAGGAGTGGATGGTCTCCAGCAGGACGTTGAAGAACAGCACCGGCGAGATCATCGGCAGGGTGATGTGGAAGAACCTGCGCCAGGGCCCGGCTCCGTCCACCTCGGCCGCCTCGTACAGCTCACGCGGGACCTGCTTCAGGCCGGCCAGGAAGATGACCATCGGCGCGCCGAACTGCCACACGGTGAGGGCGATCAGCGCGTAGATGATCATGCTGGGGTCGCCGATCCAGCCGCCGACCTCGACACCGAACACCTTCTGCGTACGGTCCACGAGCGCGTCGTCCGAGAAGAGCGCACGCCAGACGATGGCCGCCGAGACACTCGCGCCGATCAGGGACGGGGCGTAGAAGGCCGCCCGGTAGAACGACTGTCCCCACCGCTTCTGGGCGAGCAGCATGGCGACGGCGAGAGCCGCGGCGAGCTTGATCGGGGTGCCGATCAGCACGTACCAGGAAGTGACCTTGACCGACTGGCGCCAGCGGGGGTCGGCGAACATGTCGGTGAAGTTCTGCAGGCCGATCCAGCGGGGCGCCTCGAAAAGGTTGTACTCGGTGAACGACAGGTACAGCGAGAACACCATGGGCCCGGCGATCAGGAACAGGAAGCCCGCGATCCAGGGCGACATGAACAGATAGCCGGCCAGGTTCTCCCGCCGGTCCCGCCGTTTCTCCACGGCGGGCGGCGCGTTTCCTCCGGGACCGTTCCGCTTGGAGACGGAGCGGTCGTCCCCGGGGGCGAGCACGCCCGGGGAGGTGTGGATGTGAGTCACCACGGTCCTCTCAGTTCGAGGCGAGGGCGGTCTTCGCCTCGGAGAAGAACTGCTTCACGGCGTCCTTCGGCGAGGCCTTGCCCAGGGAGAGGTCGGTACCGACGCGCAGGAAGGCCGCCTCGATGACGTCCGCACCCGCCGGGTGCGGGGTGATGGGCTCCAGGACACCCGCGTCGGCGATCGCGGTCTCGTACGCGCCGATCGCCTTGCTGGGGGCGTCGGAGGGCTCGTAGGCCTCGAACTGGGCGGTGGTGGCGGGCACTCCGCGGTCGTAGCCCATGATCCGGGCCACCTCGGGGTCGTGGGTCATGAAGCTGATGAAGGTCGCCACCTCGGCGGGGTGCTTGGTGCGGGCCGTGCCGCTCAGCATCAGCGAGCCCAGGTACTGGCCGGTCTTCTTGCCGTCGGTGCTGGGGATCGGTGCGAGGCCGTAGCTGCTCTTGCCCTCGGCGCTGTAGCGGACGGAGAAGTTGTCCCAGGTGAACTCACCGGCGGACAGGCCCTTGGCGGTCGCCGACGCGGGCTTGATCTGTTCGACCTTGCCGGGGTCGGCGTAGAGCCCGGACTTCACCCGCTCGAGCGCCTCGGTCCAGTAGGGCAGGAGCTCGGCCTCGCCGAAGCCCATGCCGTCCTCGGTGAAGAAGGCATTGCCGTTCTGGCGGAGTACCAGGTCGTAGAGGTACATCACGCCGTGCGGCCCGGCGTCACCGGCGATCTTCTGGCCGTTCTTGATCTTCTGGAGGCCGGCGTACCAGTCGTCCCAGGTCCAGCCGATCTCAGGCGTGATGCCCGCCTTCTCGTAGACCTTCTCGTCGATGACCAGGGCCATCGAGTTGCTGCCGACCGGCACGCCGAGCAGCTTGCCGTCGATCTCGGCGAACTTCTCCAGACCGGAGCGGAAGCCCCCGAGGTCGAGGTTGCCCTTGTCCGCCTGGGGCTTGAGGTCGAGGAGGACGTTCTTCGCCTCGTACTTGCGCAGGAAGGTCACGGCGTTCTGGATGACGTCCGGGGGGTTGCCTCCGGCCGCCTGGGTGTTGAACTTCTTCCAGAAGTCCGGGTACTGCTGGAAGTCCGTCTTCACCTTGATCTTCGGGTGCTTCTTCTCGAAGAGGGCGACGCAGCTCTGCACCTTCTTGGCCCGGTCGTCCGCGCCCCACCACGAGTGCCGGATGGTGACCGGACCGCCGGAACCGCTGCCGCCCGATCCGCAGCCCGCCGCGGTCAGCCCGAGACCCGCCGCCGAGAGGCCTGCCAGCTTCAGCAGCTGTCGCCTGTCCATGCCGTTGTTACGAGACATAGCTCGCCCCCACCGTTCGCATTGAATCGTTTTAGAAAGCGCTTGCTGGGTCAAAGTAAGGAGCCGCACCGGGCACGTCAACGGTTAGGGCGAAATTTCGGCGGTGTGACGACCGGCCGAACAGGCGGAGGCCTCGGGCGCACACGAAAACGCCGATGGCCCGGAAGCTTCTCAGAAGCTTCCGGGCCATCGGTCCGGGGTGGGCGATACTGGGTTCGAACCAGTGACCCCTTCGGTGTGAACGAAGTGCTCTCCCACTGAGCTAATCGCCCCGGCGCACCGCAAACATTACCCCATGTCAGCGGTGCCTTCGGACCATCACCCGGTCACTGGTCGATCTTCCACGGCATCACCATGCCGAACTTCCAGACGTAGACCCCGACCAGCACGGCGATGATCACGAGCCCCACCGCGGTGAGGATGATGTTGCGCCGCCGGACCTTGGGGTCGAGAGCGCGCTGGGCGGCCTCGGTGACCTTGCGCCGGGTCCAGCGCAGGACGAGCTGCGCCCAGACGAACTCCGTCGCCCAGATCGCCATGCCACCGAAGATCACCAGCCACCCCGGGCCGGGCAGCGGCAGCATCACGATGCCCGCCCCGACCACGGCCAGACCGACGAGGAAGATCCCGACCTGCCAGCTCAGGTGCAGCACCCTCGACCCCCGGATGAATCCCGGCGCTCGAGACCCCAGCTCACGCTCGGTCTCGGCCCCGTCCCCCGCAGCGGACCCGGACGCCGGCGCTGCGGCGACCTCTTCCCGCTCGTCACTCTCCGCGTTCATGGAGCCCAACCTACCGGAATCGCGATCGTCACCGGAATGGACGCATGACCCAAAGTTACACACCCCTGGATGAGGGACCCGAAGCATCACAAATAGGTCAGAGGGGTTTACAACGCCACCGTAGGTGGCATGTCGATTTCGCCGACGTGCGAATCCCCGAGCGCACACTGAGCGAAAGGCCCTGGCGCTTATGAACACCACGGTCAGCTGCGAGCTGCACCTGCGCCTCGTTGTGTCGAGCGAGTCCTCACTGCCTGTACCCGCGGGCCTGCGGTATGACACGGCCGACCCCTATGCCGTGCACGCCACCTTCCACACCGGAGCGGAGGAGACGGTCGAATGGGTTTTCGCCCGTGACCTCCTTGCCGAGGGGCTGCACCGGCCCACCGGCACCGGAGACGTCCGCGTCTGGCCATCTCGAAGTCACGGCCAAGGCGTCGTCTGCATCGCACTGAGCTCCCCGGAGGGAGAAGCCCTGCTGGAAGCCCCGGCAAGGGCCCTGGAGTCGTTCCTGAAGAGGACCGACGCCGCGGTCCCGCCCGGCACCGAGCATCGTCACTTCGACCTCGATACGGAGCTCTCGCACATCCTGGCCGAGAGCTGAGCCAGGCAGAGAGCTGCGGGACGCCGTCCGACTCGGGGAGACGGCGTCGCGCGGACAACCTCATAGGGCTGACACCGGCGCCGTCGCCGCGGAACCCACCGCGGCGGCGGCGCCGGGGCGCGCGTGCGGGCGGGCCCGAAGGATCACGCGTACGGGCGGGCCCGAGGGGCGCGCGTGCGGGGCCGAGGGGGCCCGCGTGACCAACCCGCACCGTGCGCCTCAGCCCTACCGCCGGGGCGATCCCCGGAACCCGCAGAAGTGACCACAGGCCGCTCCGGAGCGCCGGGCCGGGCGGCGGGGGGCCCGGCACCTCCCCCGAGCCCGCACCGGGCCCTGAGGGGCCTCGCCGAGCCAGTAGAGTCACCCGGCAACGGCGGACGCCCGTCCGCCGGAGGCCAGGGAGCGAAGCGTGCTGATCCCACACGACACCCGGATCGCCCTCGAAACGGTGGTCGATCTGGTGAACACCGCACCGGAGGACGACGCGGGCGACGGGCTCGCGGAGCTCTCCGCGCTCTACGACTTCGCGGAGCGCCACCACATCAGCGACGTCGGAACCCTCGACGAGAAGGACCTGCGCGCCGTACAGGACGTCCGGAGCAGGTTCGCCGAGATATTCGCGGCGCCCGACGCCCGCACGGCCGCTGATCTCGTCAACAGCCTGGTGGCCGCCGCCGGGACCACCCCGCAGCTCACCGACCACGACGGCTACGACTGGCACGTCCACTACTTCGCGCCGGGCGCCTCGATCGCGGACCACCTCGCGGCCGACTGCGGCATGGCCCTTGCCTTCATCGTGGTGGCGGGCGAGCAGGAACGGCTGCGGCGCTGCGAGGCACCGGACTGCCGGGACGCCTTCGTCGACCTGTCGCGCAACCGCTCCCGCCGCTACTGCTCGAGCCGCACCTGCGGCAACAGGCTCCATGTCGCCGCCTACCGCGCCCGGCGCCGGGAAGCGGCACGCTGACCTGCCCCGGGCGTGCGGCGCCGCCGCCCCACGGGGGCGGACGGCTCAGCGGGCACCGCGGCCCGGCGTCGCTCACAGGAGGAAGAGATCGTGCAGCGCGGCCATCAGCAGCAGGCCGCCGACCACCGTCAGGAAGATCATCAGCGGCGGCTGGGAAAGCGCGAAGAGGCAGCCACGCGGCTCTTCGGCAGGGGATGCGGGGGCCTCGCCCCGGGATGTGTCCACCATCTCGTTGCGATCATGACGCAGCGCGGCCCCTGCTGATCACCAACAGGGGGTTGCCCAGGGCCGGTTCACCCTCACCGGTACGAAAAGATTCGCTACGGCGTCCGAACACCCCCCGTACGTTCGCCCCCGGAGGCCCGCACCGGGGGCCGCCCGGGGTCCGTACCGCGCGCGCCCCGTTCGCCAGCCGCCGCGCGCCGGGCCCGGGGTTCCGGTCGCGTCTCCGTCAACGCGGTGCGGCGCTGGAGGCGCGTACGACGAGTTCCGGCTGGAGTACCACGCTGCGGTGCCGGTGCTTCCCGCCCTGGTCGTCCGCCTCCTCCAGGAGGAGCTCCGCCGCCATCCTGCCCATCACCACGGCGGGCTGGCGGACCGAGGTGAGGGGGACGGCGGCGGCTGCGGCGAACTCGATGTCGTCGTAGCCGACGATGGCGACGTCCTGCGGAACCCGCACACCGGCGGCGTAGAGCGACTGCAGTACACCGAGAGCCAGGAGGTCGTTGGCGCAGAACACGGCGCTCGGCCGGGGCACGAGACCGAGCAGCCTGGCTCCGGCGTCGCGGCCCGCGGCCACGTCCAGCCGGTCGGAGGGGATCTCGACGAGCGCCTCGGGGCCGAGGCCGGCCTCGGCGAGTGCCGCGAGGGCCCCCTCGCGGCGGTCCCTGATCTGATGGAGATCGCCGGGGCCGCTCACGTAGGCCACGGAGCGGTGGCCCGCCGAGACGAGATGCCCGACGGCGAGCATGCCGCCGCGCACGTCGTCCACGGAGACGGCGCAGCTGTCCGTGGACGATGCCACCCGGTCGACCAGCACGTAGGGGATGCGGTGCCGGGCGAACGCCTCGAGGTTGCCGCCGGTGGCGTCCGCCGGGGTGACCAGCACCCCGCAGACCCGCTGCTCGGCGAAGAGCCCGAGGTACTCGGCCTCCTCCTCCGGGCTCTGACCGCTGTTGCACACCATCACGCCGAGCCCGGCCTCCCGGGCCGCGCGCTCGGCCCCGCGGGCGATGTCGACGAAGAACGGGTTGCCCATGTCCAGCACGAGCAGGGCCATGATGCGGCTGCGGCCCGCCCTGAGCTGCCTGGCGGACTCACTGCGCACGTATCCGAGTTCCTCGATCGCCGCCAGCACACGGGCACGGGTGTCGGGAAGCACCGCCTCGGGACGGTTGATCACGTTGGAGACCGTGCCCACCGAGACTCCGGCCTGCCGGGCCACGTCCTTGATCCCTGCCACACGACCCACTTGTCCTGCCCCACTGATGCGTTCGGCCGCAGCGCGTCGGCGCCGGGTCCCTGGTCAACGGACGGGCGTACGGCGTGGTCCGTCGCGCCGCCGCCCGGAGCGCGCCCCATTGAATTGTTTCAATCCGGTTGGGGACGCTAACCGCATCCACGGGATACCGTCAAGATCGGAGCGGCGCAACCCGAATATACCGAGCCCTGGCGAACACGCGGGCCCGCAGGGCGCCCACGGCGCGGCATGAATCGATTCATGCCGCGCGGACCATCGCGTGGAGCGCGAGGCCGCGGCGCGCGGTCAGATCCCGTGCTTCTTGAGGATCGCCTCGATGTCGCTGAAGTCGTCCCCGGGCGCGGCCGCCCGCTCGGGCTTCTTCGCCGGGTCCCCCTGTGCCCGCGCGCCCGTCGTTCCGGCCCCGGAGGTGAGCGAGGGCGACGAGGCGGCCGGCGCGACGGCATCGCCCCTCTGCGCGGCGCGCGCGGCCTTGCGGTCCTTGCGGGTGGAGCCCCTGCGGCGCTCCACGGCACGCGTGGTCATGAAGAGCAGCCAGGCCAGCGCCAGCAGGCCGAAGCCGAGCCAGACGCTCGGCTTGAAGGCGATGTCCGACACCCACTCCACGACGCCGGCCATCACCAGGCCGACCGGCACCAGGGAGTAGGCGGCGATCCGGGTGGCCGCGAGGAACCGCTTGCGGTACGCGGTGATCGCGGCGATGCCCAAACCGGCCGCCGACACCGCGGAACAGATGGTCTCGGCAAGCATCGGGGCCTCCAGCGATCGGGATACGTCCCTTCCATCCTGCACCGGCCACCCTCGCAGGGGCCACGGTGCGGGACCACATCAGGGACATTTCAGGGCCGCTGTCCTCCCCAGGTCCCCGTTTGGGAGGGCCGGTCCGGCCTGGAAGACTGACCGCATGAGCGATTCCCCCTCCGCCGCGCCGGTCGTCCTCGACCTCTGGTGCGAGCTCGAATGCCCCGACTGCCACCAGGCCCTGTCCGATGTCCGTGCCCTGCGGGCCCGCTACGGCGACCGGCTGGAGATCCGGCTGCGCCATTTCCCGCTGGAGAAGCACAAGCACGCGTACGCGGCTGCGCAGGCCGCCGAGGAGGCCGTGGTCCAGGGCAAGGGGTGGCCGTACATCGAGGCCGTCCTCACCCGCACCGCCGACCTCGCCCGCGCGGGTGAGCCCCTTCTGCTCGAGGTGGCGGGCGAACTGGGGCTGGACGCGGAGGAGTTCGACACCGCCCTCATCGACGGCCGGCACATGCTGATCGTGGACGCCGACCAGGCCGAGGGGAAGGCCATCGGTGTCACCGGGACCCCGACGTATGTGATCGGCGACGAGCGGCTGGACGGCGGGAAGAGCCAGGAAGGGCTGCGCGCGCGCATCGAGGAGATCGCCGACCGCCTGCTCGCCGGCCAGGGCTGACCGCCAGGGGGGCTCCGGCGGCCGGCTACAGCGCCTTGGCCAGGTTGTACTGCGTCACCTCGTAACCGAGCGACTCGTACAGCCGCAGCGCGGGCGTGTTCGAGGCGAAGACGTGCAGGCCGAGCAGGCCGAGGCCGGCGTCGAGCGTGATGCCCTCGGCGAGGTGCATCAGCGCCCGGCCGTAGCCGTGCCCCCGGTACTGCTCGCCCACCTCGACATCGAACACGTACCCGAGCGCGTCGCCGTCCGCCCCCTCGCGCCGGGCCACCCAGACGTAGCCGACGACGGCTCCGTCGTGGACGAGGACGTGGAAGTACATTCCGGGGGTGGCCTGGCCGTCCGGCAGGCTCGTGGCGTGGTCCCTCTCGGTCTTGCGCCGGGCCTGTTCCTCCGGAACGCCGCGCTCCATCCACTCCCGCGTATACGTCTCGGCGCTGGTGGCGGCCCACTCGGCGTACTCCCGCTCCGTCATCGGACGCCCCGTGAGCCCGGACGGCAACGCGGGGGCCGCCCCCCGCAGGGGCTTCAGCATGTTGCGGCTGCGTTCGGTGTAGCCGAGCACGGCCGCGAGGCCCAGGGCGGCGGGGTTGTCCTCGGGGACCACCAGGCTGACCCGTGTACAGCCCCAGCCGCGCAGCACCTCCTCGGCGGCGAGCGCGGCGATGGTCGCCCGGCCGCGCCTGCGGTCCGCCTCCTGGATGACGAGCGAGCGGAGTATGCCGGCCGAGGCGCCGAACGCCGGGTCGGTGGAGAGGGAGACGGCGCCCACGGGCCGCCCGTTGTCACACACGTCGTAGCTGCGCGCCCGTGCGCCGTCGGCGCCCTGCTGGACCGGCCCGGCCGGCCGGATGGTCGTGGTCATCAGGGTGTTCTATCCGCTGGACGGCGGGCCGTCACCCCTTTTACGGATTCCGGCTGCCCGGAGCCGGATCACGGATCACGGATCACGGATCACGGGTCACGGGTCACGGGTCGAGATCGTCCGCGGCGCGCTCTGCGAACACCCGCATCGCCTTCGCCGTCACGGACCCGGGGGCGCCCGGCAGTTCGCGGCCGTCGATCCGGTGGACGGCCTGGATGTCCCGGAGGGTGGAGGTCAGGAAGATCTCCTCGGCCCGCTCGAGCACGTCCAGCGGAAGGTCCGTCTCCTGTGCCCCCGTCCACTCCACGGCCAGGGCACGGGTGATCCCCGCGAGGCACCCGGAGGTGACGGGAGGCGTGTGGATCCGGCCGTCGAGGACGACGAACACGTTGGATCCGGTGCCCTCGCAGAGCTGTCCGACCGTGTTGGGGAAGAGCGCCTCGGAGGCGCCCTGCTCGTGGGCGCGCGCGAGCGCGACGACGTTCTCCGCGTACGAGGTGGTCTTGAGCCCCGTCACCGCGCCGCGTTCGTTGCGCGTCCAGGGGACGGTGACCACGGCGGTGCTGTCGGGGCGGCGCGAGGTCTCTCCCATCGCGACGACCAGGGTCGGGCCCGCGTCACCGCGGTCGGAGCCGAGCGGCGAGAGGCCGCCGGTGTAGGTGATCCGGAGCCGGCCGAGCTCCATGGGGTTGGCCTCGACCACCGCGGCGACCGCTCGGCGGACGTCGTCGTGGTCGGGGTCGGCCAGGCCCAGCCCCCTGGCCGAACGCGTCAGCCGGTCGAGGTGCCTGGTGAGGGCGAAGGCGCGGCCCGTGGAGACCCGCACCGTCTCGAAGACACCGTCCCCCACGGTCAGCCCGTGATCGAGAACGGACAGCCGGGCGTCATCGGCGTCGTGCAGTCCGCCGTTGACCCAAATCCTCATGACGCGGTCCTTCCTGTCTCCTCGTAGGCGCCCGACGCTACAGCGAGCAGCCGGGAGGCCTTGAGCTCGGTCTCCGCCCATTCCCGCGCGGGGTCGGACCCCCACGTGATGCCGGCTCCGGTCCCGAAGCGGAGGAGCGGCGCAGGGCCGGTGCGGTCGATCCAGAAGGTCCGTATGCCGACGGCCAGTTCCGATGTACCCCGGTCGGCGTCCACCCAGCCGACCGCTCCGCAGTACGGTCCGCGGGGCGCCGTCTCCAGGGCTTCGATGATCCGCAGCGCACTGGACTTGGGCGCGCCGGTGACGGACCCGGGCGGGAAGGCCGCGGTGAGCAGCTCCGGCCATCCCACGTGGTCGGCGAGCCGCCCGCGCACGGTGGAGACGAGGTGGACCAGTCCCGGGTGCTTCTCCACGGCGCAGAGATCGGGAACGCTCACGCTGCCGGGCACGCAGACACGCCCCAGGTCGTTGCGGACCAGATCCACGATCATCACGTTCTCGGCGTGGTCCTTCTCCAGCAGGTCGCCCTCGGTGCGCCCGGTGCCCTTGATCGGACCGGACTCGACGGTCCGGCCGTCGCGTGCGAGGAAGAGCTCGGGGGACGCGGTGGCTATCTCCACACCGTGCTCCGGGAGCCGGAGCGTTCCCGCGTACGGGGCCGGGTTGCCCCGGGCGAGCAGGGCCGTGAGGGCGTCCACGTCCGCCTGCGGGCCGGGCAGCGGTGCGGACAGGACCCGGCAGAGGTTGGCCTGGTAGACCTCGCCGGCCGCGATGTGTTCACGGATCCGCCGCACGCCGGCCGTGTAGGCGTGCTCGTCGAGTGACGAGGTCCAGTCCTCGGGAGCCGGCCCCCGCCAGGCCCCGGGCACGGGGAGGGGGACCTCCTCGGACCGGAGGGAATCGAAGCGGGCACAGACCAGAGCACCCTCGAAATCGGCACATACCGCCCAGAAGCCGGATGAATCAAGAGCCGACGGGTCGCTGGTGACGTCCCGCAGACCGGAGGCGACGAGGCCGCCGAAGCGGGCGAGGGGGGTGAGGTCTGGCACGTGACCGAGTCTAGGACGGCACGCGGTGACCTGCGGCGGGCACCGGCGGCGCAGCACGCTGCGCAAACGCGTTTTTGTGCTGGCCCGGGAATCCGCTAGAGTTCAACACGTCGCCGGGAAGCGCAAGCCGACCGGGAAAGACAAGCGGACGTAGCTCAGTTGGTAGAGCGCAACCTTGCCAAGGTTGAGGTCGCCAGTTCGAACCTGGTCGTCCGCTCGCAGAAGGTGGGGAATCTTCCCGAATCCCCACCCCTGGTGGAGTGGCCGAGAGGCGAGGCAACGGCCTGCAAAGCCGTCTACACGGGTTCAAATCCCGTCTCCACCTCCAAGGACGATTAGCTCAGCGGGAGAGCACTTCCCTGACACGGAAGGGGTCACTGGTTCAATCCCAGTATCGTCCACCGGTCCGCAAGGATCCCCGCGCGATTAGCTCAGCGGGAGAGCGCTTCCCTGACACGGAAGAGGTCACTGGTTCAATCCCAGTATCGCGCACGCAGTACACGCAGGGTCACCCTGCGCGATTAGCTCAGCGGGAGAGCGCTTCCCTGACACGGAAGAGGTCACTGGTTCAATCCCAGTATCGCGCACCACCCGGAACCCCCGGTCGTCTCGACGACCGGGGGTTTCGTCGTGCGGTGGGTGGGGCGGGTCAGTCCGTGAAGAGCTGGGTGGCCTTGCGGGCGAGCTCGTACAGTCCGTAGGCGAACGGCACGGCGACCCAGAGCCAGACGAACACCATGAGTGGCTTACGACTGCTGGTGGACACGGGGGCTCCCTTCCGGTGCCTCGTGGAAGCGTGCGTGGACCGGGCGGATGCACTCGTTGGCCACGAAGCCGACGACCAGCAGCCCGATCATGATCGTCAGGGATGTCGTGTAGAGGCTGGGGCCGCTGTGCCCGGCGCGCTCCCCGGCGTCGGCGACCCTGTTGACGATCAGCGGGCCGAGCACCCCGGCGGTGGACCAGGCGGTCAGCAGCCGGCCGTGGATGGCTCCCACCTGGTAGGTGCCGAAGAGGTCACGCAGATAGGCCGGAGCGGTCGCGAAGCCGCCGCCGTAGAAGGACAGGATCACGAGTGCGCAGCAGATGAAGAGCGGCTTCGAGTCGTTTCCCAGCTGCGCGATGACCACGTACATGAGCGCGCCGACGCCGAGGTAGACCCGGTACATGTTCTTGCGGCCGATCAGGTCCGAGGTGGAGGACCACAGGATGCGGCCGCCCATGTTGGCGAGCGAGAGCAGGGCGACGAAGCCGGCCGCCGCGGAGACCGAGACCGGGGCGGAGGTGTCCGCGAAGAAGTCCTGGATCATGGGGACGGCCTTCTCGAGGATGCCGATGCCCGCGGTGACGTTCATGCAGAGGACCACCCAGAGACACCAGAACTGCGGTGTGCGCAGGGCGTTCCGGGCGGAGACCTGGGCATCGGTGACGAGCCTTCGGGTCTCCTGCTTCGGCTGCCATCCGTCGGGCAGCCAGCCGTCCGCCGGCACCCTCACGAGGAAGACACCGAGCGCCATGAAGGCGGCGTAGACGACACCGTGGACGAGGAAGGCGGTGGCGATGCCGGAGCGGTCCGTGCCGAAGCTCTCCAGCATCCCGGTGGACCAGGGCGAGGCGATGAGAGCGCCGCCGCCGAATCCCATGATGGCGATGCCGGTCGCCATGCCGGGGCGGTCGGGGAACCACTTGATGAGCGTGGAGACGGGCGAGATGTAGCCGATGCCCAGGCCTATGCCGCCGATGAAGCCGTAGCCGAGGACCACGAGCCAGTACTGGCCCATGGCGGCGCCGAGCGCGGCGACGAGGAAGCCGGAGGAGAAGCAGACGAGCGAGACGAACATGGCCCAGCGGGGGCCGTTGCGTTCGACGAGCGTGCCGCCGAACGCGGCTGAGAGACCGAGCATGACGATGCCCAGCTGGAACGGGAGAGCACTGGCGGTTCCGGAGAGGTCGAGGGCGGATTCGAGCGGGGGCTTGAACACGCTCCAGGCGTAGGCCTGTCCGATGGAGAGGTGCACGGCGAGCGCGGCGGGCGGCACGAGCCAGCGGCTCCACCCCGGGGGCGCGACAGTTCGGGACCTGTCGAGGAAGTTCATGGACCTGCACTTTAGGCATCAGCCATGGCCATGACTAGATCACGAACGGAAGTCCGTCGACCGTATGCAATGCGGGTCCGGGCCCCCGGCCCGGACCCGTCCTGCGGCGGCACCCGCCTGGAGGCCGGTCAGGAGCTGAACAGCATCCGGCCGAAGCTCTTCTGACGGTGGTGGCCGCCGTAGTGACCGCCCTGGTGCGGTGCGCCCCAGGCCGGAGCCTGTGCGGCGGGGTAGGCCTGCGGGGCGGGCGGCGCCGGCGGGGCCTGCTGGGCCCACTGCGACTCCAGGCGGGTCAGGGACTCCAGCTCGCCGTAGTCGAGGAATATCCCCCTGCAGCCGCTGCACTGTTCGATCTGGACGCCGTTTCGGTTGTACGTGTGCATCTGGGCGTGGCACTTGGGGCACTGGATCATCGGTCGGCTCCTCAGGTCGTGACGACGTCACCGGAATTCATGCCCGGCGGCGATCGCTTCACCCTACGACGCCGCTTCGGACACCAACTCGGGCGGGAGGGACGCAATTCGGGCACATGCGTCGATCATCAGCTGTTCCACCTCATCCGGATCGCGTTCCTCCGCCACGGACTTGGCCAGGGCCAGGGCGGCCGTCTGCACGGTGAGCGCCCGCGCCACGACGTCCAGCTCGGGCCACGGGTCCCCCTCGGCCGGCACGGCCGGACCGCCGGCCGTCCGGTAGGCGCCGAGGAAGCGCAGCCAGACCTCGGGCGTGAGCAGCCCCGCCGCGTACCAGGCGGCTGGGCGGGCGAGATCCCACGCGGGGTCGCCCAGGCCCGTGTCGTCGATGTCGATCAGCAGCCAGGGGCCGTGCGGCGCGGGGTGCCGGACGAGCTGGCCGAGGTGGAGGTCGCCGTGGCAGAGGAAACCGTCGCGGTGCACAGGCGCCGCGCTCTCGCCGCGGGCCCATCCCGGCAGCCCCTGCCACGCGGCCAGCACGGGGGCGACGACCGGATCGCCGGGGCGGGCGGCGCGCATCCGGGCGACGGCACGGGCGGCCTTGACCGGGCCGCGCATCGGCGGGAGCGGATGGGGCGGTGGGGTGCGGTGCAGCCGGGCCAGGAGGACCGCGGTCTCCTCCCAGGGGGCGGCGTCGGGGGCCGAGGGGTCGACGGGTGCCCCGTACGGCCAGAGGCTCACGGTGCGGCCCTCGGCGGCCGGGGGCTGCCCGTCGGCGGCATCGAGCGGCTGGAGCAGGATGCCCGCCAGCAGGGGGGACGCGGCCAGGGACAGCCGTGCCGCCAGGGCTGGTGTCTCGGTGTCGGGGGCGTGGGCCTTGGCGACGACGTGGCCACTGCGCACCACGGTGCCGTCGGGCCGGTCCGCGAGCACCTGGGGCGGGCCGCACGCGCAGGCCGTCGCGCCCGCGTGCGCGCCGTCGTGCGCGAGCTCGCCCAGCGCGCGGACGACAGGGGTGGTGGTCATCGGCTCGGCTCCCGCGGCGGTGATCGGCCGGCCCCGTGGCCGGCCCCGGCCGTGATCGTACGCGGCCGCACCCTGCCTGCCCCGCGGACGGCTGACCACGGCCGTGGCGCGAGGCGAGGGGCCGGATCCGAAACGGGTCCGGACAGCGCGATGTCCGGCCAGCTCCCCAGCTGGCCGGACAAACGCTGTCGTCCGCCGCACCCCCGTCCCCACGGGGCTGTTGGCCGGATGTCCCGGTCCGGACCGCTCTTCCGGACCCGGGGCGCCGCTCAGCGCCCCAGCATCACGCCCACGGACGACGCCTGTGTGACCACTGCGTCCCAGCCGCCGAAGACGACGACCAGCAGGGCCGCCAGAGGAAGGACCATGGCTGTCGCCACCAGTGGGTGACGCGTGCCGGACCGGCGTACGCCGAACGAGGCGTACGCCTTGCGGCCCTGCGCGCGGATCATGGTCCGCGTGGCCGTGTCCGCCATGGTTCCTCTCCTGACCTGTTCCGGAGCGGCGGGCGTCTGGCCTCGGGGGACGAGTTCCGCACCCGCCGCTTGAGTTCAAGACTAGGGAGGCGGAAGCCACCCGGCGTCATGCCCGCGTACCGAATGCCGGGCCTCCCGGAGGATGAGCCGGCCCCCCTCGGTGTACTCCCCTGGGTGGAGAAATGGTGTGGGTCACGGCCCCTGGCACCTAGGGGTGCCCCCGCACGCCCCTGGGAACCCGGCCGGCCTCGCCCGGTGCGCGCGGCTCGGCGGGACCGACGCGGCCCGCTGCCCGCCGGACTCCGGCGGCCCCGTGTGCGGGCCCGGTCAGCGCGTGTCGTCCGCCATGGACAACAACCGGTCGAAGACGGCGGCGTCGGCCCGGACACCGTCGTGGGCGTGGTCCGGGCTGACCCAGGTGCGCAGCCCGCGGACCGCGTCGGCGGTGGCGAGGGACTGCTCGCGGTCGACGTACATGTCGTCCTGGTAGACGGCGGCGACCACGGGGACCTCGTTGGCCGCGAGCCTGTCGGGATCGTAGAGGGCGGGCCATTCCGTGCGCGCGGCGAGGGTTTCCGCCGCCGCCCGCAGCGGGACGAGTGCGGGGTCCTCGTCGAACTGCCAGGGGTAGACCATCTCGCCGGTGAAGCGGACCGGGCCCCCGGCCCCGGCGTCGAAAGCGGGGAACTCCTGCCGGACGCGGTGGGCCGACCAGTCGGTGGGGCGGGAGCCCTGGGCGTATATCGGTTCGTGGAGCGCCGCGTAGAGCGGGCGTTCGGCGAAGGACACCGCGGCGTCCACGCCGCGCAGGAAGGTGTCGGTGAGCTCGGGGCCGCGGACTCCCTGGGCGAACGCGGTCTCCAGGAGGTAGTGCAGTGAGTCGAACTTCGCGGAGGTGCCGAAGGTTATGCCGAGCGTCTGGAAGCGGCGGACGGTGAGCCGCTCGCCGCTCGGCATCCGCACGTCGTGCGCGTCCAGGTGTGCGGCGACGGCGTCGGCGAGCGGCTGGTCCGCCGGATAGCGGGCGAAGTAGCGCTCGTTGTGCGCGAGGGTGCGCGTGTAGGCCGCCCGGTACACGTCGTCGGCATGGCCGGTGAGCGTCGGCAGGCCACCGGTGATGTAGGCCTGGGCGAGTCCTTCGGGCGCGATGCTGAGGTAGGTCAGGGTGGCGAAGCCGCCGAAGCTCTGCCCGAGGACGCTCCAGGGCCTCTCGCCCTGGAAGTGCCCGCGCAGGAGTTCGGCGTCCCGCACGATCGAGTCGGCGCGGAAGTGGCCGAGGAAGTCGGCCGCCGCCCTGTGGTCCGTGCCGAACCGGGCGAGGGTGAGCCGGTCGGCGGGGGTGGAGCGTCCGGTGCCGCGCTGGTCCATGAGGACGACGCGGTGGCCGGCGAGGGCGCGGCGCAGCCAGGCGCCCGAGGCGTTCGGCCGCTCGGCCCGGCCGCCCGGTCCGCCCTGGAGCCAGAGGAGCCGGGGCAGGTTCTCGTGTTCCCGTCCCTCGGCGACGACTTCGCGGGCGAACAGGCTGATGGCCGGGGAGCCGGGGTCGCCGTGGTCGAGCGGCACGTCGATGGTGTGGTCGGTGCAGACCAGGCCACCGTGGCGGTAGGAGACGGGCGGGGGCGTGGACATGAGCGCTCCTTGTCGCGGGGAGGGACGTGGCGGCGGACCCGCCCCCTCGGGAACGGGCCCGGCGCGTGCGCCCCGGCGGGCGGGGCGCACGGACGGCCGGGGCGGCGGACAGGCCCAGGGAGGCCCGCCCGCCGCCGATCGGGCTCAGTAGCCGGCGACGCCCAGGTCGCGGCAGATCTCGACGAGTTCGGGGTGCACGTAGCGCCCGTTCTCCTCTATCGCGACACCGTCCAGGTAGATGGACGGGCCGAGCACGCTGCCGTCGGTGTGGGCGGCGGCGACCCACGGTTCGCCGCCGATCCAGGCGCCCTTCGTACCGATGCCGAGTTCGACGCAGCCGAAGACGCGCTCGTCCTCGACGATGCGGCCCGTGGGGGCGAGGACGCCCGGGTTGAAGCCGAGGGACCAGTGGGCCACGCGGAACATGTTCGGGTCGTCGAAGGACTCCATCCAGCGACGGAAGGTGTCGGCGTCGGCGCCGCCCTCGATCTTGGTGACGACGCCCTTCTCGACGGTGCAGCGGACCGGGGAACGCAGCAGGCCGATCTCGTCCGGCGGCCACAGCGCGCCGTCGAAGACGAGGACGCCGTCCTGGGTCTCCTCCAGCGGGTTCCAGGAGATCTGGCCGGACAGCATGACCGTCTCGCCGGGCTTCTCCGCGGGCTTGCCGCGCAGGTTGATCGGGCGGTCGCCGTTGCGGCCGACCAGGTCGGTGCCGTTGGCGGAGGTGATGCGCACCTCGTCGGCGGCCTCCAGGAGTCCGACGAGTGCCTTGCCGAGGCGGATGACGCCCTGGAAGTCGGGGCGGCCGACGGTGGCCACCAGCATCTGGACGTCCATGGCCGTGAGGTTGGTGTAGCGGCAGCCGTTGGCCATGGCGGTGCGGAAGGCGTCGGAGTGCATCAGGTAGGAGACGGCGAACTCGATCCACACGTCGGCGTCCGCGATCGCGCCGGCGACCGGGCGGGGCGGCTCCATCGAGGCACCGGGCAGCGTCTCGTACCAGACGATGACGGGGTGTGCGCCGGCGGCGGCCACCGCCTGTGCCGTCGCTTCGAGCACCCGGCGGTCGCTGCTCGTGTCCCCGGTGAGGACGACGTGCTCGCCGCGCTTGACGAGCATGACCTCCTCGACGAGCTTGCGTGCGGCCAGGGCCAGTTCGAAGCTGAGGTACTCGGAACGCGGTTCGAGCCTGCTGTACATGTCCACGGTGGGGGTTCTCCTTGCCTTGCGGGTGGTGCGGGGTGGTGCGGGTGGTGGCTAGGGGGGTCAGGTCTTGAGGATCTGGGCGGAGTCGCCGAGCGAGCTGCCCGCGATGACACCGGCGCCGACCAGGTTGAGCTCCTCGTCGGCGGCGGGGCCGCGGAGCCTGCGGTAGACGACGCGGACCACGAGGGCGCCGAGGACCATCCAGCAGGCCTGCGGCGTCAGGATGAGGAGGCCGGTGGCGAGCATGACGCCCATCTGGCGCCGGGTGCCCCCGATCAGCTGGATGGCCGCGCCCGGGACGGCCCAGAGCAGCATGGTCCGCACGGCGTCCGGGTCGCTGAGGCCGGTCTTGATCGTGTCGGCGTAGACCTTGGCCACGGGCGGGATGAGGCCCTGTCCGAAGTAGGAGCGCCAGGCGACGGCGACGACGGCCAGGGCGACGGCGAAGCCGATGAGGGCGGCCAGGAACTGCTGGCGGCGGCCCTCACGCTCGTAGGGGTTCCAGGGGCGGTGGTCGCGGCGGAGCAGCCAGCCGGCCTTCAGGTCGTAGCCCATGTCGGCGAAGGCCGGGCCGGTGGCGGACACGTATCCGATGAGAAGGGCCAGCGGTACGGACGGGATGCCGATGGCGAGCCCGAGGATGAGGAAGATCAGGGTGACGGCGAACGACGGGAACCAGCCGGACTGCATGGCGGCGAGGCCGACGATCAGTTCGTGGACCAGTGCGGCGAAGGCGGCGAACAGCACCCATCCGACGATGCCCAGCGGACTCATGTCACCGATCAGCCCGCCGAGGACGGCGAGCACGACGGCGCCCGCGGTGAAGAGCGCGTAGCCGCGGATCAGGGTGATCCGCAGGCCGCGTTCGTCCACGGTGTACTCGACCGTCGGGTCGGTGACGGCGAGCGTGGCGGCCGACTCCTCGGCCTCCTTCTGCCTCTTGCGGGCGCGGCGGCCCGTCAGGAGGTGGGCGGCCTGCCCGAGGGCGACGACGCCCGCACCGACCATGACGCCGTGCGGGATGAATCCGGCGCCCAGGTCGGTGCCGAAGAGGCCCGGGCTGTACTGGCGCAGCATCAGGCCGATGCCGAACATCATGAGCGCCCAGACGTTGCCCAGGAAGGCCACGCCGGCGGCGGACAGCGGCAGGCTGAAGAGGGTTCCGGCCAGTCCGACCGCGGTGCCGCCGGCGAGGATCAGCGCGCGACGGCCTCCTCGGTCACCGGCCTTGATCGTCTCGGCCGCCGCGGTGCCGGGCGGCCATGCGGCGTCGGCGGGCAGCAGCCGGGAGCCGAACGCGCGGTAGAGCACCCAGGCGTCCACGACGAGGCCGATGAAGGATCCGGCGAGCATCGGCCAGACCAGGTCCTGGCGGCCGAAGACATACGGGATGGCCACGGAGGTCAGCAGGGCGTTCGCCGAGGCGAAGGTCGCCGCCGAGATGGCGCTCTGGGCGAGGTTCTGGCGTTGCACCGACCTCATCCGGCGCAGGAACCCGAGCGGGATGCGGCCGATGAGCATGGCGACGAGCGCCCCGACGACCGAGGTGTTCGCGGAGATGCCCAGCTTGGAGACCAGGTCGATGCCGATCACGGCGCCGACCGCGGCGAGTACCACCAGGATGACCAGGAGCACGGGTTCGAAGACGCGGGGGTGGGGCCCGTGGTCTGTCCGGTCGGACCGGGATCCTGACGGCGGCGGTACGTGGTGCGGGGCGGAGGCTTGGTGCGCCACGGGGCACCCCCTTCGGTGAGCGGGACTGGGGAGGCGCTCTCTCCTGTCGGCGCGCGGGCAGGACTGGGCGCACCGGCGGCACGGGGTGCCGCGGGATCGAGCGGTATGCGGTGAGGCCGGCTTCAGCCGCCGAGCGCCGCGGAGATCTCCGCGGCTCCGGCGCGTACCAGCGGGACGAGGGTGTCGACGGCGCGGTCCACACGGTGGGAGGGACCGATGACGGTGAGGGAGGCCGCGACGGCTCCGCCCTGGAGGACCGGGGCGGAGACGGCGGTGACTGCCTCGTCGTACTCGCCGTAACTGACGCAGTGTCCGTCGGCGCGGACCTGGGCGTAGCAGGTGAGCAGCGCGTCCAGGCCGGTGATGGTGCGGTCGTTGAACCGGGCCAGTCCGGCGGGGCCGAACATCTGCCGGATCTCGCGTTCGGGGTGGTACGCGAAGATCGTGTGGCCGGACGCTCCCGCGTGACCGGGCATGACCGCGCCGATGATGGCGGTGTAGCGGACGGGTCCCGTTCCGTCGACGGCCGCGGCGCAGCGGTAGCTGGAGCCGTGGGGCACGTTCAGCACGATGCTCTCGCCCGTCTCGCGCAGCAGCCGGGCGAGTATCGGCCGGGCGAGCGAGGGCAGGACACCGCTGTGTTCGCCGACCCGGGCGAGCCGGGACAGGGCTGGACCGGGGCGGTAGCGGCGGCTGACGTCGTCGCAGACCAGGAACGCGCGGGCGGTCAGGGTGGTGAGGAGTCGCTGGACCACCGCCTTGTCCCAGCCGTGGTGGCGTGCGAGCTCGCTGACGCCCCACTCGGGGCGCTGTTCGGTGAAGGTGAGGAGCAGGGCCAGGGCCCGGTCCACGGTCTGCAGGACGCCGGGAGCCTGGGGTGCGGCTGCGACCGGGGTGGTGTCGGCGCCGTGGTCCGCCATGGCCGGCCTCCTTCGTGCGGGTGGTGCGTGTGCCTCCCGGTGACCGGGAGCTGTCGGTGCGGAAATCGCAACGACGTTGCGTTTTCCGGCGACAGAATGCGGGTGCGCGGACCAGGTGTCAAGGGTGAACCGGAGATCTCACCCCGGCGGCGACGGCGGCGACGGCGGCGCCCGAGGGCGTCGCGCCGCGCGACTCCGCCGCCGGGCGGCGGCGGAGTGGCGCGGCGGGCGGGCCCGGAGTGACGGCGGCCCCGCCCGGAGAGGGCCTGCCCCTGGACCGGAGCACCGCGGAGTCGCACGGCCGGGAGCCGTGAGTCGCGAGCCGGAGTCGCGAGCCGTGAGCCGGGAGCCGTGAGCCGTGAGCCGTGAGCCGTGAGCGTCAGGCTCCCGGGCGGTCAGGAATCGAGGTCGGCCGCGAGGGTGCGCTCGGAGGCGTCCTCCCGGGGGACCGGCTGTTCGACCAGGGCTAGCACCCTGGTCGCCATGAACCGGGCGGTACGGACAACTGATCCACTTCGGGTGACTTCACTCACTTCCACCACACCCCTGCGGACCGCTGTCTCCACCCTCCGGCCTGCCCTGGAGGCCACCACTTCGTACGTCCTCGTCGTGTCACCCGCGTCCACGACTATTTCCACACGATCGCCCTTCATTGATCCAATCCCCCTTCTGCGACGGTCCTTTGAGATCTCGCACGGGCCACAGAGCCTGGATCCCCGGCTCCCTGACCACTCCTCAATTCTCCCACCGGACACTGACAATCGATGGGCGGGCGAGGGCGCGGCCTCTGAGCGCGCCGCGCCACGGGTACGTAAGCTGTGCCTCGTCAGGCGGACCGGCAGCGGGGATGGGCAGACGATGGCGATGATGCGGCTCCGGCGCGAGGACCCGCGTGTCGTCGGCTCGTTCAGACTTCACCGGCGGCTCGGCGCGGGTGGGATGGGCGTCGTCTACCTGGGTTCCGACCGCCGGGGCCAGCGGGTGGCGCTCAAGGTGATCCGGCCGGATCTGGCGGAGGACCAGGAGTTCCGCTCGCGCTTCGCGCGCGAGGTGTCCGCCGCCCGGAGGATCCGCGGCGGCTGTACGGCCCGGCTGGTCGCCGCCGATCTGGAGGCGGACCGCCCGTGGTTCGCGACGCAGTACGTGCCGGGCCCCTCGCTGCACGACAAGGTCGTCGAGGAGGGTCCGCTGCCGGCCGCCGAGGTGGCGTCGATCGGGGCTGCGCTGTCGGAGGGCCTGGTGGCGGTGCACGAGGCCGGTGTCGTCCACCGTGACCTCAAGCCGTCCAACATCCTTCTCTCCCCCAAGGGCCCCCGGATCATCGACTTCGGTATCGCCTGGGCGACCGGGGCCAGCACCCTCACCCATGTCGGGACGGCCGTCGGTTCGCCCGGCTTCCTGGCGCCCGAGCAGGTGCGCGGTGCCGCGGTGACACCCGCGACGGACGTCTTCTCGCTCGGTGCCACCCTGGCCTACGCGGCGATGGCGGATTCGCCCTTCGGGCACGGCAGCTCCGAGGTGATGCTCTATCGCGTGGTCCACGAGGAACCGCACCTGTTCGACGTGCACGACGCGCTGGCCCCGCTCGTCCGGGCCTGTCTCGCGAAGGACCCGGAGGAGCGGCCCAGCACACTGCAGCTCTCCATGCGGCTGAAGGAGATCGCCGCGCGCGAGGCGCAGGGTCTGCAGGAGCGCCGCCCGCCCGCCCAGCGGAGCGCGCAGGAGCTGGACCGGCCGACCGGCCGGCTCGAGGGCCCCTACACCGAGCAGTCCACCCGCCGCTCGGCCGGAGGACCCGCCCAGGCTTCGCGCGCACCGGCCCGGCGCCCCGCGTCCCCGCGCCCCGCGGCCCCCCGTACCGGCGGCTCGCAGGCCCGGGGCACCCGTGGCGGACCGCGCCAGGGGCAGCAGCAGGCGCAGGGGCCGAAGAGCACGAACGGCAGGCAGGCCACACGGCCGGGCGTGCGGACGACCTCGGCGGGGAAGAGCGGGAAGCGGCGGCCTGCCAATCCGCGACTGCTGCGTCAGCGCCTCGTCGTCTTCGTCGTGGTGACGCTGCTGGTGGCCCTGGGGATCGCGGCCGCTCAGGGCTGTCAGGGCCCCGCACGGGGACAGGGAGCCCCGACCTCACCGACGTACGACGGAGCCGGCTCCTCTCCGGCGCGGACGGACGGGGCCTGAGGGCCCGTCGCCCGTCCCGTGGATCAGGCGGGATCGATCCGGGTCGCGTAGAAGGCGACGGCGGAGGCCGCCGCGACGTTGAGCGAGTCCACTCCTGCGTCCATCGGGATACGGACGTGGGCGTCGGCCCCGGCGAGCGCTCCGGGGGTGAGGCCGTCGCCCTCCGTGCCGAAGACGAGCGCCAGCTTCTCGTACCGCCGTGCGACGAGTTCGTCCAGGGTGATCGACCGGTCGCTGAGGCAGAGGGCCGCCGTGGTGAAGCCTGCCTCACGCAGCAGAGCGAGGTCCTGGGGCCACGACGTCAGGCGGGTCCACGGGACGTGGAAGACGGATCCCATCGAGACCTTGACCGCCCGCCGGTAGAGCGGGTCCGCGCAGCGCGGTGTGAGCAGGACGGCCTCGACGCCGAGCGCGGCGGCGTTGCGGAAGGCCGCGCCGAGGTTGGCGTGGTCGACGATGTCCTCGAAGACGGCGATCCGCCGCACGCTCCCCTGCTCCGGGGCCAGCAACGTGGCCACGTCGGGGAGCGGCCTGCGCTGCATGGAGGCGAGGGCCCCCCGGTGCACGTGGTAACCGGTGACGCGCTCGGCGAGAGCCGGAGTCACCACGTAGACCGGCGCTGCGGCCTCGTCGATGACGTCGCCCATGACGTCGATCCACTTGGCGGAGAGCAGCATGGACCGCATGGCGTACCCGGCGTTCCCCGCGCGCCGGATCACCTTCTCGCCCTCGGCGATGAAGAGGCCCTCGGCGGGCTCCCGGCGGCGCCGGAGTTCGACGTCGGTCAGTCCGGTGTAGTCGCCCAGGCGAGGGTCGTCCGGGTCGTCGACGGTGATGAGTTCAGCCACGGGATGCTACTGCCTTGTCGGATGGGTGGGGGCTCGGCGGACGGACGTGGACGGGCTCAGCCCTGGAGGCGGCCGTCCGGGTCCGGGCCGACGGCCACGACGTCGCCGATGACGATGACGGCCGGGGGCCGCACCTCTTCCGCGACGACCCGCTCCCCCACGTCCGCGAGGGTCGCGTCGACCCTGCGCTGGGCGGCGGTGGTGCCCTCCTGGACCAGGGCCACGGGGGTGTCGGGGGACTTGCCGTGGGCGATGAGGGCCCGTGCGATGGAACCGATCTTGTCGACGGCCATCAGGAGGACCAGGGTGCCGCGCAGCCGCGCGAGGGCCTCCCAGTCGACCAGGGAGCGCGGGTCGTCGGGGCCGACGTGGCCGCTGACGACGGTGAACTCGTGGGCGACGCCTCGGTGGGTGACGGGGATCCCGGCCGCTCCCGGCACGGAGATCGAGCTGGAGATCCCGGGGACTATCGTGCAGGCGATGCCCTCGGCGGCCAGGGCCTGCGCCTCCTCCATGCCGCGGCCGAAGACGAACGGGTCGCCGCCCTTGAGGCGGACGACCGACTTGCCGGCCTTGGCGTGGTCGATCAGCGCCTGGTTGATCGCCTCCTGCGCCATGTAGCGGCCGTACGGGATCTTCGCGGCGTCGATGACCTCGACGTGCGGCGGGAGCTCGTCGAGCAGGTCGCGCGGGCCGAGCCGGTCGGCGATGACCACGTCGGCCTCGGCGAGGAGCCGGCGG
The DNA here is from genome assembly GCF_044765765.1 of Streptomyces sp. NPDC102402. NCBI lineage: Bacteria > Bacillati > Actinomycetota > Actinomycetes > Kitasatosporales > Streptomycetaceae > Streptomyces > Streptomyces sp. NPDC102402. Next base: position 245,357 of record NZ_JBIWKR010000007.1, read on the forward strand.
CCCCGGACCGTGATCAGGTCGGGGTCACCGGGACCGCCTCCCACCAGTGCCACGCCCGGGGCGCGGGTGCGGTGGTGCGGGGCGGCGAGGGTGCCGTCGCGCAGCCCTTCCACGATGGCGTCGCGGACGGCGGCGGAGTGCCGGGGGTCCCGGCCCTGCGAGGTGGTGGTGAGGACGGCGACCGTGATGCCCTCGCTGCGCCCGGTTGCGGGCGTCCAGGCGGTGGCCGCCTCGGCGTCGTCGCTCCGCACGCACCAGGTGCGGGTGCGCTCGGCCTCGGCGGACGCGGCGTCGTTGGCGGTTGCGTCCGACGACGCGACCAGGGCGTACCAGGTGTCGGCGAGGTCCCCGTCCTGATACCTGCGGCGCTCCCAGCGGATCTCACCGGTGTCGGCCATCGCCTCGACGGACGCGGTCGCCGACGGGGACACGAGGGTGATGTCGGCTCCGGCCGCGATGAGGGCGGGCAGCCGGCGCTGTGCGACCTGGCCGCCGCCGACGACGACGACGCGGCGCCCGTTCAGGCGCAGTCCGACGGGGTAGGCAGGGTGATCGTCATGCTCGGCCATGGTCGTGCGGGCTCCTCGTGCAGGGTGCGTGTGCTGCGGGCCGCTGCGGCGGTGGAGCGGCGGTGACGTGGGCTGGGTACGGCGGTGACGTGTGGGACCACGATACGGGGTGGCCGGAAGGGGACCCGGGGAGGCCGTCGGCCGCCGGGGGCGGCGGTCTCTCCTCCCCCGGCGTCCCTGACGGGCTCCGGCATCCTCCGGATCACCGGAGGGCCGTGGGTCCGCCCGGCGGGCGCCCGGGCAGGGCGGGGCACCGGGAGAACGGAGTGTGCCTGAGGAGCCGGGATGCCCGGACGAGCCGGTCAGGCGCGTCCGGGCACGGTCAGCGGCTACTTCTCGGTGACGCCCGCGGAGTCGAACGTCGCGACGTCGTGCATCGCGCGGGCCGCGCTCTGCACGATGGGCAGCGCGAGCAGCGCGCCCGTGCCCTCACCGAGCCGGAGGTCCAGATCGACCAGCGGGCGCAGGCCCAGCTTGTTGAGGGCGGCGACGTGGCCGGGTTCCGCGCTCCGGTGGCCCGCGATGCACGCGGCGAGCGCCTCGGGGGCGATCGCCCGGGCGACCAGGGCCGCCGCACCGGCACTCACGCCGTCAAGGATCACCGGCGTACGCAGCGAGGCTCCGCCGAGCAGGAAGCCCGCCATGGCGGCGTGCTCCAGGCCGCCGACCGCCGCCAGCACTCCGATCGGGTCGGCCGGGTCGGGCTGGTGGAGTTCGAGGGCGCGGCGGACCACATCGACCTTGCGGGCGTGCATCTCGTCGTTGATGCCGGTGCCTCGGCCGGTCACCTCCGCCGGGTCCATCCCCGTGTAGACGCAGATCAGCGCGGCCGACGCGGTGGTGTTGGCGATGCCCATCTCACCGGTGAGCAGGCCCTTGTTGCCGGCTGCCACCAGATCGCGTGCGGTCTCGATGCCCACCTCGATCGCCGCGAGCACCTCTTCGCGGGTGAGGGCGGGACCGGTGGTGAAGTCGGCCGTGCCGGAACGGACCTTGCGGGGCAGCAGACCGGGCGTCGCGGGGAGTTCGGCCGCCACGCCCACGTCGACGACGCAGACCTCGGCGCCGACCTGTGCGGCGAAGGCGTTGCAGACCGCGCCGCCGCCGAGGAAGTTGGCGACCATCTGGGCCGTGACCTCCTGCGGCCACGCGGTGACGCCCTGGGCGTGGACCCCGTGGTCACCGGCGAAGATCGCGACGGCCGCGGGCTCCGGGACGGGCGGCGGGCACAGCCGGGAGAGTCCGGACAGCTGGGCGGAGATGATCTCCAGCATTCCCAGGGCCCCGGCGGGCTTCGTCATCCGCTTCTGGCGTTCCCATGCCTCGCCGAGCGCCTTGGCGTCCAGGGGGCGGATGCCGGCGATGGTCTCCTGGAGGAGGTCGTGCGGCTCCTCACCGGGAAGGGCCCGACGGCCGTACGTCTCCTCGTGGACGACCCAGGAGAGCGGGCGGCGCTTGGACCAGCCCGCCTGCATCAGCTCGGGCTCCTCGGGGAATTCGTCGACGTATCCGACGCAGAGGTAGGCGACGACCTCGAGGTGGTCGGGCAGGCCGAGGGCCCGCACCATCTCGCGTTCGTCGAAGAAGCTGACCCAGCCGACCCCGAGGCCCTCGGCGCGGGCGGCGAGCCACAGGTTCTCCACGGCGAGGGCCGAGGAGTACGGAGCCATCTGCGGCTGGGTGTGGCGGCCGAGGGTGTGGCGGCCGCCGCGGGTCGGGTCGGCGGTGACGACGATGTTCACCGGCGTGTCGAGGATGGCCTCGATCTTCAGTTCCTTGAACTGCTTGGCCCGGGCCTTGGGAAGCGACTTGGCGTACGCCTCACGCTGGCGCTGCGCCAGTTCGTGCATGGAGCGGCGCGTCTCCGCGGAACGGATGACGACGAAGTCCCAGGGCTGGGAGTGACCGACGCTCGGCGCGGTGTGCGCGGCCTCCAGGACCCGGAGGAGGACCTCGTGCGGAATGGGGTCGCTGCGGAAGCCGTTGCGGATGTCGCGCCGTTCACGCATCACGCGCAGTACGGCTTCGCGCTCCGCGTCGTCATAACCGGGGGCGGGAGGGGACGGGGCGACGTCCTGCGAACCGGCTTCCGCCGTCGCTCCGGCCTCGACCTCGGCTGCGGGTGCGGCTCCGGCCTCGACCTCGACTGCGGGTGCGGCCTCGGCTTCGGCTTCGGCTTCGGCGGGGGCAACCGCCTCGGCCTCGGTGGCGACGGCAGCGCCCGCCGCCTCGACGAGCGGGAACTCCTCGGGGATGTCCCCGACCGGTGCCTCGGCCGCCGGTACCTCGGCTGCCGGTGCCTCCTCGGGCCCGGCTTCGGGAAGCGCTGCTTCCGGGGTCTCGATGATCTCGGGTCCGGTGACGGGCTCCGTCTCCGGCTCCGTCTCCGTGAAGGTCTGGGGTCCCGCCTGCGGCAGAGCGACGGGCTCCGGAGCCGGCTCCGGCTCGGACGCGGCGGGCATCTGGGGCTCGGACGCGGCGGGCGCCCCGGGCTCCACCTGGGGCTGGGGCTCCACCTGGGCCTGGGGCTGGGGCTCGAACGCGGCCGGCTGCTCGGCTGTGACCGGATGCTCGGCTGTGACCGGCTCCGGTACGTCCAGGGCCTCGGGCGCGGCCGGAGCGGGCTCCGCCGCGGGGGCGGCGGACTGCGGTACGGCCTCGACGGCCGGCGCGGCCTCCACTGCCGGCGCGGCCTCGACTGCGGGGGCGGCCTCGACTGCGGGGGCGGCCGCATCGGCGACGGGTGCCGGGGCGGGGTGCGGAGCGGTCGGTACGGAGTCGTCCACGGGCACGAACTGCCCCGGCACCTCAGCCGGGGCGGCGGCCTCGGCGGGGGCTTCGGCCAGGGCGGCGGCGGGAGCCTCGGGCAGAGCCTCGGCGGGCGGCGCCTCGGCCGTCTCCACCGTGGGCCCGGCGGGAGCCTCCGGCATCACGTCAGCCGCCGGGGCGGGAGCGACCGTTTCTGCGGGCGTGACGGGTGCGAGGGGCGCGAGGAGTTCCACCGGTGCGGCGGGAGCGGCATCCGCGGGAGCGGCCGGCTCGGCGGGGACCGTCGGCGCGACGTGCTCGAACGGGGCCTCCGGCACCTCGGGCTCCGCCACGGGAAGGGGAGCGGCGGCCGGCTCAGGGGTCGCCACCGGTTCGGGCGAGCCCCACGCGGGCGCTCCCTGCGGCGGGATCTCGCCCAGCTGCGGGCCGGGCAGCATGGCCGCGTCGTCCGCCGGGATGTCGAAGTACTCGGGACCGGTCGTCGGCGGTCCGGCGTGCCGCACGGGCATCCTGGTCTGCGGTCCGGCCGGTCCGCGGTCCGCGAGCGACCGGACCACTCCGCCGGTCGGCGTCCCCCCGTAGGAGGGTGCCTCGGTGGAGGCGGGACCGCGGTGCAGTGGGCGCCGGGACGGCGCGGCGGCGGCCGCGACCTGCACGGGCGGGTGCGCCGGGACCCGTACGCCGTTGACGTCGGTGACGCCGGACCCGTGGGTGCCGTTCACGGCCTGGTCGTACGCCGGGAACTGCTCGCCCGGCTGCGCGACCGGAGCGTCGCTCCACGCGCCCTGGGCCGCGGGCATCAGAAGGAGGTCGTCGTCCTCGGCGGTGTGCTCGGAGGGTTCGAGGTAGGTGTAGGCGTCCGGGGCGGGGATGCCCGGCTGCTCCACCATGCCTGCGTTCTCCGGCAGTCCCTCGCCCGGGATCTGGCCGGTGTCAGTCATGCGTACCCCTCGCCCATCGTCAGTGCTCCTTCGCCCTTCGCCCGGGATGCCCGAACCACGGCACGCCGGTGCTCGTCAACAAGAACGAGCGGGCTCCCCGTGCGGCACGAAACGCGCGCGGAGGTATACATTCTCGCGGTCGTTCGCCGCCGCGACAGACAGTTCTGCCTCGGCTCGCTGTGGACTGCGCCACGTTGCGCGTCCCCCGGTTGCGCCGTACCACATCGCCGACCAAAACGGTCCACTTTTCCGGACATTGACGAACGAAATGTCGAACGTCCGGGCGCGGTACAACAATCGGTCAGCCTACCTCGCGCTCTGCTCGCACACGTCAGGGGGCGAGATCGGAACGCACCGCGGAGAGCAGGAACACGACGGTGCGTTCGCGCTCCGTCCAGGCCGCGGTGTCCAGTTCGACGGACTGGAGCAGCGCGCACTCGACCGTGTACCCGTTCCCGGCGAGGGCGGCGCCGAGCGCCTCCGCCTCGTCACGGTTCGAGGCGTGGGTGACGATACGTTCCGGCCGCCGGTCGGCGACCGCGGTGGCGACGGGGACGCCGCCGCCACCGATGCGTACGACATCGGGCTCGGGCAGGCGCTCCAGGACGTGCGGCGCGGTGCCCCTGACGACCTGTACTCCCACCTGGAAGGTGCGGGCGGCCGCCGCCGTGCGCGCGCAGGCGTCGGGGTCGCTGTCCACGGCGAGCACCGCGGCTCCGAAGCGTGCCGCCTCCACGGCGAGGGCGCCGCTGCCGGAGCCGATGTCCCAGACCAGGTCGCCGGTGCGCGGCCCGAGCCGGGCCAGCTGGGCGGCGCGCAGGCCGGGCGACTCCCCCTCACCGCCCTCCCCCGGACCGCCGTACGCCGCGGCGGGAAGCGCCCATCCCCGCCGGGTGCCGTCCGGGCGGCGGCCGGCGATCCAGGCGCTGTCGACGGCGGCCTCGGGGCCGCCTCCGATGACGATGACGACGTTGGGGTCGCGCCAGGTGTGGTCGGCCGTCTTGTCGGAGGTGAGGACGGTGACCCGCTCGCGCACGGTGCCGAGTTCCTCGCAGATCACGAAGGTGCGGTGGACCCCTTCGAGCAGGAGGGCCAGTTCGGCGGGGCCGGCTCCGGGGGATGTCAGCACGGCCACCTTGTGGTGGGCGCGGATGACGTTGACCGCACGGCGCAGGGTGCGCGGGTGGGCGACGACGACCTGCGCGTCGTCCCAGGGCATGCCGGCGCGGGCGAAGGCGGTGGCGACGGACGAGACGGCGGGGACGACCTCGACCTCGAGGCCGTGTTCGGGCTTGCGCAGGGTGCGTACGACGCCGAAGAAGCCGGGGTCGCCGTCGGCCAGGACCACGGCGCTCCCGCGGTGTCCGGCGATCCTGCGGGCGGCCAGGTCGACGCTGCCGAGACGGACGCGTTCCGCACGCCCGGGGACTTCGGGGAGCGCGAGGTGATGGGCGGCACCGGCGACGAGCGTGGCGGCCGAGAGCGCCGCCGTGGCCGCTCTGGTCAGTGGCGAGCCGTCCCAGCCGATCACCGTGACCCGGTCGGCCATCGTCGTCAGTCTCCTGGGGTGTAGCAAGGCGGGGGCTCTCCGCGGGGTGTGCGGAGCAAGGGTGAGCGTATCCGGTCCGTACCAACGCTCCGCCGGGGGCTCCCGGACGCGGGGAGGACGGTCAGTTCCAGTCGTTGTACGTGCCGTAGCCCCCGGCGTCGGCCAGCTGCTCGGCGACGCCTTCCAGGTCCTCGGGCAGCAGTCCCCAGACGATGAGATCGGTCCTGATGTCGGTCCAGCCCCCGTCCTCGGTCGCCGTCCGGGCTATGCGGGCGTTGCGCAGGACTCCCTCGCTGATGCAGCCCAGTTTCTGGGCGACCTGCTGGGAGGCGGTGTTGCCCGCGGGGGTCCGCAGCTCGATGCGCTCGAAGCCCTGGTCACGGAAGAGCCACTCGGCGAGGGCCAGCACGGCCTCGGTGGCGTATCCCTCACCGCGCGCCCAGGGTGCGGTGATGTAGCGGACCTCGGTGGCCAGGGTGCGCCGGTCGGTGTTGAGCAGCCGCACGGACCCGACGAGGCGCTGGGTGAGGAACTCGGTGACGGCGAAGACGATGCCGCCGCCCTGGGAGCGTTCGGCGGGGGCGATCCTGCGGACCCAACGTTCGGCGTCGACCTGGGTGTAGGGGTGCGGTGCGTCGGTCCAGGCGGTGACCAGCTCGTCGTTCATCATCTCGATGTACGCCGGGACGTCCTCCATGTCGAAGGGGCGCAGCACCAACCTGTCCGTGCTGATGGAGATGGACGGGAAGGTGTTAGTCATGCGCAGCTCCATGCCGAGGACCGTGTAAAGGCTCCAGCATGCAGCATCGGGGCGCGGATGTGCATGGCCGGGTCCGCACGGCGGAGCCCCGCACACCCTGGTGCGGGTGTGCGGGGCTCGTGCGGCAAGTGGCGCCGGGAGGTCAGGACTTCGCGGGCGTGCCGAACGCGGGGATGATCGAACCCTTGTAGGTGTCCTCGATGAACTTCTTGACCTCGTCGGAGTTCAGGAGCTTCGCGAGCTTCTGGACCCGCGGGTCCTCCTCGTTGCCCTCCTTGACGGCCAGGATGTTGGCGTAGGGGTTGCCCTCGGCCTTCTCCAGGGCCAGGGAGTCCTTGCCCGGCTGGTATCCGGCCTCGATCGCGTAGTTGCCGTTGATGACGGCGGCGTCGACGTCGTCGAGGGCACGCGGCACGGTCGCGGCCTCGATCTCCTTGAACTCCAGGCCCTTCTTGTCCGTGATGTCACTGAGCTTGGCGTTGGTGCCGACGCCGTCCTTGACGGTGATCAGACCGTTCTCGGCGAGCAGCTGCAGCGCGCGGCCCTCGTTGGTGGTGTCGTTGGGGACGGCGACGGTCTGGCCGGCCTTGATGTCCTTGAGGTCCTTGACCTTCTTGGAGTAGAGGCCGAGGGGTTCGAGGTGGACGTCGACGACCGGGACGATGTGGGTCTTGTTCTTCTTGTTGAAGTCGTCCAGGTAGGGCTTGTGCTGGAAGAAGTTGGCGTCGACCTGGCCGTTCTCGGTGGCGGTGTTCGGCAGGACGTAGTCCGTGAACTCCTTGACCTCCAGCTTGAGGCCGGCCTTCTCCGCCAGGTTCTTCTTGACGTAGTTCAGGATGTCCGCGTGCGGGACGGGGGACGCGGCGACGACGAGCGCCTTGGACGTGTCCGCGCCGGCGCCGGTCTCACCCTTGGAGGCCGGGTCGGAGTCCGTGCCGCAGGCGCTGAGGCCGAAGGCGAGGGCGGCGGTGGCGGCGGCAGCCGCGGTGATCTTGATGTTCTTGCGCACGAAGAGTGCCTCTTTCCGGTGGTGATGGTGGTGCGCCCGGACAAGGAGTTCGGGCTTCATGGGGAGATGAGGTTCAGGAGGTGGTCCGGCCCCGGCGGGCCAGCAGGCGTCCGGCTCCGTCGCCGATCAGCTGGACCACGGTCACGATGACGATCAGCAGCACGACGGTGATGAGCATGAACTGGTTGTCGAAGCGCTGGAATCCGTACGTGACGGCCTTGGAGCCGAGCCCTTCGCCGCCGACCGCGCCGGCCATCGCGGAGTAGCCGATGAGCACGATGACGGTGGTGGTGACGCCGGAGATCAGGGAGGGCAGTGCCTGCGGCAGCAGGACCTTGCGGACGATCGTCGGGATGGATCCGCCCATCGACTGGACGGCCTCGACGAGCCCGTGGTCGACCTCGCGCACAGCCGTCTCCACGAGCCGGGCGAAGAACGGGATGGCTCCGACGGCGAGGGGCACGATCATCGCGGACGGGCCGATGAAGGTGCCGACGACCCAGGTGGTGAAGGGGATCAGGGCGATCAGCAGGATGATGAACGGCAGCGAGCGGCCGATGTTCACGATCACGCCGATGACCTTGTTCACCGCGGTGTTCTGCAGCAGTCCGCCCTTGTCGGTGAGGACGAGCAGGATGCCGAGCGGCAGGCCGCCCACGACGGTGACGAGCGTGGACCAGAGCACCATGTAGAGGGTGTCGATGGTTCCCTGCGTGAGCAGTGGCTGCATTTCGGACCAGGTCACTTCGCCACCTCCTTGGTGGTCTGGGCGGGGACGGCTGGGCCGTCGTTCACGATCTCGGCCTGGAGGCCCTGCTCGCGCAGGAAGCCGATCGGCACGACGTTCTCCTCGAAACGGCCGGGGAGCTCGATGCGCATGCGGCCGATCTGCTTGCCGCCGACGGTGTCCATCGCGGCGCCGAGGATCGAGATGTCGATGTTGTACGTGCGCGACAGCTGGGAGATCACCGGCTGGGCCGCGGCCTCGCCGTGGAAGGTGACGTCGACGACGGTGGAGCCGGGGCCGGAGGCGGTGCCGCCGACGGGGAACAGCTCGTGGGCCAGCTCGGAGCCGGGGGTGGCCAGCAGGGAGCCGACGGTCCCCGATTCGACGATGCGGCCCCTCCTCATCAGCGCGGCGGAGTCGCAGACGGTCTTGACGACGTCCATCTCGTGCGTGATGAGCAGGACGGTGAGGCCGAGCTCCTGGTTGAGGTCGCGCAGCAGCTGGAGGATGGAGCGGGTGGTCTCGGGGTCGAGCGCGGAGGTCGCCTCGTCGGAGAGCAGCACCTTCGGGTCGCCCGCGAGCGCGCGTGCGATGCCGACGCGCTGTTTCTGGCCTCCGGACAGCTGGCCGGGGTAGGCCTTCGCCTTGTCGGCGAGACCGACGAGGTCGAGGAGCGCGAGTGCCTTGGCGGTCCGTGCCTGCCCGGAGAGACCGAGGATCTCCAGGGGGAGCTCGACGTTGTCCCGCACGGTGCGCGAGTCCAGCAGGTTGAAGTGCTGGAAGACCATGCCGATGCGGCTGCGGGCCTGGCGCAGCTCCTTGCCGGCGCGGCGGCCTCGGCCCGCGAGGGCGGTGAGGTCCTGTCCGGCGACGGTCACGGTGCCCGCGGTGGGGCGTTCGAGGAGGTTGACGCAGCGGATGAGGGAGGACTTGCCGGCGCCGCTCTGTCCGATGACGCCGTAGACCTCGCCCTCGCGGACGTGCAGGTCCACCCCGTCCAGGGCGGTGACCTCACGGCCGCGTGACTGGTAGACCTTCGTGAGGCCCGAAGTGGTGATCACAGGGTTTCCGTCACTGTCGAGTGCACGGCGCGGTGTCCGCCGGGCACGGGGCATTCGTCTGATGAGACTGTTCTCAGTGGTCGACCGGTAGGAGTCTCGGCATGGTCCGGACCTGGCAGGACGCCGGGTGCGGGGGCATGCCCGGGCCGGAGAGGTCCGCGGGGCGCGGACGGCCGGGCTCGGTCTCGCTTCGGGGCGCGAGGCTCGGTCGGGGGCCCTCAGAAGGCGCGCATTCGACACATACAACGAGCACCGGGCGTCGGGATCGCCTCGGTCGCAGGGGTGCGGTAGCTCGTCGTGGTCATGCCCCAAGTAAAACAGACGTAACGTTCCCGCAGACCGCGCTGTCCGCATAGCGGACGTTCGCGGACAGGCTCCCCGGCGTGTCCGGATCGTCCCGCGCACCGCCCTGACCTGCGATGACTCTCGCACCGGCCCACAACCGCACCGACAGCGGATGGATCATGCCGCGCGGCCCCTGTGGCAAAGCCCACGATTCCCGGGCACGGTCCGCGGCCGCCCGGCGTGCGGGCCCGCACGCGGCGGCGCCGGCCACCCGTAATACCCTCGCCTCATGCTTGACGCCCTGACGGTCGCGGTCGCCGTGACCGCGCTCGCCCTCGCCGCCTGGTGCGGATTCGCCGCCTACCGGGACCAGCCCACCAAGGACTGGCACTTCATCGGCATGGCGGTCGTCTCCGTGCTGGCACTGGCGCAGTTGCTCGTGGGAATCGTGCAGCTGGCACGTGGCGAGCGGCCCGACCAGGGCATGACGATCTTCATCGCCTATCTGATCGGCGCCTTCGCGGCCGTGCCGGCGGCGGGGTTCCTGTCGCTCTCGGAGCGGACCCGCTGGGGCTCGGTGACGGTGGCGGCCGGTGCGGTCGTGCTCGCCGTCCTCGAAGTACGGCTCTACGACATCTGGGGAAACTGACCATGAGCGACACCGACCGCACGGGGACACCCGCCGCCGCCCCGCCGCGGAAGCAGTTCGAGCTCGGCACCGGTCCCGGCCGGGTGCTGGTCTGGTTCTACGGGGTGTTCACGGTGGCCGCCGCGTCCCGCTCGATCGTCGAGATGATCCTGGACTTCGGGAAGGCTCCGCTCGCCTACACCCTGTCGGCCGTCGCCGCGGTCGTGTACGGCTTCATCACGTACTCGCTGGTACGGGGCGGCGAGAAGGCGCGCAGGGCGGCGCTGGCGTGCTGCGCCGCCGAGCTCGCGGGCGTGCTGATCGTCGGCACCTGGACGCTGGTGGAGCCCTCGGCCTTCCCGGACTCCACCGTGTGGTCGGGGTTCGGCATGGGCTACCTGCTCATCCCGGTGATCCTTCCGGTCACCGGGATGATCTGGCTGCGCCGCGTGCGCGAGGCCTGAGACCGGGCGTCACGGAAGCCGTTCAGGCGCTGGCCGCGAAGGCCGGCGCGGTGGCGTCCTTCTCGAGCAGGACCATCTTGACGCCGTCGCCTCCGGTGGCATTCCCCACCCGGGCGTACCCCGCCTTCCGGTAGAGCCGGAGACCGCCCTCGCTCCGCTCCCCGGTGTGCAGACGGAAGCGGGTGGCCGAACGCCCGTCGGCCAGGCCGGATTCCGCGGCCCGCAGGAGACGGGTGCCGAGGCCGTGGTTGCGGAGTCTGGGGTGGACGCAGAGCTTGCCGATCCGGCCGGTGCCGTCCGCGTCGGTGAAGCCTCGTACCGAGCCGACGACTTCGTCGCCGAGCCGGGCCACGAACACCAGGTCCGTGGTGACTTCGTCCCTGACGGAGTCGAAGGTCTGGACGAGTGGGTCGATCCGGTAGTTGCCGTAGAGCTCCGCCTCGCTCTGGAAGCAGAGGTACTGGAGTCTGAAGATCTGCTCGACGTCCTGAGCCGCCGCCGCCGAGATGGTCACACTCATGCCCATGTGTGCATGCCTCCCGCTCACCTGATCCGCCGGTTGTCTACCGCTCCTTTCCCCGCAGTTCAGGAGCTACAACCTCCGCCGCCAGCATTCTGCGCAGACATCCGAGGCATCGGGAACGCATAGGGCCCAAACTGCCCTGTGACATACCCAACTCCCCCGCGATCTCCCGGTACGTGGGATCGTGCGGAGCCAGCATCGCCTCCAGTAAGCGCGGGCATCGCCCGGGCAGCCGTCCCACCGCGGCGCGCAGCGCCCTGCGTTCGTCGGCCCCCACCGCGATCCGTTCGGGGCATCCGGCCCAGTCGCCCGGGAGCCCGTCCGCGGCGTACGGGCGCTCGCGCCGGGTCCGGCGGCGGGCCGTGCGCGCCTCCGCCCGTACGGCGGCGCGGACCCAGCGGACGGGGTCGGCGGGCACCGCCGTACCGGCCCCTCGCTCCAGCAGCCGCAGCCACACCGCCTGTTCCAGGTCCGCGGCCTCGGTCCCGGCGGCCTGGGCCTCGGCCGCCGCCTCCGCGCGCACGAGCGCGTGCAGGGCCCGGACGACGGCTCGCCCGCGGTCGCCCTCCCCCTCGGCTCGCACCGCGGGAACATGATCAAGAAGAGTCATGCCCCGTCAACGCCGCCCGTGCGCCGCCGGTTGCCGCACACGGGGAGCTCCACCCGACCGGGGCATGCCGGCCGGGCGGCTGACGTCGCCGTCCGGTCCCGCCCGCTCAGTCCTGGGCGAAGTCCGCCGCCGCGAGCAGGGCGGTGTCCGGGTTGTCGGAGAAGATGCCGTCGATGCCCGCCTCGAAGTACACCTGGAGTGCGCCGAACGCGTCGCCGTAGGCGTTCGGGTCCGTGCCGCGCCGGAACTCCGCGGGCAGGAACGTGTTCTCGTTGCGCAGTGTGTACGGGTGCAGCACCAGACCGCGCGCGTGGGCGTCCGCGACGAGGGCGGTGGGAGTGGTCAGCCGTCCCGCGCCGTCCCTGGGGATGACCAGGTCAAGGGTCGGGCCGATGCCCTGGGCGTACGAGGCGATCCACTTCAGTCCGGCGGGCGTCACCAGATCGGCGACGGTACGGGGGTCGCCGGCCTCCACGAAGTCCCAGGGCCTTTCCTTCGGCCCGGACAGCAGGACGACCCGGGGTGTGGCGACGAGCTTCGACAGCCGCTGCATCGAGCTCGGCTCGAAGGACTGGAGGATCAGTGCCGAGTCCGCCCGGTACCGGCCGTGGCGGCGCAGCAGTCTCGCGAGCGGCTCCTCCAGCCCGAGGCCCAGGCCCCTGAAGTAGGACGGGTGCTTGGTCTCGACGTAGAGCCAGACGGGCCGGCCACGCCTGCGGCCCTCCTTGTCGGCCCAGCGCAGGACCTCCTCGAAGGTGGGGATCTCCCAGCGTCCGTCGTAGAGGGTGTTCTCCTGGCGGTTGCCGGGAATGCGCTCCTTCGCCCGGAGGGTCTTGAGCTCGGCGAGGGTGAAGTCCTCGGTGAACCAGCCGGTGAGCGTGGTGCCGTCGACCTTCTTGGTGGCCTTGCGGCTCGCGAATTCGGGGTGGTCGGCGACGTCCGTGGTGCCGGTGATGTCGTTCTCGTGACGGCAGACCAGATGGCCGTCCTTGGTCGGGACGAGGTCCTGCTCGACGATGTGCGCGCCCATGTCCAGCGCCAGCTGGTAGGAGCCGAGGGTGTGCTCGGGGCGGTAGCCGCTGGCACCGCGGTGGCCGATGACGGTGGGCACGGGCAGGTCCCGGTAGGAGCCGTGGCCGCCACGCCGTCCGTCCTCGGCGCCGCGCCCGGCCGCGTGGGCCGTGCCGGACAGGCTGAGGGCCGTGCCCAGGACGGCCGCCCCCAGCAGGGTCCGCCGACCGGGTGCAGTCTGCGCGCGCTCTGTCATGAATGCTCCTCGCATGTGATGTCCGGCACCTTCGGGGAAGGCCTGATCGTAGGCAGCTACGCCATCGGTGGGGCGACCCGTGGACGAACATGGCGGAAACACACGTCAACACTGCGTATCGGCTCGGTGAACCCGATGTGCGCCGAGGCGGTACCCGCGAGTATCGTCCTCACCTGCACAGACCCTCGCGAATTCCCGCACCGGCCACCCGGCCACGACACCGGAGGATGCGTTGTCCCGACTCACGGTCATCAAGGCAGTGCTCGGACCGATCCTGCGCCTGCTCTTCCGGCCCCAGGTGGAAGGCGTCGAGAACATCCCCGGGACCGGGCCGGTGATCCTCGCGGGCAACCACCTGACGTTCATCGACTCGATGATCATGCCGATCTGCTGCGACCGGCCGGTGTTCTACATCGGTAAGGACGAGTACGTCACCGGCAAGGGCCTCAAGGGGCGGCTGATGGCCTGGTTCTTCACCGGCTGCGGCATGATCCCGGTGGACCGGGACGGCGGACGCGGTGGCGTCGCGGCCCTCATGACGGGCCGCCGGATCCTGGAGGAGGGCCACGCCTTCGCCATCTACCCGGAGGGCACCCGCTCCCCCGACGGCCGGCTCTACCGGGGCCGTACGGGTATCGCGCGGCTGACCCTGATGACCGGTGCGCCGGTGGTGCCCTTCGCGATGATCGGCACGGACAAGCTGCAGCCCGGCGGCGCCGGCCTTCCCCGCCCGGGCAAGGTCACGGTCCGCTTCGGTGAGCCGATGGAGTTCTCGCGCTACGAGGGCATGGACCGCGACCGCTACGTCCTGCGCGCCGTGACGGACTCCGTCATGGCCGAGGTGATGCGGCTGTCCGGACAGGAGTACGTCGACATGTACGCCACGAAGGCCAAGGCCGCCTGAGCCGTACGAGTGAAGTCGAGTGGCCCGGCGCGATGCGCGCCGGGCCACTCACTCGTCCGGGATGATGCCTTCCTCCAGCTTCTGGTCGCGCAGCAGGAACCATGCCGCGACCGCCGTCGCGAGCAGGACCACGGCGCCGATCGCGGACGACACCCGCAGCCCGTTGACGAAGGCCTCCTGCGCCGCGAGGACGAGCTCGCTCCCCTGCTGCGCGGGGAGGTGCTCGGCCGTCTCCACGGCTCCGCCGAGCGACTCGTGGGCGGCCGCCGCGGCGGACGCCGGGATGCCCTCGGGTGTCCCGAAGCCCTTGTAGACACCCGTGACGATGGAGCCGAGCAGGGCGATGCCGAGGGCGGCGCCGAGCTCGTACGCCGTCTCGGACACCGCGGAGGCCGATCCGGCCTGTTCCTTGGGGACGCTGGAGAGGATCACGTCGGAGGTGACGGTGAAGGCGAATCCCGCGCCGACGCCCACCACCAGGAGCAGGACGCCGATCAGCGGATAGCCGGTCTCCTTGTGGATCACCGTGACCGTCGCGAGCGACACACCGATGGCACCGAGCCCGACGGCGACCACGGAGCGTACGGAGTAGCGGCGTGCCACCCTTCCGGCCAGCAGCCCGGCGGTCACCGCGCCGACGGCCGCGGGCAGTTCGGCGAGTCCGGCCTCGAGCGGACCACGGCCCTGGACCAGTTGCAGGAACTGGGAGAGGAAGAAGACGATCCCGGAGAGTCCGAGGATCGTCAGGAGGTCGGCGAGGACAGCGCCGGAGAACCCCCGGTGGTGGAAGAGCCTCATGTCCAGCAGCGGGGCGGGAAGCTTCAGCTGACGGCGCACGAACCAGGTGAGCGCCAGCACCCCGCCCACCGCAGCCGCGACGTTCCCCCAGCTCACACCATGCGCGGCGGCCTCCTTGACGGCGTACACGACGCCGATCATGCCGACCAGGGAGAGCCCCACGCTGAGCAGGTCCCAGGGGCCCGGCGCCGGGTTCTTGGACTCGGGGATCATCTTGATGCCGACGGCGACGAGGACCGCCATCACGGGCAGGTTGATCAGGAAGACCGAGCCCCACCAGAAGTGCTCCAGCAGCAGCCCGCCGACGACGGGGCCGACGGCCGCGCCCGCCGAGGCCATGGCGCCCCAGATGCCGACGGCGAGACTGCGCTCGCGCGGGTCGTGGAAGAGGTTGCGGATCAGGGCGAGCGTGGAGGGCATCAGGGTGGCACCCGCGACACCCAGCAGCGCCCTGGCCACGATCATCATCTCGGGGCTGGAGGCGTAGGCGTTGAGCACGGACACCGCCCCGAAGGCGGTCGCACCCGTCAGCAGCAGCTTCTTGCGGCCGATGCGGTCACCGAGGCTGCCCATGGAGACGAGGAGTCCGGCGATCACGAAGGAGTAGACGTCGCCGATCCAGAGGAGCTGGGTGCCGGTCGGTTCGAGGTCCTCGCTGAGGAACGGGGTCGCCAGTCCGAGGACGGTCGCGTCGACGGCGACCAGCAGCACGGCGAGGACGAGTACGGCGAGGGCGATCCACCGGCCCGGATGGTGCGGGTCACCCGTGATGCCCGCCCGCTGATTGGTGCTGCTCATTTCTCCACGCTCCGGCGTGCTCCGCCGAGGAGCAACTCGACGATCATGTAGGGGAAGTCCTGTGCGGCGACGCGCCCCGTCTGCACGGACCACGCGCAACTCCCGATCAGGCCGTACAGTGCCTCGGTCAACCAGGCCGGAGTGAGGTCGATCCGGAACTCGCCGCGCTCCTGGCCGCGGCGGAAGAAGGCGGAGACCCGCGCGTCGAGCCGGCTCCAGCCCTCGTTGACGTCGTCGCCCTCGAAGAGCTGGTTCTCGGTGACGAGGAAGGACAGCAGCCCCGCGCTCGGTTGGACGCCGGCGATCAGACGCCGGAGCCCGTCCTCGGCAGGGCCCTCATCGAGCGCGGCCGCGTCCAGGGCGGCCTCGAATTCCCTGATCCCGAGGTCTTCCAGCGCTCCGACCAGGGCGTCCCTCCCGGCGAAGTGGCGGTGGAGGGTGGCGCGGCCGATACCCGCGGCCCGGGCCACCTCGTCCATGGTCGCCGTGGATCTACGGGTCAGCAGCGCGGCGGCGCTTCGCAGCACCTGCTCGTGATCAAGAGCCATGAGACGACATTAGATCAACTGAGACACCGATGTCCCATCCTCGATGGTCGGCTGACGGTCACACCGTGGCGAATCCCCCCTGGTCACCGGGCGCCGGCGACCGGCAGCACGCCTCCTCGCTCTTCGCGCCGCCCCGGCGGAGCCGGCCTTCCCCCGGCACGTACTGACAGCGGCAGCCGGAGGAGGACCGGCGCGGCGCCACGCGGGCCGCCGACGACCCCCCGCAACGGGCGGGGCGGGGCACCATGGCGCCATGAAGCCGCTGCTGCTGATCGACGTCGACGGTCCGCTGAACCCGTTCGCGGCACTGGCCCGCCGCCCGCTCCCGGAGGACTACACCCTCCACCAGATGCGGCCGACGGGATGGAAGGAGGGAACCCCGCTGCCCGTCCTGCTCAGCCCGGCACACGGCGACGAGCTGCTGGCCCTCGCCGCCCGGTACGAGCTCGTCTGGGCGACGACCTGGAAGGACGAGGCCAACGAGTGGGTCGGCCCGCGCATCGGGCTGCCCTCGTTGCCGTACATCGACTGGCCCGCGATGCACGCCCTGAGACCGGACGGGACCTACTGGAAGACGCGCCATGTCGTCGACTACGCGGACGGGCGGCCGTTCGCCTGGGTCGACGACGAGATCTCCGACCTCGACAGGGCCTGGGTGGCCGCACACCACCCGGGGCGGTCCCTGCTGCTGCGGGTCGACCCGTGGGTCGGCCTGGTGCGTGAGGACTTCGAGACGCTCGCTCAGTGGGTGTGAGGCCGCGCTCCCGGTGTGTTCAGCTCCAGGGCAGGGAGGTGCGGTGGCGCCAGTACGCCTCGGGCTCCTCCACCAGCGCGGCCAGCCGGTCCAGCCGGTCCGGGTCCAGGTCGAGCAGCGGCGCGTGCAGATTGGCCGCCAGCTGGGCGACGGTGGCCGCGCCGGACAGGACGACTCCGGCCCACGGCTGGTGCAGTCCGAGCGCCAGTGCCACCGCGTCCGCGTCCAGCCCGGCTTCGGCGCCGATCTCCCGGACGACGGCGGGGGCCTCGGTCCCGGCGAGCCGGCCGTTGGCCATGGCCTCCTTGACGATGACGGTGAGCCCCGCCTCGTGCGCTTCGGCGAGCGCGGGTCCCGCGGAGGTCTCCAGGGCGTTGTAGGTGGCCTGGACGGTGCGGAAGAGGGGCTCGCCGTCCACGGTCACGGCGAGGGCGGCACGGACGGCATCGGCCTGAGCGGGACCGCTCGTGGAGAAGCCGATCGTGGTGCCTTCGGCGGCGAGCTCCGCGAGACGCTCGTGCAGGCCCTTGTCGCCGAGCGCCGGGCTGTCGGCGGTCACCGAGTGGATCTGGTAGAGATCGAGCCGGCCGCCGAGCAGCCCGGCCGTCTCCGCGTGCTGGCGCTCGAAGGCGGCGAGGCCGTGGTCCTTCACCTCGTGCACCTCGGCGTCGAGGCGCCAGTCGCCGGTGTACGTGTAGCCCCATTTGCTGCCGGTCACCACGTCCGTGGCCTCGGGGCGGGCGGTGAGCCACTCGGCGAGGAACTCCTCGGCCCGGCCGTAGGAGCGGGCGGCGTCGAAGTAGCGCACACCCTGGGCGTAGGCCGCGTCCAGGAGTTCGTGCGTGCGGGCGCGCAGCGCGTCCACACCCCGGTCCTCCGGCAGATCGAGGTCACGGTGCGGCGTGATGTACGCGGGCCTGCCGACGGCGGCCAGGCCGAGCCCGATGTGGGAGGTCGGGGTGGTCGCTCGGTTCAGGCGGGCGAAGGGCATCGCGGGCTCCTCTGGGTCGGTCGTTCCGAACGCCTTCCCGTCAACGTAGCCCGCGATGCCTGCGAATCATCCGCGGGCGGTCGCCCAGGCGTGCTGCGTCGCGAGGTCGGCCTTCACCTCGGCCAGCTGGACGGCGACGGCCGAGGGGGCCGTCCCGCCCCGCCCGTTACGGGAGGCGAGCGCGCCGGGCACGTTCAGGACGGTGCGCACCTCCGGGGTGAGGTGCTCGGAGATCTTCGCGAACTGCTCGTCGGTCAGCTCGTCGAGCTCGATGCCCTGCTGCTCGCACACCTTCACGCACTCGCCCGCGACCTCGTGCGCCACCCGGAAGGGGACGCCCTGTTTGACCAGCCACTCGGCGATGTCCGTGGCGAGCGAGAAGCCGGCCGGAGCCAGTTCCTCCATGCGCTCCCGGTTGACGGTGAGCGTGGCCATCATGCCGGTGAACGCGGGCAGCAGGACCTCGAGCTGGTCGCAGGAGTCGAAGACCGGCTCCTTGTCCTCCTGCAGGTCGCGGTTGTACGCGAGCGGCAGTGCCTTCAGGGTCGCCATCAGCCCGGTCAGGTTCCCGATGAGGCGTCCGGACTTGCCGCGGGCCAGCTCGGCGATGTCCGGGTTCTTCTTCTGCGGCATGATCGAGGAACCGGTGGAGAAGGCGTCGTGGAGGGTGACGAAGGAGAACTCCTTCGTGTTCCAGATGATGATCTCCTCGGCGATGCGCGAGAGGTTGACGCCGATCATCGCTGTGATGAAGGCGAACTCGGCGACGAAGTCGCGGGACGCGGTGCCGTCGATGGAGTTGGCGACGGAGCCGTGCTCGAAGCCGAGGTCCGCCGCGACGGCCTCCGGGTCGAGCCCGAGGGACGAACCGGCCAGCGCGCCGGAGCCGTACGGGGAGACGGCGGTCCGCTCGTCCCACTGCCGCAGCCGCTCGGCGTCCCGGGACAGGGGCTGCACGTGCGCCAGGACGTGGTGGGCGAAGAGGACGGGCTGCGCGTGCTGGAGGTGGGTGCGGCCGGGCATGGCCACGTCCGGGTGCGCCTCGGCCAGTCCCACCAGCGCGTCCTGGAGCTCGGCGATCAGACCGCCGATGACCCGCGCGTGGTCGCGCAGGTACATGCGGAAGAGCGTGGCGACCTGGTCGTTGCGGGACCGGCCGGCCCGGAGCTTGCCGCCGAGGTCGGGACCGAGCCGCTCCAGGAGGCCGCGCTCCAGGGCGGTGTGGACGTCCTCGTCGGCGATGGTGCCGGTGAAGGAACCGTCTGCCACGGCCTCTTCGAGCGAGTCCAGCCCCCCGATCATCCGGGTCAGCTCGTCGGCGGTGAGGAGTCCCGCCTTGTTCAGCACGCGCGCGTGGGCACGGGAGCCGGCGATGTCGTACGGCGCGAGCCGCCAGTCGAAGTGGACCGACGCGGACAGCTTGGCCAGCGCCTCGGCCGGACCGTCGGCGAAACGGCCGCCCCAGAGGCGTACGTCGCTGTTTCCGGTGCCGTTGCTCACTGCGTGCTCCTCGGGAGTACAAGGGGTGGGTGTGCGACCGCCTCCCCCCGCACGTACGGAAGGGAGGCCGTGGTGACGCCGTGGATCGGACGGGCCCTCGCCCGGCCGCTCGATCCTCGAGGACGAGGTATAACTATGCGGTCCACCGTATGGTTTGTCAAAGATGCTGGTGAGCGGTGTGCGCTCTTCTCTATGCTGCGCTCATGCGGAGCCTGATCCCCCTGTCCCCCACGCAGTACCTCCCGCCGGAGGACCGGCTCCTGCTGGGCAGGCCCGTGACCGCGTCCCTGGACACGGGGGACTGGGAGGCATGGGTCCGTCTCGACGGGAGGATTCGGTCGGCGACCGCGCGCCCGAGCCGCGTCCGGGCGCTGCGGACCCTGCTCCGGGACGGGTACGCGGACGGACGGGGATCGGTCGACTGGACCACCGCGCCCCGCTGGGACGAGGAGGCCCGGGACGTCACCTGGTCGCGCTTCCCGCCCGGCGAGCCGGAGACCGCGATCGCCCTGTGCCACGACCGGTGGCAGGTGCGCGAGGCCGCGCTGGCGTTCACCGCCGGGCGCCCCGCCCTGCTGCCCCTGCTGCTGGTCCGCTGCGCCGACCGCAGGGCGCAGGTGCGGGAACGCGCCCGCCGCACGACGGCCGCCGCCCTGCGCGGGCAGGATCCGGACCTCTCCCTGCTGGTGCCCCTGGCCCTGCACGTGAACCTGCGCCCGCACGGCGGCTGGGCCCTGGAACGCATGCTGGCGGCCGCGGGCCCCCGGCCTGCGGGACTGCCGGACTGGCTCCGCGCGAGCCATGTGCCGCGCGCCCGGATCCTCGGGGCCGAGCTGTCCCTGGAGCGGGAGCTGCTCACCCCCGCCGGCCTCACGGAGCTCGTCCTCACCGCGCCGGACCGGACCGTCCGCCACTGGTGCACCGGCGCGCTGCTGGCCCAGGTCACCACGGGTGACCCGGAGCGGCTCCTGGACCCCCTGCTCACCGCCTCCTCGGCCATGACACGGTCCTCCGCGGTGACGGGACTGCACCGGGCGGGCCGCGGCCAGGAGGCCGCGCGGCACCTGGCCGATCCGTCGGCGAGGGTGCGTTCCGCCGCACGCCTGGTCCTGCGGATGGAAGGCCGGGACCCGCTGGAGCTCCACCGGGCCCTGTGCGCCGACCCCGTCGCACCCGGTGTGGCGCCGGGCGCGCTGTTCGGGCTGGCCGAGTCCGGGGAACCCGGCGCCGCGGCCCTGCTGAGGCCGCTGACGGCCCACCCCGAAGGCCGGGTGCGCGCCGCGGCGCTCGCCTCGCTGCTCATGCTGGACGCCACCTCGCCCGACGAGCTGATGGCCGCCATGGAGGACCCGCATCCGCCGGTGGTGCGCGTCGCCCGCAGAGCGCTCGCACCGTACGTCCTGCTGGTCCCGGAGGAGTGGCTGACCGCCCTGGTGGCCCCCGGCCGCCCCCGGCACGTGCGCCGGTCCGGCCTCCGCCTGCTCTGCGCCCACGGCCTGGCCCTGCGCAAACGCGTGCTGGCCCCGCTGGAGGACGACGAGGACCCCGAGGTCGCCCACGAGGCGCAGCGCGCCCGCTACGAACCCCTGCCGCCCACCGGTCCCGGTGGGTGAAACCCGCTACCGGCGACGGCGTCCGTCGGCGGAGACTTCACCCATGGGAAAAACGCATGAACGTATCGACGGACGACTGCGCACCTTCATCGAGGAGCAGCCCGTCTTCTTCACCGCCACCTCGCCTCTGGACGGCGACGGCACCATCAACCTCTCGCCGAAGGGCGTGAGCGGGTCGTTCGCCGTGATCGACGAACAGACCGTGGCCTACCTCGACTTCGCCGGCAGCAACGCCGAGACCGTGGCCCATCTCCGGGAGAACGGGCGCATCACGCTGATGTGGTGCGCGTTCCAGGGCCCGCCCAACATCGTGCGCGTGCACGGCCGCGGTGAACCGGTCTTCCGTGACGACCCGCGCTTCCCCGGCCTGCTCGGCCACTTCCCCGGGGTGGACCCGACTCCTCACGGACTGCGCGCGATCATCGTGGTGACGGCCGAGCTGATCCGGGACACCTGCGGGTACGGGGTGCCGTTCATGTCGTACGACGAGGACCGCTCGCTGCACGCGGACCGTTTCCGGCGCGAGGACGACGAAAGCCTCAGCAGCTACTTCGCGAAGAAGTCCGACATCGCGACCAGCATCGACGGACTGCCCGGACTCCCGCTGCCCCTCCCGGCGATGCCCGCGGCGCCCACCGCGGGGTGAGGCGCTGGGCCGTACGGAGCAGGCTGGGTGGGGACGTGACGCCGTGCCCCGTACGGTCCGGAGCATGGGCAGATTCCTGGTGGCCGCCTCGGCCCTGCTGGCCGTGGCGGGCTCACTCGCGGCGCGGCCCGCGGGGCCGCACCCCCTTCCGGAGCAGCTGGCCGACACCGGCGGCGGTACGCAGCTGATCACCGCCGAGGCCCCCGTCGCGGACTCCACCACGGGCACGGTCACCTGGTGGGACCGGCGCGGGGGCGGCTGGGTGGCGGCGGGTTCGGCGCCCGCCCGCTTCGGGGCGAACGGCCTGGCCGAGGGCACCACCCGGACCCAGGGCACGAACACCACGCCCACCGGGCTGTACGACCTGCCGTACGCCTTCGGGACCGGGGCGGCACCGCCCGGGACCCGCTCCCCGTACCGGCGGATCGGCGGGGACTCGTGGTGGTGCCAGGACAACGCCTCCGCGGCCTACAACCGCTGGGTGGAACCGAGGCCCGCCGACTGCCGCGCGGAGGAGTCCGAACACCTCGTCAGCTACGCGGCCCAGTACGCCCGGGCGCTCGTCATCGGCTTCAACTACCACCGGCCGGTGCGGGGCAGGGGCGCGGGGATCTTCCTCCACGTCGACGGGAGGGGCGCGACCGCCGGCTGTGTGTCCGTGCCGGCGGCCGCCATGGACCGGATCCTGGCCTGGGCCGATCCGGCCCGCCGTCCGCACATCGCGGTCGGGACGGCGTCCGGCCCGACCGCGATCACCCGCTACTGACGGCCGCGGTCGTTCTGGGCCAGCCGCAGCAGGTGATCGGCCAGGGCCTGGCCGCCGTTCGGGTCGCGGCTGATCAGCATCAGCGTGTCGTCCCCCGCGATCGTGCCGAGGATCGCCTGCAGTTCGGCCTGGTCGATGGCCGAGGCGAGGAACTGCGCGGCGCCCGGAGGCGTACGCAGCACCACGAGGTTGGCCGAGGCCTCCGCGGAGATGAGCAGCTCGGCGGAGAGCCTGCGCATCCGCTCCTCCTTGGCCGACCCTCCGAGCGGCGCCTGCGGGGTGCGGAAACCGCCCTCGCTCGGCACCGCGTAGATCAGCTCGCCGCCCGTGTTGCGGATCTTCACCGCGCCGAGCTCGTCGAGGTCGCGGGAGAGCGTCGCCTGGGTGACGCTCAGCCCGTCGTCGGACAGGAGCCTGGCCAGCTGGCTCTGCGAGCGCACCGGCTGGCGGTTCAGGATGTCCACGATCCTGCGGTGGCGTGCCGTGCGGGTCTGCGGCACCGACGGCCCGCCGTGGTCGGGTTCCTGCGCCTCGGTCATCGTCGTCGCCTCATTCTCCGGATCGTCACTCCCCGGATCGTCCGTCCCCGTGAGCCGCGTCCAGGGCTCCCGGCAGAATCCGCAGGAACGCGTCCACCTCGGCGTCACCGATGATCAACGGCGGCATCAGCCGTACGACGTCGGGGGCGGGCGCGTTCACCAGGAGTCCGGCTTCCTGAGCCGCCTGCTGCACCTTCGGCGCGAGAGGCCCGGTGAGCACGATACCCAGCAGCAGTCCGGAGCCGCGGACGTGGGAGACCAGCGGGTGGCCGAGGCCCTCGACACCGTCCCTGATCCGTTCCCCGAGCCGCTTCACGCTGTCCAGGGCTCCGTCGGCCGCCAGGGTGTCCAGTACGGCCAGACCGGCGGCGCAGGCGACGGGGTTGCCGCCGAACGTCGTGCCGTGCTGACCGGGCTTCAGCAGGTCGGCGGCCGCGCCGAACGCGACGGTGGCGCCGATCGGCAGTCCGCCGCCGAGTCCCTTGGCGAGCGTGACCACGTCCGGCTCGACCCCCTGGTGGGCCTGGTGCTCGAACCATTGGCCACAGCGGCCGATCCCGGTCTGCACCTCGTCCAGGACCAGCAGCGTGCCGGTGGCCCGGGTGATCTCCCGGGCCGCCTCCAGATAGCCCTTGGGCGGGACGACGACGCCGATCTCGCCCTGCACGGGCTCGATGATCAGCAGTGCCGTGTCGGTCGTCACCGCGGCCCGGAGCGCCTCGACATCGCCGTACGGCACGTGCGTGACGTCTCCCGGCAGCGGCAGGAAGGGGGTGCGCTTGGCCTGCTGGCCGGTCAGGGCGAGGCTGCCCATGGTCCGGCCGTGGAAGCCGCCGTCGGTGGCGACCATGTGCGTGCGCCCGGTCAGCCGGCCGATCTTGAACGCCGCTTCGTTGGCCTCGGCGCCGGAGTTGCAGAAGAAGACCCTGCCGGCGCGCCCGAAGAGCTGGAGCAGCCGCTCGGCGAGCTCGATGGGGGGCTCGGCGGTGTAGAGGTTGGAGACGTGGCCGAGGGAGGCGATCTGCGTGGAGACGGCCTCGACGACGGCGGGGTGGGCGTGGCCGAGCGCGTTGACCGCGATCCCGCCGACGAAGTCGAGGTACTCGACCCCTTCGGCGTCCCACACCCGGGCGCCCGCGCCGCGCACGAGGGGCAGCTGTGGGGTGCCGTAGTTGTCCATCAGCGCGCCCTGCCAGCGCTGTGCGAACTCCGCGTTGCTCATGACTTCCCCTCTGCCCCGGTCCGTGCGACGGGCGTCGCGTCCGGCACGACCATGGTGCCGATTCCCTCGTCGGTGAAGATCTCCAGCAGGATCGAGTGCTGGACCCGGCCGTCGATGACGCGGGCGGTCTCGACCCCGTTGCGTACGGCGTGGAGGCAGCCCTGCATCTTGGGCACCATGCCGCTGGAGAGGTCGGGCAGCAGCTTCTCCAGCTCGGTGGCGGTGAGGCGGCTGATGACGTCGTCGCTGCTCGGCCAGTCCTCGTAGAGGCCCTCTACGTCGGTGAGGACCATCAGCGTCTCGGCGCCCAGCGCCGCGGCGAGGGCCGCGGCGGCGGTGTCGGCGTTGACGTTGTAGACGTGGTTGTCCTCGGCGGAGCGGGCGATGGAGGAGATGACCGGGATCCGGCCGTCGTCCAGCAGCGCCTGGATCGCGCCCGTGTCTATGGCCGTGATCTCGCCGACCCGGCCGATGTCCACGGCCTCGCCGTCGATCACCGGGCGGTGCTGCGTGGCGGTGATGGTGTGGGCGTCCTCGCCGGTCATCCCGACCGCGAGCGGGCCGTGCTGGTTGAGGAGCCCGACCAGCTCGCGCTGGACCTGCCCGGCCAGCACCATGCGTACGACGTCCATGGCCTCGGGCGTGGTGACGCGCAGTCCGGCCTTGAACTCGCTGACCAGGCCCTGCTTGTCGAGCTGGGCACTGATCTGCGGGCCGCCGCCGTGCACGACGACGGGCTTGAGGCCGGCGTGCCGCAGGAAGACGACGTCCTGGGCGAAGGCGGCCTTCAGCTCCTCGTCGATCATGGCGTTTCCGCCGAACTTGATGACGACGGTCTTGCCGTTGTGCCGGGTGAGCCAGGGCAGGGCCTCGATGAGGATCTGGGCCTTGGGCAGCGCGGTGTGCTTCCTCGCGGCGCTCATGAGCTGTACGCGCTGTTCTCGTGGACGTACTCGGCGGTGAGGTCGTTGGCCCAGATCACGGCCGACTCGTCCCCCGCGGCGAGGTCCGCGGTGATCTTGACCTCCCGGTAGCGCATGTCGACGAGATCACGGTCCTCGCCGACGCTGCCGTTCCTGCACACCCACACGTCGTTGATGGCGACGTTCAGCCGGTCGGGGTCGAAGGCGGCCTTCGTGGTGCCGATCGCGGAGAGGACACGGCCCCAGTTGGGGTCCTCGCCGTGGATGGCGCACTTGAGGAGGTTGTTTCGGGCGATGCTCCGGCCGACCTCGACGGCGTCGTCCTCGGTCGCGGCGTTGATCACCTCGATCCGGATGTCCTTGGAGGCGCCTTCGGCGTCGCCGATGAGCTGCCGGGCGAGATCGGCGCAGACGCTCTGCACCGCCTGCCCGAACTCGGCCTGCGCGGGGGTGATTCCGCTCGCCCCCGAGGCGAGCAGCAGCACGGTGTCGTTGGTCGACATGCAGCCGTCGGAGTCGACCCGGTCGAAGGTGGTCCGGGTCGCGGCGCGCAGCGCGTCGTCGAGACCCGCGGTGTCCACGTCGGCGTCGGTGGTCAGGACGACCAGCATCGTGGCGAGGCCGGGGGCGAGCATGCCGGCTCCCTTGGCCATGCCTCCGACCGTCCAGCCGTCCTGGGTGACCACGCTCGTCTTGTGGACGGTGTCGGTGGTCTTGATCGCGATGGCGGCCTTCTCACCGCCGTGCGGGGTCAGCTGGGCGACCGCCTTGTCGATACCGGGGAGAAGCTTGTCCATGGGCAGCAGCAGGCCGATCAGACCGGTGGAGGCGACGGCGACCGTGCCGGCGCCGTGCCCGCCCGTCTCGTCGTAACCGGCGCTGTTCAGGGATTCGGCCGCCTTCTCGGCGGTGGCGTGGGTGTCCTGGAAGCCCTGGGTTCCCGTACAGGCGTTGGCGCCGCCGGAGTTGAGGACGACGGCGGTCACTTCGCCGCCCTTGAGCACCTGCTCCGACCAGAGGACGGGTGCGGCCCTGACGCGGTTGGAGGTGAAGACGCCCGCGGCGGCGCATCGCGGCCCCTGGTTGACCACGACGGCCAGATCCGGGGTACCGCTCTCCTTGATCCCCGCGGCGATGCCCGCCGCGGAGAAACCCTGTGCTGCCGTGACGCTCACGGTGCGACTCCGATCGTGGAAAGACCTGTGTCCTCGGGCAGCCCGAGGGCGATGTTCATGCTCTGCAGGGCGCCTCCGGCGGTGCCCTTGGCGAGGTTGTCGATGGCACTGATCACGATGACCCGGCCGGCGGCCTCGTCGTGGGCGACCTGGATCTGCACGGCGTTGGACCCGTGGACGGCCGCGGTGGCGGGCCACTGCCCCTCGGGCAGCAGATCGACGAACGGCTCGTCGGCGAAAGCCTTCTCGTAGGCCGCACGGAGCGAATCGGCGCTCACCCCGGGCTTCGCCTTCGCGCTGCACGTGGCGAGGATGCCGCGGGGCATGGGCGCGAGGGTCGGCGTGAAGGACACGGAGACGGGCTCCCCGGCCGCGGCACCGAGGTTCTGGATCATCTCGGGGGTGTGCCGGTGGACTCCGCCCACGCCGTACGGGGTCATGTTGCCCATGACCTCGGAGCCGAGCAGATGCGGCTTGGCCGCCTTGCCCGCGCCGGAGGTGCCTGACGCGGCGACGACGACGGCCTCCGGTTCGGCGAGGCCGGCCGCGTACGCCGGGTAGAGCGCGAGGGAGACGGCCGTGGGGTAGCAGCCGGGCACGGCGATCCGCTTGGTGCCCTCCAGCGCGGCGCGCGCTCCGGGCAGTTCGGGCAGGCCGTAGGGCCAGGTACCGGCGTGCGGCGATCCGTAGAACTTCTCCCAGTCGGCGGGGTCCGCGAGCCGGAAGTCGGCGCCCATGTCGACGACGAGCACCTCGTCGCCGAGCTGCTCGGCCACGGCGGCGGACTGCCCGTGCGGGAGCGCCAGGAAGACGACGTCGTGCCCGGCGAGCACTTCGGCCGTGGTCGGCTGGAGGACACGGTCGGCGAGCGGCCTCAGGTGCGGCTGCAGCGCACCGAGCCGCTCTCCGGCGTTGGAGTGGGCGGTGAGTGCCCCGATCTCGATCTGGGGATGTGTGAGGAGCAGACGGAGCAGCTCCCCGCCGGCGTAACCGCTCGCTCCTGCCACTGCCGCACGTACCACCATCGGACATTCCTCCTCATCGATGGCATGACTATACGCAGCAATGCAGTGTTATGCAAAGACTCTCCATGATCTGCCCCCTGCCGCAGCGTGACCGAGGGCCGCGGACGGGGGATCGACGTCATCGCCGGTGGCGCATGTGCATGGTGGCCGGCGGGCAGGTCGACCGTACGCTGCGCACCGGTTCACGCACCGTCGAGACGGTCGAGGAAGGATCGAGCCTCGATGGTGCGGCGATGGTCCGGGCCGAAGGAGGCCAGGCAGGCATCGTGAGCGGTTGCCGCCCGGACACGGGCTTCAGCGTCACGGCCCAGTCCCCGAAGAGCATCAGCCGTCACGAGTTCCACGGAACCGGCCTCCTGGCCACGCCACTCCGGGGGGAATCCGGAGCGCAGTTGCTCGGCACCCGCAGCCTCGGCGAGAGCCTCCCCGTAGCGGGCCTGGCCGTTGAGAGCGCGGGCCAGACCTATCCGCAGAGCCAGGACCAGCCGATCCGGTTCACGAAGCGTGCTCAGGGCCTCGCGGGCGATCGCCTCGGCCTCCACGTGACGCCCTTGCGAATTGAGGGCGAAAGCCATCCCGTTGCCGGCGGCCGCTGCCGTGAGCCGCATCTCCGTACCTGTGCCATGGGTCGCGGCCCGGACGACGGCCGCACACTCCGCCTCACACTCCGCGTACCGACCGAGCGCAGGCAGTTGCTGGGCGCGGTCGGAACGCAACTTCAGGGTCTGCCAGTGATCCGCCCCGAATATCCTGCCCGCGACCAGCAGGGCCTCGTCGTAGGTGGCGAGGGCCTCGGCGGGGCGGCCCTGGGCGGCGACCGCAAGCGCGGCCACGGTCAGCGCCAGCGCCACGTCCGGATCGTCACGCTGCAGCGAACGGACCGCGACGCCCGCCTCGGCCTCTGCCTCCGCGTAACGCCCGGCCTGATGCAGAGCCCTGGCCCGGGACACCGGGGACGGCTGCGGACGGCTTACCCGCGATCGGAAGAATTTCATGCCCGGAGCCTATGGGGCCGTCGCGTGCCGCTCGGCGACGGATCAGGCGACTGGCCGTCGGCCCCCGACGCGGGGAGCCGGACACGCGGGGCACGACACCTCGATGCCCGCCGTGCCCGCTCGCGGCTCGGGCCCCAGTGGCCTGCCCGGACCCCGGCGGAGGCATCCTGCCTGGTGGCCGTACGGGGTGGCCCGTGGCGCCCCGGGGTCACCGGCGCGCCGAGGCGCGGAAGAGGTCCAGGAGCGCCCGGGCTTCTGGCGCGTCCGCGTCGAAGAACTGTGTGGCCAGGCCGGGCGGTACGACCGGACCGTGCATGCGGACCTCATGGCAGTTGAAGCAGAACGCCGCCTCGAACAGGACGAGTTCGAGCGAGTCCTCGTACGCACGGACACCCCAGCCCGGCGCGAAGCCGCAGCGGTGCTGTCCGCTGCCGGGCAGGCTCCCGAGCAGGGCGAGGGCGTCGGTGGCCTCGCTCCCGGCCCAGCGGGCGACCACCTCTCCGGGACACGGCGCGCCCCGCCCGGCCGGGAGGGCCGTGATCTTCACGACCTCGATCAGCGCGGTCGCGCACACGGGAAGCTGCATGGACGCATTCTCGCCCGCCCGGCCGGTGGACGGACAGGGCCCGGGGCGCGGGGAGCTCAAGTGGTGAGGCGGACGGCGTGGAACTTCGGTTACATGGCCGACGGGGGCACGGCGCGGGCAAGCGGAACGGGAGTGAGCGGCCATGAGCGAGATCGTCGACGAGATCAGCCGGGTGCACCGGGAGGTCGGCACGCGCCGGGTGGGTGCGGACGAGGCCGGCAGTGTGCTGCTTCGGCGCACCTTCGACTCGGACGCCGCCGATGTCTGGGGGGCGGTGAGCTCACCGGAGCGGATCGCCCGGTGGTTCCTCCCGGTGACCGGGGAGTTCCGGACCGGCGGGAGATACCAGCTGGAGGGGAACGCCGGCGGCGAGATCATCGAGTGCGTGGCCCCGGAGCGGCTGCGGGTCTCCTGGCGGTTCGGCCCCGACCCCGGCTTCAGTGAGGTCGAGGTGCGCCTCACGCCGGAGGGCGGCGGCCGGACCGTGTTCGAACTGGAGCACGTGTCCGTGGTTCCGGAGGAGTTCCGTAGCCAGTACGGGCCGGGCGCGGTCGGGATCGGCTGGGACCTGGCCCTGCTGGGGCTCGGGTGGCACCTGACGGGCGGCGGGCTCAGCCCCGAGGACGCCGTGGAGTGGCAGAGCTCCCCCGAGGCGAAGGCCTTCGTGGCGCGGTCGGGAGAGGAATGGGGCCGTGCGTTCGCCGCCTCCGGCGCGGACCCGGAGACCGTGACCGCGACGACCGTGGCGACGATCGCCTTCTACACCGGGGAGTGACCGGTCCGCGGACGGTCCTGGGCCGGCCGTTCCCGCAGACGCGACTCGTACCGCCGGACCGCGTCCAGGACCCAGGTGTCGGACCAGGGCTCCAGGTCCACGGGCCCGATCAGGCCGTGTCCGTCCACGCACCGCGGATCGTCACGCTGGGCCAGCCCGTAGACGGCCCAGGCGCGCGTGTTCTGGTCCTCGTGCTCCAGCAGGCCCGCCAGCGCGTCCGCGATCTCCGGAGCCCGGCCGGGGTACTCGGCCAGCCAGGCGCACACGACGGCGCGCACATCGCTGTCGGAGTCCCGCGCCAGCGTGAGGACCGCCTCCTGCGCCTCGGCCGTGGTGAGCAGCCTCTCCGAGCGCTGAAGTGTGTAGGGCACCATGCAGCGGACGCCCGGAACCGGGTGCGTGAGGAGGGAGAGACCCACCGCCTCCACCTCCGGGCTGTCGTGGTCGGCCAGGCCGGTCAGCACGGCGACGAGGACCGCCGGGTCCCGCTCCTCGACAGCCCAGGCAAGAAAGATCTCCAGGGCCCGCTGCTCGAAGGGCCAGGTCTCGGCGGAGAGGCTCCCGTCGGCGACGGCCTTGAGCACCTCCGCGGCGAAGAGCCGGCGAACGGGGTCCTCGTGGAACCGCAGTGCGGCCGCCGCTTCCCAGGTCTCCTCGTCCTCCCTGCGGCTCAGGACGAAGAGCGGCCCGAACCAGTCGGCGTGCTCGCGGCCGGGGGACGCGAGGGCACGGCCGGCCAGTTCGTCGAACGGCGTACGCAGACCGAACCGGGCCTCGAGCGCGGTGAGGATCTCCCCGTGTCCTTCGCGGGTCGTGACACCTCCGAGCGTGAACTGCTCGTAGTCCTGGTGGAAGCCCGCGTCGCGGACCCGGACGTGCACGGCGGACCCGGAGTCCCCGGTCCTGCGCCGGAGCTCCTTCAGGGTGCCGATCCCGTGCCACTGCCGCGCACGGTCCAGGAGCTCCGCGCGTGCGGCGGCGTCCGTGACCGGGCCCGTGCCGTCGATCAGTGCGTCGACCCCCGCGACACAGCCGCCGTCGACGGCCCGCAGCAGGGGGGTGGAGCCGTCCGGCAGCCTGCGGTACGGGTCGGCGCCCCCTGCCACGAGGACTTCGACCACGGGCACGTCGTACGCGGCGAGGGCCGTGCAGATCAGCGGCAGGCCGTCCTCGCCGAGGGCGTCCGGGTCGGCGCCGGCGGCCAGGAACTCCCCCACCGCCGCGGCGTCCCGCTCACGCACCGCGGCTACGAGCCGGGAGTCCTCGGAGGGCACCTCAGTCGCGGTCGGCCTGCTCGGCGCGGGCGGCGTCGCGCTCCTTGATGCGTACCGCTTCCTTGCGGACCTCGGCCTGGGTGGCGCGTTCCTTCTGCAGCCACTCCGGGCCGTCCTGCTTCAGGGCGTCGATCTGCTCGGTGGTGAGGGGCTCGGTGACTCCGCCTCGCGCGAGACCGGCGATGGAGACGCCCAGCTTCGAGGCGACGACCGGCCGGGGGTGCGGGCCGTTGCGGCGCAGCTCCTGCAGCCACTCGGGCGGGTCGGACTGCAGCGCGTTCAGCTCGGCGCGCGAGACGACGCCCTCCTGGAACTCGGCGGGGGTGGCTTCGAGGTACACACCCAGCTTCTTCGCCGCGGTGGCGGGCTTCATTGTCTGGGTGGTCTGGTGCGACGTCATGGTTCCAGGGTATCGAGCATGTGCGGCGCCTCCGACCACGGCCGGTAACCTTGCGGGGTGACAGGCTCGGAAGTACCCCCCGCGTTCAGGCTCGCCTACGTCCCGGGCGTGACCCCGACCAAGTGGGTGCGGATCTGGAACGAGCGGCTGCCCGGCAGCCCGCTGGCTCTCGTCGGCGTGCCCGCAGCCAAGGCGGCCGGCCTGCTGCGCGACGGCGGCGCCGACGCCGGCTTCGTGCGGCTGCCCGTCGACCGTACGGACCTCAGCGCGATCCCCCTCTACACGGAGACGACCGTGGTCGTGATCCCCAAGGACCATGAGGGGACGGCCGTCGAGGAGATGTCGGCCGAGGACCTCGCCGAGGAGATCGTGCTGCATCCCCTCGACGACACCCTCGACTGGGAGCGTCCGCCGGGCCGGCCCGCGTTCGAGCGGCCCGCCACGACCGAGGACGCGGTCGAACTGGTGGCGGCAGGCGTGGGCCTGCTCGTGGTCCCGCAGTCGCTGGCGCGCCTCTACCACCGCAAGGACCTCACCTACCGCACGCTGACCGGCGTCCCCGAGTCACGGATCGCCCTGTCGTGGCCGGAGGAGAAGACGACCGACCTGGTGGAGGAGTTCATCGGGATCGTCCGGGGCCGGACCGTCAACAGCACCCGGGGCCGTCCCCCGACACCTCCGCAGCCCAAGGCGAAGCGCACCGAGAAGAAGAGCGGTGCTCCCCGCAAGCCCGCGGCGGGCAAGACGTCCCGCGGCGGCGCGGGCGGCTCCGGCGGGGCCAGGAACGCCAAGGGCGGCGCCAAGCGCGGAAAGCCCCGCCGCCGGCCGTAGCGGGCACGCGTCCCCCTACCCGTAGTACTTCCGAGCTACGTGCCAGGTGCACTCCCGCGCGGGACGCCGACCACAGGGACGGCTCCATAACTTCGGTACCGGATTCAACGAGAACCGTCCGGTACGGAAGGACTTCCCATGGCGTCCCGCCCACGGAGCAGCCGCGCGCCCCGCGCCCTGCTCGCCGCCCTCGTGACCGCGTCGGTGGCCCTGCCGGTCTCCGGAGCGGCCCGCCCCGCCGCCGTTCCCGCACCCGTCCCCGCGCGGCTCGCGCCGCTGGACACGCGACCCCGGGTACTGGAGGCCAGGTATGCGGCCGCCCGGCAGGAGATCAGGGCGGCGCGTGAGACGGCCGCCCGCCACGGCGACCGGAGACGGGCCGCCGCGCTCACGGGCATGGCGGCTCCGGGGCGCACCTTCCTGATGTTCGACGGGCGCGACGGCGGCCGCGGCGTGGAGGTCTTCGGGAATCTGGCGCGAGCCCGACGGATCGCCGTGCTGGTGCCGGGTGCGGGCGTCGACCTCGACCACTACTGGCGTCTGCGCGGTGGCGCCGACGCGCTCCTGGGCGAGCTGGGCCCCGGGGCGGCCGTCGTCGCCTGGCTCGGCTATCGGACACCCACCGTGCTGAGCCCCTCGTCCCTGACGGCCGGGCGGGCCGGGGAGGCGGCGCCGGGCCTGCGGACCTTCGTGCGGGAGATCCGCGAGGCCAGGCCCTCCGCCCGGGTCTCCCTGCTCTGCCACTCGTACGGTTCCGTGGTCTGCGCCCGGGCGGCTTCGGGGCTCGATGTGGCGGACATCGTGCTCTACGGAAGCCCCGGCACCGGTGCGGACGACGCCGCCGCCCTGCGCACCCCGGCGACGGTGTGGGCGGGCCGTGGCGGGGCCGACTGGATGAGCGGGGTCCCGCACACGGCGCTCGCGCTGCCGTTCGGCACGGTCGGGTTCGGGACGGACCCGGTGTCGCCGGAGTTCGGCGCCGAGGTCTTCGACGCGGGGGACGCCGGGCACAGCGACTACCTGAGGCCGGGGTCCGTCTCCCTGCGCGGCATCGCCGCGATCGTCGCGGGGACGGCGGAGGCCCGTCGTGCGTGACCTCCTGCGGCGTACGGACGTGCGCGCCCTCGCCCGGCGCGTCGACGCGGCGACTCCCCCGGACCGCGACCGCGCGGTGGACGCCCTGCGCGCCCTGGCCGTCCTGGGCGTGGTGTGCGGCCACTGGCTGGTGACGGCGCTGGTCGCCGACAGCGGCACGGTCCACGGCGCGAGTCCGCTCCGGTACATGCCCGGGCTCACCCCGGTCTCCTGGGTGTTCCAGACGCTCGCCGTCTTCTTCCTGGTCGGCGGTCAGATGGGTGCGAAGGGGTACGCCTCGGCCCGGGCCAGGGGCGAGTCCTACGGTCACTGGCTGAGGACCCGGACGGCCCGGCTGTTCCGGCCGGTCGCCGTCGTGACCGCGGTGTGGGCCGTGGCCGCCGTCGTGATGCTGGCCTCGGGCGTGGACCGGGGAACGGTGGGCGCGCTCGGCAAGCTGGTGTGGTCGCCGCTGTGGTTCCTGCTGGTGTTCGCGGCGCTGACGGCGGCGACCCCGCTGGTGGCACGACTGCACCCGCTGTGGCCGCTCGCCGTCGTCCTGCACGTCGACCTGTTCCGCCTGGGGCTCGACGGCCCGGCCTCCCTGGGATGGATCAATGTGGCCGCCGGATGGCTGGTCCCCTACTGCCTGGGCGCCGCGTGGGCGCGGGACGGGCTGAACGACCGCCGGACCGGCTGGGTCCTGCTGCTCGGGGGCGCCGGGGCGTCCGCGGCGCTGGTGCTGTTCGCCGGCTACCCCGCCTCCATGGTCGGGGTGCCGGGCGGGACGCTCTCCAACCTCGACCCGCCGTCGCTCGCCGCCGTCACCTTCGGCCTGGCCCAGTGCGGTGCGGCCCTGTTGCTGCTCGGACGCCTGCGGCGGATTCTCGCGCGGCCCGGGGTGTGGGCGGCGGTGGCCCTGCTGAACCTGTCAGCGATGACGGTGTTCCTGTGGCACCAGACCGCGATGATCGCGGTCACGTCGACCGTGCTGTTCGTGAGCGGGCCGGTGCCCGGCCTGCACACGGTCCCGGACGGCCCCGGCTGGGTGTTCGCCAGGCTCGCCTGGCTGCCGGTGTTCGGGCTGG
The DNA here is from genome assembly GCF_044765765.1 of Streptomyces sp. NPDC102402. NCBI lineage: Bacteria > Bacillati > Actinomycetota > Actinomycetes > Kitasatosporales > Streptomycetaceae > Streptomyces > Streptomyces sp. NPDC102402. The sequence continues at coordinate 279,744 of NZ_JBIWKR010000007.1, forward strand.
CGCTGCTGGTGTGCCGTTCCGCGTTCGGGGCGTACGAGCGGCGGGGCGGCGGCAGTTCGACCGTCGTACGATCCGGCTCCCCTGCCCGGACCCCGGAGTCGCACCGTGCTTAAGCTGAGCGGCATGACGGGGGTGGCGGGGGCCTGGGACCGGGCGGTGGCGGCGATGCGCGGGCTGCCGCGGGTGCTGCGTGAGGACCTGTGGAGCGCGCCCGTCGATCCGGTGCCTCCAGCGGGCACGCCCGGCGCGTCGGTCTGGCGGCCCGTGTTCGGGATGGTTCTGACGTTCGTCGCGACGTTCACCGCCCTGTGGCACGTGCCCGATCTGGTGCCCCACGGCGCCGCGATACCCGCGTACACGGTGCTCCTCGCCGTGCTCCAGGCGCTCGCGCTACTGGCCGGCCTGTGGCATCCCCTCCGTGCCTGGTGGGCCTCTCTGGCCCTCATGGTCGTCAGCGTGCGGCTCGCGGAGCCCGCGATGACACCCGGCGAGCTGTTCCCGTGGACCGGCGCCGAGATGACGATGCAGAGCCTGGCCCTGCTTCTTCTGGCCCTCCGGGTCCGTCCGCGCAGGGCGGTCCTCGCGCTCGTCGTGAGCCTGCTGGCGGGCCTGGTGTCCAGTGCCTTCACCACTCGCGGCCACACCTACGCGATGGATGCCGGCGCGCTGGTCGCCATCACCGCCGTCGTGATCGGCACGGCCCTGCGCGCTCTGCGGGTGGCCCGCACCCAGCTCGTCGTGCAGTCCGGGCTCACGGAGGAGGAACGGGCCCGGCGCACCCTCCTGGAGGAACGCAACAGGATCGCGCGGGAGCTGCACGACGTGGTCGCCCATCACATGTCGGTGATCTCCATCCAGGCCCAGGTCGCGCCGCACCTCGTCGAGAATCCCTCGGACGAACTCAGGGAGAACCTCGCCGGCATACGCGAGAACGCCGTGGAGGCGCTGGCCGAGCTGCGCCGGGTTCTGGGGGTGCTGCGCGCCGAGGACGCGGCGGCGGACGGGCTGCGGCACGCCCCGCAGCCCACGCTGGAGCGGCTGGACGAGCTGATCGGCAAGGTGCGGAGCGCGGGTGTCTCCGTCACGGCGGAGACCGCCGGCAGGCGCCGTCCGCTCCCGCCCGGTGTCGAGTTGTCGGCCTTCCGGATCGTGCAGGAGGCGCTGAGCAACGTGCTGCGGCACGCCCCGGGGTCCCGCGCCCGGGTGGAGGTCGGCTACCACCGCGCCGCCGTCACGGTCCGGGTCACCAACACCGCCCCGGACGGGCCCGGCCGGCGGACGGGCGGCGTCGGGCACGGGCTGCTCGGGATGCGCGAACGCACCACGATGCTGGGCGGCGAACTCACCCACGGGCCCACCCCCGGCGGGGGTTACGAAGTAATGGCGACACTCCCCCTGGAGGACCCTTCATGACCATCCGCGTGCTGATCGCCGACGACCAGATGATGGTCCGCCAGGGCTTCACGGTGCTGCTGAACGCCGAGCCGGGCATCGAGGTCGTCGGTCAGGCCGTGGACGGTGTGGACGCGCTGGAGAAGGCGGCCGAACTGGGCCCGGACGTCGTCCTGATGGACATACGGATGCCTCGCCTGGGCGGCATCGACGCGACGCGCCGTCTCACCGGGGAGCCCGGTACCGCGGTGAAGGTGCTCGTCCTGACCACCTTCGACCTCGACGAGTACGTGTACGAGGCGCTCCGCGCCGGGGCCTCCGGATTCCTGTTGAAGGACGCCTCGGCCGACGAACTCGCCGAGGCGGTGAGGGTGGTGGCGGCCGGGGACGCGCTGCTCGCCCCGAACATCACCAAGCGCCTCATCGCCGAGTTCTCCCGGGTGAGCGCCGGGCCGCGCGCTCCGCGCAAGGACCGCGTCGGCGACCTGACGGAACGCGAGACGGAGGTGCTGTCCCTGATCGCGCAGGGCCTCTCGAACGCGGAGATCGCGGCGGGCCTGGTGGTGGCGGAGCAGACCGTGAAGACCCATGTGAGCCGGATCCTGGTGAAGCTCGGCCTGCGCGACCGCACCCAGGCGGCGGTGTACGCGTACGAGTCGGGGCTGGTGCGCCCGGCCGGTTACTGAGCCGCGGGGAGGGCGTCGTACACCGCGGCGACCAGCGCCATCTTGCGCGGGTCGTCGGCGATGTTCGGGCCCATGCGGTTCATGACGTAGCCGAGCGCGATCCCGGCCTCCGGGTCGGCCAGCCCGCAGGAGCCGCCCGCCCCGTCGTGGCCCACGGCGCGCGGGTTCGGGCCGTACGAGCCGTTCTCCCCGCTCAGCCAGAGGCCGAGGCCCAGCTCGGTCTCGTGGGCGAATCCCGCCCCCAGCACCAGGTCCCGGCAGGGACCCTGCCCCTCGCGGACCCGCTCGGCCGCCTCCTCGGACAGGACCTTCCGGCCGTCGAGACTGCCGCGCCCGGCGATGATGCCGTAGAGGGAGGCGACCGCGCGGGCGGTGCCGTGACCGTTGGCCGCCGGGATCTCCGCTGCCCGCCAGCCGGGGGTGTTGGCGGCGGCGATGCCCGTACCGGGGTTGAGGAGCGAGGCGATGGCCACCGGTTCCATCGCGGCGAACAGAGCGGCCTGTTCACGGGAGACGGCCTTCGGCTGGACCAGCTCGGCGACGCGTCCGGCGTCCTTCTCCGGGCGGCCCACGGTGAAGTCGATGGAGAGCGGGCCGGTGATCTCCTGCCGCAGGAACTCCCCGGGCAGCAGACCGGTGATCCGGCGGACGACCTCACCGACGAGGAAGCCGTACGAGATGGCGTGGTAGCCGGAGCGGGTGCCCGGCTCCCACCAGGGCTCGGTGGCCGCGAGCCGTGCCGTGGTCAGCTCCCAGTCGTAGAGCTCGGCCAGGGTGTGCGGATCGCGCAGGCCCGCGACGCCCGAGCGGTGCGAGAGCAGATGGCGTACGCGGACGGCCCCCTTGCCCGAGGCGGCGAACTCGGGCCAGTAGTCGGCCACCGGGGCGTCCAGGTCCAGGAGGCCGCGGTCCACGAGGATGTGGGCGCAGAGCGCGGTCGGGCCCTTGGTCGTGGACCAGACGTTGACCACGGTGTCCCGCTCCCACGGCCGGGTCCGGTCACCGTCGGCCCATCCGCCCCAGAGGTCCACGACGGGGGCGCCGTCGAGCAGGACGGTGACCGCCGCGCCCAGTTCGTCACGCTCGGCGAAGTTCGCCTCGAACGCGTCGCGCACCGCGCCGAACCGGTCGTCACAGTGGCCTTGGATCTGCGGCACGGGTCTCTCTCCTCGTCTCGGTGGCATGCACCATACCGACTGGTCGGACTGGCGGGAAGGCACCGTACGGCCCGTTCCTTCGACCGGGTGATCCGGTCAGCGCGGGAGCGCTTCGAACGTGAGGCTCCAGCGGCCGGGAAGTCCGGTGATCGTCACGGTGGAGAGCGGCCGTACGTCGACGTTCCAGTACGCCGACGGCGGGGCCTTCAGGGCGTACACGAGGGCCGCGCGGACGACGGAGGGTTCGGCGACGGCGACGAGGGCGCCCTCCTGGACCGGGCGGGTGTCGAGCCAGTTCCCCACCCGCGATATGAAGGCGAGCAGGGACTCCCCGCCGTGCGGGGCGGAGCGCGGATCGGCGAGCCAGGCGTCCACGGCCGCCGGCTCGCGGGCGGCGACCTCGGACAGGGTCAGTCCCCGCCAGCGGCCCATGTCGCAGTCGCGCAGCGCGAGCTGGACGAGCGGGGCGAACCCCAGGGCGTCGCCCGTGGCGCGGCTGCGCGGTGTCGGTGAGCAGTAGCGCATCTCCGCGGCACCGAGCCGGACCAGGGTGTGCGCGGCGAGCTGGACCTCACGCCAGCCGGCGTGGTCGAGCGGCCGGTCGTCGTCGAAACGCTCGGCGAGAAGGGCGGAGCTGCGTGCTGCGGCGACGAGAGACACCCGAACACTCATGGGCGCGATCGTGGGGCCCGGCGCCCCGCCGGTCAAGGGGGCGCCCCGGCATGTGCGCCGGTGCTGTGCGCCGGCCCTGCGCGGCGCCCCTTCCGCGTCAGGCCCTCCGCGCCAGGCCCTCCGCGTCAGGCCCTCCGCGCCAGTCCCTCCGCTTCAGCCCCTCCGCTTCAGCCCCTCCGGGGTCAGCCCTTCTGGTGGATCATCCACATGTCCGGTTCGGGGAGCGGCGTGAAGCCGAGCCGCGCATAGACACCGTGGGCGTCCTTGGTGGCGAGCAGGAAGCGGGTCACGCCCATCAGGGACAGCTCGTCGCGGACGGTGGTGACGAGCCGGGTGCCGAGGCCACCTCCGCGGGCCGCACGGTCGACGTACACGTCGCAGAGCCAGGCGAAGGAGACGCGGTCGGTCACCACACGGGCGTACGCGGCCTGCTCACCGGAAGCGAGGTCGTACGCACCGAAGTTGAGCGATCCGGCCACGGCGCGGTCCTGCCGCTCCCTGGTGCGCCCGAGGGCCCAGTAGGCATCGGTGGAGAGCCAGTGATGGACACGGGCCGCGTCCAGCCGTGCGGGGTCGTCGGATATCTCGTAGGCCCGCTCGGCGGGGTCTTCGTCGTTCATCGGGGGAGGCTATCGCCCGGTGCCCGCAGCTCGTCGAGGGATTTTCGCAGCCTGCGCACCCCCTCGGCGATCTCGGCGGGACCCGACACGGCCGCGAAGCTCAGCCTGACGTGTCCGGCGGGGGGTTCGGCGCAGTGGTACGGGCGGCCGGGCGCCACGGCGACGCCCGCCCTCAGGGCGGCGGAGACCAGGGCGGACTCGCCGGCCGCCGGGCCGGGGAGCCGCAGCCAGATGCTGCCGCCGCCCGACGGCACGTGCGACAGGGCGAGTTCGGGCAGCCTGCTGCGGATCGCCGCCGTCATCGCGGTGCGCCGGCTGCCGAGCTCGGCCGCCACCGTACGGAGATGACGCACCCACGCCGGGGAGCCGACGAGTTCGAGCGCCGCCTCCTGGATCGGGCGCGGCACGAAGAAGCTGTCCACGACCTGGATGGCGCGCAGCCGCTCCAGGACCGGGCCGCGCGCGGCCAGTGCGCCGACCCGGAGACTCGGCGACGCGATCTTGGTGAGGGAGCGCACGTGGACGACGACACCGTCCGGGTCGTGGGCTGCCAGCGGCTCGGGCAGGGGACCCGCGTCCGCGTGGACGAGACGGCGGGCGAAGTCGTCCTCGACGACGAAGGCGCCCGCCTCGCGGGCGGCCCGCACGACGCGTTCGCGCCGCTCCGGGGCGAGGATCACGCCCGTCGGGTTCTGGAAGAGCGGCTGACAGACGAAGACCCTGGCCCCGGTGGCACGGAAGGCCGCTTCCAGCAGGTCGGGCCGCACCCCGTCGGCGTCCACGGGCACGGGAACCGGCCGCAGACCGGTGGCACGGGCGGCGGCCAGCATGCCCGGGTAGGTGGGTGACTCGACGAGCACCGGGGCTCCGGGCGGGGCGAGCGCCCGCAGCGCCGTGGCCAGGGCGCTCTGCCCTCCCGCGGTGATCAGGACGTCGGCCTCGGTGAGGGCGGAGCCGATCTCCCGGGCGAACCAGGCGCGCAGCTCGGCGAGCCCGTCGGTGGGCGGTCTGCCCCACGCCCCCGGACGGCGCCCGGCCCGGGCCAGGGCGGCGGACAGGGCGCGCTCGGGCTGGAGGCCGGGGTGGAGGTAGCCGCCGTTGAACTCGATCACCCCGGGCGGCGGTGCCGCGAGGGTGACGAGGACGCCCGAGGCGTCGACGGTGCGCGGCACGACCTCAGGTCCACCGTCCCCGCTGAGCGACACCTCCTGCCAGGAGGTGTCGCCCGGGGCGGACGCGGCGGCGCGGGTCTCGGCCCGGAAGGCCCCGGAGCCCGGGCGGGTGACGACCAGCCCTTCGGCGGTGAGCTGCGCGACGGCCCGGGAGACGGTCACCGGACTGACCTTGAAGCGCTCGACGAGTGCGCGACTCGACGGCAGCTTTCCACCTGGCGAGTAGCGGTCGAGTTCGCTTTTTAGTGAAGTCACCAGCTCTGCCACACTGCTACGCTCATGCATGACAGCACAGAATAGCGCTACTGCATCATTCGCGATAGCGGCCGGAGCCAGCCGCACCACGGTGCGCCGCGCCCCGGGAAGCGGTGTCCTCCTCGCCGGCCTCGGCGTCCTGGCCTTCTCGCTGACCTTCCCCTCGACGGTGTGGGGGCTGGAGAGCTTCGGCCCCTGGTCCCTGGTCGCACTGCGCAGCGTGCTCGCCGCACTGATCGCCGGATGCGCCCTGCTCGCGGGCCGCGTCCCGCTGCCGGCGCGCCGCCACTGGGCCGGCCTCGCGGTCGTCGCGGGTGGCGTGGTGGTGGGCTTCCCCCTCCTGACCTCACTGGCGCTGCAGAGCTCCACCAGTTCGCACGCGGCCGTGGTGGTGGGGCTCCTGCCCCTGACGACCGCGCTCCTCTCGGCCCTGCGCACCGGGTCCCGCCCCCCGCGGGCCTTCTGGGCCGCGGCTCTGGCCGGGGCGGCGGTGGTGATCGTCTTCACGGTCCAGCAGAGCGGCGGGGCCCTCTCCGGCAGCGACCTGTATCTCTTCGGGGCACTGCTGGTCTGCGCGGCGGGCTACACCGAGGGCGGCAGGCTGGCCGGGGTGATGCCGGGCTGGCAGGTGATCGGCTGGGCCCTCGTCCTCTGTCTGCCACTGGCCGTGGCCGGCGCGGCCGTGGCGCTGCCGTTCGAACCGGTACACCTCACGGCCCACGGAGTCGTCGGGCTCGTCTGGGTGGCCGCCGGGTCGACCTTCCTCGGGCTGTACGTCTGGTACCGGGGCATGGCGGAGATCGGGGTGCCCCGGGCCAGCCAGCTCCAGCTCGCACAGCCGCTGCTCACCCTGGTCTGGTCGTTCCTCCTGCTCGGCGAGGACGTGTCCACCGCCGCCCCGGTGGCGGCCGTGGCCGTCCTGGTGTGCATCGCCGTCACCCAGCGCGCGGGGCGCCGTGGCCCGCGCCCGTCGCGAGCCGGGGAGCCGGTCCGGTCATAGACTTGGCGGCATGGACCGCCACCCGTGAGGAGGTCACTCCCGATGGAGGCACACACGGGCGACCGGCTGCTGACGCACGGCAGGACCGTGGGGCAGCACGACCGGGTCGCAGAGATCATCGAGGTGCTGGGCGACGGGGGCAGCCCGCCGTACCGCCTGCGCTTCGAGGACGGGCACGAATCGATCAGGTCACCGGGCCCGGACAGCGTCGTGCAGCACACCGCCCCCGAGGACCGGAACCGGTAGAGCGCGCGTGCGCCGGGGGGCACGAGCGGTCCCCGGCGCACGCGTCCGGGTGGACGGGACAGGAGCCCGCCGGACGCCGGTTCAGCGCGGAGTGCGCGCCCGGACCTGGTAGTGGTCGGCCACCACCCGGGCCATCGCTCCGACGGGGTCGGCCTTCACCTGCTTCCCGGAGAAGAAGACGTGGCCGCCCACCTCGGGATGACCGGCCGCGAGGTCGAGGTGCCGGGAGAGTTCGGCCGGGTCCTGCCAGGCGGCGGGCTGGGCCGGGTCACCGGCCTTGTACAGCGCTTCTCCGACGTACAGGCCGACGCCCGTACCCCGGACCGTCTCGGCCCACCACGGCAGCAGCTTCGCGTAGTCGGCGGCCGGGAAGCCGATGTTCCAGTAGATCTGCGGGCAGATGTAGTCGATCCACCCCTCCTTCACCCACTTCCGGGTGTCGGCGTGCAGGTCGTCGTAGGTCTGCACGCCTGCCGCGGTGTCGGAGCCCAGCGGGTCGGTCGAAGCGTTGCGCCACACCGCGAAGGGGCTGATCCCGAACCGGACGCCGGCCCTGACCTCCTTGATCCGTGCGGCCGTCTCGCGCACCAGCCGGTCGGTGTTGTCACGGCGCCAGGCCGCCTTGCTCGCGAAGTCCCCGCCGTACGTCTCGTAGGCGGCGTCGTCGTCGAAGACCTGGCCCGCGACCGGGTACGGGTAGAAGTAGTCGTCCCAGTGCACCGCGTCGACTGCGTAGCGGCTCACCGCGTCGAGCATCGCGTCCTGGACGAACTCCCTGACCTCGGGGAGCCCCGGGTTGTAGTAGAGCTTCCCGCCGTACGGCAGTACCCATTCCGGATGCAGCCTGGCGGGGTGGGAGGCGACGAGACGTGAGGGATCGGTGTGGTTCGCGACCCGGTAGGGGTTGAACCACGCGTGCAGCTCCAGGCCGCGGGCGTGCGCCTCGCGGACCGCCGTGCCCAGCGGGTCCCAGCCGGGGTCCTTGCCCTGGACACCGGTGAGGCACTGGGCCCACGGCTCGTACGACGAGGGCCACAGGGCGTCGGCGCTCGGCCGGACCTGGAGGACGACGGTGTTCAGCCGGAGTTCGACCGCGCGGTCCAGATGGGCGATCAGCTCCGCCTCCTGGGCCGCGGCGCTCAGCCCGGGAGCCGAGGGCCAGTCCAGGTTGGCGACCGTGGCGATCCACACACCGCGCAGCTCGCCCGGCTCCGCCCTGCGGTGCCGGCGCCCCGGGGAACCCGGCCTGCGCGCCGCGACGGCATCACCCGCCGTCATCAGCGCGGTCACCGTGCTCGCCGCGCCCAGAACCAAGGACCTCCGACCCATACGACTCATACGTATACCTTTCTTACCGTTCATTCCCGCATGTCATCCAGCAGTGCGTGACGCAGATCATGCCCGTCGCCGGACCGTTCGACCCGCGGCTCACCGGAGCCTGAACGCGGGTTAACGTCTTGGGGTCGAGGCGGGCACCGGAACCGAACGGGAACTGCCGCACGAAGATCAGCGAAAGGCACGAGGTGACGGACTCTATGGCCGACATTGCACGCGTCGGAGTGGTCGGCTGTGGCCAGATGGGCGCAGGTATCGCGGAGGTGTGCGCCCGCAGCGGCCTCGAGGTCAAGGTGGCCGAGACCACCGGCGAGGCGCTGGAGATAGGGCGTACCCGGCTCCACAACTCCCTCTCCAAGGCCGCCGAACGCGGCAAGATCACCGTGGAGGAGCGCGACGAGACCCTCGCCCGCCTCAGCTTCACCACCGACCTCGGCGAGTTCGCCGACCGCGATCTCGTGATCGAGGCCGTGGTGGAGAACGAGCAGGTCAAGACGGAGATCTTCCAGGTGCTCGACCAGGTGGTGACCCGCCCGGACGCCATCCTCGCCTCGAACACCTCCTCCATCCCGCTGGTGAAGCTGGCGGTGGCGACGTCCCGGCCGGACCAGGTCATCGGCATCCACTTCTTCAACCCGGCCCCGGTGCAGCGGCTCGTCGAGCTGATCCCGGCCCTGACGACGTCCGACGAGACGATAAAGCGCGCCGAGGCCGTCGTGCAGGACGTGCTCGACAAGCACCCCATCCGCGCCCAGGACCGGTCGGGCTTCGTCGTCAACGCCCTGCTGATCCCTTACCTGCTGTCGGCGATCCGGATGTTCGAGTCGGGCATCGCCAGCCGCGAGGACATCGACAACGGCATGGAGATGGGCTGCGCCCACCCCATGGGCCCGCTCAAGCTGGCCGACCTGATCGGCCTGGACACCGTGGCCTCGGTCGCCGACTCGATGTACGCGGAGTACAAGGAGCCCCTGTACGCCGCTCCCCCGCTGCTCCAGCGCATGGTCGACGCGGGCCGGCTCGGCCGGAAGTCGGGCGCGGGCTTCTACCCGTACGACTGACCGTCCTGCCGGCGGGCCCGGCGCTGATGCCGCCGGGCCCGCCGGTACCTGACACTCGCCCGCAGGTACCGCCATCAGGATCCAGACGGGTTTCCGTCTCTGCGGAGTCCGCCGCTCCCGGCAGGGGTCATTCGGCTCAACTCACGGTGACGAGGCGCTGTACAGGCAGGCTGCGTGAGGAGCGGCCGGCGTGGACGGTGTAGGAGCCGGGGGTGAGTTTCCAGGTGCCGGCGGACCACACCGACAGGTCGCGGGCGGAGACGCTGAAGGTGATCCGGGTGCTCGCACCGGGACGAAGCGTGACCTTGCGGAAGCCGATCAACCGCCGAGGCTCGGCCTGCGCGGCGGCAGGCAGCCCCGCGTAGAGCTGCACGACTTCGGTGCCTTCGCGGGAGCCGGAGTTGGTGAGGGTGACGGCGGCGGTAAGCGTCCTGGTCGCTGTGTCGTAGGACGTTTCCAGGGAGCCGAGGTTGAAGGTGGTGTAGGACAGGCCGTGCCCGAAGGGGAACAGCGGGCTCTGGTTCTTCGCGTCGTAGTAGCGGTAGCCGACCAGGTGCCCCTCGCTGTGGGAGACCGTGGGGCCGTTGCCCGGGTAGGTCGCCTGGGTGGCTCCGGGTCCCTGGGACGCCGTGACGGGGAAGGTGACCGGCAGACGGCCTGAAGGGTCTGCGTCGCCGAAGAGGACGGCTGCCAGTGCGGTGCCCGTGGCGCGTCCGGCGTACCAGAGCTGGACGACCGCTTCGACGTCGTTGATCCACGGCATGGCGACGGGGCCGTCGGTGTTGAGGACGACGATGGTGCGGGAGTTGGCTGCCGCCACGTCGGCGATGAGTCTGTCCTGGTCCCCCGGCAGGTCCAGGGAGCCGTGGTCCATGTCCTCGCCCGCGACCCGGTTGACGATGACGACGGCGGCGTCGCTGGTCCGTGCCGCGGCGACCGCGTCGGGTACGAGGGACTTCGGCTGCCAGCCGAGGGTGAGGCCGCAGGTACCGGTGTCGGCGGTGCTGTTGCCGTACTCGACTCTGATGCTCACCGCCTTCCCTGCCGTGAGGTCGATGGTGCCCTGGAGCGGGTAGTCGTACGGCCCGAGGAAGAACCGGCGGCTGTGCCGGGTGCCTGAGATGACCGTCCTGCCGTCGATGACGAGCTTGGTGGTGCCTGAGGGCAGCAGCGAGAAGCGGTGCGTGCCGGTGGTGGTCGGCGTGAGGGTGCCGCTCCAGCGGGCCGACCACACGGCGGGCAGACCGGCCACGGGCGCGCTGGTGAAGTCGATCCCGGCGCTGACCTGTGTGGCGACGGGAGTGCCGGACGGTTCGGCCGCGGCGTAGAAGCTGCCCGTCAGCCCCGCCGCGCCGGAGGCTGTGCGCAGCACCGTCGCCGGGACGGCGGTGAGCGGGACGTCTCCGGCGGTTCCCTGGCGGTAGGTGACGGTGACCCCGGTACCGGCCCGGTCCTTGATGGCCGCCAGCGGGGTGGTCCAGGTGCCGGGGTCGACGTAGGTGGAGCCGGAGACTCCTGTCAGGGCGGTGTTCTCGGCCGGGCCGATCACGGCGAGCGACTTGACGGTGGAGGTCAGAGGGAGGGCTCGGTTGCGGTTGGTGAGCAGGACCGTGGAGTTGACGGCGAGTTCGTGGGCGAGGTCCTTGTGTGCCTGTGTGCTGACGTTCGCGGCAGGCGCCGGTACGGGGTGGTCGAACAGGCCGTTGACGTACATGGTGTTGAGTACGCGCAGGGCGGCGTCGTCCAGGCGGGCCGCGGGGACGACGCCGTCGGTGAGGCCGCCGACCGGTATCTTCACGCCCCCGGGGCCGAGTCCGCCGAGGTCCATGCCTGCCTTGACGGCTCCCACGGGGTCGTCGCCGGCCCAGAAGTCGGGGACGGTGTAGCCCTCCAGACCGATGGTCTTCTTGAGGTCGTCGAACAGCGCCGGACTCTGGGTGGCGAACGTCCCGTTGATCTTGGGGTAGGCCATCATCACCGAGGTGACGGGTACGGCGTCGACGACGCGTTCGAAGGCGGCGTGGTAGATCTCGTGCAGCGCCCGGTCGGAGATCCGCGCGTCGACGAAGAAGCGGTTGACTTCCTGGGTGTAGGCGCTGAAGTGCTTGAGGGTGGCGACGACGTGCTGTTCCTGGATGCGCCGGGTGAGCGCCGCGCCAAGGGTGCCGGAGAGGAGCGGGTCCTCCCCCATGCTCTCGGCCTGCCGGCCGAAGTGCCACGTGCGGGCGGTGTCGACGGTGGGGCCCAGAAGGTTGTTGTACCCCTTGGCGCGCCCTTCGGCGCCCAGCGCCTGACCGAGCCGGCCGGCGAGGCCGGCGTCGAATGTCGCGGCCTGCGCGAGGGGGACGGGGAAGGCCGTGACGCCGGTTTCCCCGCGCAGGCCGGCTGAGGCGTCCACCATGGTCAGGGCAGGGATGCCGAGGGAGCTCAGGGCTGCGAAGTCGCAGCGGACGAGGGCCTCCTTCTGCGCGGCGGTCATCCTGGCCAGGAGGGCGACGGCCCTGCTGTCGGGGGCGGCACCCGCGGTACGGCGGGGCGCTGCGGCGGCCGGTGCGATGCCGGAGGCCAGAGCGGTGAGGACGGCGGCTGAGAGAAATGTACGACGGTTCATGGCGGCTCTTCCATGAGGAATCGGGGCAGGACGGAACAGCGCCTTGGTCGGCGCGAGCGGCGTGACGCCGCACCTTGCGGGGATGGGGGATCGCTCACCGGCGCGCGCCGCGTGGGCACGGGCACCTGCGGCCTATCCCTCCTGGTAGGCCTCATCGAGGGCGGCAAGGACGCCGTCGACGTCGGTGCGTCCGGAGAACAGCTTCTGGATCTGGATGAAGTGCTCCTGCTGGACCTGGGGGTTGGGCCACAGCTGATCCATGAAGGGCACGGTGGTGCCGGCCTTCTGGTGTGCGACCAGGTCCTTCAGAACGGGGTCGGCCGTGAAGCGGTCGTTGGGGATGGCAGGCAGGGTGCCGCTGTCCTGGTTGTAGAGGTTCTGGCCGGTGTCGGACCCGAGGAATTCGGCGAACTCCATGGCCAGCTCCTTGTTGTCACTGGCGGAGTTGACTCCGTAAGCGGCTGACACGGCGCCGGGCATGCGGGTCTGCGCGGCGTCGTCGCCCGCGGGCAGGGCGAACATGGCCAGTTGCGTTTCCGGAGCTGTCGCGGTGATGGCGGTGGTAGTGCCGGCGACTTGTATGACGCCCACCGCCCTGCCCTCCGCGACGTCCTGGATGGACGTCTCGTAGCTCGTCCTCGAAGGGTCGCTGCTGAAGCAGCCCCGCTTGTCGAGCTCGACGTACTTCTCCAACGCCTCTCTCCAGCCGGAGCCGGCGAAGGTGGCCCGGCCTTTGCTCATCTCCGTCGCGAACCCGGGACGGTCGGCGTAGACAGTGGTGGCGGCCAACGCGTAGTCGGCGAGCTGGGTCACCCACGGTGTCTCGATGCCGAGCGCGAACAGCACCTTGCCGCCGGCCTTCGCCTTGTCGCACAGCCGCAGCAACTCGTCCCACGTCTCCGGGGTGGTGCCGCCGATGTCACGCATGGCCTGCTTGCTGTAGACCGCGCCGATACCGCTGTAGTTGGCCGGCACGGCATAGGTCGCGTCGCCGACCCGGGTCACCCACTTGGTGTCCTCCGGGACACGGCGCGCGAATTCCAGACCGGACAGATCGGCAAGCCGGCCTGCGGACTCCAGCGTCCGCAAAGCGGCAGGATTGCCGTAGCCGGGCCAGACGGTGAAGACGTCAGGCGCCTCGCCTGCGGACAGTTGGGCGGGGAGGGTGCTCTGGAGCTGGTCGGTGTCGGCGTAGGTCACCACGATCTCCACCTGCGGGTTCTCCCGCTCGAAGGCCGCCACGACAGTCTTCATGGCTGAGCGGTCGGTGATATTGGCGGTGATCTTCAGAGTGCCGTCGTCGGTGGCTGCCGAGCCGGACCCACCACAAGCGCTCAGGCTCATGGCGAGGCCGGTGACCATGACGGTGACACGGAGGCGGCGGGAGGTTCTCATGACAGGCTCCGTGCAGGAGGAGGGGAGGAGGTTGTGTGGTGCCGAAGTGCGGCCGCGAGTCGGGGACTCCGGATGAAGCCGTCCGCGGAGGGCTGACGATGTCCCGGCGGAGCCGCGCGATCAGTGCACGGCGCACAGGGGAGGCGCCGTGGCGCCCGCTGTGGCCGGAGCTCGGGCGTCAGGAGACGCGGGGCGAAGCCGCAACGGGGGAGGCCCAGCTCTCGGGCAGCCAGGTCAGGCCGGGCGGAAGACCGTCGCCCCGGTCCCGCGGGCCTGTCCGAGCCCGACGACTGCCGGAGCGCTCACGACCGGAGTCGTGGTCGTGATGAGCACTGGAAAGGTGACGGTAGGAACATTCTGTTCACAGCGGCTCTCCCGGTCGAATCGGCAGCCGCTCGGCGGGCCACCGTGGGGGGCCGACCGAGCCGTCAGGTGCACGGCCGGCCCCGGTTTCAGGGGATCTCGTACGAACGTCTCTTGCCGGCGAAATGTCTATTCCAGCTCTTTCGGGACAACCGCCGCCGCGTCCCACGGCGAGTAATTTCGGTGTCCGGCGACGAGCGCTCGTGAAGCGTTTCAGCCAACAAAGGGGAAACTATTGCCTCCCACGGCTTCCGGTCAACCCTCAGGCAGCACATACCTAAAGGAAATCTCACAGCCATCGACGCGGCCCCTTTCTCCGAACAAAAGCGATCTGAAATTTCAATTGAAACGCTTTTACGAGACCACCTCTTTATCAGCGCAATGGATGGAGGCCATCCACAGGACGAATGCCGGATGGCTCGAAGAGTCCTGGAACAGCAGAGCCCGGCGCGTGCGGGCACGCGCCGGGCTTGCTGCAGCTGATGTGTGAAGGGCTGTGTCAGGCAACCTGTGCGGCGAGTTCCGCCGTGTCGAGGACATGTTCGCCCGGCCCCAGGGCGACCGGCGTGCAGCCGGGCAGTTCCGCGGTTGCCTCACAGCCCTCCGGTACGACGATGTCGGCGGTCAGCCCCGTGGCGGTCTGCTCCCAGGAGATCGACACCGTTCCGTAGGGGCTCTCGTGCCGGGTGCGGGCCGATGTGATGCCGCCGCCGGGACGCGGTCGGAAGGTGATCTTCCGGTATCCGGGGGCTGTGGCGGTGATGCCGCCGACCACTCGGTGGAGCCAGTCGGCGACGGCTCCGAGAGCGTAGTGGTTGAACGACGTCATGCCCCCGGGGTTGAGGGAGCCGTCGGGCCGGAGACTGTCCCAGCGTTCCCAGATCGTCGTGGCGCCCATGGTCACGGTGTACAGCCAGGATGGGCATTCGGTCTGCAGGAGCAGACGGTAGGCGACGTCGAGGTGCCCGGTGTCGGTGAGCGCGTCACAGATCAGCGGGGTGCCCACGAAGCCGGTGGCGATGCGGGCGTCGTCCTCGACGACCAGCTCGGCCAGGCGGTCTCCGGCCCGCTGCCTCTGCCGCGTGGCGAGCAGGCCGAAGGCGAGTGCGAGGGCGTAGGCGGTGGGGCTGTCGCTCGTGATGCGGCCCGAAGGAAGGACGTACCGGCGGCGGAAGGCTTCAGCCACCTCGTCGGCGAGTGCCCTGTATCGCTCGGCGTCCGCGTCGATTCCCAGTGCGGCGGCCGCCAGCGCGAGGTGGCGGGCGGAGTGGGCGAAGTAGGCCGTGGCGACGAGGTAGCGGTCGGTGCTGCCCGCGGCCGGGTCGTCGGGCGGTGCGGCGGGGTCGAGCCAGTCCCCCAGCTGGAAGCCGGTGTCCCACAGCCGGGTCGGGCCGGCGAGGCCCTCGACGAGGTCGACCCACTTCTTGGCCATCGGGTAGTGGCGGCGGAGGAGGTCGAGGTCTCCGAAGCGCTGGTGGAGAGCCCACGGGGTGAGCGTGGCGACGTCCCCCCAGGCGGCCCCCGGGTGGATCGGCGTCCACATGGGCTCGCCCGGGATGACGGGCACGTACCAGGGGATGGTGCCGTCGGGCAGCTGCTCGAGACCGACGTCGGTGAGCCAGGAGTCGAGCATGCCCACACAGTCGTAGAGGAAGCCGGCGGTGGGTGCGAAGACCTGTATGTCGCCGGTCCAGCCGAGGCGTTCGTCGCGCTGGGGGCAGTCGGTGGGAATGTCGACGAAGTTGCCGCGCATGCTCCATACGACGTTCTCGTGCAGGCGGTTGACCAGCGGGTCGCTGCACTCGAACCAGCCGGTTCGACGCATGTCCGTGTGGTACACCCGGGCAGTCGCCATGTCGGCGGTCAGGTCCGGCGCCCAGCCGCTGACCTCGGCGTAGCGGAAGCCGTGGAGGGTGAAGCGGGGTTCCCAGGTGAGCGGGCCCCGGCCGGAGAGGGTCAGGGTGTCGGTGGCGTACGCCTCGCGCAGTGGCCGCGTGGCGAGTTCACCGTCCTCCAGGACCTCGGCGTGCCGGAGGGTGACGGCGGTGCCGGCCGGGCCGTCGAGCGTGACACGGAGGCGGCCGACGAGGTTCTGGCCGAAGTCGATCAGGTGGCGGTCGTCGCCGGTACGGGTCACCGCGACCGGTGCGATCTCCTCGGTGCAGCGCACCGGTGGACCCGTCGGGGCGACGAGGGTGCCGAGGTCACGGCTGTTGACGCGTACCGGTGTCCAATCCCCCGCGCCCTGGCCGGCGGGGGTGGCCCAGCCGGGGTCGTGCAGCCGGGCGTCGAACGTCTCGCCCTCGTACAGGCCGCTGGTCAGGATCGGTCCGGGTGCGGCGCTCCAGGTGCCGTCCGTGGCGACCGAGACGGTGGTGCCGTCCTCGTACGTCACCTCGAGCTGGGCGATGAGGGACTGGTCGGTGCCGTAGATGTTGCGGGTGCCGCCGTCGAAGCCGTACTTGCCGCGGTACCAGCCGTCACCGAGCCAGGCGCCGATGGTGTTGGCGCCTTCGGCGAGATGGCCGGTGACGTCGTGGGTGCGGTAGCGCAGACGGTGCGGGTAGACCGTCCAGCCAGGAGCGAGGGTCTCGTCGCCGACCCGGCGCCCGTTGATCTCCGCCTCGTACAGGCCGTGCGCCGTGATGTAGAGGCGGGCGCGCGTGACGGGCCCGTCGAGACGGAAGTCCTTGCGGACGCGCGCCGGACGACGGCCGGCTTCCGGGTCCTCGTCCCAGGCCGCACCGACCGGGACCGCGTGCCAGTCGGACGCGTCGAGCAGGCCCGCCTCGACCACACTCGGCCCACTCCAGTCCGAGGGGGCGTCGGAGTCCGCCGTCCAGACGCGGACACGGGCGGTCACGCGTTCGCGGGAGGCCAGTGGTGCGCCGGGCCAGGCGACGAGCACCTGGTCCCGGCCGGCGACACGGCCGGTGCGGTCGGCCCGTCCGGCGCGGGTGAGTTCGACTTCGTACGCCTCCTGGGAACCTCCGCCCTTCGGCAGCGTCCACGTCAGTCGGGGGGAGGGCACGCCGATGCCGAGACCATCCGGGAGATGTTCGAAGGAGACCGGGGAGGGCTGAGGGGGGAGCAAGGAAAGCCTTTCGTCACGTGCACGGGAGCGGGCCGACGGGGTTCAGGGCGTGGCTCAGCCCTTGACCGCTCCCGAGGTCAGGCCCTTCATGACCTTCTGGTTGAGGAAGAGGTAGATCAGGAGGGTGCCGAAGACGTTGATGCAGATGGCGGCGAACAGCGGCCCGTACCGGGTGGCGCCGAAGTCACCGGTGAAGTTGAGCAGGCCGACCTGGATGGTGCGCAGGTCCTGGTTGTTGGTGAAGGTCAGCGCGATGAGCAGGTCGTTCCAGATGAAGAAGAACTGCACCAGGCCGACCGTGAGCAGGGCGTTGCGGACCAGGGGCACGCTGATGGTCCAGAAGGCGCGCAGGATGCCGGCACCGTCGATGGTGGCGGCCTCGAAGAGTTCGCGGGGGACGGTGCGGTAGTACGTGGCCATCATGAAGACGGTCAGCGGCAGGCCGGTGCCGGTGTAGGTGAGGATCAGCGGCCACAGGGTCCCGGACAGACCGGCCTGGAAGTACACCGTGAACAGCGGCAGGAGGATCATCTGCGGGGGCACCATCATGCCCGCCAGGAAGACCAGCAGGGTGAGACTGCGGCCCTTCCACACCATGACCTGCAGGGCGAATCCCGCGGCCGTGCCCAGGAGCAGCATGAGCGCCAGCGCGGGCAGGACGGCGAGCAGGCTGTTCTGGACGTAGAGCCCCAGGTTGCCGGTGGTCCAGGCCTCGGAGTAGTTGCCCCACTCCCAGGTCGTCGGCAGGCTCCAGGTGGAGTTGTTCAGGTAGTCGTCGTTGGACTTCAGGGACGTCAGGAACATCCAGATCAGCGGGTAGATCTCGACGACCAGCAGCAGCGTGACGACGGCCTTCACCCACAGCCGGCGCGGTGCCCTGGGCCTGCGGTCCGGTCCGGCGTTTCCGGACGGCCCTCGGCTCCAGCGGCCTGCGGAGGTCTTCACAGGTGTGTCGATGGCCATGTGTTCAGCCCTCCGTGAGGTCGCGCTGCGAGACGCGGTAGACGACCAGGCTCACCAGCAGGCACACGACCGTCAGCAGCAGTGCGACGGTGCTGCCGTAGCCGTAGTCGCTGTAGGTGAACGACGTCTGGAACATGTACAGGGTCAACGGGGTGGTGCCGTTGCCGGGGCCGCCGTTGGTGAGGGCGACGACGGAGTCGAAGACCTTCAGGGTGCCGTTGATGCTGAAGATGAGCGACGACATCAGCACCGGCAGGGACAGCGGGAGCACGATGTGCCGGATCAGCCGCAGCCCCGAGGCCCCGTCCAGGCGGGCCGATTCGAGGACCTCGTCGGGGATGTCCACCAGGCCGGCGAAGAGCAGCACGGCGTAGAAGCCCATGGAACGCCAGATGTCCATGACGATCAGCACCCAGAACGCGCTCCCCGCGCTGCCGAAGAAATCTATGGAATCGAGCCCGACCGCGTTGAGGAGCGAATTGACCGGCCCTGTCTGCGGGGCGACCTGGAAGAACTTCTGGAAGAGCAGACCCACCGCGACCGTGGGCAGCACGACGGGGAAGAAGGCCAGGGTACGGATGAGAGCGGAGGACTTCTTGAGGAAGAACACGTACAGCAGGGCCAGCAGATAGCCGGCGATGACCTGTCCCACCGTGACGATGGCAGCGTATTTGAGAGTGAACCAGAGGGCTTCACGAACAGCTGGGTCATCGAACAGGCGGGAGAAGTTGGCTACTCCGTTTCCGGTGAAGCCGTCGATGGTGTTGCCCTTGGTGAAGGAATAGCCGAGCGACCACACGATCGGGACCAGCATGATCAGCGAATAGACCAGAAGGGCGGGACCGAGAAGGATTGCGATGGCCCTGCGGTCACCGAGTACGCGGTGCATGGATGGTGTCCACTTCGTTTCCGTTGAAGAGACCTGTCGGAACGGAACCGGGGGCGGCGCACGCGTACGGCGCGAGGAGACCGATGGGCCGCCCCCGGTCGGTCACTGGGCGGCCAGCGCGTCCTGGACGGTCTGCATGAACTGCTCGGGCTGCATGCTCCCGGCCACCAGGCCGGCGGCGTTGGTCTGGCTCACCGTGGTGGCCTTGGTGCTGAACAGGGCCTCGAACCACAGGACGTTCTGCTTGGACGTGCTGATGGTGTCGCGGACCTGAGTGGTGACCTCGTTTGCGTCCTTCACCTCGGTGTTCACCTTGAAGCCGGAGATCGAGCCGTGGTCCTTGAGCGCGGTGCTGCCATAGTTCTTGGCGATGCAGGACGCCCAGGCGCCGGTCTTCTTGTCGAAGGACTTCGCGCCGAGGGTGATGCCGAGGCCGACGTTGGAGGGGTACTGGTCGATGGAGCCCTTGCCACCGGCGACAGCGGGGAAGGGCATGAAGCCGACGTTCTCCGCGCCGACCTTGTTCTGCTTCGCGTCGGAGACGTTGGCCAGTGCCCAGCTGCCCATGTAGAACATGGCCGCCTTGCCGTTGAGGAACTGGTTCATCGCGGTGTCGTAGTCGATCGAACCGACCCCCTTTCCGAAGTACCCCTTCTTGCCGAGGGCCGCGACCTCCTCCGCGGCCTTCACGTACTCCGGGTCGGTGAGCTTCGCCTTGCCGTCGGCCACCTTCTGGAGAGCGTCGGGGCCCAGGCTGCGGTAGAGGTAGGTGCTCACCAGGCGGGTGATCGGCCACCCCTGCTGACCGGAGGCGGAGAAGGGCTGGATGTCCTTGGCGGCCAGCTTCGCCGCACCGGCCACCAGTTCGTCCCAGGTACCGGGCACGGCTATGCCGCTCTCCTGGAAGAGCTTCTTGTTGTAGAAGATGCCCTCGATGTTGTACTCGTACGGCAGCACCTCGACCTTGCCGCCGTACAGCGCCTTGATCGTGGAGACGGCGGCAGGCTCCAGCTGGTCGAGGACACCGAGGGACTCGAGCTCCTTCTCCAGGTCGGCGACCTTGCCCGACTTCTCCAACTGCTGCGTCAACGCGGGGGCGTTGCCCGCGGCGAACTGCACCGGCAGGGCGTCCTGACCGGCCAGCAGCTGCAGCTTCTGGTCCAGGCTCGCCTGCGGGACGGTCTCCACCTTCAGCGGCAGGTCGTCGTTCGCCGCCTTGCACGCACCCTTGGACATGGTGGTCAGGGCGGTCTTGACGGTGGTGTTCTCGGTGACGCTCAGGTAGCTGAACTCCTTGGGCGCGGCGGAGGATCCGGCGCCGCCACCGCCGCAGGCGGTGGTGAGCAGTGCCAGTGAAGCGGTGCCGGCCGTGAACAGGCTCAGACGCGCACGACGGACGCGGGGCATGCGAAGGGACACGGAGGACTCCCGGAGGTCTTTGAGAGAGGGGCGGGGAACGACGGGCGGCGCTGAGGAGGGCAGACGGGTCAGACCGCGCAGAAGGCTGTGTGTAACGTTCTCCACCACGAAGTGAGCAACACCCTGCACCGCACCGGTGGATCCGTCAAGACACGGAGCTGTAACACCAGGGCGCGGAAAGGTAGCCTTGTCGTCATCCAGGCGCCATCATGTAGACCGTTGCACCAACGCCTAGGAGATCCGGAGTACTGAGGATGGGCGGGTCCACCGCACCGAAGCAGAACAAGCGTGTGACCATCACCGACGTCGCGCGGCATGCGGGCGTGTCCGTCGCCGCGGTGTCCAAGGTGTTGCGCAACGCCTACGGGGTGAGCCCGGGCATGCAGCAGAGGGTGCGGGCCAGCATCGCCGAGCTGGACTACCGCCCACAGGCGGCTGCCCGCGGCATGCGTGGGCGGACGTACACGATCGGCGTGCTGCTGGACAACGTCCGCAACGCCTTCTTCGCCGACATCCTCGACGGCATCCAGGAGGAGCTCCGCACCAGCGAGTACACGGTGCTGATCGGCGCGGCCGGCTTCGACCCGGACGAGCAGGCGAAGACGATCCGTTCGATGGTCGACCGCCAGATGGACGGCTTGGTCCTCATCGCGCCGGGGACCTCGCGTGCCGAGGTGCTGGCGACGGCGGCGGCCACTCCGACCGTGGTCATCGGCCATCACGACGGCACCGACATCCACGACTCGGTGGTCGACGCCGACGACACCGGCGCCGAGCTGGTGGTGGACCATCTCGTGGCGCTCGGCCACCGGGACATCGCCCTGGTCTCCGCCCCGGGCACCAAGGCCAACCAGTGGAGACGCACGCCGGAGGTCGTCCTCGCCGACGGCTACCGAGCCGCCATGGAACGCCACGGCCTCGCCGAGCGCGTACGCGTCCACCACGCCGCGTACTCCGACGACGGCGGCTTCAAGGCAGGCTTGACCCTGCTGACCGCCGAGCGGCGGCCGACCGCCGTCATGACCGGCGCCGACGTCGCCGCCCTGGGCATCTACCGGGCGGCCCACGAGCTCGGGCTGCGCATCCCGGACGACGTCTCGCTCGTCGGTTACAACAACACCGCCCTCGCCGCACTGGCCCCCGTCCAGCTCACCAGCGTCGACCAGGCCGGGCACACCATGGGCTCCTCCGCCGCCCGCATGCTCATCGAGCGCGTGGAGGGACGACGCGACAGGGCGATGCAGACCTCCATGACACCGCGCCTGGTGGTGCGCGGCAGCACCGCCGCCCTGAACGGCGGTCAGGCCGTGGCCGGAAGCGGGCCTGCCGCGCACTCTCCGATGTGACGTGACCCGAGGACCGTGCAGAGGATCCTGATGACCCATGAGAAGGCCGCACGCCGCAGAGTGGGCATGAAGGATGTCGCGCTCGAGGCCGACGTCTCCCTCGGCACCGTTTCCAACGCGCTCAACCGCCCGGAACTCGTCGCCGGGCCCACACTGGCCCGAGTGCTGGCGGTGATCGACTCGTTGGGCTACGTGAGGACGGAAGGAGCCCGGCAACTGCACGGCTGGGCGGCCCGGATCCTCGCGGTTCTCGTGCCGGATCTGACTCACCCGTTCTCCGCCGCCCTGGCCACAGGCGTGGAACAGGCCGCCCGCGAGGCCGGCCTCGGTGTGATGGTCTGCACCGGCACCCGCGGCCGGGAGGAGGAGGCGCACCACCTCTCCCTGATCACCTCGCACCGGATCCGCGGCGCCGTACTGACCTCTGGCGAGGCCGCCGGGCGCACGGCGGCCGCCTTCCACCGGCACGCTGTTCCCTACGTCGTCGCCGACCGGTGCGGCCCCCGGCCCGGCGCCTGCTCCGTCGGCATCGACGATGTGGCGGGCGGGCACGCCGCGGTGCGCCACCTGATCGACCAGGGGCACCGCTCCATCGCCTACGTCAGCGGTCCCGGCCTCCAGCAGGTACGGGACCGCCGCACGGGAGCCGTCGACGCCGTCACCCAGGCCGGACTCGCGCGCACGGCCCTCAGAGAGGTCACGTGCGCGGACCTCACCGTGAGCGCGGGCAAGGACGCGGGGCACCGCATCCTCGGGCTCCCCCACCGCCCCTCCGCCGTCTTCTGCGCCGACGACCTGCTTGCCCTGGGTGTGCTCCAGGCTCTGTACGAGGCTGGGCTGAGGGTGCCGGAGGATCTCGCGGTGGTCGGCTACGACGACATCGAGTACGCCGCGTCCGCCGTCGTCCCCCTCACCTCGGTGCGACGGCCTGCCGTGGCGATGGGGCGGCAGGCCGGCCGTCTGCTCGTCGAGGAGACGACCTGCGGCGCCGGCCACGAACACGCCCACGTCGTACTGCGGCCGGAACTGGTCGTGCGCCGGTCGACCCTGGCCGTGCCGGCGCGGTGAGCCGGGGCGGTCAGGGCTGTTCAGGAGCATGATGACGCAGCTCCCGCCGCGTCGTACGGCGTGTGAAGGGCAGCAGTGCGGCCGAGACCAGCAGGGTGACAAGTCCGAGCAGTCCGACGGCCGATGCCAGGTCGCCCAGGACCTCCTTGCCCCCCAGGAGGATCAGTGGGCAGAGGAACTCACCGAAGAAGAACGCCGCCGTCCACAGTCCGGTACCGCGCCCTCGGTCGGCGAAGTCGAGCCGGGACATCGCCAGCGTCAGCAACGAGGGCAGGAGCAGTCCCGTCCCGACGCAGTTCAGCACGGCGCCCGCGATCAGCAGGGGGAGGCTCTCGGCGGTTCCCATGACGACGAAGCCTGCGGCACACAAGAGGAAGAGTGCCGGCAGCCGGCGTCGCGGCCGGTCGGTGAGCCGGGTGAAGACGACCGAGCCGACGACGGTGGCGGCGCTGGCGATCGCCGTGACCGCTCCGATGACGCCGGTGGAATCCACACCCAAGTCGTCGAGGAGGTAGGACATCTCCACGGGGACGGCGTAGAAGACGACCGCGCCGAACACGGTCAGCAGGCACAGGCCGGCCATCCGGCGCACCGGAAAGGGCCGCCTCCCCGGCTCGGCGCGCTCCTCCCCCGCCCCGCGCGCGGCGCCGGGCTCCGGAGCCGGCAGTACCCGGGCCATGACCGGGGCCAGCAGCAGACCCACCGCGTACAGCCAGAAGGGCGCACGCCAGCTGACCGCTCCCAGGGCGCCTCCGAACACGAAGAAGACGGTGGCGGATGCCGACGCGCACATCGTCTGCAGGGCCAGATAGCGGTCACGGACCTTGCCGGTGTAGTAGTCGCCGATCAGGGTGGTGCAACAGGTCATGACGGCGGCTTCCGCGATCCCCAGCAGCACGCGGCTGACCACGATGCCGGGCAGGGAGTCCAGCCACAGCGGCACCGTCCCGAACAGCGTGTACAGGACCGTCGCCACGACCAACAGTCGTTTGCGGCCGAGCCGATCGACGATGACACCCGCGAACGGGGCGAGGAGAGCCAGTGACAGCGCGGGGACCGTCAGCACCAGCGGGACCAGCGCCTCGCTGCCCGGTACACCCTCGAAGTGGTCCTGCATGCGTGGCAGGACCGGGGCGAGCAGCACCGCGCCGAGGATGGGCAGACAACTGCCGGCCATCAGCAGAGCGGCCGGCAGCCTCCCCGTCACAGCCGGGTGGTCATCGCGCTCACTGACAGGCGGGTCAGCAGAAACCGGCATGGCGGTACTCCAGGATGCGAGGCGGGAAGGCCGCGCCGTGAAGCGAGCGAGTCCGATGGCCGGAGATCGCTGCGTATGGGCGCGTGATTGCCCTGACTATGCGGTCCGGGCGCCGCGCTGCCCACCCCCCGCGCGATCCGGGTTCCGGATGGCGTCGATCCACGCCGTGGATGGTGCGGCGTTTCCCGGCCAGGCTTCGCCGGTGGCCACAGGGACGCGCATGCGTCAGTCCGCGGCGGACGGTGCCCCGGGCACGTCCGCCATGCGCCTGCCCACCCGGGCAGTCGTCTCACGCAGCCAGATGTGGGCCGCGTCGTGCGTGTGCACCGGGTGCCACCACATCGCCTCCCGCAGTGGAACCGCTTCGTAGGGCGGCTGCACCACGTGCACCGCGGCCAGCGGCGCGAGGAGCCGGGCGAGGCGCTCCTGGATCAGGGCGATGCGCCGGGTGCCCGCCACCAGCAGCGGAAGCAGCTGGAAGCTGTCGACGGACACTTCCACGCGCGGCTCGATGCCCAGCATGCCGAGCTGGCGCACGGCGGGGGCGTCGTAGGTCCGTTGGTAGGTGACCCACGGCAACCGCCCCAGGTCGTTCCGGGTGAGCCGGTCTTCCACGCTCGGATGGTCGTCCGCGACGAGGAAGACCCATCTGTCCTCGTAGAGGTCGGTGGCGGGGAAGTCACTGATGACGCCGTGCGGCATGAGCAGGCCGTCGGTGGTGCTCAGCAGTGTGGCCGTGTCGTCGACCACGGTGGGCGGGGTCTGGACGAAGCGCAGCCGGATGCCGGGCGCCTCCTCGTGGACGACCCGGGCGAGCTCGGCGCCGAACACGGCGACCGCGTAGTCGGATGCCACGAGCTTGAACTCGCGCTTCTCACTGCCCGGATCGAAGTCGGCCTGGCTCGCGAAGAGGCGTTCCATCACTTCGTAGGCGGTGGAAGTGCGGAGCAGGAGAACCTGCCCGAGAGCGGTGAGTTCGTAGTGGCCGCCGACACGGGCGAGCAGGTCGTCACCGAAGTGGCGGCGCAGCCTGGCCAGAGAGGCGCTCATGGCGGGCTGGCTGAGCCCGACGCGCTCCCCGGCGCGGGTGACGTTGCGTTCCTCCAGCAGGGCACGCAGGGCGACGACGAGGTTGAGGTCGAGGCGGGCCAGATTCACGAGTTTTCCCTTTGCGGTAAGGCGCTGACCAGGCAGGAATAAACACGGTGGATGACAGTCATCCACAGAATTGATTTCCGTGATCCCGGGTGCTGGGTCCAGATTAGTCACATCGCAATCAGGAGGACATGTTCGTGAAATCTGCATCCTCGTCCGCGCTGTTCGCCGGGCCGTTCGCTCTGGCCACGCTCTCGGCACCGGACGGCCCGGCCTTCCCGGCGCTCGTGACGGCGGACGCCCAGGCGGTCGACCTGCGTACCGCCTTCGGTGACGAGTCCCTGTCCGTCCGGAGGCTCCTGGAGAACTGGGACACGGCCGCGGGGCGGCTCACGGCGCTGGCCGGCGACAGCGAGCTGGAGCGACGGCCACTGGCGGACTTCCGGGTGCACGCACCGGTCGAGCCGCGGCAGGTGTTCCAGTCCGGGGCCAACTACCGGCAGCACGTGATCGACCTGCATGTCGCGCACCGGGCGCCGGGCGACGACCGCTCGGAGGAGGAACGGCGCGCGGAGGCCGCGGAGATCATGGACCGCAGGGCGGACGAGGACCTGCCCTACGTCTTCATCGGCCTGCCGAGCGCGGTCACCGGCCCCTACGACGACGTCGTGCTCCCGTCCTGGGCCGCGAAGCCCGACTGGGAGCTGGAGCTCGTGGCCGTCATCGGACGGCCGGCTCACCGGGTGTCCGTGGAGGACGCCCTCGGCCACGTCGCCGGCTACACGATCGCCAACGACCTGACCGACCGTGCGACCGTGTTCCGCCGGGACATGCCGCAGATCGGCACCGACTGGCTGCGCAGCAAGAACGCACCCGGATTCACCCCGCTCGGCCCCTGGATCGTGCCGGCCGAGTCGGTCGCGGACACCGGCGACCTGCGCCTCGTGCTGAAGCTGAACGGCGAGACGATGCAGGACGAGTCCACCAAGGACATGATCTTCGACGTCGCGCGCATGGTGTCCTACGCCTCGCAGACCGCAGAGCTCCTGCCCGGTGACCTGGTACTGACCGGCTCCCCGGCCGGCAACGGCATGCACTGGGGACGGCTGCTGCGCGACGGCGACGTCATGGACGGCTCCATCACCGGCCTCGGCGCCCAGCGCACCCGTTGTGTCGCGGAGGCGTCATGACCCTCGACCGCACCGATCCCGAGGGCTCGATAGCCGAGGCCGTGAAGGCGTACTCCAACTGGGGACGCTGGGGTGAGGACGACGTGCTGGGCACCCTCAACTTCCTGGACGAGTCGAAGCGTCGCGAGGCCGCCGCGCTCATCCGCCGGGGCGCCAGCTTCTCGCTCGCCCAGAGCTTCGACATGAACGGCCCCCAGAACGGCTGGCGCCGCCGCACCAATCCGGTCCACACCATGCTGGACACCGGCACCGACGCCGCACTCGGCCTGCAGGGTTTCCCGCACGGGCTCGGCGGGGCCGACGACGTCATCGCGATGCCGTTGCAGTGCTCGACCCAGTGGGACGGGCTCGGCCACATCTTCGACCACGGCAAGACGTGGAACGGCCGGGACGCGGCGAAGACCGTCACCTCCGAGGGCGACCTGGTCACCGGCATCGAGCACATGGCCCCGCACGTCGCCGGTCGCGGTGTGCTCCTGGACGTCGGCCGCACGATCGGTGAGGACGGTGAGCTGCCCGACGGATTCGCGATCACCGAGGAACACCTGACGGCCACCGCCGAAGCCCAGGGCGTGGCTGTCGGCCGCGGGGACATCGTGCTGGTCCGTACCGGCCGGCTCGCCCGTGCCCGCCGCGAGGGCTGGGGCGAGTACGCGGGCGGGCCCGCCCCCGGCCTCTCCTTCACCACCGCCGGCTGGCTGCACGGAACCGAGATCGCCGCGATCGCCACCGACACCTGGGGCTTCGAGGTGCGGCCCAACGAGTTCGACATCGCCTTCCAGCCGCTGCACCAGGTCGCCATCCCCAACATCGGCCTGCTCATCGGGGAGATGTGGGACCTGGACGCCCTCGCCGAGGACTGCGCGGCCGACGGCGCGTACGCGTTCTGGCTCACCGCCGCGCCCCTTCCCATCACCGGTGCGGTCGGCTCCCCCATCAACCCGATCGCCGTGAAATAGCTTGAGGAACAAGGGAGTTCCCCTCATGAACGAAGCTCGTAAGGTCCTGGTGATCGGTGGCGGCGCCGCCGGGAACGCCGTGACGCTCCTGCTCCGGCGAGCCGGTGTCGACGTGCACCTGATCGAGGCCAAGGCCGACTGGAACGCCACCGCCGGCTCCGGCATCACCCTCCAGGGCAACGCCCTCCGTGTGCTGCGCGAGCTGGGCGTGTGGGAGCAGGTCGAGGCATCCGGCTTCGGCTTCGGGTCGGTGGGCATCACCGCTCCTGACGGGACCGTCCTGCACGCGCAGGACGACATCCGCAGCGGCGGCGACGACCTCCCCGCCACCGTCGGCATGCAGCGGCCGCAGCTCCAGCGCATCCTGATCGAGGCCGTACGCGCGAGCGGCGCGGCCGTCAGCCTGGGGGTCACCGCCGAGATCGTGGAGCAGGGCGCCGACGGCGTCTCCGTCCGCCTCAGCGACGGCTCCGAGGGGCGCTACGACCTGGTGATCGCCGCCGACGGCCTCGGCTCCACCACCCGGGCCGCCATCGGCATCACGGCGAAGCCCGAACCGACCGGCATGGCCATCTGGCGCGTCGCCGCCCCCCGGCCGACAGGCGTGGAGCGGACCGACCTCGCCTACGGGGGCCCGGCCTTCATCGCCGGCTACTGCCCCACCAGCGACAGCACGCTCTACGCGTACGTCGTCGAGGCCAACCGCGACCGCGCGTCGATCCCCCCGGAGTCGTACGCCGAGGAGATGCGACGCCTGGCCTCCGCCTACGGCGGCAACTGGCCGGAGATCACCGCGCACATCACCGACCCCGCGCAGGTCAACTACACCTGGTTCGACCGCATGCTGGTCGAGGGATCATGGCATCGCGGCCGGGTCGTCCTCGTCGGCGACGCCGCCCACTGCTGCCCGCCCACCCTCGCGCAGGGCGCCGCCCTGTCCCTGGAGGACGCATGGGTCCTCGCGCAGCTCCTGACCGGGTCCGGCACCTGGGACGACGCCCTCTTCCAGCAGTACTACGAACGACGGATCGCCAGGGTCCGGCCGGTGGTGGAGGCGTCCGTCCAGATCGGGCAGTGGCAGCTCGACGGCGTACGCGACGCAGACGTGCCCGGCCTGATGGGCCGCACCATGACGATGCTCCGGGAGCTGCCGTGACCGCCCGCCCGTCGCCCCGCCCCTCGTCGAGCGCTTCCGCACGCCCCTCCCTCACCGTGGACGTGCACGCGCACGTCCTGCTCCCCGAGGTCGAGGCACTCGTGGCAGGCCTGCCCGGCCACGACGCGGCAAAAGCCCTGGACGCCCGACGCAACGGCGCCGAGGCTCTCGCCGTGAGCGGCCCCATGGTGGGTGAGCGCATCCCGCGACTGACCGACGTCACCGTGCGCCTCGCGGCGATGGACCGGCAGGGCGTCGGCGTACAGCTGGTCAGCCCGTCCCCCTCGCACTACCACTACTGGGCCGACGAGGCGACCGCCGAGAAGGTGTACCGGCTGGCCAACGAGGCCACCGCGGCTCACTGCGCGGCGGCCCCGAAGCGGCTGCGGGGGCTCGGACTCATACCGCTCCAGCACCCGGATCTGGCAGTCGAAGCCCTCGACAACGCCTTGGGGCACGGGCTTCTGGGCGTGGAGATCTCCAGCCACGCACCGGGCCGTGAACTCTCCGACCCCGCGTACGAGCCCCTGTGGGCCCGGGCGGAGGAAAGCGGCGCGGTGCTCTTCCTGCATCCCTTCGGGTGCACGCTCGACGAGCGCCTGGACCGCTGGTACCTGTCCAACACCGTCGGCCAGCCCACCGAGAACGCCGTCGCCCTCTCCCACCTCATCTTCTCGGGTGTCCTGGACCGCCACCCGGCGCTGAAGCTGATCGCCGCACACGGCGGGGGCTACCTGCCCACCCACATCGGCCGGTCCGACCACGCCTGGACCGCCCGCCCGGACGCCGGTGCCGGCTGCGCCCACCTGCCCAGCAGCTACCTCAGGCGGCTCTACTTCGACTCACTCGTCCACGATCCGCACGTCCTGCGCGAGCTGGTCAGGGTCGCCGGTCCCGATCGTGTCCTGCTCGGTTCCGACTTCCCCTTCGACATGGGCTCCGACGATCCCGTCGCCGCCCTGCGCGCTGCCCGGCTGTCCGAGGCGGATCTCGAAGCCGTACGCGGCCGCAACGCCTCAGCCCTGCTCGACCTGCCCTTTGCCTGAGGAGGAACCCACCATGAGCGCACGTCTGCTCACCCACCTGCGCCACGTCGATCTGGCAGTGCCGGACTACGACAGGCAACTCGACTTCTACGCCGGTGTCTGGGGCCTCACCAAGGTCACCGAGGACTCCGGAATCTCCTTCCTGGCCGCCGAGGGCTCCCCCGAGCAGTACGTCGTGCGGCTGCGCAAGGCCGAGGAGAAGCGGCTCGACCTCGTCTCCTACGGAGCCGCGAACCCCGCCGACGTGGACACCCTCGCCGAACGGCTCCTGGCCGGCGGCGTCCAGCTGATCTCACAGCCCGGCAGCGTGGACACCCCGGGCGGCGGCTACGGATTCCGCTTCTTCGACGTCGACGGCCGCACCATCGAGGTCTCCGCCGACGTCCAGGTCAGGCAGCACCGGAAGATCGAGGAGAAGGAGGCCATCCCGGTCAAGCTCTCCCACGTCGTCCTCAACTCCCCCGATCTGAACCGCACCCGTCAGTGGTACGAGCGCCACCTCGGCTTCGCCCTCTCCGACACACTGTCCTCGCCGCACATGGGTGAGGTCATGCACTTCATGCGGATCAGCAACCAGCACCACTCCATGGCCATCGCCCAGGGCCCGCACACCGCCCTGCACCACGTCTCCTTCGAGATGCGGGGCATCGACGAGTACATGCGCGGCTCCGGCCGGGTCATGCGGGCCGGCTTCCGCAAGATCTGGGGGCCCGGACGGCACATGGCGGGCGACAACACCTTCACCTACTTCCTCGACCCGCACGGCAACACCGTCGAGTACACGACGGAGCTGGAGAACCTCGACGAGGACACCTGGCACCCGCACGTCTACGACTTCTCCAGGCCGGAGGTCACCGACCAGTGGGGCACGGCCAACGCGATGAACGAGATCGTCGCCAAGGAGTCCTTCAACGACCCCGACCGCGGTGTGTTCATCGCCCCGCCCGTCTGAGCCCCGCCCGTCTGAACCGCACCCGTCTGAACCCCGCCCGTCTGATTCCCTCGCGTCACTCCGGGGGTACGGCGGCGTGCGGACCCGCTCCGGCCCACGCCGCCGCCCCGGTCCCGCGCGGCTCCCCGGACCGCGGGTGAGCAGCCGCTGCCCGTGCCGCCGGCCGGGCGGCGGCTGCCGCGGCCGCGTCACCGTGGGCACGGCCTCATGCGCGGCCCCCTTCACCGCCCCTCCCCACCAGGAGCCGAACCATGCGTTTCGCCGCTTACGAGCATCAGCACCGCCACCGCGTAGCCGTCGTGGAGGAGGACGGCACGCTGTTCCCCCTGCCGGGCGTCTCCTCGCTCACCGCGCTTCTGACGGAGACCGGCGGTCTGCCGGGGCTCCTCGCCGCGGGTGCCGCGGCACTCGACGTGCCGCCGGGGCCCCATGTCTCCCAGGTGCGCTTGCTTCCCCCGCTTCAGCCCTCCTCCATACGCGACTTCGTCACGTTCGAGGAACACGTCGAAGGCGTGCGCCGGTCCGTGGACGGTGTCGCGGGCGTGCCCGAGCAGTGGTACGCGGCGCCGACCTTCTACTTCACCAACCCGCACGCGGTCTACGGCCCTGATCAGGGTGTGCCCGTACCGCCCGGTGCGAACGTCCTGGACTTCGAACTCGAGGTGGGAGCAGTCATCGGCCGCGAGGGCCGCGACCTCACCCCGGAACGGGCCCGTGACCACATCGTCGGATACACCGTCTTCAACGACTGGTCCGCCCGTGACCTCCAGTCGGCGGAGATGAAGGTGGGTCTGGGTCCCTGCAAGGGCAAGGACACGGCGACCACCCTCGGCCCCTACCTGGTCACCGCGGACGAACTGGAGCCCTACCGCGACTCCGAAGGGTTCCTGCGGCTGGCACTCACCGCCGAAATCAACGGGGAGGCCGTCGGCGAGGACCTCCTGTCCAACATGAGCTGGACCTTCGAGGAGATGACCGCCTACGCCTCCCGCGGCACCCGGGTCGTAGCGGGTGACGTACTCGGCTCCGGCACGTGCGGCAACGGCGGCTGCCTCGCGGAGCTCTGGGGCCGGCGCGGCGAGCAGACCCCGCCCCCCTTGCGGCCGGGTGACACCGTCAGCCTGACCGTCGAGGGCCTGGGCACACTCACCAACACCGTCGTTCCCGGTGCCGAGCCGCTCCCCCTGCCGGCCGGCCGGCGCCGTGACCGGCAGCGGCCGTGACCGGCCCGCGTCCGGTGGGACTGCACGGCAAGGTGGTCGTCGTCACCGGCGCGGCCCGTGGTCAGGGCGCAGCCGAGGCAGTCGCCCTTGCCCAGGAGGGCGCCCACGTCATCGCGACCGATGCCGAACCCGTGGAGGGGTGCCGCAGGCTGGACGTCACCAGCGAGCAGGACTGGGCCGGACTCGCCGCCGAGCTGCGGGAGACGTACGGGCAGGTGCACGGCCTGGTCAACAACGCCGGCATCACCTGGCGTGCCCGCGTCGGCGACGTGCGCCCCGAGGACATGGCCCGTGTCCACGCGGTCAACGTCACCGGCCCTCTCCTGGGCATCCAGCACCTCATGCCCCTGATGCTCCCGGGCTCCTCCATCGTGAACGTCGGCTCGTCCGCCGCCCTCACCGCTCACTACCCGGTCGCGTACACGACCAGCAAGTGGGCGCTGCGGGGCCTTTCGAAGACGGCGGCGCTGGAGCTCGGCCCCCGCGGCATCCGCGTCAACACGATCCATCCCGGCTACATCGAGACCGAGATGACCGCCTCCGCCGCCCCGGCCTTCCGCGAGACCAACATCTGCGAAACCCCGCTGGGGCGCACCGGAAGCGTCGACGAGGTGGCTCCGCTGGTGGTCTTCCTGATGTCCGACCGGTCGTCGTTCATCACCGGGGCCGAGATACCCGTCGACGGTGGCCTCACCGCGCACGGCGGCGTCAAGTCCGTCTCCGACGCCCTGCGCCCCGAGGCCGCGGAGTGAACGGCGTCGGGGCGCATTCCGCCGGCCCCCTTGCAGAGAAGGAGACACGCACGTGAACAAAGTCAGCGGCAGCGCCGCCGAAGCGGTCGTCGACATCCCCTCCGGTGCCTCTCTCGCCGTCGGCGGG
The DNA here is from genome assembly GCF_044765765.1 of Streptomyces sp. NPDC102402. NCBI lineage: Bacteria > Bacillati > Actinomycetota > Actinomycetes > Kitasatosporales > Streptomycetaceae > Streptomyces > Streptomyces sp. NPDC102402. The sequence goes on from NZ_JBIWKR010000007.1 coordinate 312,246, forward strand.
TTCGGACTCTCCGGAGTTCCTGACGTCCTCATCGGCGCCCTGTACGAGCAGGGGGCGGCCGCACTGGAGGTCGTCTCCAACAACTGCGGTGTGGACGGCCGCGGTTTGGGCGTCCTGCTCGCCGCGGGGCGCATCGCCCGGGTCACCGGCTCCTACGTGGGCGAGAACAAGGAGTTCGCGCGTCAGTACCTCGGCGGAGAGCTGGAGGTGGAGCTGACCCCGCAGGGCACGCTCGCCGAGCGTCTGCGGGCCGGCGGCGCGGGCATACCCGCCTTCTACACTCCGGCCGGCGTGGGCACCCAGGTGGCGGAGGGCGGCCTGCCGTGGCGCTACGAGGCTGGGGGAGGCTCGGTCGCCGTGGCCTCACCACCCAAGGAGACCCGGGACTTCTCGGGACGGCCGTACGTCCTGGAGCACGGCATCACCACCGACTTCGCCCTCGTCCGGGCCTGGCGCGGCGACCGGCACGGCAACCTCGTCTTCCGCCGTGCCGCCGCGAACTTCAACCCGCTCGCCGCCATGGCCGGCCGCGTCACCGTCGCAGAGGTCGAGGAGCTCGTCGAACCCGGCGAGCTGGCACCCGACGAGGTCCACCTGCCCGGCGTCTACGTGCAGAGAATCGTGCAACTCACCCCCGGACAAGCCGCTGACAAACGTATCGAGAACTGGACGGTGAGCATCTGATGCCCTGGACCCGTGAGCAGATGGCCTCCCGCGCAGCCCAAGAGCTTGCCGACGGCTCCTACGTCAACCTGGGTATCGGCCTCCCCACCCTCATACCCGGCTGCCTTCCGCCCGGTGTCGACGTCGTGCTGCACTCGGAGAACGGCATCCTCGGCACCGGCCCCTACCCCACCGAGGACGAGGTCGACCCGGATCTCATCAACGCCGGGAAGGAGACCGTCACCGCCCTGCCCGGCGCCTCCTTCTTCGACTCCGCACTCTCCTTCGGCATGATCCGCGGCGGCCACATCGACACCGCCGTCCTCGGCGCCATGCAGGTCTCCGCCGCCGGGGACCTCGCCAACTGGATGATCCCCGGCAAGATGGTGAAGGGCATGGGCGGCGCCATGGACCTGGTCCACGGCGCCCGCCGTGTCGTCGTCCTCATGGAACACACCGCCAGGGACGGCAGCCCCAAGATCGTGCAGGAGTGCACTCTGCCGCTCACCGGCCGGCGGTGCGTGCACCGCGTCATCACCGACCTCGGCGTACTGGACGTCACCGCTCACGGCCTCGCCCTCGTCGAGACGGCCCCGGGTGTCACCTTCGCGGACATCACGGCGCACACCGACGCTCCCGTGTACGGGGACAGCCACACGGCCGCGTGTTGAGCGCACGTACCCACGGGCGCCCTTCCGCCTGAGCCGTCTCCGCTCGACCGTTGACACCGGAGCAGCACTCCCGCAATATGATCCGTACACCAACGATTGGCGTACTGATCATTACGGGCGCTCCTCGTCGCCTGCCATCGGTGTCCTCCACTTCCCTGTCAAGGAGGCCAAATGTCCGTGACCTCTGTTCCACTCCGCATCGCCGTGGTCGGCGGCGGCATCGGCGGTCTGGCCGCGGCCCTGTCCACCGCCCGCGCCGGTCACCACGTGACCCTGGTGGAACGCGCCGCCCGGTTCGGGGAGATCGGCGCAGGCCTGCAGCTCGCTCCGAACGCCTCACAGGCCCTCGAAGAACTGGGGGTGCTCGACGCGGTCCAGCGCACCGCGGTCGCCCCGCCCGCGCTCGTGATGATGGATGCCCTGAGCGGAGACCAGGTCACCTCGCTCGATCTCCGCGGCCCGGCGTACACCGAGCGCTTCGGCCACCCCTACCTGGTCACGCACCGCACGGACCTGCATGCCGCGCTCCTCGCCGCCTGCCAGGAACACCCCGCCATCACGCTGCGCACCGGGCACACCGTCACGCACGCCGAACAGGACGACTCCGCGGTCCGCCTGCGTTTCGCCGAGACCTCGACGGAACTGCGGGCCGACGCGGTCGTGGCGGCGGACGGTCTGCACTCGCGCCTGCGCCAGGCCCTGGTCGGGGACGGCGAACCTGTCTGCTCACGCTACGTGGCGTTCCGCGGCACCCTTCCCGCGGACAGGATGACCGGCCGGATGTCACAGCACGCCGCGTCGGACGCGGTGATGGTCTGGGCGGGGCCGCGCATGCACCTGGTGCAGTACCCGGTACGGCGCGGCGAGCTCTACAACCAGGTCGCGGTGTTCGAGAGCGACCACTACACACCGGACTCCGACGCCTGGGGCACCGAGGCCGAACTCGAGGAACGCTTCGCGGGAAGCTGCCAGGCCGTGCGGGACGCCCTGCCCCTGATAGCGCGGGACCGGCGCTGGCCGCTGTTCGACCGTCTCCCCATCGACAACTGGGTGCACGGCCGGATCGCGCTCCTCGGCGACGCCGCGCATCCGATGCTGCAGTACCTCGCTCAAGGCGCCTGTCAGGCACTCGAAGACGCAGTCGCCCTCGGAGGGGCTCTCGGCCGGTTCACCGACCCTGCCGACGCCTTCGCGGCCTATGCCGACCAGCGCCGCGAGCGCGCGGCCCGGATCCAGACCGGAGCCCGCCGCTTCGGCGAGATCTGTCACCTGGAGGGCATGGGGGCCACCCTGCGCAACCAGCTCTTCGCGTCACGCGGGCCCGAGGACTTCGACGACGTGTCCTGGGTGTGGACGCCGTCCCGGGCCACCGTCCCCATCCCGTGATCCAGCAACCGCAGGAGGACACCATGACGACCGACGAACTCGCCTACGAGGCCCTGCCGGGCCTGGGCGCTGCGCCGCTCTGGCGCTTCTACGGGAACCTGTTCCCCGCCCGGCCGAAGAGCCGCGCCGTTCCCTACCGCTGGAGCTGGCAGGAACTGCGGCCTCTGCTGCTGCACTTCTCCCGGACCCTCTCGCTGGAAGAGGCCGAACGCCGGGTCCTCATGCTCGTCAACCCCGGTCTGACCGATCCCCCGGCCACCGTCAACACGCTCTACGCCGGCCTGCAGGTCATCCTGCCCGGCGAGACCGCCCAGGCCCACCGGCACACCTCCAACGCCTTCCGCTACATCCTGGAGGGCAGCGGCGCGTGGACGACGGTCGACGGGGAGCGCGTCTTCATGGCCCCGGGTGATCTGCTGCTCACCCCGGGATGGCACTGGCACGACCACACCCATGAGGGCGACGTGCCCATGATCTGGCTCGACGCCCTCGACTACCCGCTGGTGAACAGCCTGGAAGCCGGCTTCTACGAGAAGTTCCACCAGCGCCTCCAGCCCGTCACCCGAGCGGACGACGCGGGCAGCAGGCAGTTCCTCCACGGCAGGCTCAATCCCGTCTGGCTCTCGCAGGACGGGCCCCACTCCCCCGTCACCCGCTACACCTGGCAGGAGACCCAGCGGTCGCTGGAGGGTATCGCCGACACGGCCGAGGGAAGCGATGTCGACGGCATCGTCCTGGAGTACACCAACCCGTGGACGGGCGGCCCCGTCATGCCCACCATCGGCTGCCGCGTCCAGCGCCTGCGCCCCGGATTCCGGGGAGCAGGCCGCCGGCACACGGCCTCCACCATCTTCAACGTCGTCCGCGGTGAGGGCGCCACGATCGTGGACGGCGTACGACTGGACTGGGCCGAGCACGACACCTTCGCCGTGCCCGGCTGGGCCTCCTACCGCCATCTGAACGCGTCCGCCTCCGATGACGCGGTCCTGTTCTCGTACAGCGACGAGCCCGTCATGCGCTCCCTCGGCCTCTACCGCACCGAAGACGCCGACCCCGGCGCCTGATTCCCCACCCGACACTTCACAAGGAGGCAACGATGCGCCTGGCCCTGTTCGGCAAGGGACGCCTCGGAGTCATCGACGGCGACGACATCGTCGACGTGACCGAACAACTCACCGGAGCCCGCACCCCGGGTGCGGCCGGTGCGCTGCACCAGCACATCGAGACCGTCGCACGCGACGGGGCAGTACAGGTCGACCTCACCGGCTGCGCACGCGTGCCGCTCGTCGAAGCGGACCTCGAGGCCCCTCTGCCCCGGCCCGGAAAGGTCGTCGGCGCACCGGTCAACTACCTCGACCACAAGGCCGAGATGGCCTACACCACATCGGTCGCCGACCTCGGGGTCTTCCTCAAGGCCAACTCCTCCGTGATCGGCCCGGGCCAGGACATCGTCCTGCCCTACACCGACAGGCGCACCGACCAGGAAGGCGAACTGGGCGTCGTCATCGGACGCACCGCCAGCCATGTCGCCGCGGCCGACGCGCTGGACCACGTCTTCGGCTACACCTGCGTTCTGGACATCACCGTGCGCTCCGGCGAGGACCGCTCCACACGCAAGTCGTTCGACACGTTCACGCCGATCGGCCCCTGGATCGTCACCGCCGACGAGATCCCGGACCCCGACTCCCTCGGCCTGCGCTGCGACGTCGGCGGCGCCACCCGGCAGCGCACCAACACGGCCGACCTGATCTTCGGGGTGGCCGAGCTGATCGCCTACACCTCGTCCGTCATGACACTCCACCCCGGCGACGTGATCGCGACAGGCACGCCCGCCGGCGTGGGACCGCTCAGCCACGGGGACCGCGTCGTCCTGGAGATCGACCGGGTCGGCCGTCTCGAAGTGGGTGTCGACGGCTCCCTGGCCATCCCGTACGAGCAGCGCCCCGGACGGGACCGCTGACGGAAGGCCGCGCACAGGGTGGTGCCGGGCACTCCTAGACTCCCTCCAGACCGGCTGTCTCCCGGCCGGCACCACCTAGACGACGGACGGAGGGAGCACCGTGGCGCGCGCACTGGAGCTGCCCCACTACATCGGCCATCTGATCCGGCGTGCCGAGCAGGTGCACACGGCTCTCTGGACCCAGCACGTGTCCAGGGAGATCACCTCCCAGAAGTTCGCCATCCTCAACGCGCTGAGCCGGGACCCCGGCGTCGACCAGCGGACTCTCGCACGCCTCACCTCGCTGGACCGCTCCACGGTCAACCTGATGATCCGCCGCCTGACCGACCAGGCGCTCGTGAGCCAGGTGCGCGACGAGGAGGACCGCAGGCGGACCCTGCTGAGCCTCACCGACGAGGGGGCCGCCCTGCTCGACTCCCTGATCGCTCCGGCAGAGCGGATCAACGAACTGCTCCTCAGATCACTGCCCGAGGGTGAACGGGCGACAGCCGTCGACATCCTCAGCAGACTTGCCTCGCTGGACGAGGAGTCGCTCCGCGACGGGGCTTGAGACCCGGCAGGGCGTCCTTCGGATGAGGCCCGCCCGGTGCCCGCGCCTCTCCGCCCTCACCCGCGAGGACGTACGGCTCGCGTTCCGGGACGGGTCGGAGGCCGTCCGCCGGTGTGCGGCCGAGCCGTCCGCCGGTGCGGCTGACCCCGGAATCTCCGGCGGGTCCACCGCACCGGGGTGTGGCGTCCGCGGCCGTATGCGTCCTCAGCCCAGTTGCATGTGATGGAGCATCAGCAGCCCCGCCGCCATGTTCGCCGCCGGGATCTCACCACGCGCGATCATGTCCGGCACGAGCTTGAGCGGCACCCACTCACGCCGTGAGGACTCGAAGCCGTCTGCCGGAGGCCCGGTGTACGTCGCCTCCCGGGTCCAGAGGAGATGGTGCCGGGCGTCGATGAGACCGTTGGCCGGTTCGACCGTCATCAGCGGGCGCAGTTCGCCGGGGCGCCAGCCGGTCTCCTCCTCCATCTCCCGTGCCGCGGCGGCGGCGATGTCCTCGCCGTCCTCGACAACGCCCGCGGCCAGTTCCCAGCCCCAGCTGTCGGTGATGAAGCGGTGCCGCCACAGGAGCAGGACCTCGTTGGCCTCGTTGACGACGGTCGCCGCGGCGACGGCCCGGAGCCGGATGAGGAAGTGGTCCAGATGCCGGCCGTCAGGGAGAACGACATCCGCCAGATTGACCCGGAACCAGCGATTCTCATACACAGTCTGTTCGTTCAAGTTCGTCCACTGCACAGTTCTGCCACCTTCCAACTGGTCGATGGCAACATCGGAGCAGGGTCAGCTCCGCAGGGGAACGCGCGCAGGGCTCCCGGCAGAGGCTCACAGAGGCACGCGCAGCGCTCCGTCGATCAGTCCGGCCGCCGTTTCGGCGTCGGCGCAGCCGCTCGCGGCCAGGTGTTCCCGTACGGAGCGCAGCCGGTCCCTGAGCCGCTGGGATTCCATGCCCCGGGCGCGTTCCGCCATTTCGGAGGCCGTGCCCGCCGCTCTGTCCGCCTCGCCCTGGAGCAGTTCGAGATGGGTCAGCAGGGCGAGCCGGTGCACGGTCCCGCGGTCGTGCGCCGGGGAGCGTACGGCCGCCGTGGCGTGCTCTCGGGCAGCGGCGAGCTCCCCGAGGCTCAGCAGCGCCTCCGCCACCTGGACGTTGACGAGGCCCGGCTGGACGTACCCCGTCTCGTCCGGTTCGGTGCCGCTGCCGATGCGTCCGGACTCGGCCTCCGCACGGCCGATGCACTCCAGGGCGCTGCGGTGGTCGCCGAGCTGGGCGTAGGCCTTGGCCTGCATCGCATGCAGATCGGTGGCCAGCGCGGGGGTGATGTGGGGGCCCGCGGCACGCAGGGCCGCCTCGGCGAAGGCGACCGACCGGCGGAATTCGGCCAGGTACAGCGACTGGTTCACGAGCAGCGCGATCACATAGCCGCCGAGCCCCCGGTCCCCGCTCGCCTTGGCCAGGCGCAGCGCCTGGTGGAAGTAGCGCTGGGCGAGCCCGTGGGCGTCGGAGTCGTAGGCGCAGATGCCGGCGACGGCCACCAGTCCGGCGGTCGCGCGGTGGAGCTGGCGGCCCGTGGCATCGCTGTACCCGCTCCGCAGCAGCGGCGCCGTCTCGGCGTTGAGGAAGCCGACGATGCGGGACCTGGTGGCGATACCCCCCGCCTTCCGGTACATCTGCTCGTAGTGGGCGCGGGCCGCGCGGAGCATCTCTATGTCCGCCATGCTCACGCGGGACGCCCCGGGGCGGGAGACGTCGGCATCCTCGGGAGGGTTCTCCCACTCCCAGACCGGGATCACCGCCGTGGTGCCCGTGACGGCCGGCGCCGTGGCGAGGTGGGGACGCTGGAGTTCGTCGGAGCGCCACAGGGCGGTCGCGTGCTCGACGAAGCCGGAGAGACCCGCGCTCGGGGCCGCCGCGTGGAGCCCGGCGATCCCCATGCCGACGTCGTCGAGCGTGACGGGCCGGTCCAGCCTGCTCGCGAGGACTTCACAGATCAGGTCGGGCACCTGCCCACGCGGGCGCTGGCCCTTGAGCCAGCGGGAGACCGCCGTGTGTTCGTAGCGCAGGCACAGCCCGCGGGCACGGCCGGCCTGGTTGACATGGCCGGCGAGCCCGGCACGGGACACACCCGCCTCGTCGATCAGGGATTCGAGCAGGACGTTGGGCTCCATTGCCCCCCCATGTGCGCGTCGCGATGAGCCTAGTGGAGCACGATTCACACGGGGTGTGAACGGAATGCCCGAACCCTCCTGCTGTGCACTCTGCCGCGCCCGGGCACCGCTCGGTTGAATGAGTGCCTCGCAAGAGGCGGCCGGGTCGTCGGCTCCCCCTCGTACAGTTCGACGACCCGCACCCGCGCCGTCCGCTCTGCCGGCCTGCCCGACACTCCGTGGCAGGGCGGGCGGCGCCGGATCGCACAGCCCGCTGCCCCGATGACAGCAGGCCCGTGTGCGGTCCCCAGGCCGTCCGGCGAGAGCAGAAGGGGCGTATCCGGTGGCCGGATACGCCCCTTCTCACCTTCCGGGGTGGCTACGCGCCGCGCAGCACCGCACCGGTGCGCTCGGCGGCCAGGGCGACCGCGGCGTCGCGGGCCGCGGAGGCCTCCTCCACGGTGAGCGTGCGGTCCGGGGCACGGAACCGCAGCGCGTACGCCAGGGACTTGTTCCCCTCACCGATCTGCTCGCCGGTGAAGACGTCGAACAGCCGCAGCGATTCGAGGAGGCCGCCGGCACCCTCGTGGAGTGCCTTCTCCACCGCGTCGGCGGGCACGTCGGAGGCCACGACGAGCGCGACGTCCTGGGTCGCCACCGGGAAGGTGGAGATCCGGGGCGCCTGGAGCGCGCCGTCGACGGCCTGCTCCAGGACATCGAGCTCGACCTCCATGGCGCAGGTCCGCTCGGGCAGGTGGAGTTCCTTGACGACCCGCGGGTGCAGTTCGCCCGCGTGTCCGAAGAGGGTCTCCTCACCTGCGACCGTGACGTACAGCGCGGCGCAGCGGCCCGGGTGCCAGGGGGCGTGACGGTCCGCGCGGACCGTCAGCTCGACACCCGCCTCGCCGGCGATCGCGCGGGCCGCCTCGACGGCGTCCGCCCAGCCGGCGGGACGTCCCTTGCCCCACCAGCCGGCCTGCTCGCGGGCGCCCGCGAGGACGACGGCGGCGCGGCGGGGCTGGCGCGGGAGCGCCGCGTCCAGTCCGGCGATCTCCTCGTCGGTGGGGCGGCGGTCGACGGGCAGCCGCACGGCCCTGGTCTCCTCGCCGGACGGCCTGAAGACCAGGCCGGTCTCGAAGAGCGCCAGGTCGTGGCTGCCCCGGCCGTCGTTGCGCCGCAGCGCGCCGAGCAGACCCGGCAGCAGCGTGGTGCGCAGCGCGGGCTCCTCGTCGGAGAGCGGGTTGACGAGGGTGACCGTACGGCGGCGTGCGTCGTCCTTCTCCAGGCCGAGCTGGTCGAGGACGGCATCGCCGATGAACGGGTAGCTCAGCGCCTCGACGTAACCCGATCCGGCCAGCACACGGCCCACACGGCGGTGCAGCCGCTGGCGTTCGGTGAGCCCGCGTCCGGACGGCGGCGTCGGCAGGGTGGACGGGAGGTTCTCGTACCCCTCCAGCCGGATGACCTCTTCCGCGAGGTCGTTCGGCTCGGAGAGGTCGGGGCGCCAGGACGGCACGGTGACGATCAGCTCGTCCTGCCCGTAGACGTCGCAGCCGACCTGCTGGAGGCGGCGTACGACGGTCTCGCGGCCGTAGGCGACGCCTGCCACCCGGTCGGGGTGGCTCGCGGGCATCGCGATGCTGTGAGGTGCCGACGGGGCGGTGATCTCCGTGACGCCCGCCTCGGCCGTGCCGCCCGCGAGGAGGACCAGCAGGTCCACCGTGCGCTGCGCGGCAGCGGCGGCGGCCTGCGGGTCGACGCCGCGCTCGAAGCGCTTGGACGCCTCGGAGCTCAGCTTGTGGCGGCGCGCGGTACGGGCGATGGCGATCGCGTCGAAGTGCGCGGCCTCGATGACGACCTCGGTGGTCCCGGCCTCCTCGGCGTGGTCGGCGATCTCGGTGTCGGCGCCGCCCATGACGCCCGCGAGGCCGATCGGCCCGCGGTCGTCGGTGATGACCAGGTCCTGGGCGTCCAGGACGCGCTTGACGCCGTCGAGCGTGGTGAGCTTCTCGCCCTGCCCGGCGCGGCGGACCCCGATGGTGCCCGCGACCCGGGAGCGGTCGTAGGCGTGGAGCGGCTGGCCGAGTTCGAGCATCACGTAGTTGGTGATGTCGACGGCGAGCGAGACGGTGCGCATCCCGGCCTTCTGCAGCCTGCGCTGCATCCAGATCGGGGATCGCGCCTCGGGCCGCAGGCCGGTGACCGTGCGCGCGGTGAAGCTGCCGCATCCGATCGGGTCGGACACCTTCACCGGGTAGCCGTGCGCGTTGGGCGGGGGCACGTCGAGCAGCGCCGGGTCGCGCAGCGGCAGCCCGTAGGCGATGGCGGTCTCGCGGGCCACCCCGCGCATCGAGAGGCAGTAGCCGCGGTCCGGTGTGACGGCGATGTCGAGGACCTCGTCGACGAGCTCCAGGAGCTCGATCGCGTCGGTGCCGGGCTCGTACTCCGGCGGCAGCACGATGATGCCGTGCGTGCCGTCGTCGCCCATGCCGAGCTCGTCGGTGGAGCAGATCATGCCGTGCGAGGTCTTGCCGTACGTCTTGCGCGCGGCGATCGCGAAGTCGCCGGGCAGCACCGCGCCCGGGAGGACCACGACGACCTTGTCGCCGACGGAGAAGTTGCGGGCGCCGCAGACGATCTCCTGCGGTGCGCCGGTGCCGTTGGCCGTGCCGACGTCGACGGTGCAGAAGCGGATGGGCTTCTTGAAGCCCTCCAGCTCCTCGATGGTCAGCACCTGTCCGACGACGAGGGGGCCCTTGAGACCGGCGCCGGTCTGCTCGACGGTCTCGACCTCGAGGCCGACGGAGACGAGCTTGGCCTGTACGTCACGGCCGGTCTCCGTCGCCGGCAGGTCGACGTATTCCCGCAGCCAGGAAAGCGGGACGCGCATCAGATCTCCATCCCGAACGGCCGGGTGAACCGGACGTCACCCTCGACCATGTCTCGCATGTCTTCTACGTTGTGGCGGAACATCAGCATCCGCTCGATGCCGAACCCGAAGGCGAATCCGCTGTACTTCTCGGGGTCCACACCGCAGGCGACGAGCACCTTGGGGTTGACCATGCCGCAGCCGCCCAGCTCGATCCAGCCCTCGCTGCCGCAGGTGCGGCAGGGGCGGTCCGGGTTGCCGACGGACTCGCCGCGGCAGACGTAGCAGACCATGTCCATCTCGGCGGACGGCTCGGTGAACGGGAAGAAGTTCGGCCGCAGCCGGGTCTTCATGTCCGGGCCGAAGAGCGCCTGGACCATGTGGTCGAGGGTGCCCTTGAGGTCGGCCATGGTGAGGCCCTCGTCGACGGCGAGCAGCTCGATCTGGTGGAAGACCGGGGTGTGCGTGGCGTCGAGCTCGTCGGTGCGGTAGACCCGGCCGGGGCAGACCACGTAGACGGGGGGCTTGCGGCTGAGCAGTGAGCGGGCCTGGACCGGCGAGGTGTGCGTACGCAGCACGACACCGGACTCGTCGCCCTTGGCACCGTCGGCGCCCTGGACGAAGAAGGTGTCCTGCATCTGCCGGGCCGGGTGGTCGGGCACGAAGTTGAGGGCGTCGAAGTTGAACCACTCCGCCTCGACCTCGGGACCCTCGGCGATCTCGTAGCCCATGGCGACGAAGACGTCGGCGACGCGCTCCATGATGGTCGTCAGGGGGTGGCGCGCACCGGCCGGGGTGCGGTCGTAGGGCAGCGTGACGTCCACGGCCTCCTCGACCAGCACCCGGGCGTCACGCTCGGCCTCCAGCTCGGCCTGGCGGGCGGCCAGTGCCTTGGAGACGGCGCCGCGGGCCTGGCCCACGCGCTTGCCCGCCTCGGCCTTGGCCTGCGGCGGCAGCGCGCCGATCTCCCGGTTGGCGAGCGAAAGGGGCGAGGTACCACCGGTGTGCGCGGTCTTCGCCTGGGCGAGCGCGTCGAGGTCGCCCGCGGCGGCGAAGGCGGCGAACGCCTCGTCCCGCAGGCGCTCGATCTCTTCCGGTTTCAGTGCCTCGACCTCGACTGGGTCGTACGACTTGTTCGGTGCCGACATCTCTTCCCGTGCTTCCGATTGGCTGGTGGCGACCCTGGTTCGACGACTGAGGACGCAAAGGTGCCAAAAGTCGAGTCTACGGGCCGCCGGTGGACGAAGGAGCCCGTGGGCCGCCTAGACCAGATAGGCCGGCGCGCTCACGGGCAGGATAAATCGGAATTCCGCGCCGCCCCCGGGCGCGCGGTCCACCGTGATGGTGCCGCCGTGGGCCTCGACGATGCCCTTGACGATGTAGAGGCCCAGGCCGGTCCCGCCGCGCTTGCTCCCCCGCCAGAAACGGGTGAAGACGCGGCCCATCGACTCCTCGGGGATGCCGGGACCTTCGTCGCTCACGGTGACTGCCGTTCCGCTCTCGTCGCTCTTGCCCGGTGCGGGCGCAGGGGCGATCTCAATGGTGACGGTTCCCTCGCCGTGGCGCACCGCGTTTTCGAGGAGGTTGCCGAGGACCTGGTCGACCTTGTCGGGGTCGGCCCAGAGCGCGGGCAGTGGCTGCCGGGTGTGGACGAGGAAGCGGTCGGGCGCCTGGCCGTTCGCGGTGTGGGCCTGGACATGGCGTTCGACGGCGGCGGAGATGTCCACGGGCTGGCGGCGCAGCTCGAGCCGGCCGGAGTCGATGCGGGAGATGTCGAGCAGCTCGGCGATGAGCCGGGTGACACGGTTGGCGTCCGCGTCGACGGTCTCCAGCATCAGGCGCTTCTGGTCGTCGGTGAACCGCTCCCACTTGGCCAGCAGCGTGGCGGTGAAGCCCTTGACCGAGGTCAGCGGTGAGCGCAGCTCATGGGCGACGGTGGCGATCAGCTCGGCGTGGCTCAGCTCGGTGCGGCGCCGGGCCTCGGTGCCGCGCAGCGAGACGACGAGCCGCCGGACCGGGCCGGTCGGCCCTTCGCGCACGTACCGGGCGGAGACCAGGACCTCACGGCCGCCGGGGAGCAGCAGATTCTGCTCGGGCTGGCCGGACCGGATGGCGAGCCCGCCGTACGGGTCGGTCAGATCCCACCAGCGTCGTCCCCTGAGGTCCTCGAGGGGAAGCGCCTGGTCCAGGGGCCGGCCGAGGGCATCGGCCGCGGGTGTGGCGGTGATCCGGGCAGCGGCCGCGTTGAAGCAGACGACCGTGCCGTCCTCGTCGGCGACGACGAGACCGTCGGGCAGGTCGTCCGGGTCGATGCCCGTCGCGGGGTCACCGGCGGCCCGGCTTCCGCCGGACCCGTCGGAGAGGGCGCGCACGGCGGCCGTGTGTGTCGCTCGCGGCCTGCTCATGCCGACTGCCATCTTCCCGTAACCCCACCTCTCGAACCGGTGCAGTGGGCCCCCGAGTCCGTCACCCTACTAGGCGTCAGCAGCCGGGCGACACCCTCCGGGCGTGCACCGGCGGGGTGTGGCTCGTATCGGCCGGTGGTGCGCCGGCGGGGATCAGCCGGTACGCGGAGGGCGCTGAGCCCGGGCGGAGGCGTAGAGGCACACGGCCGCGGCGGTGGCGAGGTTGAGGCTCTCGGCCCTGCCGTGGATGGGGACGCGGACCACGGCGTCGGCCAGGGCCCTCGTCTCCTCCGGCAGCCCCCACGCCTCGTTGCCGAACACCCAGGCGGTGGGGCCGCCCATGGTGCCCGCGTCGAGCTCGTCGTCGAGGTCGTCCTCACCGGCTCCGTCGGCCGCCAGGATGCGCACACCGGCGTCCCGGAGCCCCCGCACGGCCTGCTCGACGGGTACGCCCACGGCCACCGGCAGGTGGAAGAGCGAGCCGACGGAGGCCCGGACCGACTTGGGGTTGTAGAGGTCGACGGAGGCGTCGGTGAGCACGACCGCGTCCGCGCCCGCGGCGTCCGCGCAGCGCAGCACCGTGCCCGCGTTGCCGGGGTCGCGCACATGGGCGAGGACGGCGACCAGGGTGGGCTTCGCCGCGAGGATGTCCTCGAAGGGCGAGTCCAGGAAGCGGCAGACGCCGATCAGGCCCTGGGGGGTGACCGTCTGCGAGACGTCGGCGAGCGCGTCGCCGTCGGCGAGGTGTACGCGGGCGCCCGCGGCGCGGGCGGCGTCCATGATGTCGGCGTACCGCTCGGCGGCCTCGACGGTGGCGAAGAGCTCCGTCAGCGTGGGCTCGCCGTCGCCGCCCCGGTGGGCTGCGGCCTCCCGCACGGCCTGCGGCCCCTCGGCGATGAACCTGCGCTCCTTGCCGCGGAAGTTGCGCCTGGCCAGCCTGCGTGCGGCGGCGATTCGCGGCGATCGCGCGGAGATCAGTTCGGGGGTGCCCATGGTCGGCGGCGAGCCTCTCTGCGTATGTCAGTTTCTCTGCGTACGTTTCTCTGCGTACGGCTGACTACGTACGCGACACGTCGTGCAACGCACCGGACCCGCAGACGGCACACGCCTGCGGGTCCGGCTCGGAACGCTGGAAGTGCTGCCTGGATCAGGCGGCCTTCGGGGCGTTGACGTCGCTCGGGAGGGCCTTCTGGGCGACCTCGACGAGGGCGGCGAACGCGTTGGCGTCGTTGACCGCGAGCTCGGCCAGGATCTTGCGGTCCACCTCGATGTTGGCGGCCTTCAGACCCTGGATGAGGCGGTTGTACGTCATGCCGTTCTGGCGGGCAGCCGCGTTGATGCGCTGGATCCAGAGCTGACGGAAGTCGCCCTTGCGCTTCTTGCGGTCGTTGTAGTTGTAGACCAGGGAGTGGGTGACCTGCTCCTTGGCCTTGCGGTACAGGCGCGAACGCTGACCGCGGTAACCGCTGGCGGCCTCGAGGATCGCCCGGCGCTTCTTGTGGGCGTTTACTGCCCGCTTGACGCGTGCCACTTTTAACTCCTTGCAGCGGGGGCGGGTGGTCGCAGTTCAGACTCACCCGACCCGGAAACGAATTGGTCCCGGTCGGATCGAGGGCGTCTCCGGGTTCACCGGAGACGGCGCCTCACTTGCCGAGAAGCTTCTTGACCTTCTTGGCGTCGGCCGGAGCCACGACGACCGTGCCGGTCAGCGAGCGGGTCTTCTTGGACGACTTGTGCTCGAGCAGGTGGCGCTTGCCGGCCTTCTCGCGCAGCACCTTGCCGGAGCCGGTGATCTTGAAGCGCTTGCTGGCACCGCTGTGCGTCTTGTTCTTCGGCATAACGCCGTTATCTCCTCGTCAGTGGCGCCCCTCTCGGTGCGGGCACCGGACTGCAGGGGCGTCAGATCTTTGGGTGGTTTCCGAGGGACCCGGGGGCGCCTGGGTGGCTGCCCCCGGAGGTCACGCCTCGGAAGGTGTCTCGGCCGGAGCCTCGGCCGCCGCGGCCGGAGCCTCAGCGGTGTCACCCTCGGACTCGGCGTCGGGGGTGGACCCCTGACGCTCCGCCTTGCGGGCGGCCTGGGCCTCGCGGGCCTCGGCCATGGCTTCGGTCTTCTTCTTGTGCGGGCCCAGAACCATGATCATGTTCCGGCCGTCCTGCTTCGGGTTGGACTCGATGAACCCAAGGTCCTCGACGTCCGAAGCGAGACGCTGGAGCAGTCGGAAGCCCAGCTCGGGGCGGGACTGCTCACGACCACGGAACATGATCGTGATCTTGACCTTGTCCCCCTGCTTGAGGAACCGGACGACGTGACCCTTCTTGGTGTCGTAGTCGTGCGGGTCGATCTTCGGCCGGAGCTTCATTTCCTTGATGACCGTGTGCGCCTGGTTCTTGCGCGCCTCACGGGCCTTCATGGCCGACTCGTACTTGAACTTCCCGTAGTCCATGAGCTTGCACACGGGGGGACGGGCTGTCGCCGCCACCTCGACCAGGTCGAGGTCGTACTCCTGTGCGAGCTCCAGGGCCTTGGCAAGCGGAACAATCCCGACCTGCTCGCCGCTGGGACCGACAAGTCGCACCTCGGGAACGCGAATCCGGTCGTTGATGCGGGGCTCGGCGCTGATGGATCCTCCTCGGTAGCACCACGCGACCGCCTGGCGGACAGCCGCGTAACGTCTTCTGTAAGACCAACCGAGCCGGGAAACCAGAAATGCCCCGGACGGGACACAGGCGGGGCTCCAGGAACTACCGGAACACCGCCGCGTCAACCGCGGGGCGCTATCGGGCGGCCCCATCGTCCGTACGGAACGATGGCTGCCACCTGACCGGTGACCCGCCGTCCCTGAGGACGGTCAGGTGGGAGATCGGAGCCTCCACTTGTGGGCCGGTCACATAGGTGTCCGGCCGGTCGTTACACAAGGTTAGCAGCCCGCCCGCGCGTGCGCTAATCCCGTGTCCCACCGTGCTCCCGCGGGAAGGGCGCGCGGGGCCTGGCCTTATCGTGTGGGGCATGAGCGACGCGACCACCCCCAGCACCGAGAACCCCGGCTTCGACGACATGGCCCGTGACATCGCGGAGGTTCCCGCGGTCGAGGTGATCGTGACCGTCGCCGTCAACCTGATGAGCGCGGCAGCCGTGAAGCTCGGTCTGACCGAGGAGGGCGAGCAGCACAAGGACCTCGACGAGGCCCGCAAGCTGGTCCAGGCCCTGGCCGGGCTGCTCGACGCGAGCGCCACCGAGATCAGCACGTTCCACGCCTCGCCGCTGCGCGACGGCCTGAAGTCGCTGCAGCTGGCCTTCCGCGAGGCCTCGCTCGTCCCCGACGAGCCCGGCCAGGGTCCCGGCGAGAAGTACACCGGTCCCGTCTACGGCTAGTCACTCCGCACCCCTCGGAGCCCGCCGCCTGCCCGCAGGCGGCGGGCTCCCGTGCGTCAGCGGCTGAAGAGCGCGGCTCCGGGGGCTTCGGCACCCGCCGGCAGGACCGCCAGGTCGATCCCCCGGACCAGCCGCGCGCGCAGCACCTCACTCGCGGAGAGGGCGTCGGCGACCCGGCGGGCGGCCTCGGCCACCACGGCGTCCGGGGCGAGGACCAGGGCGAGGGTGCCGTCGGCCCGGCCGGGGCCGAGATGGGCCCGCAGCACGGCGGGCTCGGCGGCGACCGCCTCCCGCACCGCGGCGACGACGGCGGGGTCGTCGAGCGGATCCGTGCTCGCACGGTTCTCGGCCAGTGCCAGCAGGGCCGGGCCGGCCAGCTCGAAGGCGACGGGCCCCGCCAGGTCCAGCACCACCGTGTCCGCCTTCTCGTGCGCGGCGGCCTGCAGGGCCTGGTGCAGGGGTACGGCGACGGGGCGCGCCTCGGGGTCCCAGCGGGCCAGCGAGGCGGTGGAGGTGAAGGCGGGCAGCGCGCGCCGGTCACCTGCCTGGAGGGTCGGCACCGCCATGTCGCTGGTCTTCTCGCGGCGCAGTCCGTTCTCGTCGGCCTCGACCTCGCCCAGGACGGCGACGACCGGGACGAGCAGCCGGGCGTCGCGGAGCGCCGCGAGGACCGGGCCGACGGCCGTACGGTCGGCGGCCCATGCCGCGAGGGCTGCCGTCAGCTCGGGCGAGGCCGTGCCGTCGTCGTCGGAGAAACCGGGGTCAGGGATGTTCTTGAGCGCCACGGGACGAGCGTAGTGGGTCGCCCCTCTCACCTGGGCGACAGGTCGGGCACAGGCTGCTGCCAGGTGCGCTGCCTAGCGTCCGCCGCATGCCCCGTCACAGAACGCGCAGGCCCGCGCCGTCCGCCCTGGTGACCGTCGCCGCCGTGCTGCTGGCCGGTTCCGCCGCGGGAGGTGCCTGGCTGGTGGTTCGCTCGCCGGGTGACGCGCACGCGACCGTGGCCGCCGTATCGTCCGCGTCGAGCCCGCCCCCCGAGGCGGTCGCGAGCGAGGAGCCCGAGGTGGATCTCGACGCGGAGCTGGCCGGTGCGCTGGCCCCCCTGGCCGACGGCGCGGACGTGTCGGTTGCCGTGCTGGACACGGGCAGCGGCGCGCGTGCCGTGTACGGCGACGGGAGTTACGACACCGCCAGCATCGTCAAGGTGGACATCCTGGCGGCGCTGCTGCTGCTCGCACAGGACGAGGGCCGGGAGCTGACCGGTACGGAGCAGACGTACGCGGAGGCCATGATCCGGCGCAGCGACAACGCCTCGGCCACCGCGCTGCTCAGGGTGATCGGCGGGGAGGAGGGGCTCGACGCGGCCAACGAACGTCTGGGGCTGACCTCGACGAAGGCCGCCCACGCGTGGGGGCTGACCCAGACCACGGCCGCCGACCAGGTGCGGCTGCTCCAGGCGGTGTCCGGGACGGACTCGGAGCTGTCCGCGGACTCCCGGGCCTATCTGACGGGACTGATGGGCGGGGTCGAGGCGGACCAGCGGTGGGGGGTGTCGGCGGCCGGCACCGGCGCGGTGCTGAAGAACGGCTGGATGCCCCGGACCACGACGGGCCTGTGGGACATCAACAGCATCGGATCGGTGGAGAGCGGCGGGCGCACCCTGCTGGTGGCGGTCGTGTCGCGCGGGCACGCGACGAAGGAGGCGGGCATCGCCCTGGTGGAGTCCGCCGCGAAGGCTGCGGCCGGCGTGACGGGCGCGGCGAGCGATCCGGAGTGAGGCGGGTACGGGCGGCACGGCACCGGCCCGCTCAGCGGAGGGGGCCGCCTGGGTACGGGCGGCACGGCACCGGTCCGCTCAGCGGAGGAGGCCGCCTGGGTACGGGGTGTACGCGGCCCCGGCGCGGTTCCCGCCCCGCGTGTTCCGGCCGCCGGTGTTCCTGCCGCGCCACAGCACCACGGCCAGGGCCAGGAGCACGGCTCCGAGACCCCCCGCCGCGGGGGCCAGCCATCCGGCCGGGTCCCCGTCGTCCCCCCGCGGGGCAGGGCCCGAGCCGAAGTACTCCTCGTGGTGACCGGCCCTGGCGGCCTTCGCGGCCAGGTCGGCGGGGCGCAGCTTCGCACCGGCCTTGATCGCGGCTGCCGGGTCGACCATGCCGTAGCCCCTGGCGTCGTCGCGGCCGTCCTTCGGGGCGTCGCGGGCGGTGTCCGCGAGCAGGGTCTTGATCTGCGCGGGCGTCAGGCCGGGGTGCGCCGCGCGCACGAGGGCCACGGCCCCGGAGACGAACGCCGCGGCGGCGGACGTACCCCACTCGATGTAGTAGTGCCGGTCGGGGTTGGCCACGACGATGTCCACGCCGGGAGCGCTGACGGTGGCGTACCAGCGACGGGTGGAGAACGCGGCGTGCGTGCCGTACTTGTCGACGGCCGCGGCGGCGATCACCCCGGGGTAGGCGGCGGGGTAGGAGATCCGGTCGCCCTTGTCCCCGCTGTTGCCCGCGGAGGCGACGACGGCGACACCCTTGCCGAGGGCGTACTGCACGGCGGCGTCCTCACCGGGTTCCGGGTGGGCCGACTCGCTGTCGTCGCCGAGGGAGAGGTTGATGACGTCGGCACCCTGGTCCGTCGCCCAGCGGATGCCGTCGGCGAGCGCGGTGCCGCGCGACTCGCGGGCCTTGGCACGTGACGCGTCGCCGGACTCGAGGATCACGCGCACGGGAAGGATCTTCGCTTCCGGGGCGACTCCGAGCACACCGTCCTCGCGGCCGGGCCCGTTGCCGCGGCCCGCGATGATCCCGGCCATCGCCGTACCGTGCAGGGCCCAGGAGCGGTCGCCCCGTCCGGCACCGAACCCGATGAGGTCCTTTCCGGGGAGCACCTGCCCGGCGAGATCGGGGTGCTCGTCGTCGACCCCGGTGTCCAGGACCGCGACCGTGACGCCCCTGCCCTTCGTGGTCTGCCAGGCCGTGTCGGTGTGCAGGGCCTGGAGGCCCCACTGCTGGTCGCGGATGGCGTCCGCCCGGGCGGGTACGGCGGGCAGCAGCGCGAAGGCGGTGGCCGTGGCCACCGCGGCGAGCGCCCGGAGCCGGCGGGGGCGGGTCACTCCGGCTTCTCCGAGAGGTCGGTGACGGTCCTGCGCAGGGTGCGCTCCACCCGGTCCGCCACGCCCTTCGCCTCGTGGCCGAGTCCGGCCTGGGCGACGGCCGTGGAGGCTCCGTCCGCCATGGCCTCGGCCGCGGGCTGCGGCTCGGAGACCGTACGGCCGTCGGCGAAGCCGGAGACGGAGAACACGACCACGGGCACCTCGGTCAGGACGTGCACCGTCCAGCTGGCGCGCTGCCGGTCGCCGAAGCCGGCGGCGACGGTGTCCTCGGCCGGGTAGGCGCGGGGCATCAGGTCGGAGCGGCCGGCGAGCTTCTGGGTGGTGAACCGCGTGCTGAGCGCGTCCATGGCCTCGGTGTCCGCCTCGGTGAAGACCATGCCGACGGTGGTGACGCTGCTGCGGGTGGCGTCGGTGTACGTGGCGCGGACCAGGCGTTCGCAGCCGACCGGGCGGAGCGTCTTGAGCAGCAGCGGATCCAGGCCCGCCGCGCAGCCGCTGTCGCTCGCGACGGCGACCCGGCTCCAGACCCGGTCGGTGGCTCCTGGGCCCGCTCCGTCGCCCTTGAGGGTGCGCGGGAAGAGGGTGTCGACGGGCACGCTGTGCCAGACGGAGCGGCTCACGGTGTACGCGCTGTCCGCACCCGGCTCGGCGGCCGAGTCGCCGGTGAGCCAGCTGCCGGTCGCCGCGCCGCCGATGAGCCCGAGGCCGAGCACCGCGCAGACCGCGGCGGCCGCGGTCCTGAAGGGGCCGTGGGCCTTGACGGGGCGCAGCCGGGTGGTGGTCTCGGCCGGCGTCTCGGCGTAGGCGTAGGAGGCGCCGGGCGGGGCCGGTGTCGCGCCGGGACGCGGAGTGAGGTCCACGGCACCGACGGGCCGGCGCCGGGTGGCGGGAGGATGTGGCGGCGGGCCGGGCGGTACGGGACGGAGCCGGGTGGTCGTCTCCACGGGTGGTACGGGCTCGGCGCGGGGCGGGGGCGGCACGGGCTGCGGAGCCGGTGACCGGGGCGGGGCGGCGGGAACGGGCGGCGCGGGCTCCGGGCGCGGGCCGGACTGTGCCCGCGGTACGGAGGCGCCGCCGGGCACGGGCGGCGGGCCGACCGGGCGGGGTGGGACAGGAGCGCGCCGCGCTTCGGTACTCATCCGCCCCCCTGGTCCACGTCCCCGTACCGCCCACGGACCGCCGTCGTGCGCGGGCCCGTCGGTCGGTCGTGTGACCGTCACTCTACGGGGTGGACGGCTCGCGGTGGGAACGGGACGGAGGGGGGCGGGGCGATCTGCACCGAACATCCCCTACCCAGTGGTACGGGCCGTCTGGCAAGCTGCGCCCATGACTGTCCGAGCCGCTGACCGGAGCCGTTACGACCGGGCCACCGCCCATCTCGACGCCCCGGTGGCCGTCGTCGATCTGGATGCCTTCGACGCCAACGCCGACGACCTGGTGCGACGGGCGGGCGGGAAGCCGGTCCGGGTGGCCAGTAAGTCGGTGCGCTGCCGGGCCCTGCTGGAGCGGGTGCTCGCGCGTCCGGGGTTCGCGGGGATCATGTCCTTCACCCTCGCGGAGTCGCTGTGGCTGGCCCGCGCGGGCTTCGACGACGTGCTGCTCGCCTATCCGTCGGCCGACCGGTCCGCGTACGCGGAACTGGCGGCCGATCCCAAGCTCGCCGCCGCCGTGACGGTGATGGTGGACGACCCCGCGCAGCTGGAGCTGATCGACGCTGCGCGGGCCGGCGGCACCGAGGAGATCCGGGTCTGCCTGGAGCTGGACACCTCGCTGCGTCTGCTCGGCGGCCGGGTCAGGATCGGCGCGCTGCGCTCCCCGCTCCGCTCCCCCGCCCAACTGGCGGAGACGGCACGCTCGGTGGAGCGCAGGCCCGGCTTCCGGGTGGTGGGGATCATGGCGTACGAGGGCCATGTCGCCGGTGTGGGCGACTCGGTGGCCGGCCGGCCGCTGCGGTCGCGCGCGGTCCGGCTCATGCAGGCGGCGGCCCGCAGGGAGCTGGCGGTGCGCCGCGCGGAGGTCGTGCGCGCGGTCCGCGCGGTGGCGCCCGGCCTGGAGTTCGTGAACGGGGGCGGCACAGGCAGCGTGCAGCACACGGCCGCCGAGTCCGCGGTGACGGAGATCGCGGCGGGGTCGGGACTGTTCGTGCCGAGGCTGTTCGACAACTACACCTCGTTCACGGGCCGTCCGGCGGCCCTGTTCGCCCAGCCCGTGGTGCGGAGGCCGGGGGTGGGTGTGGTGACGGTGCTGGGCGGCGGTTACCCGGCGTCCGGCGCGGCGGGCCCGGACCGGCTGCCGGTGCCGTATCTGCCCGAGGGGCTGCGCTACGACCCGCAGGAGGGACCGGGCGAGGTCCAGACCCCGCTGCTGGGCGCCCCCGCGGACGATCTGCTGATCGGCGACAAGGTGTGGTTCCGGCACGCCAAGGCCGGTGAGCTGTGTGAGCGTTTCGACGAGCTGCGGCTGATCGAGGGCGAGCGGATCACGGCCACCGTGCCGACGTACCGCGGTGAGGGCCGCACCTTCCTCTAGGCCGTCAGGGCCCCACGGTGCCGCCCACTCCGCCGTCCCGCGGGTGGGCGGCACCGGTGGCACGGGTGTGTCCGGTCCGTTCCGTCCCACCACCGCTCGGTGCCGGGCACGCCCACGTCCACATACCAGCCGGGCGGGGCGTGTTCACGGCTCCACTGCGGGGGGCGTCAGTCGAGTGGTGTCACGTACGCCCCCGAGATCCCGCCGTCGACGAGGAAGTCGGTCGCGTTGACGAACGAGGAGTCGTCGCTCGCCAGGAAGGCGACGGCGGCCGCGATCTCCGTCGCCTCGGCGAACCGGCCGAGGGGGATGTGGACCAGCCTGCGGGCGGCACGCTCCGGGTCCTTGGCGAACAGCTCCTGGAGCAGCGGGGTGTTGACCGGGCCGGGACACAGGGCGTTGACCCGGATCCCTTCGCGGGCGAACTGCACCCCGAGTTCGCGGGAGAGGGCGAGGACGCCGCCCTTGGACGCGGTGTACGAGATCTGGGAGGTCGCCGCGCCCATCCGCGCGACGAACGACGCGGTGTTGATAATCGAGCCGCGGCCCTGGCGGCGCATGTACGGGAGGGCCGCCTTGCAGCAGAGGTAGACGGAGGTGAGGTTGACGTCCTGGACGCGTTTCCACGCCTCGAGACCGGTCGTGAGGATGGAGTCGTCCTCGGGCGGCGAGATGCCCGCGTTGTTGAAGGCGATGTCGACGGAGCCGTAGGTGTCGTACGCCGCCGCGAAGAGCGCCTCGACCTGGTCGGGGTCGGTGACGTCGACACGCACGAAGGTGCCGCCGGCCTCCTTCGCGGCGGCCCTGCCCGCGCTCTCGTCGATGTCGCCGCAGACGACGTGGGCTCCTTCGGATGCCAGCCTGCGGGCGGTGGCGAGCCCGATGCCGCTGCCCGCGCCCGTGATGACGGCGGTGCGGCCGGTCAGGCGGCGGCAGATGTTCCCGGATTCGGTGGTCATGTGTGCTCAGGCCTCCGTGCCGATGAAGACGTTCTTGGTTTCGGTGAAGGCCGCGAGGGCGTCGGGCCCCAGTTCACGGCCGAGTCCGGACTGTCCGTACCCGCCGAAGGGGGTCCAGTAGCGGACGGCGGAGTGGGAGTTGACGGACAGGTTGCCGGCCCGGACCGCCCGCGTGACCCGCAGGGCCCGGCCCACGTCCCGGGTCCAGACCGAGCCGGCCAGACCGTGTTCGGTGGCGTTGGCCAGCCGGACCGCGTCGTCCTCGTCCTCGAAGGGCAGGACGACGGCCACCGGGCCGAAGACCTCCTCCGTGGCGACGGGGGCGTCGGGGGAGATCCCGGTCAGGACGGTCGGGGGGAACCAGAAGCCGGGGCCGATGGGGGCGTTGCCCCGGATGCCGTCGGCGTCCTGGGGGACGTACGCCCGGACGCGCTCCAGTTGCGTACGGGAGATCAGCGGGCCCATCTGTGTCCTCTCGTCCGACGGGTCGCCCACGACGACGGAGGCGACGGCCGGGACGAGGAGCTCCAGGAAGCGGTCGTACGCGGACCGCTGGACCAGGATGCGGGTGCGGGCGCAGCAGTCCTGGCCGGCGTTGTCCAGGAACGACATGGGCGCGGCGGCCGCGGCGGCCTCGATGTCGGCGTCGGCGAACACGATGTTGGGGCTCTTGCCGCCGAGTTCGAGGGTCAGCCGCTTCACCCTGTCCGCGCACCTGGCCATGACCTGCTTGCCGACGCGGGCCGATCCGGTGAAGACGATCTTGGCGACCCCGGGGTGCTCGACCAGGGCGGCGCCCGTCACGTCCCCCGCACCGGGCAGCACCTGGAAGAGGTCTTCGGGGAGGCCCGCTTCGAGGGCCAGCCGGGCCAGCCGCTGCGCGGTGAGCGGGGTGGTCTCGGCCGGCTTGAGGAGGACGGCGTTCCCGGCGGCGAGGGCGGGCGCGACCCCCCAGGCCGCGACCGGCATGGGGAAGTTCCACGGTGCGATCACGCCGACGACGCCCAGCGGTTCCAGGAAGGTGAGGTCGACCCCGCCGGGTACCGGGATCTGTCGCCCCGTCAGGCGTTCCACTCCCCCGGCCGCGTAGTCCAGCAGGTCACGGACGTTGGCCGCCTCCCAGCGGGCGTTGCCCAGGGTGTGGCCCGCCTCGGTGACCTCCAGCAGTGCCAGGCGTTCGGCGTGCTCGTCGACGAGGACGGCGAAACGGCGCAGCAGCCGGGCCCGGTCGGCGGGGGCGAGCCCGGCCCAGACGCGCTGGGCGGCGGCGGCGCGGGTGACGGCGGTGTCCACCTCCTCGGCGGTGGTGGCGGGGACGGTGGCGACGAGCTCTTCGGTCGCCGGGTTCAGGACGCGGTGTTCGGTGGTCACGGGTGCCTCACAGACGTTCGAAGGAGCGGCGGAGCTCCCAGTCGGTCACCGCGGCGTCGAAGGCCTCCAGTTCGACGCGCGCCATGTTGCGGTAGTGCGCGACGACGTCGTCGCCGAAGGCCTCCCGGGCGACCTCACTGGCCTCCCAGAGGCCGGCTGCCTCGCGGAGCGTGGTGGGCACCTGGTCGTATCCCGCGGTGTAGGCGTTGCCCTCGCAGGCATCGGGGAGCTCCAGCTCGTTCTCGATGCCGTGGAGTCCCGCGGCGACGAGGCCGGCGACGGCGAGGTACGGGTTGACGTCGCCGCCGGGCAGCCGGTTCTCGAAGCGCAGCGAGCGGCCGTGGCCGACGACGCGCAGGGCGCAGGTGCGGTTGTCGTGGCCCCAGGCGACGGCGGTCGGGGCGAAGGAGCCGGGCTGGAACCGCTTGTAGGAGTTGATGTTCGGCGCGTACAGGAGGGAGAAGTCGCGCAGGGCCGCCAGCTGGCCCGCGAGGAAGTGCCGCATGACGGGGGCCATCGCACCGTCCTCGCCGGCCATGACGCTGCGTCCGTCGTCGTCCTGGAGCGAGAGGTGGATGTGGCAGGAGTTGCCCTCGCGCTCGTTGAACTTGGCCATGAAGGTGAGCGACACGCCCTCCTGTGCGGCGATCTCCTTGGAGCCGGTCTTGTAGACGGCGTGCTGGTCGCAGGTGACGAGGGCCTCGTCGTAGCGGAAGACGATCTCGTGCTGGCCGGGGTTGCACTCGCCCTTGGCGGACTCGACGGTGAGCCCGGCGGCCGCCATCTCGTTGCGGATGCGGCGCAGCAGCGGTTCGATGCGGCCGGTGCCGAGGACGGAGTAGTCGATGTTGTACTGGTTGGCCGGGGTGAGGCCTCGGTAGCCGAGGTCCCATGCCTGCTCGTAGGTGTCCTTGAAGACGATGAACTCGAGTTCGGTGCCGACGTGGGCGGTCAGTCCGTGTGCGGCGAGGCGCTCCAGTTGCCGCCGGAGGATCCGGCGGGGCGCGGCGGCGACCGGTGTGCCGTCCTCCCAGGCGAGATCGGCCATGACGAGGGCGGTCCCCTCGTGCCAGGGGATGCGGCGCAGGGTGGCGAGGTCGGGTCGCATCGCGAAGTCGCCGTAGCCGTTGGACCAGGAGGACATGGCGAATCCGTCGACGGTGTTCATGTCGGTGTCGACGGCGAGCAGGTAGTTGCACCCCTCGGTGCCGTGCTCCAGCACCTCGTCGAGGAAGAAGGCGGCCGCGAACCGCTTGCCCTGGAGCCGGCCCTGCATGTCGGGGAAGGCGAGGACCACGGTGTCGATGTCACCGCGCTCCACGAGCACGCGCAGCTCGTCGGCCGCCAGCGGGGGTGTTCGGTCTGCCACGGGATACTCCTCGTTCGGTCAGCCGGAAGGCCTGCGGCCTCCCCCGAGATCGCTAAGGTATGGGAGAAAACCATTGGGGGGAAGGGAATCGGGACGTGGCGGAGGAGACCGGGGGGCCCTGGTCCACCGACCGGCTGCTGCCCGCGCTGCGGCCGGTCCGTGCGGGCAACGGCTTCGAGGAGGCGCTGGAGCAGATCCTCCAGGTGGTGAGGCTCGGCCTGGTGCCCGGCGGCGGGCGGCTGCCGGCCGAGCGCGAGCTGGCGGCGCTCCTCGGTATCAGCCGTGTCACGCTGCGCGACGTCCTGAAGGTGCTTCAGGACCAGGGGCTGGTCGAAGCCAGACGCGGCCGGTACGGGGGTACGTTCGTGCTCCCCCGCACCGGCCCCGCCGACGGGGACGGACTTCGCCGCCGGGTGGCGGACGTCGACATCGAGGACGCTCTGCTGTTCCGCGAGGTCCTGGAGTCGGGGGCCGCCGGGCTCTGCGCGGCGCGCGGCCTCGACGACGAGGGGACGGACCGGTTGCGGAGGGCTCTGGCTGCGACGCACGAGGCAGCTCTGCCCGACTACCGCAGACTCGACACCCACTTCCACCTGACGCTGGCCGAGCTCTCCGGATCTCCCTCCCTCGCCGCCCGGTACGCGGCCGTCCGGGCGACCGTCAACGACCTGCTGGACTGCATCCCCCTGCTGGTGCGGAACCTCGAACACTCGCAGCACCAGCACACCGTGCTGGTCGAGGCGGTCCTCGACGGGGACGAGGGGGCGGCCCGCGCGGTGGCGCGCGAGCACTGCGCGGGGACGGCCGCCCTGCTCCGGGGTTTCCTGGCTTGATCTTGCTCTTCCGGTTCACCGCTCTTGCGCGGTGGCTCCGTACGAACAAAGGTATGACGCATCACCATTGCACCGGGCCGGCCCGCAGACCGGCCGCCGGAGGGACCGCACCATGCACCAACCGCTCATCGGCATCACGACCTATCTGGAGCCGGCGGCTCGCTGGGGGGTCTGGGAACTGCCCGCGGCGGTGCTCCCCTCCGCCTATCCCCGGCTGGTCCAGCGCTCCGGCGGTCTGGCCGCGCTGCTGCCGCCGGACGCCCCTGAGCGCGCCGCGGACGTCGTCGCCCGGCTGGACGGCCTCGTGATCGCGGGCGGCGCGGACGTCGATCCCGGACTGTACGGCGCGGAGCGCGACTTCAGGACGGGTCCGCCGGCGCACGAACGCGACACCTGGGAGGTGGCCCTGCTGCGCGCGGCGAGGGCGGCCGGCACCCCGGTGCTCGGGATCTGCCGCGGGATGCAGCTTCTGAACGTGGCGCTGGGCGGGACCCTCACCCAGCATCTGGACGGGCACGCGGGGCCGTTCGGCAAGGCGGGAGTCCTCGGTGAGCACACCGTGACGCCGGTCCCGGGCACCCTGTACGCCTCACTCGTGCCCGAGGAGGCGTCCGTACCGACGTACCACCATCAGGCCGTGGACCGGCTCGCACCCGGTCTGACGGTGTCCGCGCGCGCGGCGGACGGCACGGTGGAGGCGGTCGAGCTGCCGGGCGGCACATGGGTGCTCGGGGTGCAGTGGCACCCGGAGATGGGTGACGACCTGCGGATCATGCGCGCCCTGGTGGCCGCGGCCCGGGCCGGGGCGGCCGTGCCCTCGGTCTGAGGCGCGGGGCTCCGGCCGCCTCAGGCCCCGGCGGTGTCGCGGGCGGTCAGGGAGAGCAGGTCGCGGGCGGGTCCGGTGGGCCGGTGCCCGGCGGGCCAGACGGCGCGCAGCTGACGGCGCAGCCGTACCCCCTCGACGGGGACCTTGACGAGGCGCCGTGCGGAGAGCTCCTCCCCCAGCGCCAGCTCGCTGAGCACGCAGGGGCCGGCCCCGCTCTCCGCCGCCCCCTTCACCGCGGTGGTCGAGGAGAGTTCGAGCAGCGGGCGCGCCAGTCCGCCGTGGACGGCGAGCGCGGCGTCCAGGACCTGGCGGGTCCCCGAGCCGTGTTCACGCAGGATCAGCGGTGTCGCGGCGAGCTCCCCCGGGGTCAGCCGGCGCCTGCGCGCCCACGGGTGGGAGGGGGCGACCACGACGACGAGCCGGTCGTGGGCGATGACGGTGCCGTCGAGCCCCTCCGGTACCGAGAGGCCCTCGACGAAGCCCAGGTCCGCCTCCCCGGCCAGCAGCCGCAGGGCGACGGCCGCGGAGTTGCCCGCGACCAGGGACACGGCGGTCCCGGGCCGCCCGGCCCGCAGCGCGATCAGCCAGCCCGGCAGCAGGTACTCCGCGATCGTCATGCTGGCGGCCACCCTCAGCCTGGAGTCGCGCCTGTCCCGCAGCGCCTGGGCCCCCGCGTCGAACGCCTCGGCCGCCTCGACGACCCTGCGCGCCCAGTCGGTGACGAGGGCGCCCGCGTCGGTGAGCCGGGAGCCGCGCGGCGAGCGGTCCAGGAGCGCGACGCCGAGCTGCCGTTCCATCGACCGGATGCGGCCGGAGGCGGCGGGCTGGCTGATGCCGACGTCCCGTGCCGCCCTGCCCAGGCTCCCGTGCCGCGCGACCGCCAGCAGGAGCACCATGGCTCCCAGATCGGGAACCCGGTGGGAGAGCGAGGGGGACGAGGGCACGGGGGTGGACATAACCCCAGCCTATGACCTCATAGCCCGGTGCCTCCTGGTGGGTGACGGCCCGCCCCTGGAGAATCGTGGCATGGCCATCTTTCTGCGGACCAAGACCGGGAGTGCCGTCCCGCCTCCCGTCGCCCTCCGGCTCCCGTCGCTGCGGCACCTCGGCCCCAACTGGTACGCGACGGTCATGGGGACCGCCATCGTCGCCACCGCGGGCGCGGCACTGCCCGTGGACGTGCCGGGTCTGCGGTCCGCGTGCGTCGTGGTGTGGGCCCTGTCCGCGGTGGCGCTGGCCGTGGTGCTGACGGCCCGGGCCGGGCACTGGATCCTGCACCGCGACCAGGCCCGCGCCCACCTCATGGACCCCGCCGTCGCCCCCTTCCACGGCTGCATGGCCATGGCTCTGCTCGCGGTCGGCGCGGGCACCCTGGTGGTCGGGCAGGAGGTCGTCGGGCGTCCGGCGGCCGTCGCCGTGGACACGGTGCTGTTCACGGCGGGCACGGTCGCCGCCCTGGCCGTCGCGGTGGTCGTCCCGTACCTGATGGTCGTACGCCACCGGCTCGCCCCGGGCACCGCGTCGCCGGTCTGGCTGCTGCCGCTGGTCGCCCCGATGGTCTCTGCGGCGGTCGGCCCGCTGCTGGTGCCGGAGCTGCCGCCCGGCCAGTGGCGCGAGGCACTCCTGCTGGCCTGCTACGCCATGTTCGGGCTGTCCCTGCTGGCGACCCTGGTGGTCGTCCCGCTCGTCTTCGCACGGCTGCTGCACGAGGGCCCCTTGCCGCTCGCGCTGACCCCGACGCTCTTCCTCGTACTCGGCCCCCTCGGCCAGTCCACGACCGCCGTCAACCAGCTCGCCGATGTGGCGCCCGGCGCGATAGCGGCGCCCTACGCCCCGGCCTTCGGCGCGTTCGCCGTGCTCTACGGCGTCCCGGTCATGGGGTTCGCGCTGCTGTGGCTGGCCCTGTCCGCCGCGATGGTGGTGCGCGCGATGCGGCGCGGCATGGGGTTCACGATGACGTGGTGGGGGTTCACCTTCCCGGTCGGGACGTGCGTCACCGGCGCGGCCGGCCTCGCCCGGCACACGGGGCTGGACGCCTTCACCTGGCTGGCCGTCGCGCTCTACACACTTCTGGTGACCGCCTGGGCGATCGCGGGCGTACGGACGCTGGGCGGGCTGTTCAGCGGAGTGCTGCTCGCAGGGCCCCGGCCGCTGCTGCCAGGGACGGTCCGTACCACGTGAGGTGACGGCCGTCGAGGAGCGCGGCGGGAAGGCCGGGGAAGGCCTCGGGACCGTCGGCGGCGGTGAAGCGGTACGGCTCGTCGGGCAGGACGACCAGCTCGGCACCGGACGCGTTCAGCTCGTCCAGCGGGACGCGCGGATAGCGGTCGGGGTGGCCGGCGTACACGTTCCGCACCCCGAGCCGGGCCAGGAGGTCCCCGGCGAAGGTGTCGCGGCCCAGCACCATCCACGGCCTGCGCCAGACCGGCACGATCGCGGGGCGGGGCGCGGGGACGGCGGGCAGCGCCGCCCAGGCCGACTCCGACTCGTCCAGCCAGCGCGGCCGGGCCAGACCGCAGGCGGTCAGGGTCCGTTCCAGCTCGGCGAAGGCCTGGTCGAGGGTGCGGACCTCGGTGACCAGGACGTCCAGCCCCGCGTCCCGCAGCGCCGCGAGGTCCGCCTCCCGGTTCTCCTCCTCGTTCGCGAGCACGAGGTCGGGGCACAGGGCCGCCACGGCGGCGGTGTCCGGGTTCTTGGTGCCGCCGATCCTGGCGGCGCCCAGCCCGGCCGGGTGGGTGCACCAGTCGGTGACTCCGACGAGCAGTCCGGGGGCGGTGACGGCGACGGCCTCGGTGAGCGAGGGGACGAGGGAGACGACACGCACGGCGTTCCCCCCGTCAGCGGCGCGAGTCGTACGTCGCGTCGATGTGCTCGGCGACGGAGACGACCAGCAGCCGGGTCCCCGGCTCGGTCGCCCGCCACCGATGCCGGACCCCACCGGAGAGGAAGAGGGTGTCACCCCGGCCGAGGCGGTGGGCCCGGCCTTCGGCCTCCACCTCGACAGCGCCCTCCACGACGTACATCACCTCGTCGTTGCGGTGCTGGAACTCGCGTCCCAGATCCTGCTCGCCGATGAACTCCAGCGCGCTGAGCTGGTGCCTGCCGTGCACCAGCCGCCGTACCCCGTCCGCGTCACCCGCCCGTACGAGGTCGACCGCGCGCGCCGAGTCCGCCGCGGCCCGCAGCCGCTCGGTCGTGGTCTCCAGCGCCTGGGCCACGCGGTCCAGGGACCTGGGACTGGGTCTGGCCCGTTCGTTCTCGATCTGGCTGAGGAACGGCACGGACAGTCCGCTCCGCCCGGCCACCACGGCCAGAGTGAGTCCGAGTGTCCTGCGGCGCCGACGAACCGCGGCACCCACCCGAAGGGCTTCCTTCTCGTCCATGTCCGGCTCCCTCCCCGGATCGCCATCCTCCCGGTTCCCAGCACCCTACGCATGTCGCTCGCGGGAAGGAGGGGAAGTTTACGGACGGGAGCGGACGGAAACCTTCGGGGACTCCTTGGAACAAGCCTGAAGGGGACGGCTCCGGTGCGCTACCGGGGCCGTCCCCTTCGGGCTCGACAGGGCGTGGATCAGCTGCCGACGGCCGCCAGCTTGTCGACCACGTCCGGGTTGGCGTCCATCCAGCGGCGGGCGGACTCCTTCTCCTTGCCGGCGCCGCCCTTCTGCATCTCCACCTCGAGCGAGGCCAGCTGCGCCTCGGTGAGCTTGAAGTCCTTCAGCCAGCCGGTCAGCTCCGGGAAGTCCTTGGCGAAGTCCTTCTTGGCGACCGTGTGGATCTCGTCGCCCTTGCCCCAGGCACCCTTCGGGTCCTTGAGCTTCTTCAGGTCGTGCTTGCCGTAGGCCCAGTGCGGCGACCACAGGGTCACCACGACCGGCTCCTTCTTCTTGATCGACCGGTTCAGCTCGGCGAGCATCGAGGAGGTGGAGGAGGAGACGACCTTGTACTCACCCTCCAGGCCGTACTCCTTGAGCACCTTCTTGTTGAGCGTGCCCATCATCCCGGCGCTCGACTCGATGCCGATGATCTTGCCGTCGAACTTCTTGCCCTGGCCCTTGAGGTCCTCGAGCGAGTCGATGCCCTTGACGTACGAGGGAACCGTCAGCTCCAGCGACGTCGGCCCGTACCAGGAACCGAGATCGGTGAGATTCTCCTTGTACTGGTTCCAGTAGTCCTTGTGCGTCGTAGGCAGCCACGAGTCGAACTGGACGTCGAGCTGACCCTGGGCGATGCCGGTGTAGAGCGGGCCCGGGTCGAGCTGCTTGACCGTCGTCCTGTAGCCCCGGTCCTCCAGCATGTTCTGCCACAGGTAGGTGCTGGCGATGGCCTCGTCCCACGGGAAGTACCCCATGTTGACGGTCTTCCCCGCGTCCTTGCCCTGCTGCGTGCCGCCGGCGCCGCCCGGCACCGGTGCCAGCTTGTCCACGAGGCCCGGGTTCTTCTTCAGCCAGGCGCGGACGCCGTCCTGCTCCTTGCCCTGGCCGGCGTTCTGGATCTCGTTCTCGAGGCTGGTGAGCTGCTTCTCGGTGAGCTTGAAGTCCTTGAGCCACTTGGCGACGGCGGGCGACTTCTTCGCGAAGCCCTTGTGCGCGACGGTGTGGACCTCTTCGCCCTTGCCCCAGGCACCCTTCGGGTCCTTGAGCTTCTTCAGGTCGTGCTTGCCGTAGGCCCAGTGCGGCGACCACAGGGTCACCACGACCGGCTCCTTCTTCTTGATGGAGGCGTTCAGCTCGGCGAGCATCGAGGAGGTGGAGGAGGAGACGACCTTGTACTCACCCTCCAGGCCGTACTCCTTGAGCACCTTCTTGTTGAGCGTGCCCATCATCCCGGCGCTCGACTCGATGCCGATGATCTTGCCGTCGAACTTCTTGCCCTGGCCCTTGAGGTCCTCGAGCGAGTCGATGCCCTTGACGTACGAGGGAACCGTCAGCTCCAGCGACGTCGGCCCGTACCAGGCGC
Organism: Streptomyces sp. NPDC102402; assembly: GCF_044765765.1. Taxonomy (NCBI): domain Bacteria; kingdom Bacillati; phylum Actinomycetota; class Actinomycetes; order Kitasatosporales; family Streptomycetaceae; genus Streptomyces; species Streptomyces sp. NPDC102402. The sequence continues at coordinate 344,211 of NZ_JBIWKR010000007.1, forward strand.
CCATGTCGTCCAGCTGGTCGCTGTACTTGTCCCAGTAGTCCTTGTGCGTGGTGGGCAGCCAGGAGTCGGTCTGGAAGTCGATGTCACCGCGGGCGACACCGGAGTAGAGCGGGCCGGCGTCGAGCTGGGTCATGCCCGTCTCGAAACCGCGCTGCTCCAGGATCTCCTTCCACAGGAACGTGGACGCGATGCCCTCGTCCCAGGGGATGTACCCCATGTTGATCTTCTGGCCCTTGCCGACGTTCGTGCTGCCGCCGGCCTGCGAGGCCTCCGAGTCCGAGGAACCCGCGATGTTGAGTCCGCCCGCGACGAGCGCGAGGACGATGACACCGGTCATCGCGACGGCGGTTCCGGGCTTGTAGTGCGCGAACTTCAGCTTCCGCGCACCGGCGGCCACCTTGGCGGCCGCGCGGCGGCCGAGCGGGGAGACCCGCTCGTTCAGCGCACCGGTCATCCGGTCCAGGTACATGGCGAGGATGACGACGGCGATCCCGCTCTCGGCGGCGAGGCCGACCTGGAGCTGGGTGATCGCGGCGTAGACCTTCTCACCGAGGCCGCCGGCACCGGCCATGCCGCCGATGACGACCATGGAGAGCGCCAGCATGATGACCTGGTTGATTCCGGCCATGATCGTCGGGAGCGCGAGCGGCAGCTGCACACGGGTGAGGGTGTGCTTCGGCGTGGTGCCGAAGGCCTCGGCAGCCTCGACCAGCTCACTGTCCACCTGGCGGATGCCGAGTTCGGTCATCCGGACGCCGGGCGGCATCGCGAAGACGATCGTGGCGATGACGCCGGGGGTGACGCCGACGCCGAAGAACATGACGCCGGGGATCAGGTAGACGAAGGCGGGCATCGTCTGCATGACGTCGAGCACCGGCCGCAGCGCGGAGCTGACGCGGTTGTTGCGCGCCGCCCAGATACCCGTGGGCACCGCGATCACGATGGTGATGACCGCTGCCACGACGACCAGCGAGAGGGTGGCCATCGCCTCGTCCCAGAGGGCGAGGGAGTCGATGAGCGCGAAGCCCACGAAGGTGGCCGCCGCGGGGATCACGCCGCGCAGCCAGAACGCGATGACGGCGAAGATCCCGGCCATCAGGAGCGGCTCACCGCCGCTGAGCACGGCGTTGACGCCGTCGTACATGCCACCGAGGACGGTCTTGATGAGGTCGAAGATCCAGGTCAGGTTCGACTGGAGCCAGTCGACGGCGTCCTCGACCCATGAACCGAAGGAGAGCCTAGGCACCGGCGATCGCCTCCTTCTTGACCTCGCGCTGTTCCGGTACCTGCTGGTGGACCTGCGGTTCCTCGCCGAGGGCGGCCAGGAGCCTCTCCCGCGGCACGACGCCGATGACGGCGCCGTCCTCACCTGTGACGGCGACGTCCGCGCCGCTGGTGGAGCAAGGGGTGAAGAGCTCGGCTATCGGGGTCTCCGAGGTCACCGTCGCGGGTGCTTCCGACAGCAGGTCTTCGTGGGAGCGGCCCGGAGCGGGCGTCTCCATGATCGAGCCGGCCGTGAGCACCCGGGAGCGGTCGACGTCCTGGATGAAGGACGCGACGTAGTCGTTGGACGGCCTGACGAGGATGTCCTCGGCGGTGCCCTGCTGCACGATCTCGCCGTCACGCATCACAGCGATGCGGTCGCCGAGGCGCATGGCCTCGTTGAGGTCGTGGGTGATGAAGACGATCGTCTTCTTCAGCCGCTTCTGCAGTTCGAGCAGCTGGTCCTGCATGTCGCGGCGGATCAGCGGGTCGAGCGCGCTGAAGGACTCGTCCATCAGCAGCAGGTCGGCGTCGGTGGCGAGCGCGCGGGCCAGGCCCACACGCTGCTGCATGCCGCCGGACAGCTCGTCGGGCCAGGACTTCTCCCAGCCGGCGAGTCCGGTCATCTCCAGGGCCTCCGCGGCGCGCGCCTCACGCGCGGCCCGCGGCACACCCTGGACCTCCAGGCCGTAGGCGGCGTTCTCGAGCACACTCCGGTGAGGGAAGAGCGCGAAGTGCTGGAAGACCATGCTGATCTTGGTCGAGCGGACACTGCGCAGCTCGCGGGGGCTGAGCGCGGTCAGGTCCTGACCGTCGAACAGCACCCGGCCGGCGGTGGGCTCCAGCAGGCCGTTGAGCATCCGCAGCAATGTGGACTTGCCGGATCCGGAGAGTCCCATGACGACGAAGATCTGGCCCGGTTCCACGGTGAACGAGGCGTCGATCACCGCTGCGGTCGTTCCGTCGGCGCGCAGCTCGTCGCGATGGGTACCGCCCTCGAGCTTCCGCACGGCTTGATCGGGTCGTCTGCCGAACACCTTGTACAGGTGCTCCGCTTGCAGCCTTGACACATACACCTCACGCGTTGAACCGAAACGGTCTGCCACCCCCGCCGGCAGACCGTGGAGCGGCGCGGATTCGGCCCGCAGAACACGCGCATCGTTGAAAAATGGACGTGATCCGCTCCAGTGCCGCGCCTGCCCTCACTTACACAACCCAAACACGCGTGTGACCCAGTTCACTTGTATGAATTCGCCATTCCGGGAACCACCCGCTCCACCCCGCGTGGGTGTCGGAGGGGTGCGGCATCATCGGGGGTGTGACGCGACGCCTGATGCTCCTCGACACCGCCTCCCTCTACTTCCGCGCCTACTTCGGCGTCCCCGACTCGGTGCGCGCACCGGACGGCACGCCGGTCAACGCCGTGCGCGGACTGCTCGACTTCATCGCCCGGCTCGTGCAGGACCACCGGCCGGACGACCTGGTGGCCTGCATGGACGCCGACTGGCGGCCGCAGTGGCGGGTCGACCTGATCCCGACCTACAAGGCGCACCGGGTGGCCGTCGAGACCACCGCCGGGATCCCCGACGAGGAGGAGATCCCCGACACCCTCTCGCCGCAGGTCCCGGTGATCGAGGAGGTGCTGGACGCCCTCGGCATCGCCCGGGTGGGCGTGGCCCCCTACGAGGCGGACGACGTGATCGGCACCCTGACCGGGCGTGCCACCGGCCCCGTGGACATCGTGACCGGGGACCGCGACCTCTACCAGCTGGTCGACGACTCCCGCGCGGTGCGGGTGCTCTACCCGCTGAAGGGAGTGGGGACGCTCCAGGTGACCGACGAGGCCTGGCTCCGCGGGAAGTACGGCGTGGACGGCGGCGGGTACGTCGATCTGGCCCTGCTGCGCGGCGACCCGAGCGACGGGCTGCCGGGGGTGCCGGGCATCGGCGAGAAGACGGCGGCGAAGCTGCTGGACGCCTACGGCGATCTGGCCGGGATCATGGCCGCGGTGGACGATCCCGCGGCCCGGCTGACCCCGTCGCAGCGCAAGCGGCTGGACGAGGCGCGGGACTACGTCGCGGTCGCCCCGAAGGTCGTCCGTGTCGCAGGGGACGTACCCCTGCCGGAGTTCGATCCCGCGCTCCCGCGCGAACCCCGCGACCCGGCGGCCCTGGAGGCCCTCGCCACACGGTGGGGCCTGGGGAACGCCCTGCAGCGCCTTCTCGTCACACTCCAGGCGTGAAGGTGCTAACTTAGGCAATCCTAAGTTATTGGTACGTCACCCGAGTCGAGAGCAGGGGAGAACCCCGTGGCAGAGCGGCCGCAACGCCGGACACCGCAGGCGCAGGGAGCGCAGGTCCTGCGCACCGAGCAGATCACCCCGCACATGGTTCGCGTGGTCCTCGGCGGCGAGGGCCTGGCCGGCTTCACGCTCGCGGGGTACACCGACCACTACGTCAAGCTGTGCTTCGCACCCGAGGGCGCGGACTACGCCCACCCCTTCGACATGGCGGCGATTCGCGAGGAGTACCCGCGCGAGCTGTGGCCCACCACCCGCACGTACACGGTCCGCTCCTGGGACCCCGGTGCCGGTGAACTCGCGATCGATTTCGTCGTGCACGGCGACGAGGGCCTGGCCGGCCCCTGGGCGGCGCGGGCGCAGCGCGGCGACCAGGTGACCTTCCTGGGGCCGGGCGGCGGTTACGCCCCCGAGGCCTCGGCGGACTGGCACCTGCTGGTGGGCGACGAGAGCGCGCTGCCCGCGATCGCCGCCTCGCTGGAGCACATGCCCCAGGGCGCGCGGGTGCACGCCTTCGTGGAGGTGCCGGACGCCTCGGAGGAGCAGAAGCTCGTGGCGCCGGACGGCGTCTCGGTGACCTGGCTGCACCGCGGTGACCGCCCCGTCGGAGAGTCCCTCGTCGCGGCGGTGAGCGCGCTGGAGTTCCCCGAGGGCGAGGTGCAGGCCTTCGTCCACGGCGAGGCGGGCTTCGTGAAGGAGATCCGGCGCCACCTCCGGCTGGAGCGCGGCATCCCTCTTGGGCAGCTGTCGATCTCGGGTTACTGGCGCCTCGGCCAGAACGACGACGCGTGGCGCGCGGTCAAGCGCGAGTGGAACGAGCAGGTGGAGCGCGAGCAGGAGAGCGCCGGCTGATCGTCCCCCGCACCCCCCGTGAAGAACCCGGTCGCGGTCCTCGGACAGCGGCCGGGCTCCGTCCTGCCTCACCGCGGATGGGCGCGGGTCGACGGCGGGCGGCTCACCGCCCGCCGGCCCCCGCAGCCCCCTCCCCGTCGCCGTACGCGCGGGCGGAGGCGTCCACGTGGGCGAGCCGCCGCAGGGCGCCCAGCATGGCCTCCCCGAGCACGGTGCCGACGACGACGCTCTCCACCAGGTCCTCGCGGGCCACCCGCCGCCGCACGTAGTCGATGTCGGCGTGGGCGACGGGCTCCGCCGCGTCCGCGTAGACGTCGAGCAGCTCGACGAATCCACCGTGGCCCGCCCTGTGCAGCGCCGCCAGCACGCCCGCCAGGGCCTGTGCCGCCGCGTTGCCCTCGTCCACCCGCCAGCCGCGCCGCGCCAGCAGCGCGGCGACCTCCTCGCGCGCCTCGGCCGACTCGGGCCCCGCGTCCCCGGACTCCGCGGCCTCCGTGGGCGTGATGCGGTTGGCCGCCACGCCGAGCACCTCGTGCACCGGCTGTCCGGGGTCGTCGACCGCCGTCAGGACCTCCGCGATGGCGGACAGCGACAGCCCTCCGACGTCCAGGAGGGCCCTGATCAGCCGCAGCCTGCGCTCGTGGCCGTCGCCGTAGCGCGCCTGGTTCGGGCTGGTCAGCTCGCCCGCGGGCAGCAGCCCCTCTCGTACGTAGTACTTGATCGTCGGAACCGGAACACCGGACCTCCGACTCAGTTCACCGATGCGCACTGCGTGTTCACCCTCCAGGAGCTTGCCAAGCCGACCCCCATCATAGATAGTCCCCCTATCGGATAGCGGACAGCACCACTATCCATATTTACAAGGGGGATCCTCATGCAGTCCTGGCGTACGTGGCACCGGCCGTTAGTCCTCTTCGCCGCCTCGATGATCGTGATGTCCGTCGTCGGAGCGGTGGGGGTCCTGGTTGACGACCGGGTCCTCGCGGGCGCGCCGATCTGGGCCAAGCCGTTCAAGTTCGCCGTCTCGTTCGTGGTCTACGCGGGCGCCCTCGCCTGGATGCTGACGCTCCTGACCCGCGGCAGGCGCGCGGGCCTGTGGGCCGGCACCGTCGTCGCCCTCGCGTGTGCCGGGGAGATGGCGGTCATCACCGCTCAGGTGATCAGGGGGAAGCGGAGCCACTTCAACCAGGCGACGCCGTTCGACTCGACGCTCTACGACGTCATGGCAGCCACCGTCGTGATCCTCTGGGCGGGAACCCTGGCCATCGCACTCCTCCTGCTCCGGACACGGATCGCCGACCGCGCCTCCGCCTGGGCGGTGCGGTCCGGGATCCTGATCGCCCTGGTGGGCGCCGGGCTCGGCTTCCTGATGACGCGGCCCTCCGCCGGGCAGATGGCGGCGGGCGGTCTCGACACCGCCGACGTGGTCGGTGCCCACGCGGTCGGCGTACCGGACGGCGGGCCCTCGATGGCTCTCACCGGCTGGTCGACGACGGGCGGCGACCTGCGCGTCCCGCACTTCATCGGCATGCACGCCCTGCAGGTGCTCCCGCTGTTCCTCCTGGCCCTGGTGTTCCTCGCGCCCCGGATCACCCGGCTGCGCGACCCCCGTGTACGTCTGCGCCTGGTGATCGTCACCTCCGGCGCCTATGCCGCGGTCGTCGCACTGGTGACCTGGCAGGCGCTGCGCGGCCAGGCGCTGGTCCGTCCCGACGGTGCGACGCTCACCGCCGCGGGCCTGATCGCCGCCCTCACGGCCGCCGGAGTCCTCGTGGCACTGCGCCCGGGCGCCCCCGCCGCCCCGGCCGGTGCGGCGGACGCGGAGCTCGTGTCATGACCGGTGCGCTCTTCGAGATCACTTTTATGGCGGCCGCCCCGTTCTGGCTGCTCATGATCCTCGCTCCGGGGTGGGCCCCCACCGCACGGGTGGCCGCCTCGCCCCTGACCGTCCTGCCGGTACTCACCCTCTGGGCGGTGATGGCCGCCCCGGTGTTCCCGGAGCTGTGGGCCGCGGTGAGCAGCCCCGACATCGACACGTTCCGCGAACTGACGGCGCTGGCGAACGGTGCCGGAGCGGTCTGGGCGCAGATCATCGCGTGGGACCTCCTGCTGGGCCAGTGGATGTTCCTGGAAGCGCGCAGACTGGGGCTCTCCCCGCTGGTGACGGGACCGCTGCTGGTGCTGACGGTCCTGCTCTCCCCGCTCGGACTCGTGGTCCTCCTCGTCCTCCGCGCGGCCGTAGGATCCAGGTCCCGAACGGTTGGACCCACGCACACGGGTTCCGGCCCGCCGGACCGGTAGCCGGCCGCTCCGCGGGCCGCGGGACCGCCGACTCGACGATCTGCTCGACGATCCGCAGGACCTTCGACCAATCCACCAGGGCGCCGGCTCCGAATCATCCAGGAAACCGATGCGTGCTCCGGGAGGACCGTCCGCGTGAGAGAAGCCGTACAGATCAGTGGGGTCCCTTCCCCGGGCCCCGGCCTGGAGGACCTGCTCGTCCAGGTCGCCCGTGGTGACCAGGACGCCTTCACCCGGGTGTACGACCACGTCAGCGGGCCGGTCATCGGCCTGGTACGGAGCGTGCTCCGCGACCCGGCCCAGTCGGAGGAGGTCGCCCAGGAGGTGCTGGTCGAGGTGTGGCGCACCGCTCCCCGCTACCAGCCGTCCCGCGGCAGCGCCATGAACTGGGTGCTGACGCTCGCCCACCACCGCGCGGTGGACCGGGTCCGGTCCGCCGAGGCGACCGCGGCGCGGGAGCACAAGGCCGCGCTGCTCGATCACACGCCGGACTTCGACGAGGTGTCCGAGCAGGTCGAGAGCCGGCTGGAGCGGGAGCAGGTCCGGCGCTGTCTGCGGACGCTCTCGGAACTCCAACGGGAGTCGGTGACGCTCGCGTACTACCGCGGACTGACCTACCGGGAGGTCGGCGAGCTGCTGTCCGTCCCCTTGGGAACCATCAAGACACGGCTGCGCGACGGACTCATCCGGCTGCGTGACTGCCTGGGGGTGAGCGCATGAGCACGGCCGAGTTGCACACGCTGACCGGGGCCTACGCCCTGCACGCGCTGCCGGAGGACGAGCGCCTCTCCTTCGAGAGGCATCTGGGGGCGTGCGAGGCCTGCACCCAGGAGGTACGGGAGCTGTCCGCCACCGCCGCCCGCCTCGGGCTGGCCGTCTCCGCCACCCCGCCGCCCGCGCTGCGGGACAGGGTGCTGCGGGACATCACGACCGTACGGCAGGAGCCGCCGCCCCCCGGGCGCGGCTCCCGCTCAGGGGCCGCCCCAGGCCGGGCCCGTCGCTGGTCGACGTACGCGCTGGCCGCGTGCGTGGCCGCCGCCGCCGCCTTCGGCGGGGTCGCCGTGTGGCAGAACCAGGTCGCGCAGGACGCCCGGCAGGAGGCCGCGCAGGCGCAGCAGCACAACGAGCAGGTGGCACGTGTGCTGACCGCTGCGGACGCCACGACCAGCACGTCGGACCTGGCGAACGGCGCGCGGGGCACGGTGGTGGTCTCCAAGAGCGTCAACCGCGCGGTCTTCCTGGCATCGGGCCTGACCCGGCCGCCCAGTGGCAAGGTGTACGAGCTCTGGTACAACGACGGGGACGCCATGCGTCCCGCCGGTCTGATGAACCCGTCAGCGACCGATGACGCGGTGCTGATGGACGGCCCCGTGGACGGCGCCTCCGGCATGGGCATCACCGTCGAGCCCGAGGGCGGTTCCGAGCAGCCGACCACGGAACCGCTGGCCCTGGTGGAGTTCAAGGACGCCTGAGCCCCGCTCCCGCCACGCTGCCCCCGCGCTCCCCGGGCGCGGCCTCCCACCGAGGCCGTGCCCGGGGAGCGCGTCGTTCTCCTGAGTAGCGGCACCCCAGGAGCTGATGCAGGGTGGGGAAGGGCGCGGCCCCCTGTGATCACCGGTCATGGTGCGGGTCGCGCAGCGACTCCGATCCCCGCAGCGCCTGAGGACAGGTGGGGCCATGAGCACCGTCGAAGAGACGATCGAAGTAGCCGTGCCGGTGAGTACGGCCTACAACCAGTGGACTCAGTTCAAGAGCTTCCCGCGGTTCACGACCGTCGTGAAGAGGGTCGAGCAGATCCGCCCCAATCTCACCCGCTGGGTGGTCGGGTTCGGTCCCGTGCGACACGAGTTCGACGCGGAGATCGTGAACCAGCGGCCCGACTCCCTCATGACGTGGCGGAGCCTGGGCCCTCGTCTCGCTCACCGGGGCGAAGTGACGTTCCGTGAGACGCCTTCGGGCCGTACCGAGGTGTCCGTGCGCATCAGCGCCGGGCCTCACGGCCTCCTCACGCGCGCCCCGGGGTTCGTGCGACGTGTGGTGCGGACCGAACTCGCTCACTTCAAGGAGTTCATCGAGGGCCTGGGGCGGGAGGGCGGCGCCTGGCGTGGGACCATCCGCGACGGCCACGTCCGGCCCACGGAGCCGCAGCCGGCCAGGAGCCGGGTCCCCCACTGGCCCGTCGGCTGACGAGCCTGTCCGAGAGCAAGAGAGCGAGAGGGCACGCCCGATGAAGAAGGCCCCGCGCGAAGAGCCGGACGAACAGCTCACCGTGACTCCGCCCAAGGAGTGGGCGGCGGGGGTTCCCGCCGTGACGCACGCCCTGGAGTACTCCCTGGCGGAGACGTCGGTCCGGCGGACCGGGCTGACGTTGCTGACGATGAACCAGGTGGGGGGAATCGACTGCCCCGGGTGTGCCTGGGCCGATCCGTCCCCCGGCCACCGTCACCTCAACGAGTACTGCGAGAACGGCGCCAAGCACATCAACGACGAGGCGACGTCGCGGCGTGTCACGGCCGGCTTCTTCCGCCGGCACACGGTCTCCGAACTGGGCCGGCGGTCCGACCGCTGGCTCAATCAGCAGGGCAGGCTCACCGAACCGATGGTCAAGCGGCCCGGCTCCGACCACTACGAGCCGATCAGCTGGCACGACGCCCTGGGGCTGCTGGCCGAGGAGCTCAAGGCGCTGGACTCGCCCGACGAAGCGGTCTTCTACACCTCGGGGCGGGTCAGCAACGAGGCCGCCTTCCTCCTCCAGCTCTTCGCCAGGGTCCTCGGCACCAACAACCTGCCCGACTGCAGCAACATGTGCCATGAGTCCAGCGGCTTCGCGCTGCACGAGACACTGGGCACCGGCAAGGGCACGGTCAGCCTCGACGACATCCACCACGCCGACCTGATCCTCGTCGTGGGCCAGAACCCCGGCACGAACCACCCCCGTCAGCTCTCGGCGCTGGAGGAGGCCAAGAGGAACGGCGCCCGCGTCATCGCGGTGAACGCGCTGCCGGAGGCCGGCCTCCTGCGGTTCAAGAACCCCCAGGAGCCGCGCGGGGTCGTCGGGCGCGGCGTCCGGATCGCCGATCAGTTCCTGCAGATCCGCAGCGGCGGCGACCTCGCGCTGTTCCAGGGCCTGAACCGGCTGCTGCTGGAGGCGGAGGACGCCAGGCCGGGCAGCGTCCTCGACCAGGATTTCATCCGCTCGGACACCAGCGGCTTCGAGGAGTTCTCCCGTCACGCCCGGACCGTCGCGTGGGAGGACGTTCTCAGGGCGACCGCGCTGACCCGCGAGGAGATCGAGAAGGTCAGGGACGAGGTTCTGCGCAGTGAGCGCGTCATCGTCTGCTGGGCGATGGGGGTGACGCAACACAGGCACGGAGTCCCCACGATCAGGGAGATCGTCAACTTCCTGCTGCTGCGCGGGAATCTCGGCAAGGCCGGAGCGGGGGCCTGCCCGGTACGCGGTCACAGCAACGTCCAGGGCGACCGGACGATGGGCGTGTGGGAGCAGATGCCCGACTCCTTCCTCGACGCACTGCGGGAGGAGTTCGGCTTTGATCCGCCACGCGCCCACGGGCTCGATTCGGTGAACTCGATCAGGGCCATGCGCGAGGGCCGCGTCAAGGTGTTCGTCGGCGTCGCCGGCAACTTCGTCCGGGCGGCTCCGGACAGCGGCGTCACCGAGGACGCCATGCGGCGGTGCGGTCTCACCGCGCACGTGTCCACCAAGCTCAACCGGTCCCACACCGTGTGCGGACGGACCGCGCTGATCCTGCCGGCCCTGGGCCGCACCGAGCGGGACATCCAGGCGACGGGCGAGCAGTTCGTCACCGTGGAGAACTCGATGAGCGAGGTGCACAGCTCCCACGGGCGCCTGGAGCCGGCGTCCAAGGTCCTGCTCAGCGAGGTCGCCATCCTGTGCCGCCTCGCTGCCCGGACCCTCGACGGCGGCGCGGGAATCCCCTGGGCGGAGTTCGAGGCGGACTACGGCACCATCCGTAACCGCATCGCCCGCATCGTGCCCGGGCTGCACGACTTCAACCGCCGGGTGATCCGTCCCGGTGGCATCAGGCTGCCCAACCCCGTCAACGAGGGCGTCTACGCCACCGCCACCGGCAAGGCCATGTTCACCTGCAACGACTGGGAGATGCTGGACGCCCCCGAGGGGCACCTCGTGCTGCAGAGCCTGCGTTCCCATGATCAGTGGAACACCGTCCCGTACACGGACAACGACCGCTACCGGGGCATCCACGGGAGCCGCCGGGTGGTCCTGGTGAACCCCGATGACGTCACCCGGCTCGGACTGGCGGCGGGGCAGAACGTCGACCTGGTGAGTGTCTGGGAGGGCGGCGCGGACCGCCGCGCGGAGAACTTCACGGTGGTGCCCTATCCGACGGCGCACGGCTGCGCCGCCGCCTACTACCCCGAGACCAACGTCCTGCTGCCGCTGGACAGCGTCGCCGAGTCCAGCAACCAGCCGACGGCCAAGGGCATGATCGTCCGGCTGGAACCCACGGGGGACGGCGCGGGCGTCATCCGCTGACGAGGCTCGCGACGAGGTTGATGGCCGTGGCGAGGATGCTGGTCCCGAACACGTAGGACAGCAAGGTGTGGCGCAGCACGATCGCCCGGATCGTCGAACTGGAGACGTCGGTGTCGGACACCTGGTAGGTCATGCCCAGGTTGTAGCTGAAGTAGAAGAACTCCAGGTACGCCGGCTGCCGGCGGGAGTTGAAGTCGATGCCGCCCGCTCCCTCCGTCCCCTCGTCGTAGTACACGTAGGCGTAGCGGGTGGCGTACATCAGGTGCAGCGCGGCCCAGGCCATGAAGACGCCGAAGAGGGCGGTGGCGGCCCCGGCGTGGCCCTTGTCGGCGTCCCCGATCAGGAGCAGCAGCACGATGGCCAGCAGGCCGCACAGGGCGACCGCCACCACCACGAGTTCCTCGATGAGGGGTCTGAAGTCCTCGCGGCGGGCGTTGCGGTGGGTGGCGGCGGCGTCCATCGGCCAGAGCACCGCCCATCCCGCGACGACGAAGGCGAACTGGGTCGCGGCGATCCCGGCGAGCACCCCCAGCGCCGCCTGGGTCGTCCATCCGACGGCCACACCCACCACGACTCCCAGTCCCACCGCACGGACGAGACGGGGGACGGCGTCCAGCGGCGACCAGTTGCTCATGGGCCGGAGGGTATCCCCGGGGCCGCCCACCGGCCCGGCACCGAGCGCCTCCCGGGCGAGGCGCACTGCTCCGGGCGCGTGCGGGAGGTACACATCGGACATGCCGACTCCGCGCAGATCCGCCCGCCCCGTGCCTCGGCACGGTGGGTGGCGTTCACTCGCCGGGGCGGGCCGCCGCGTGCTCTCCCCGCGCGGTGCGCTGTCCCTGCGCGACGCGGAGGGATCCCTGCTCTTCGCCGCGCGGGCCGCCCTGGCCGTGGGGCTGATCGCCGTCCCCCTCGTGTGGACGGGGCGGCCCGGCCTCGCGGTCTACGCGATGCTGGGCGCCTTCACCACGACCTTCGGGCGCGACCTGCCCTATGCACGCCGTTCACGCGTCCTGGCCGTCACCGCCGTGGCCATGACGGCCTGTGTGGGCTGCGGTGCGGCGCTCGCGGCGTGGGCCGGCCCCGGGGACGCGGGGGCCGTCGCCGTGGTGGTCGCGGCGACCGCGCTGGTCGCGGGTGCCGCGAAGTTCGCCTGCGACGCGACACGGCTCAGAGGGCTCGGCGCGATCATGCTGCTGTTCTCGTTCGCGGTGGCGGCCAACGGCCCGGCGACCGGCGCCGATGTGCTTCCCTTCACGGCGCTCGCGGCGGCGGGGGCGGCGTCGGCCTGGCTGCTGGCGGCCGCGGACTGGCTCGTCCACCCGCACCGGCCGCAGCGCCTGGCGGTGGCCACCGCCCTGCGCAGGGTCGCCGGTCTGCTGGAGACCGAGGATGCCGGGAGCGTGCCGCGTCACACCCGCCATCGGGCGACCGTCGCGGTCCTCCACGCGTACCAGTGCCTCGGCTACCCGCCGCCGGCCGCCGCGGCGCGGACCGGACCGGCGCGCGACGCGGTCTTCATGCGGCTCACCGACCTGTGCTGGGCCCTCCTCGTCGAATCCGAGCGGGCCACGCTCGGCGCGCCGGCCCGGACCGCTCACCATCTGCGCCGCCAGGCGCGCCTGCTCGGTGTCCGGCACCGGAGGGTCCTCGTCCTCCCGGAGCTGCGTTCCCGCCTCGACGCGACGGCGCCGTTCCAGGAGATCGAGGAGGGCGGGGAGTCCGGTCCTGCGCGGGCTCCCGCGGTGTCGGCCGACACCGCCGCGCTGCGCGCGACCGAACTCCTGATCGGGCCGACGGGCAGCTCCCGCCACTACGGCCCTCTGGTCGTCTCCGCCGTGCGGATGACGCTGGGCACCGGTGCGGCAGGAGGTCTGGCCGTGCTGCTGGACCTGGAGCACGGCTACTGGGCGGCGATCTCGGCCGCGGCGGTCCTGCACTCCGTCAATCTCCGCACCACGGCGCAGCGCGCGGCGCAGCGGGCCCTGGGCACAGCGGTCGGCCTGCTGCTCGCGCTCGCCGTCCTCGGGGCGCGGCCGGAGGCCCTGGTGCTCGTCCTGGCCATCGTGGGTCTGGAGTTCCTGCTGGAGTGCGTCGTGGCCCGCAACTACGGTCTCGGGGTCGTCTTCCTCACGCCGCTGGCGCTGCTGCTGAGTGACCTGTCGACCCCCGCGCCGGCCGGGGAGCTGATCCTGGACCGGGTGCTCGGCAGCGGACTGGGCATCGTCGTCGGGCTGGTGTGCGCGCTGCTGGTCGTCCACGACCGGGCGGCGGTACGGGTGGACCACGCCCTGGCCGCGTGCACGGAGGCGGCCGATCTCGCCGAACGGTCCCTCGCCGGGTCCGGCGGGCCCCGGCCTTCGCCCGTGCAGATGCGACTGGCCGCGGCGGCCGTGGAGCTGCGGGAGGCCGACGACGCGGCGGCCGGTGAACTGCTGCCGGCGGGGATCGACCCCTCCCGGCTCGCGGCCGCCGAGCGGCGCGCCTACGAGCTGCTCGGCCGGCTGGACCGGCGCGGGCCGGGGCGCTGACGGGCGCCCCGGGCCCGCTGCCTCACCCGGCCACCCGTCGGTCCCCGTGTCCTCCGGGCGGGCGCGGGAAGAAGCCGCTGGTGCGGGCCCGGTACTCCTCGTAACCCGGCCGTCCGGCCATGTGCCGCTCCAGCAGGGCCTTTCCACTGCCCATGGTCAGCAGGAGGCTCATCACGACGGGGGACACGAGCGTCGCGGCCGCGACCGCGGGCTCCTGGCAGACGATGAGGAACAGCCCCCACCAGACACAGAAGTCGCCGAAGTAGTTGGGGTGGCGGGTCCAGGACCACAGGCCCCGGTCCATGATCCGCCCCTTGTTGGCGGGATCCGCCTTGAACCGCGCCAGCTGGGCGTCCCCCACCGCCTCGAAGACGAGTCCCACCGCCCACAGCCCGGCCCCCGCCCACGCCCACCATGCCGGCGGTCCCGTCAGGTAGCAGGCGGCCTGCACCGGCAGGGAGATGAGCCAGACGAGCGCGCCCTGGAGGAGGTAGACCTTGCGCAGGGCGTAGAGGGCGGGGCTGCCCGGCGCCTTGGCCAGCATGGCCTCGTAGCGCGGATCCTCCCCGTGGCCCCGGCCCCGTCGGCCGATGTGCACGGCCAGCCGCAGGCCCCAGACGACGGTGAGCACGGTGACCAGGAGGCGGTTGCCGCCGTCCCCGTCCCCGGCCGACATCGCGTACGAGGCGAGGGCGACGGCCGCGAAGCCGAGACCCCAGGCCACGTCGACGATCCGGTGCAGCCCCTTGCGCAGGGCCACCAGGAACGTCACGAGCATGACGCCGAGGGCCGCCCCGGCCGCCACGGCCAGGTTCTGGGCGAACTCCCCCCATCCGAAGGCGCTCACGGGGCGTCCGCCCGGTCCGGTGCCACGGCCTGGTGCGGAACGTGGGCGCTCTCCGCGTACCAGCCGTGCCGCGTGGCGGGCAGGCCCGCCGTGCCCTCCGCGTCGGGCCGCACCGAGAGGATCTGGTCGACGCCCATGCGCCGTTCCTCGAAGGCGAGGGCACCGCCGACCAGGTAGAGGCGCCACACCCGGGCCGTCTCCTCGCCCACCAGGGCCACGAACTCGGGCCAGCGCTCCTCGAGGGTGCGGCGCCAGGCCTCGACGGTCAGGACGTAGTGCTCGCGCATCGACTCGACGTCGCGCACCTCGAGTCCGGCGCCCTCCAGCAGCCCGACGGTCTCACCGAGCGGGCGCATGTGCATGTCGGGCGCGATGTACGACTCGATGAACGCGCCGCCGCCGGGAGCGGTCGTACCACGGGACATCTGCTGGACCAGGGCGCGCCCCCGCGGCCGGAGCACCGAGTGGAGCAGCCCGGTGAAGGCCGGGTACTCGGCGTCGCCGACGTGTTCCCCCATCTCGACGGTGGACACGGCGTCGTACCCGCCCAGGAAGCCGGGCAGACCGGCGACGTCGCGGTAGTCGCAGCGGTGGACCTCGACGAGATCCCCCAGGCCCCGCGCCTCCACCTGACCGCGCACGTAAGCGGCTTGCTCCGCGGCGAGGGTGACGGCGGTGACCCGCACGCCGTGCCGGGCTGCCGCGTGGAGCGTCAGGGAGCCCCAGCCGCACCCGATGTCGAGCAGCCGCGCGCCGGCCGTCAGCCCGAGCTTGCGGCAGATCAGCTCCAGCTTGTCGCGCTGGGCGTCGGCGGGCCCGTAACCGGGGGCGTCGCTGGTCCAGTAGCCACAGGAGTAGGCCATGGTCTCGTCGAGCAGCAGGGAGTAGAAGGCGTTGGACAGGTCGTAGTGGTGGCTGATGGCCGCCCGGTCGCGCGCCTTGCTGTGCAGAGCGCCCCGGAGCCCCGCACGGGACCGGGGAACCGGCGGGCGGGGTCCGACGGCGCCGAGGCGCAGGGCCGTCCCCGCGGCCCGGAGGCGGTCGGCGACGGCGGGGCGGGGAGCCCGCAGTCCGTGGTCGCGCCCGGCGCGGCGCATGGCGCGCAGACCGTCCGCGAGATCGTCGGCGAGGTCGATGTCACCCGTGATATAGGCCTCGGCGAGGCCGAGTTCGCCCGGCTGCCACAGAAGGCGGCGCAGTGCCCGCCGGGAGCGGACGTGTACGGTCGGCGCGTCCTCGGGGCCGGTCTCGCTGCCGTCCCACATCCTGATCCTGACCGGCGGCGGGCCGCCGAGGAACTGCTCGACGACCGGCGCGATCCGCTGAGCGGCTCCGGTGCCCGGGGTGTCGGTAAGGGTGTTCACGCGGTGTCCTCACGGGTCAGGAGAATCTGCTGCACATCGAGGTAGCCGGACCTGAATCCGGCCTCGGAGTAGGCGAGGTAGAAGGACCACATACGGCGGAAGGTCGCGTCGAAGCCCAGCGCGTCGACCTGGGCGGCCCGCTCCTCGAAGCGCGCACGCCAGAGCCGCAGGGTCTCGGCGTAGTGCATGCCGTAGGTGCTGCGCTGCCTCGTGCGCAGGCCGGTGTGAGCGGTGGTGACGCGCTCGACGGCCTCGGTGGAGGGGAGCAGCCCGCCGGGGAAGATGTACTTCTGGATCCAGGTGTAGGTGCTGCGGCTGGCGAGCATCCGGTCGTCCGGCATCGTGATGGCCTGGAGCGCGATCCGCCCGCCGGGGGCGAGGCGGCTCTCCAGTGTCCGGAAGTACTCGGGCCAGAACTCCGCACCGACCGCTTCGATCATCTCGACGCTGACGATCGCGTCGTACTCCCCGGTGATGTCGCGGTAGTCGCAGAGCCGCACGTCGACCCGGTCCTCGTGGCCGGCCTCACGGATCCGGGCCCTGGCCAGCTCCCGCTGTTCCCGGGAGAGGGTGACGGTGGTGACTCGGGCGCCGCGCGCGGCGGCGCGTACGGCGAGTTCGCCCCAGCCGGTGCCGATCTCCAGCAGCTCCGTGCCGTGGCGCACGCCGGCCAGGTCGAGCAGCATGTCGATCTTGCGGTGCTGGGCGGCGGGCAGCAGGTCGTGCTCGGCCGGGAACCCCCGGAAGACGGCCGAGGAGTACGTCAGTGTGTCGTCGAGGAAGAGCGCGAAGAGGTCGTTCGACAGGTCGTAGTGGTGGCTGATGTTGTCACGGGAGCCCGCCGGGGTGTTGGCCTGCGAGGCGGGCTGCCGGAGCGCCCACAGGCCCCGCAGCTTCTGGAGGGGGGCGGGCACCAGTTCCGCCGCGTTCCCCGCGAGGACGGTCAGGACGCCGACGAGGTCGGGTGAGTCCCACTCGCCCGCCATGTACGACTCGCCGAAGCCGATGAGCCCGCCCGCGCCGATCCGCCGGAAGAAGGCGTCGGGCCGGCGGATCTCCATGAGGGGTCCGCCCAGGCCGATGCTGTCGCGGCCGGCGAGCCGGGCGCGCAGCGGCAGCCGGGAGAGGGCGTGCCGTACGAGCCGTTCGGCCACGGCGGTCCGCACTCCGGAGACCTTCGGCTGAGCCGCCACATCGGGCCAGCGGACGGGGTCCACGCGCACCGGGGAGGGTGTGGCGGACCGGGTCTGTGCCGGGACGGTGCCGCCGCGGGCGGGAACCGCGGTCGGGGCGGGAGGGGTGGAAGAGGTGGGCACCTTCACTGCATGCCTTCCTGGGTGTGGTGACGTGGACGTGGTTGTACGGGCAGCCGGCGCAGGAAGAGCCGGATTCCGTGCAGGCGGATGGCGGCGGACACCACCGCGGTGGAGAAGGGGTGGCGCAGGAAGAGGCGGACCAGTTGGGCGGGCGTCCCGGGGCGGCGGGTGCCTCGTACGGTCGCCGTGAACGGGCGTGATTCCTCGCGTTCCAGGTGGATCGTCAGGTTCAGCCGCCGGTCGGGCTCGGGCAGCCGCATCCGGTAGTCGCCGTCCACCGGGAAGAACGGCGACACGTAGAAGTCCTTGCCGGTCACCGCCCGGTCCGCGGCGTCCGGGCGCAACAGGTAGCAGTGGCGCTCGCCGTAGGTGTTGTGCACCTCGGCGACGACGCAGAGGGGGGTGCCGTCGGGGCGGTGGCACCAGTAGACGGTCAGCGGGTTGAAGACGTGGCCGAAGACCCGGGCCTGGGTGAGCATGGTGACGGTGCCGTCGCCGAGGTCGACGCCCCGGGCCGCGAGGAACCGTTCGAGTCCGGCGCGGACGGTGGGTGCCGTGCCGCCGAAGTGGTCGGCGGCGTCGAAGCCGGCCAGTGGACGCAGCACGGCCGGCAGCCGCGGCGGGCTGTCCGGGTCGATGAGCCACAGGTAGGTGCGGTGCCGCAGCGCGTACCTGCGGGGCGCGGTCCGTACGTGGGTGATGGTGCACGGGTAGAGGGCGCCGCTCACCAGGTCACCCCCAGCGCGGCGGCCGCCTCGACCCCGGACCGGCAGCCGTCCTCGTGGAACCCCCACCCGTGGTAGGCCCCCGCGTAGGCGGTGACGGGCCCCGAGAGGGCGGGCAGCCCGGCCTGGGCGGCGACCGACTCCGGGGTGAAGACGGGGTGCTGGTAGACCATGCGGGCCCGTACGCGGTCCGGGTCGACCCGGTCGGCGCCGTTCAGGGTGACGACGAACCGCTCGGGGGCGTCCAGGCGCTGGAGGCGGTTCATGTCGTAGCTGACGGTGACCCGGTCGGCGTCGGCCGCGCAGGACGGCATCAGGTAGTTCCAGGACGCCGCCGCCCCCCGGCTGCGGGGCAGGAGCGTGGTGTCGGTGTGCAGCAGCGTGGGGTTGTGGGAGTAGCGGAACGCGCCGAGGGTCCGCCGCTCCTCGTCGGTGGGGTCGGCGAGGAGCCGGAGCGCCTGGTCGGGGTGGGTGGCGACGACCACCGCGTCGAACTCCTCGGTGGTGCCGTCCTCCGTGACGATCTCCACGCCGTCCCCGTGCCGGCGGACCGTCCTGACCGGGGTGGCCGTGCGCAGGGAGTGGACCTGCTTGGCGACGCGGTCGACGTACTCGCCCGAGCCGCCGGTGACGGTGCGCCAGACCGGTGAGTCGCCGATCGACAGCATCCCGTGGTGCTCCAGGAACCTGAAGAGGTAGCGGGCCGGGTAGCGCATCGCGGTCACCGGGTCGCAGGACCAGACCGCGGAGACCATGGGCGTCAGGAAGTGGGCCGAGAAGTACGGGGAGAAACGCCCGCGCGCCGCGAAGTCGCCCAGGGTCGTCGGCCCCGTGCCTTCGGGCAGCGCGAGCAGGGCACGGGCCGCGCGGTGGAAGCGGGGAACCTCGGTCAGCATCCTCAGGTAGGGACCCCGGAACACGGACCCGGGCCGGGCGAACAGTCCGGCGGCGCCCCGGGCCCCCGCGTACTCCAGTCCGCAGCCCTCGCACCGCACGGACATGCTCATCTCCGACTCCTGGGTGGCCACCCCGAGTTCGCCGAAGAGCCGCAGGAGGTGCGGATAGGTCCTCCGGTTGTGCACGATGAATCCCGAGTCGACGCGGTGCGTCCGTCCGTCCGACGAGGTCAGGTCGTGGGTGTGCGCGTGCCCGCCGACCCGCTCGTCGGCCTCGAGGAGAGTCACGTCGTGCGCCTTCCCCAGGACGTGCGCGGCAGTCAGGCCCGCGACCCCGCTCCCCACCACGGCTGTGCGCTGCCGCTCCCTTGTCATTCGGTTCCCTCCGGTGTTCCACGCCTGGCCAGGGCGCTGCTTCAGCGCCCCTCAGAGGTCATTCGTGGCCGGTGGCGTCGCGGATTGGCCGATGATCAGACTTCCTTCGATCGAGTGAACGACCAATCCGCCGGGCGATCAGCGCCGAACTCCCGGTGTGAGAACAGACCGATACGTTTCGCAGAAGCAAGGGACTCCCGGCGCCCGGCGAGCCCGCTGGGCGCGTGCCGCTTTCGCCGCGCTCAGCGGTGTGATCGCCGGGTTCACCGCCCTGTGCGTCGCCGAACTGGTCGCCGCTGCCGTGCGTCCGGAGGCGGGTCCGGTCACGGCCGTGGGCGGGGCGGTCATCGACCGCACCCCCGCGGCCGTCAAGGACTTCGCCGTACGGAACTTCGGCACCGACGACAAGCTGGTCCTGCAGCTCGGGATCCTCGTCCTCCTGGCGGTCTTCGCCATGGCGGTGGGGGTCCTGGCGCTGCGGCACCGGTGGACCGGCGCTGCGGCCGTACTGGTCTTCGGCGTGGTCGGGGCAGTCGCCGCGATCGGCCGGCCGGAAGGCCGTCCGCTCGACGCACTGCCTTCGGTCGTGGGCGCGCTGCTGGCCGCAGGAGTGCTGTATCTCCTGGCCGGACGGCTGGCCCCGGCCCCCGTTCCGCCTCCCGCGGCTGGGGAGACGGACGGCGGGGCGCAGGGCACCTTCGACCGTCGCGGATTCGTCATCGCGGCGACCGCGGCGGCGGCGGCCTCGGCCGGCGCGGGGCTCGTGGGGCGACGGCTCCAGGCTTCCCAACTGGCCGGGGTCTCCGCCTCACGCGGTGACATCGTGCTCCCGTCCCCGGGCTCGGCCGCTCCCCCGATACCGGGGAAGGCCGAACTGGGTATCCGGGGTCTCAGTTCCTTCACCACCCCGAACAAGGACTTCTACCGGGTGGACACGGCTCTGGTCGTCCCGCGCGTCGACGCCGACGAGTGGCGGCTCCGGATCCATGGGAAGGGGGTGACGCGACCCGTCACCCTCGGCTTCCAGGACCTCCTGGGGCGCGAGCTCGTGGAGCGCGACATCACGCTGACCTGCGTGTCCAACCAGGTGGGCGGCCCTTATGTGGGCACGGCCCGGTGGATCGGCGTGCGGCTGGCCGATCTGCTGCGCGAGGCCGGGGTGAAGCCTCCGTCGAAGGGCGGGCGGGCCGACCAGATCGTGTCGCGCTCCGTGGACGGGATGACGATCGGGACGCCGGTCGAAGACGTCATGGACGGGCGCGACGCCCTGCTCGCGGTCGGCATGAACGGCGAACCACTGCCGTTCGACCACGGCTTCCCGGTCCGGATGGTCGTCCCCGGCCTGTACGGCTACGTCTCGGCGTGCAAGTGGATCCAGGACATCGAGCTCACGACGTTCGACGCGTACGACGCCTACTGGGTCAAGCGCGACTGGTCCCGCGAGGCACCGATCAAGACCCAGTCACGGATCGACACCCCGCGCCCCTTCGCCGCCCCGCGGGCGGGGACCGTGCCGGTCGCCGGTGTCGCCTGGGCCCAGCACCGGGGCATCGCCCGGGTCGAGGTCCGTGTGGACGGCGGCGAGTGGCACACCGCCCGGCTGGGTGCCGAGGCCGGCCGTGACACCTGGCGCCAGTGGGTGTGGGAGTGGCCCGCCACGACCGGCCACCACACCCTCGAGGTCCGCGCGACGGACCGCGGCGGCGCCACACAGACCGACAAGCGGGTCGGCACCGTACCCGACGGTGCGACCGGCTGGCACTCGGTGGTGGTCGACGTGACCTGACTACCGACCAGCCCGCCGAACTCTCTCTTTCCTTCCCTCTGTTGAACAACGATCCTTACAGGAGAACACCATGAACAACCGTCACCTCCGCCGCATCGCCGTCGCCGCCTCCGCCGCGGCCCTCCTGCCGCTCGCTCTGACCGCCTGCTCCGGCGACTCCGACAGCACCTCGTCCGACTCCGGTGCGGACAAGGCCGCGTCGAGCGCCCCGGCCAAGGAGACCGAGAGCGCCGCGACCATGGACGAGCCCTTCGGCCCGGGCTGTGCGTCGGTCCCGAAGGACGGTGCGGGCTCGTTCGCGGGCATGGCCCAGGACCCGGTCGCCACGGCCGCGTCGAACAACCCGGCGCTCTCCACTCTCGTCGCGGCGGTCAAGCAGGCCGGCCTCGTCGACACCCTGAACAGCGCCGAGAACATCACGGTGTTCGCTCCCACCAACGACGCCTTCGCCAAGATCCCGAAGGCCGACCTGGACAAGCTGCTCGCGAACAAGGCCGAGCTCACCAAGGTGCTCACCGCGCACGTGGTCGGTCAGAAGCTGACGCCGCAGCAGCTCGAGAAGGGCTCCTTCGACACCCTGGCCAAGACCAAGCTGACGACCGCGGGTTCGGGCGAGGAGTACACCGTGAACGACTCCTCCAAGGTCGTCTGCGGCAACGTCCCGACCGCCAACGCGACGGTCTACATCGTCGACACCGTCCTGATGCCCGCGAGCTGAGCCCGCGGGCCGTCGCTACGCTGACGGCATGACTCCCACGAGCCCCGAGGACCGCGCTCTCCGACCCCAAGGCCGGAGCGGCGCGGACCGCGGGGCTCGTGTCATGGGCGCGGTCGTGGGGTCCGCGGTGGGCGACGCCCTGGGCGCCCCCTTCGAGTTCGGGCTCCCCGGCGTCTACAGCGCCAGGTTCCCGGACGGGGTGGGCACGATGTGCGGGGGCGGCGGCTGGGATCCGGGCGAGGCGACGGACGACACACAGATGGCCGTCCTCGTCGGGGAGTCGCTGCTGGAACGGGGTGGCCTGGACCTCCCCGACATGTTCGGCCGGTTCCGCCGGTGGGCGGCGGCAGAGCCGAAGGACATCGGCCTGCAGACCGAGGACGTCCTCACGGGCGGCGATGCCTGGGACGTCGCCGCCGCACTCCATTTCCAGGTCAACACCCGGGCCGCGGGGAACGGTTCGCTGATGCGTGCCACCACCTCGGCGGTGTACTTCGCCCGGGCGGGACGTGCGGCCACCATGGACGCCGCCCGCCGCATCGCGGCACTGACGCACGGCGACCGGGCCGCGTGGGAAGGCACCGCCGTCTTCCACGAACTCGTGCGTGTGGCACTGGAGGGTGGCGACCCGCTCGCGGCGGTGGACGGCACACTGGCAGCTGTCGACGCCGGCCACCGCGCCCGCTGGGCCGCCGTCCTGGCCCCCGACTGGCATC
This sequence comes from Streptomyces sp. NPDC102402, assembly GCF_044765765.1. Taxonomy (NCBI): domain Bacteria; kingdom Bacillati; phylum Actinomycetota; class Actinomycetes; order Kitasatosporales; family Streptomycetaceae; genus Streptomyces; species Streptomyces sp. NPDC102402. Next base: position 366,737 of record NZ_JBIWKR010000007.1, read on the forward strand.
CGGACGACGCCACCGAGTTCAACGGCGCGGTCTGGCCCTGCCTCGGTACGGCGCTCTGGGCGCTGCGCACCACCGACGGCTTCGAGGGTGCGCTGGGAGCGGCGGTCGACGTGGGCGGGGACACCGACACGGTGGCGGCGGTCACGGGCGGCCTGGCCGGAGCTGTGTACGGCATCGACGCCGTCCCGGAGCGCTGGGCACACCCCTTGCACGTACCGCTGCCGGGATTCGGAGCCCGTGTGCTGCGGACGGCGGACCTGGAAGTCCTGGCCTCCCGCCTCGACGGAACCACAGGAATCAGCCACCAGGAAAACTACACATAAGGGGCATATAAGAGCACACTGGGGAGAGAGCCGATGACCGCGTCCCTCCGACTGCGGTCGCTCCGGAAAGTGCGAAGGAGACCATCCTCATGAGCAACCTCTCTCACACCGGAAGGGACACTTCCGGCCACACCGGCAGAGACGTTTCCGACCGCACCGGCAGAGACATCTCCGGACACCCCGACGCCGAGGAGATGCGGGCGCGTCACGACCGGGTGATGGGCGGCGGGCGCCGCACCACGGCCGGTGCGGACGCACCGGTGTTCCTGCTCGGCCTGTACTGCGCCGTCTCGCCGTGGGTGCTTCACTTCACCGCGAGCCAGCCCTCCCTGGTGACGCACAACCTCGTCATCGGCATCGCGATAGCCGTGCTGGCACTCTGCTTCACCGCCATGCCCGAGCGGATGACCGGGATGAGCATCGCCATCGTCGCGCTGGGCGCCTGGCTCATCGTTTCGACGTGGATCGTCGGCCAGAGCCCCGACATGGGCGTCGTCCTCAACAACGTGATCGTCGGTGGTCTGGCGATTGTGCTGGGGGCAGCCTGCGCGGGACTCTCGATGAAGAACAAGAAGAAGACCTGACGGGAGAACACGCAGAAGTGGCCGCGGACGCGTACGTCCGCGGCCACTTCCGTGCTCACACCTCCGGCCGCCGGAGCCGATCACCCCACGGAGCTGTACGCCACCACACCCCGCAGCACCGCGTCGACCGCCTTGTGGGCGTTCTTCGGGACCGAACTCCCGTCCCGGGGCGCGGCGGCGGCGATCTGGCCGAGGACATCGATGACCTGCTTGCACCACCGCACGAAGTCCCCCGCGGGCATCTCCGCCTCGCGGAGCACCTCGTCCAGCGTCCGCCCGGAGGCCCACATGTAGACGGCCCAGGCGAAGCCGAGGTCGGGCTCCCGCTGACCGACCCCTTCCGTCTGGCTGATCTTGAAGTCCTCCTCCAGGGCGTCGAGCCGGCCCCAGATACGGACCATCTCGCCCATCGCGGTCTTCGCCGGACCGGAAGGCAGCTTCGGTGCGACGGCGTCGTCCGCCTGGCGCGCCTCGTAGACGAGCGCCGAGACGCAGGCGGCCAGCTCGGCGGGGTTGAGCCCTTCCCAGACACCGTCCCGCAGGCACTCGCTGGCCAGCAGGTCGAGCTCGCCGTAGAGCCGCGCCAGACGTCGGCCGTTGTCGGTGACCTCGTTGCCCCGCAGGTAGTCGAGCTCCGTCAGGAGCGCGACGATACGGTCGAAGGTCCGGGCGATGGTGTTCGTCCGGCCCTCGATCCGCTGCTCCAGCTGCCGGGTGTCGCGCCGCAGCCGGTGGTAGCGCTCCGCCCAGCGGGCGTGGTCCTCACGCTCGTCGCACCCGTGGCAGGGATGGGCGCGCAGCTCCGTGCGGAGCCGGGCGATCTCCCGGTCGTCGGCCGCGGCGGCCCGCTGCTTCCGGTGCCGTCCCGGATCGATGTGCCCCGCCTTGCTCCGCAGCGCGGACGCGAGATCGCGACGCGACTGAGGAGAGCGCGGGTTGAACGACTTGGGCACCCTCATGCGCTCCAGGGCCTCGACCGGCACCGGGAAGTCGATGTGGGCCAGGCGCTTGACCTGCCGCTCCGCCGTGAGCACCAGTGGGCGCGGTCCGTCGTGGTACTCCAGCCCGCGATGGCCGTTGGTCCGTCCCGCGGGCAGTCCAGGGTCGAGGACCAGGGCGAGCCCGGCGAACTTACCGGTGGGGACGTGGATGACGTCACCGGGCTTCAGCTTCTCCAGGGACGAGGCGGCGGCCGCCCGCCGCTGGGCGGCGCCCTGCTTGGCCAGGTCCGTCTCGCGGTCCTTGAGGTCGCGGCGCAGCCCCGCGTACTCCTCGAAGTTCCCGAGGTGGCAGGTCATGCCCTCCTTGTAGCCCTCGAGTCCCTCCTCGTTGCGCTGGACCTGCCGGGAGATCCCGACGACGGACCGGTCGGCCTGGAACTGCGCGAAGGAGGTCTCCAGCAGCTCGCGCGAGCGGTGCCGCCCGAACTGCTGCACGAGGTTGACGGCCATGTTGTACGAGGGCCGGAAGCTGGAACGCAGCGGATACGTACGCGTGCCGGCGAGCCCGGCGAGCGCCCCGGGGTCCATGCCCCGCTGCCACAGGACGACGGCGTGGCCCTCGACGTCGATCCCGCGCCGCCCGGCCCGCCCGGTGAGCTGGGTGTACTCGCCCGGTGTGATGTCGGCGTGCTGCTCGCCGTTCCACTTGACGAGCTTCTCGAGCACCACGGAACGCGCCGGCATGTTGATGCCGAGCGCCAGCGTCTCGGTCGCGAACACGGCCTTGACCAGACCGCGGACGAACAGCTCCTCCACGACCTCCTTGAAGGTCGGCAGCATCCCGGCGTGGTGGGCGGCGATGCCCCGCTCCAGCCCTTCGAGCCACTCGTAGTACCCGAGGACGTGCAGGTCCTCACCGGGGATGGACGCGGTCCGCTCCTCGACGATCTCCCGCACCAGCCGGCGCTTGTCCTCGTCGTTCAGCCGCAGTCCGGCCTGAAGGCACTGCTGCACGGCCGCCTGGCAGCCGGCCCGGCTGAAGATGAAGGTGATGGCGGGCAGGAGTCCCTCGGCGTCGAGCCGGTCGATGACCTCGGGCCGGGACGGAGTCCAGATCCGGCTCCGCTGACGGCGCTCGCGCTCCCGGTCCGCCTCGCGCACCATCTTGCCGCGCCGGCGCTCGCGCGGGTTGTACCCACGCTGGTTCTCCATCCGGGCGAGGCGCACGAGATCGGGACTGACCTCACGCCGGCCGGTTCCCCGGCCGCCGTGGTCCGTCTCCTCCTCGAAGAGGTCGTACATCCGGCGTCCGGCCATGACGTGCTGCCACAGCGGCACGGGCCGGTGCTCGGAGACGATCACCTGCGTGTCCCCGCGCACCGTGTCCAGCCAGTCACCGAACTCCTCGGCGTTGGACACGGTCGCCGAAAGCGAGACCAGGGTCACCGACTCCGGCAGGTGGATGATCACTTCCTCCCAGACGGCGCCCCGGAAGCGGTCGGAGAGGTAGTGCACCTCGTCCATGACCACGTAGCCGAGGCCGGTGAGCGCCTGGGAGCCCGCGTACAGCATGTTGCGCAGGACCTCGGTCGTCATGACGACCACCGGCGCGTCCGCGTTCACGCTGTTGTCGCCGGTCAGCAGACCGACCTTGTCCGCGCCGTAGCGCCGTACGAGATCCGCGAACTTCTGGTTCGACAGTGCCTTGATGGGCGTGGTGTAGAAGCACTTCCTGCCCTGCAGCAGGGCCATGTGCACGGCGAACTCGCCGACGATCGTCTTGCCCGACCCCGTGGGGGCCGCGACCAGCACCCCCTTGCCGGCCTCGACGGCCTGGCAGGCCTCGATCTGGAACGGGTCCAGTCCGAACTCGTACATCTCGCGGAAGGGCCCGAGAGCCGTGGCCTGCTCGGCCGCACGGACCCGGGACGCCTGGTATCGCTCAGCTGGTGAGAGGTCCTCTGTCATCTTGATACGAGCCTACCCGCCCCGTATGACAGTCAGCCCGATCTTTATTTCTCACGGTGCCAGGACTCTGACCGCACCGGGTACGCAGGTCGCGGTGAGCGGCAGCGCGCCCAGCGGCTCGCCGTCCGCGTAGGCGGTGACACCGGCGGCCGCCAGATCTATCGAGGAGACCCGGTGCACGGTGACCTTCGGATGCCCGAGGTGGGTCCCCCGGTACACCTTCGGGAAGACCTTGAGCAGGGTGGTCCGGCTGCAGTCGCCGACCACGGTCACGTCGAAGAGCCCGTCGTCCATGACGGCGTCGGCGCAGATCCGCATGCCACCGCCGTAGGAGGTCCCGTTTCCCACCGCGATCAGGGTCGCCTCGATCTCGGTGACGGGGCCGCCGTCCAGCCGGACGCGGTAGGGGGTCGGCCGGAAGGCTGCCAGCTCGGCGAGGATCGCCAGGTCGTACTTGAAGCGCCCCCCGGCCCAGCGCATCCGGTTCCCACGGTCGTTGACCCGCGAGTCGAAACCCGAGGCCAGCACCGAGCCGAACCAGCGCTCCCCCACCCGGCCGAGATCGATCGCGCGCGCCGTCCCGGCCTTGAGCAGCCCGGCGGCCAGCCGTCCGGCGGCGGCCGGGTCACGGACCGGCAGGCCGAGCGCGCGGGCGAAGTCGTTGCCGGTGCCGACGGCCACGGCGCCGAGCGGTGTCTCGGTACCGGCCACGGCCTGCAGGGCGAGGGACATCATGCCGTCCCCGCCCACGGCTATCAGCGCGCCGGTGCCGCCCGCCACGGCCTCGCGGGCTCGCCGCAGGGCGTCGTCGGCGTCCTCGCCGAGCACGGTGCGTACGGAGAATCCCGCGTCCCGCAAAGCCGAAGCGGCCGGCTGCGCGGCACGCGCGCCCCGGCCGCTTCCCGCGGTGGGATTGACGAAGAGGGTGATCTCGCTGGTCACCCGCGGGACCTTACAAGGTCAGGTGATGAAATCGTACGGCAAGCCGCCTGCCTGTGGATCCGGACACGTCTACCACTGTCCGCCATTAAGAGTTCACATTTCGATCACGCTAGCGACCATTCACAGTTGCGTCACCACGATCGGTGCCAGCATGCGTCCGGTCGGATAGAAACCCGAAGCAGAGGATCTTGAAATGACTGGACGGACTTCACGACTCGCCGCCTCCATAGTGTCGACAGGGCTCCTCGCGGCGGCAACTGTCGCCCTCACCCCCACCTCGGCGGCTGCCGCAGCGGCTAGCAATTGCAGCGCCAAACAGCACAAACAGTTCGACACTGTCGGTGAGAACCTGGACCTCTACATCACACTGTGCGTCAGCCGCACATCCTCCAACTACTACCAGGCAACCGTGCATGTGGCCTGGGAAGACGGCGGCAATGGTTCTGCTGCTGGCATGGAGGATCTTGACGTGAATTTGCGACTGGAGCGTAACGACTCCGCATACAAGACAGCATCGAGCAGCTACAAAAATCCCGCGAATACCTACGATTCGGGCAGTGGCTACGGACATGTGACGTCAACGTATTACAGCACCAGCACAGGCGGTTGGACCGCCGACGGTAGCGTGAATTGGGATATCAACAACGACGGAGCGGGTGGCGGCACCTGGCAGCTGACAGGCTCAGGTCAGATCTAGCTGGATGGGTTGGGGTGCTGACAGGGGCTGTGAGCACCCCAACCCATATCCGGATCCATCCAGGCACATCAATGTCAGGTGATGTCGTCGTAACCGTTGAGCCGCTTCGACCGGCCGCCGTCCGCGTCTCCGCCTGACTGCTCGGGCAGGGCGGGCCGGGAGGACACCGGTTCCACGGCGCCGACCGCCTGGGGGGTGAGGTCCAGGTCCGAGGCCTCGTCGTCGTCGAGCTCGGCGTCGGGGTTGTTGCGGCGCCTGCGCTTGTCGTTGAGGAGGGAGAACCCTGTGGCGACGAAGTAGAGAAGCGCCAGCGGGCCCGCTAGCAGGAGCATGGAGAGCGGTTCACCGCCGGGGGTCGCGATGGCGGCGAAGCCCGTGAGACCGACGATCATCCCCCGCCACCAGCCGAGCATGCGCTTCCCGGAAACCACACCCGTCATGTTGAGCGCGATGAGGAGCAGCGGAAGTTCGAAGGCGAGGCCGAAGACGATCAGCATCCGGGTGAGCAGATCGAGGTAGCTGTCGAGGGCGATCTGGTTCTGGACGTTCTCAGGGCTGAAGCCGAGCATGATCTCGGCTGTCTGCGGGAGAATCGCGTAGGCCAGGTACGCGCCTGCCAGGAACAGGGGCACCCCGACGACGACGAAGCCGTAGGCGTATCGCTTCTCCGTCCTGTGGAGCCCGGGCGCCACGAAGGCCCAGAGCTGGAAGAGCCAGATCGGGGTGGCGATCAGGACACCCGACATCAGGCCGACCTTGAGCGCGTTGGTGAACGGGCCCATCAGGGTGTCGGTCTTGAGGACAGCGCACGGCTTGCCGTTGACGGCCTTGACCACGCCGTCCGCGCAGCCGACCGAGCTGAGCAGCGGGTGCAGGAGGAAATCGTAGATTTCCTTCTGGTAGAAGGCGGCAACGATGGTCACCACGCCGATCGCCAGGACCGACTTCAGGAGCCTGTTGCGCAGCTCACGCAGGTGATCGAGGAGGGGCATGCGCCCCTCGTCGTCCTTCTCCTGCTTGCGGGCAGACTTGAGCAACCCACTTCCCTCGTCTCGTGCGGCAGCTTCCGGTGATACGGATCAGCTGTCAGCTCTGGGTGGTGGGCTTGGCCTCGCTGACCGGGCGGGAGCTGGTCACATCACCCGGGGCGGCCTGGATCGTCTTGGCGGGGGTCGCCGGAGGGGTGGTGTCCGCGACGGTCTCCGAGGTGGGCTCCGCGTTCTCCGCGCCGTCCTTCTTCATGGCCTTGGCCTCGCTCTTGAGGATGCGGGCCGACTTGCCGAGGGAACGCGCCATGTCGGGAAGCTTCTTGGCACCGAAGAGCAGCAGGATGACGGCGATGATCAGGATGATCTCGAGGGGCTTCAGATTGCCGAGCGGCATGTGCGCTTCCTTCTCACTGAGGCGACTGGAGGGTGGACTCGCTACCCGTTCGGCCGGACAGTTGTCCGACCGTAGCGCTGGCAGCGATCGTAACCCGCAGGGGTAAACGCGAGGCAATGCCCGTGCGTACTCCCGCTTGCGGCCCGCACCTCCCTGCCTGGGCCGTTCCAGCAGCGTACCCCCCGAACCGGTGAATCTGGAGGCCGCGCCCGGCTAGCGCAGGGCTTCTCCGGTATCGGCGAGCGTGGTGGCCGCTCGTTCGAGATCCTCCGCCGCTCGGTTGATCCGCTGCGTGGTCGCGGCCACCTGTCCCGCGAGCCTCCGCGCCTCGATGAAGACCCTGACGGCCAGCACGCCGAGCACGGCCAGACCTGCGAATCCCAGAGCGATGGCGAGCATGGGCCAGAACATGGACGGATCCTCGATGTCTCTCGTCACCGCAGGGCGGTGTGCAGGCGCAGCGTCCGCACCCCGCCGCCGCTGAGGAGCTCCACTATGCGCTCCCCGGCCGGCTTGCGGACCGCGGTGCCGCACGCGGGGCAGGTGAAGGAGTAGAAGGTGGTACGCCGGCTGGCTCCTATCGCCAGCCGCAGCGCCCCGGCCCCGAGCTCGAACCGCTCACGGCAGTCCGGACAGGCGGCCCGGAAGCGCACGGTGTCGGGCACGGGGACCGGAGCCGGTCCGGTCTGCGTGCTCGATATCGCGGTCATATGGCCTCTGTCTCCTCGGTGCACCGGTGGCCGCCTCTCAGAGTGCGCCGTCGTAGGCGGCCAGTGCCTCACGCGCCGCCGTCCTGGCACTCTCCGCCAGCTCAGGGGGCGAGGTGATGCGTCCCTCGCCGCCCAGCCGCAGGGCGAGCCTGCGCAGGGAGGCCGGGTCGGGCGTGCGGAGCGTGATGCGAAGGCCGCCGTCGGGCAGCTCCTCGGCACTGTCGTGCGGGTAGTACTCGGCGACCCACCGGCCGCCGGGACCGACCTCGATCACGACCTCCGGGTCCTCGGCCGCCGGCTGGACCAGCCCTTCGGAGAGGTCGCGGAGCTCCAGCTCCGGCGGGGCGGACGGGGCGTCGAGGAGCTTGATCTCGGCGACCCGGTCGAGCCGGAAGGTCCGCCGCGCCTCGGTGAGCCGGCACCAGCCCTCCATGTAGGTGTGGCCGACGGCGAACAGCCGGATCGGGTCCACCTCGCGCTCGGTCAGCTCGTCGCGGGCGGGCGAGTAGTAACGCAGCCAGAGCCGGCGCCGCTCGGAGATCGCCCGGTCGACGTCGGCGAAGACACCGCCCTCGGACTCGAACGTGACCGAGAGCCTTGAGCTGGCGGCCCCCACCTCGCCGGCCGCCGTCTCCAGCTTCGCGGTCGCCCGCACCAGCGCCTGCCGGTCGCTCTCGCGCAGACCGGGGAGCGTGGCGACGGCGCGGGCCGCGACGAGCAGGGCGGTCGCCTCGTCGGCGGCGAGGCGCAGCGGCTCGGCGACGTCGTCCGGGTTGTGCCACCAGATCCGGTCGCCGTCGGTGTCGATGTCCAGCAGGTCACCGCCACGGAAGCTGGTCCCGCACATGGGCAGCACGTCGAGGTCGGAGATCAGCTCGTCCTCGGTGATCCCGAAGGCCCGGGCCACGTCCTGGACGTGCGCGCCGGGGCGCTCACGCAGGTACGTGACGAGGGAGAGCATCCGCCGGGTCTGGTCGATCGCGTTGGTGGCCACGAGTACGGGTCCCCTCAGTCCTTGGCCACGGCGCGCAGCCGGTCCATCACGTCGGCCCGCAGGTCGGCGGGCTCCCTCACGACCACGTCGGGACCGAACTCCACGAGCCAGGCGTCCAGTCCGTGTCCGTAGGGGATCTCCAACTCGTCCCAGCCGTCACCGAGGTCCCGTACCGATATCGCGCGGGAGCGCAGCGGGTAGCCGGAGCCGGCCCGCAGCCTGATGAGGGCGGTCCTGGTGGCGGTCTCCCCCGCCCAGCTCTCCACGGTCTCGCGGACGGTGACGGCGTCGGGCACCGGAGCTGAGAACACTCCCGCGCGGGAGCGGACCCGGCCCGAGATCCGGGACAGCCGGAAGACGCGCTCCGCCCCCCGGTCGCGGTCCCAGCCGGCCAGGTACCAGTGGCCGCGCCAGCACTCCAGCGTCCAGGGCTCGACCTGGCGCTGCTCGGGACGGGCGGCGTTGCCCTTGCGGTAGTCGAAGGTGACCGGGCGGCGGTCACGGCAGGCGAGCATCAGCGGCTCGAAGGCCGCCTCGTGGACCGGAATGCGGGGTTCGAGGGCGCTGTGCACCTCGTAGGCGTCCTCGGCCTCCGGCATTCCGGCGGCCCGGAGCTTCTGCAGGGCGCCGCTGGCGGCCCCGGCGAGCCGGGCCTGCTGCCAGACCTTGGCGGCGAGCCCGAGGGCCGCGGCCTCCTCGGCGTCCAGGGTGATGGGGGGCAGCCGGTTGCTGTCGCGGCGCGCGAGGTATCCGGTGTCGCCGTCCAGGTTCTCCACGGTCTCGATGACCAGGCCCAGTTCGCGCAGATCGTCCTTGTCGCGCTCGAACATCCGGTTGAAGGACTCGTCGGAGCCCGCCTCCAGGTAGGCCTCGATGGAGCCGCGGAGCTCACGCTTGCTGAGCGGGCGCCGGGTACCCAGCAGACACAGCGCCAGGTTCATCAGCCGTTCGGCCTTGGCAATCGCCATCGACGCCCTTTCTCGACGTGCTCTCCGACCGTCGACCGTACCGCCCCGGGGTGTCCGGACCAAAGTGAGGGCCCGCGCCTTGCGGCACGGGCCCTCACTGCGGTAGACGGACGGATCAGACGCCGACGAGGTCGCAGACGAAGATCAGCGTCTCACCCGGGGCGATGGCTCCGCCGCCCGCGCCGCGGTCGCCGTAGGCGAGGTGCGCGGGGATGGTCAGCTGGCGGCGGCCGCCGACCTTCATGCCCTGGACACCCTTGTCCCAGCCCGCGATGACCTGGCCGGCACCGAGCTGGAACTGCAGCGGCGTGCCGCGGTTCCAGGAGGCGTCGAACTCCTCGCCGGTGGAGAAGGCCACACCGACGTAGTGCACGGAGACGGTCTGACCCGCCTGGGCCACGGGCCCGTCGCCCTCCCAGATTTCCTTGATCTCCAGGTCGGCCGGCGGCTCGCCACCCGGGAAGTCGATCTCGGGCTTCTCGATGCTCACTGAACTGCTCCTCTTGACTGTGAACTGGTCAACCGGGACAGTCTTACATCTTTGCCAGGAGGTCCACCGCGAAGACGAGCGTCGACTTGGCGGGGACGGTCTGCTGCGCCTTGTCGCCGAAGCCCTGGTCCGGCGGGATGACGAGCAGGACGCGGCTGCCGACCTTCTTGCCGACCAGTCCTGACTTGAGACCCTTGAGGGTGACCTGGGCGAGCGGGAAGGTCTGGGTCTTCCCCGTCTGGTAGGTGCTGTCGAAGGGCTTGCTGCCCTTCCAGAGCAGACCCACGTAGTTCACGACGACGCTGTCGGTCTCCTTGATGACCGCGCCGTCGGACTCCAGCACGTAGTTGGAGACCAGCTTCTTCGGCGGGTCGCTCTTGGGGATCTTCACGGAGGGCGCCTTGCCGTCCGTGTTCGTACCGACCTTCGGCAGGTCGATGTTGTCCTGGGCGACCGTCGATCCCTTGGCGGATGCCGGGATCTGCGTCGCCTTCACGACGTCGACGACGAAGACGAGGGTGGCGTTGGGCTTGATGTCGCCCTGGCCCTGCTCGCCGTAACCGAGCTCCGGCGGGATGACCAGCTGGACGCGGCTGCCGACCTTCTGGCCGACCAGCCCCTTGTCCCAGCCCTGGATGACCATGCCGGCCCCGAGCGTCAGGTCGAAGGGCTGCTTGCGGTCGAAGCTGTTGTCGAACGGCTTGGTGGAGTCCCATGCCTGCCCGAGGTAGTTGACCTGGATCGCGTCGCCGTTCTTGAGCTTCGCGCCGTCACCCTCGCTGATGACCTCGGTCTTCAGTTCCTTGGGGGGATCGCCCTCCCCCTTGGCCAGAGTGGGCTTCTCGCCGAATTTCGCGCCCGCGGTGATCGCGGGGTCGCCCTTGGACGAAGCGGAGTCGGAGGCCTTGTCATCGCCGCATGCCGCTGTGGACAGCAGCAGAAGGGGGACGACGAGAAGGCCGGCAAGTCGGCGCACTGGTTCCTCAGATCTCAGACGGCACGTGAATGGTCCCCCGACACTCTAGGCGGAACGAAGGGCCCCGTACGAGGAACGTACGGGGCCCGGTCGCATTCGGGGTGGGACGGTCCGTCCCGGATCACATGCCCGCGATCAGCTTCTCCACCCGCTCGTCGACGGAACGGAAGGGGTCCTTGCACAGCACGGTGCGCTGCGCCTGGTCGTTGAGCTTGAGGTGGACCCAGTCGACGGTGAAGTCCCGTCGCTGCTCCTGGGCGCGGCGGATGAAGTCGCCGCGCAGCCGCGCCCTGGTCGTCTGCGGGGGCACCGACTTGCCCTCGAAGATCTTCATGTCGTTGCAGATCCGGGCCGCCTGGCCCTTGCGCTCCAGGAGGTAGTAGAGCCCCCGCCGCCGGTGGATGTCGTGGTAGGCGAGGTCTATCTGAGCGACCCTCGGGTTCGACATGGTCATGTTGTGCTTCGCCCGGTACCGCTCGATGAGCTTGTACTTCATGACCCAGTCGATCTCGGTGCCGATCCGGTCGAGGTCCTCGGCCTCGATGGCGTCCAGCGTCCGTCCCCAGAGCTCGAGGACCTGGTCGACGGTGCCGGTGCGGATGCCGCGTCGCTCGACGAAGTCGACGGCCTTCTCGTAGTACTCGCGCTGGACCTCGATGGCCGATGCCTCACGGCCGCTGGCCAGGCGCACCTTCCGCTGTCCCGTGATGTCGTGGCTGACCTCGCGGATGGCCCGGATCGGGTTCTCCAGGGTCAGGTCCCGCATCACGGTGCCCGCCTCGATCATGCGCAGCACGAGGTCGGTGGCACCGACCTTGAGGAGCATGGTCGTCTCGGACATGTTGGAGTCACCCACGATGACGTGGAGACGGCGGTACCGCTCCGCGTCGGCGTGCGGTTCGTCCCGGGTGTTGATGATCGGCCGCGAGCGCGTCGTCGCGGAACTGACGCCCTCCCAGATGTGCTCGGCCCGCTGGCTCACGCAGTAGACGGCTCCGCGCGGCGTCTGCAGCACCTTGCCGGCACCGCAGATCAGCTGACGGGTGACGAGGAACGGAATGAGGATGTCCGCGAGCCGGGAGAATTCCCCGTGCCGGGCCACGAGGTAGTTCTCGTGACACCCGTAGGAGTTTCCTGCCGAGTCGGTGTTGTTCTTGAAGAGATAGACGTCGCCCGCGATTCCCTCCTCGTGCAGGCGGCGTTCGGCGTCGACGAGCAGGCCTTCGAGAATGCGCTCGCCGGCCTTGTCGTGCGTGACCAGTTCGGTCACGTTGTCGCATTCGGGTGTCGCGTATTCCGGATGCGATCCCACGTCGAGGTAGAGGCGGGCGCCGTTCCGCAGGAAGACATTGCTGCTGCGGCCCCATGACACAACACGGCGGAAGAGGTAGCGCGCCACTTCGTCAGGAGACAGTCGGCGCTGTCCCCTGAACGTGCACGTGACGCCGTACTCGTTCTCCAGCCCGAAAATGCGGCGGTCCATGACTGAACATTACGCCTTATGGCCTGAGCTGAAACCGGGTTCGACGGCACCGTTTCGATCATTTTCCGAACCGGCCACAACCGCGGGCGTACGCCCGGGAGCTGCGAGGACCCTTCCGGTGGCCAGCAGGACCAGGAGCGCCGCCACTCCACCGGCCCCGGCGACGGCGAAGCTCCAGGCCGTCCCGCCCTGCTCGACCGCCGGTCCCGCCACCGCCGTTCCGGCCGCCGCGCCCACCCCGAAGGTCGTCACGAGCCAGGAGAAGGCCTCGGTCACCGTGCCCTGCGGCGCGTGCCGGTCGACGACGATGAAGGAGCAGGCGATCGCCGGGGCCAGGAAGACCCCGGCGAGGGCCGCCAGCGCGGTCATGGCGGGCACACCGGGCGTCAGCATCAGCGGCAGGTAGCCCAGCGCCAGCAGGGCGACGATGACCCGCAGCCTGCGCTCGGGCGCCCCCGCCCACTGCCGCGCCCCGTACACGGCTCCCCCGATCAGCGCACCGAGGCCGAGGGCGGCCATCAGCCAGCCGTACACCGACTCCCGGCCGTGGTCGTCGGCGTACGCGACACCGGCCACCGTGATCGAGCCGAGAGCGAGCCCGACGAAGAAGAAGGCGCCCAGCAGGGCGAGCAGTCCGGGGGAGCGCAGGGCTCCGAGCCAGTGTGCCTCCCGGGGCGCCGAGCGCCAGGCCCTGGAGGGCTCGGACAGGACGACGGACAGCGCTCCGAGCACCCCGAGGACGTTGATGACCAGGAGCGCGGCGGCGGGTGACCAGAGGGACACCAGGACGGTCACCAGGAGCGGCCCCACGGTGAACATGACCTCCTGGGCCACCGCGTCCATGGCGTACGCCCGGTGTACCCGGTCCTCACGGCCGAGGACCACCGGCCACAGGGCTCGCAGACCGCCCTCGAGCGGGGGTGTGAACACTCCGGCCACGACGACCGCGGCGTAGGCCGCGGGGAGCGAGCCGAGGCCCAGCAGGGCCAGCGCGGCCATGCCGAGGGCGGAGACGACCGCCGCGGGGAGCTGCACGCGCGGCTGGCCGTACAGGTCGACCGCCCGGCCCAGGAGGGGCTGCCCCACCGCCGTGGCGAGGCCGTACGCCGCCGCGAGGGCGCCGGCCAGGGTGTAGCTGCCGCCTTCGGCCCGGGTGAACAGGACGATCGCGATGTGGGCGGTGCCGTTGGGCAGCCGTCCCACCAGTGTTCCCGTCAGCAGCCTGGCGGCGTGCCGCGTCCTGAGGATGTCGAGATACCCCGCGGCCATGTCCGCCCCTCTCCCCCGACGGTGTCACAGCCCCGGGGTTTTACGTATAACGTCGGTGTTCATACGTACCATGTGGGCAGCCCGGGAGTCCATCCCGCCGCATTCGACCCGACCGGCACGGAGACACGAGTGAGCAGCGCGCGACAGCCCGCCCCGCCCCGGCCCACCAGCCGTGACGTGGCACGGGCCGCGGGCGTCTCGCAGGCCACGGTCTCCCTCGTGCTCGGGGCCAAATGGCGGGGCCGGGTGTCGGCGGCCACCGCCGAGCGGGTCCGGGAAAGTGCCAGCAGCCTCGGCTACCGGCCGAATCTCGCCGCCCGCAGCCTCCGTCTGGGCCGCACGCGCACGGCCCTCCTCGTCGTCCCCGCGCTCACCAACGAATTCTTCGCACGGGTGTACACCGGAGCCGCGGCCGTCGCCGCGGAGCACGACTTCGGCGTGGTCCTCTACCCGTCCCCCGACGGCACCGGCCCGGCCCGGGACCCCTTCGCCTCGGCCCGCGCGGCGCTCGACGGGGTGATCGCCTCGTCCATGGCGGCGGACGCCGTGGGCGCGCTGCGGGGCGCGGGGCTCCCGCTGGTGATGCTGGACAGCGACCCGGGGGACCGCGGCGCCGCGGCGCGCGTGAACCTCGACATCGCGGACGGGATGCGCCAGGTGACGGGCCATCTGCTGGACCTGGGCCACCGCCGGATCGTGCACCTCGCGTCCGCCGTGGACACCTGGACCTTCGCGGCGCGCGCCCGGGCACTGCGGGACGCCGTGGACGACGTCCCCGGAGCGGTCCTGCGGACCGTCAGCGCCCCGCTGGACGTACGGGCGGGGCGCGAGGCGGCCGAGGCCGTCCTGGCCTCACCCGGCCCCCTGCCCACGGCCATCGTCTGCGACGACGACATCCTGGCCGCCGGCGCCTGCAAGGCGGTGCGCAGACGAGGGCTGCGGGTACCCGACGACATCTCCGTGACCGGCTTCGACGATCTGGCGCTCGCCACGGCGGTGGAACCCGAACTCACCACCGTGCGCCTTCCGGCCGAACAGGTGGGCGAGCGGGGCATGACGGCTCTGCTCGACGTCCTGGAGGGCCGGGCGGCCGCGCACAGCGATCTCCCGGTCCAGCTGGTGGTGCGAGGCTCCACCGCTTCCCCGCCCACCACATGACCGTGTCCCCGGCCCCCGCACGCGGGGACCGGGGACACAGCCTTCGGACGCTATTCCTTGGTGGGCTCGCCCGTGGTCCCGGCGGGACCGTCCGTGCCCGTGGCCGGTGTGTCCGCACCGGCGGCCGGGGCGCCGCCGCCCTCGGGCTCCTCCGTGTCGGACGGGGCGTCCGTCGGGGTCGCCCCCGCGCCGTCCGCGTCCAGCAGCCTGGCCAGCTGCCGGCCGACGATCCGCTTGAACTTGCGCTGCTGCGGCCTCGTGCGGTCCAGGACCGCGACCTCGAGCCGCTCGGCGGGAATCTCCCGCTCGTTGCCGTTGGCCTCGCGGGACAGTGCCTGCACGGCCAGCTTCAGCGCCTCGGCGAGCGACATCCCGTCGCGGTGGCGCTGGTCGAGGAAACTGCTGATCTGCTCGGCGTTCCCGCCCACGGCGACCGATCCGTGCTCGTCCACGATCGATCCGTCGTGCGGCAGCCGGTAGATCTGGTCACCCTCGGGCCCGGCGCCGACCTCGGCGACGACCAGCTCCACCTCGTACGGCTTCTCGGCCGCGCTGGAGAAGATGGTGCCGAGCGTCTGCGCGTAGACGTTGGCCAGCCCACGGGCCGTCACGTCGTCGCGGTCGTAGGTGTATCCCCGCAGATCGGCGTAGCGGACACCGCCGATGCGGAGGTTCTCGTACTCGTTGTACTTGCCGGCGGCGGCGAAGCCGATCCGGTCGTAGATCTCGCTGAACTTGTGCAGCGCGCGGGACGGGTTCTCGCCGACGAACACAATGCCGTCGGCGAACTGCAGCACAACCAGGCTGCGACCACGGGCGATGCCCTTCCGGGCGTATTCCGCCCGGTCGGCCATGGCCTGCTGGGGTGAGACATAGAACGGCGTCGACACCGGCTATCCGTCCCTTTCTGTCAGTGACGAGTGCATCGGAGAAGCATCGGACCGGTCAGAGCAGTGCGGCGCGGGGGCCGTCGGGCTGCTCGAGCCGGCGCTCCAGGATCGCGCGCGCGATCTCCGAGGATTCCGCGTCGTCCAGCCTGCGGAAGCCCTCGTCGGTGATGACGGTGACGATCGGGTAGATCCGGCGGGCCACGTCAGGGCCACCGGTCGCCGAGTCGTCGTCGGCCGCGTCGTACAGCGCCTGCACGACCAGGGTGAGCGTCTGCTCCTCCGTCAGGTCGTCGCGGAACAGCTTCTTCATCGACCCGCGCGCGAAGACGGAGCCGGAACCGGTCGCCGCGTAGCCGCGCTCCTCGGAACGGCCGCCGGTGACGTCGTACGAGAAGATCCGTCCCTTCTCGCGGTCGACGTCGTACCCGGCGAACAGCGGGACGACCGCCAGGCCCTGCATGGCCATCGCCAGATTGCTGCGGATCATCGTGGAGAGGCGGTTGGCCTTGCCCTCCAGGGAGAGCGTGGCACCCTCGACCTTCTCGAAGTGCTCCAGCTCCAGCTGGAACAGCTTGACCATCTCCACGGCGAGCCCCGCCGTGCCGGCGATCCCCACCGCCGAGTACTCGTCGGCCGGGAACACCTTCTCGATGTCGCGCTGCGCGATCATGTTCCCCATGGTCGCCCGCCGGTCACCGGCGAGAACGACTCCGCCGGGGAACGAGGCCGCGACGATGGTGGTCCCGTGCGGCGCCTCGACCGCGCCCTGCAGCGGCGGCAGGCTGCGGTTGCCGGGAAGGATCTCGGGCGAGTGGTCGGACAGGAAGTCCATGAACGACGACGAACCCGGCGTCAGGAAGGCAGCTGGTAGACGCCCGGTGCTACGAGTGTTGGCTTCCACGCGTTTCCCTCCAGGTATGCGATGGCCCTGCGCAAGGAGTCAGGATCATCCCCCAACTTGCCGATGGCCGAATTGCAGTTGAAGCACAGTACGCCTCGGACCCTACCCGTCTTGTGACAGTGATCCACATGAACGGCGGGAGCAGCTAGACAGATAGTGCAGACGCCCGACTGCGACAAGATCATGGCATCGCGCTGAGCCTCGGTCATGCCGTAGTGGCGCTTCAGGTGACCTGCCCGTCCCTGAATGGCCTTGCACGCTTTGCAGCGTGTCGCCAGGCCGTCGGTGGCCATGGCGTTACGGTGCCACTCGCTGTGCGGCTTGACTTCGCCACACGTCCGACACTCCTTGTACCCCGGCGGAACGTCCACGCGCTCCCTTACCGGCTTGCCTTGAGCTTCCCGGCGGTGCCGGTAGTGCGCGGCCCCGTACGCAGCCACGCACCCCCGACACCGAGGTTGAAGCCCGTCGCGTCGATTCTTGTCCGACGCGACGGAGGGGAGTGGCAAATCCCTCTTACAGCCGGAGCACCACTTCTCTTCGCCCGATTCGGACATTTTTGCTTACTGTCCGCCTTTTTGTACAAAACTTCGAACAAAGTCCTCGGCATTGGACTCGAGTACGTCGTCGATCTCGTCGAGGACGTCGTCCACGTCGTCGCTGAGCTTCTCCTGCCGCTCCGCGAGGTCCTCGGACGCCTGCGCCTCCTGCGCCTGCTCCTCGGTCTCCTCGGTGGAACGCGTCGCCTTCTGCTGTCCGCCGCCGGTGTCCTTGGTCGCCATGTAGCTCACCCCGCTCGGTTCGAAGCACTTGATCAGACCCTACCTACGGGGTCCGACATTGGCCCGGTACTTTCCTCAACGTCAGGAGGTCATCTGATTGATTCCCAGCCGGAGCACCTTTCAGCCCCCCGTCAGCGTCCGGACCAGCTCTTCCGCCGTGCGGCAGCGGTCCAGGAGGCCCTCGACATGGGCGCGTGTACCACGCAACGGTTCCATGGTGGGCACCCGCTGCAGCGAGTCCCGGTCGGGCAGGTCGAAGATGACCGAGTCCCAGGAGGCAGCGGCGACGTCGTCCGCGTACTGCTCCAGGCAGCGGCCCCGGAAATAGGCCCTGGTGTCCTCGGGCGGCTTCGTACGGGCGCGCTCGACCTCGCTCTCGTCGAGGAGCCGCTTGATCTTCCCGCGGGCCGCCAGACGGTTGTACAGGCCCTTGTCGGCCCGTACGTCGGCGTACTGGAGGTCCACGAGGTGCAGGCGGGGGGCGTCCCAGTCCAGGCCGTCACGGCGCCTGTAGCCCTCCATGAGCTCCCGCTTGGCGATCCAGTCCAGCTCGCCCGACAGGCTCATCGGATCGTTCTCCAGACGGTTCAGGGTGTCCTCCCAGCGCGCCAGGACGTCCTTGGTCTGCTCGTCCGCGTCGGCCCCGTAGCGATCCTCGACGTATTTGCGGCCCAGCTCGAAGTACTCCATCTGGAGCTGCACCGCGGTGAGTGTCCGGCCGCTGCGGAGGGTGACCAGCTGCTTCAGTGTCGGGTCGTGCGAGACCTGGTGCAGCGTACGGACCGGCTGGTCGACCGCCAGGTCGACGTTGATGAAGCCGTCCTCGATCATGGCCAGGACCAGCGAGGTGGTGCCCAGCTTCAGATAGGTCGAGATCTCGGAGAGGTTCGCGTCGCCGATGATCACATGGAGCCTGCGGTACTTCTCGGCGTCGGAGTGCGGTTCGTCGCGCGTGTTGATGATGGGGCGCTTGAGCGTGGTCTCGAGGCCCACCTCGACCTCGAAGTAGTCGGCGCGCTGACTGATCTGGAAGCCGTGCTCATGGCCGTCCTGGCCGATGCCGACCCGGCCGGCGCCGGTGACGACCTGGCGGGACACGAAGAACGGGGTCAGGTGGCGCACGATGTCCGAGAAGGGGGTCTCCCGCTTCATCAGGTAGTTCTCGTGCGTGCCGTAGGACGCGCCCTTGTTGTCGGTGTTGTTCTTGTAGAGGTGGATCGGCTGGGCCCCGGGGATCGCGGCGGCACGTTCGGCGGCCTCCGCCATCACCCGCTCGCCGGCCTTGTCCCAGAGCACCGCGTCCAGCGGATTGGTGATCTCCGGTGAGCTGTATTCGGGGTGCGCGTGATCGACGTACAGCCGCGCACCGTTGGTGAGGATGACATTGGCCAGGCCGATGTCCTCGTCGGTGAGCTGGCTGGAGTCCGCGGTCTCACGGGCGAGGTCGAAGCCTCGCGCGTCACGCAGCGGATTCTCCTCCTCGAAATCCCAGCGGGCGCGGCGCGCCCGGTGCATCGCCGCCGCGTAGGCGTTGACGATCTGGGACGAGGTGAGCATGGCATTGGCGTTGGGTTGACCGGGAACGGAGATCCCGTACTCCGTCTCGATGCCCATTACTCGCCGTACGGTCATGCGGCCCTCCTTGCCCGGCGGAACTCCCGTCCGGGAGCACCGCTCAAGTACCGCTGCTGGTCCGCGGTGCCCGTCCCCGCACTGCGCGACTCGGCGGTACGGCAGAGCCTAGAGCGCCACTGCCCCGGTGGGGAGATCAATTACGTCATTGTTCGGGTGGGTGTGGCCGGACCTGCCGGGAAAACGGCCGGCTGCGGACGCCCTGCCGGGCGTCCGCAGCCGGTCTGCGTTTTACAGGTACTGTCCGGTATTCGCCACCGTGTCGATGGAACGACCGGTGTCCGCGCCCTGCTTTCCGGTGACGAGCGTGCGGATGAAGACGATCCGCTCGCCCTTCTTTCCGGAAATCCTGGCCCAGTCGTCCGGATTGGTGGTGTTGGGCAGGTCCTCGTTCTCCTTGAACTCGTCCACGCACGCCTGGAGGAGATGGGAGACGCGCAGGCCCTTCTGGCCCTGCTCGAGGAATGCCTTGATGGCCATTTTCTTCGCCCGGTCCACGATGTTCTGAATCATCGCTCCGGAGTTGAAGTCCTTGAAGTACAGGACTTCCTTGTCGCCGTTGGCGTAGGTGACCTCGAGGAAGCGGTTCTCCTCGGACTCCGTGTACATCCGCTCCACGACCGACTGGATCATCGCGTGGGCGGCGGCCTCCTTCGAGCCCGTGTGCTCGGCCAGGTCGTCCGAGTGCAGCGGCAGCGAGGGCGTGAGGTACTTCGCGAAGATGTCCTTCGCCGCCTCCGCGTCCGGACGCTCGATCTTGATCTTCACATCGAGACGGCCGGGCCGCAGGATCGCGGGGTCGATCATGTCCTCACGGTTGGAGGCGCCGATGACGATGACGTTCTCCAGGCCCTCCACGCCGTCGATCTCGGCGAGCAGCTGGGGGACGATGGTGTTCTCCACGTCCGAGCTGACACCGGAACCACGGGTGCGGAAGAGCGATTCCATCTCGTCGAAGAAGACGATGACGGGGGTGCCCTCGCTCGCCTTCTCCCGGGCACGCTGGAAGACGAGGCGGATGTGCCGCTCGGTCTCACCGACGTACTTGTTGAGGAGCTCGGGGCCCTTGATATTGAGGAAGTAGCTCTTCCCCGCGGGCTGTCCGGTGACCTCGGCGACCTTCTTGGCCAGCGAGTTGGCGACGGCCTTGGCAATGAGTGTCTTGCCGCAGCCCGGAGGGCCGTAGAGCAGGATGCCCTTCGGCGGACGGAGTTCGTGCTCCCTGAAGAGGTCCGGGTGGAGGTACGGGAGCTCGACCGCGTCGCGGATCAGTTCGATCTGGTCGCCCAGACCGCCGATCTTGTTGTAGTCGATGTCCGGGACCTCTTCGAGAACGAGCTCTTCGACCTCGCTCTTGGGGACCACTTCGTAGACGTAGCCGGACCTGGGTTCGAGCAGAAGGGCGTCGCCGGGGCGGATGGTGATGTCCAGGAGGGGCTCGGCGAGCCTCACCACCCGTTCCTCGTCGGTGTGCCCGACCACCAGGGCGCGTTCGCCGTCCTCGAGGATCTCCTTGAGGGTGACGATGTCCCCGGCCCGCTCGAATTCCATGGCCTCGACCACGTTGAGCGCCTCGTTCAGCATGACTTCCTGGCCTCGCCGGAGGCCCTCGAGCTCGACGCTGGGACTGACGTTCACCCGGAGCTTGCGGCCCCCGGTGAAGATGTCACAGGTGTCGTCCTCGTTGGCCTGCAGAAAGACGCCGAAGCCGGCCGGCGGCTGCGCGAGCCGGTCGACCTCCTCCTTGAGGGCCACGATCTGGTCGCGGGCCTCCCGGAGTGTGTTGGCGAGCCGCTCGTTCTGCGCGGACACGCCTGCCAGGTTGGTCTGCAACTCGACGATCCGCTCTTCGAGAATCCTCGAATGACGCGGAGAGTCGGCGAGCTTACGTCGCAGGACGGCGATTTCCTGCTCGAGATAGGCAACCTGGCCGGCTGGGTCTTCTGACCCCCGCACGGGCCGGATGCCGCGGTTGATGTCGTCGTCGTGGGCTGCCACGGTCCTCACCTCCTCCAAGGGGAGCTGGACGCTTCCTGACCCTACCTGGGTGGGTGATGATTGAAACCCCTAGATCACAAAGACCCGGGAGTGTGTCCGATCTTCACCCTTGCGCTCTCCCTCACGCCAAGGGAATACCCACCCTTCGGCACCGGAAAGCAGCCGGTTGTATCGTCGAAGCGTTCAACACCCGTCAGGGCTGGCTTCAATTGGTGCAGATACGCAGGGAACGGCAGGACACATGACCGTGCAGCAGGACGCTCAGGCCGACAGCGACACGCAGGATCTCGAGGTCTGGATCGACCAGGATCTCTGTACGGGCGACGGCATCTGTGTGCAGTACGCACCTGAGGTGTTCGAGCTGGACATCGACGGTCTGGCCTACGTGAAGAGCTCCGAGGACGAGCTCCTCCAGGACAAGGGGGCGACCACCCCGGTGCCGCTGCCCCTCCTCCAGGACGTCGTGGATTCGGCCAAGGAATGCCCGGGCGACTGCATTCATGTACGTCGCGTTTCGGACAACGTGGAAGTCTTCGGACCGGACGCGGAGTGACGGCCGGACCGGACGCGGAGTGACGGCTCAGACGCCGCGTGCCGTGCCGGCGGCAGGGCCGGCGGACTGGATGAACGCGTCGCCCTTCCACTGCCAGGTTGCGTTCTCCAACTCGTCGGGGCAGCAGCGCGGCACGTCGGCCGAGGAGTAGCCGAGCAGCGTGGCCGAAATCCGTCCGTCACGGACGGTGAAATCGGTGACGTTGATTTTCCGGGCGGGGTCCACCAGGGTCGCCACGACCCGGGGTGCGGCCCCGCTCGGCTGTGTCACGACGTAGATGCCGCTGGGCGGGGTACCGGACCCCGCGGCGCAGCGGACGACGGCGACGGTCTCGGGTCCGCCGTCCCCGTCGAGGTCTCCGGGTGCGCTGTCGGCCACCGTCTGCCCGGCCGTGCCGCAGTCCAGCGGGAACGTGACGGCGGCCGGGTCGGGCGCCGCCGCGGCGGGCGCGCCGCCCTGCTGCGTGGTCACCCGGTGCTCGGACGCCGAAGCCGTGGCGGTGGCCGCCTCGGGCTGGAGCAGACCCGCGGCGGCGACGACCGCGGCCATCGCCGTCGCCGTGGCGAGCCAGTGCACCGGCTTGGCGTCTGTGTGCGCGAGGTCCGGGAGCGCGGAGGTCTGCACGCGGTATGTCTCCTGTGGTTCCTGGATGCCTGGATGGGCGGTGCCGAACGGACGCCGGCGGGCGGGGGTGGCCAGCATCGTGCCACACCTCACACCCGAGGGGAACGGCGGGGTCGTCGCGGGCAGCGGAAAGGCGCCGCCGCCGGGCCCCGGGTCGGTCCGGGAACTCGGCGGCGGCGCCTTCGCGTCGTGCGGGTCAGTCGCGGGGGGCGGAACCGCCCCGGCTGTTGGGACCCTCGTAGTCCTCGCCGTAGGCGCCCTTGGACGGGCGGCGGCGGCGCACCGGAGGCTCGACGCCGTCCGCGAGGCGGCGGGCGGTGACGAGGAAGCCGGTGTGGCCGATCATCCGGTGGTCGGGCCGGACGGCCAGACCCTCCACGTGCCAGTTGCGGATCATCGACTCCCAGGGCTGCGGCTCGGCGAAGCAGCCGATCTCACGGATGGACTCGACGGTCCGCGAGAGCTGGGTCGTGGTCGCGACGTACGCGCAGAGGATGCCTCCGGGCACCAGGGCCTTGGACACGGCCTCGAGGCACTCCCACGGGGCGAGCATGTCCAGGACGACGCGGTCGACGTCGGTGTCCGAGAGGTTGTCCTGGAGGTCGCCGACGGTGAGCTGCCAGGCGGGGTGCGGCGAGCCGAAATAACGCTCGACGTTCTGCTGGGCGATCTCGGCGAAGTCCTCGCGGCGCTCGTAGGAGTGCAGCATGCCCTGCTCGCCGATGGCGCGCAGCAGGAAGGTGCTGAGCGCACCCGAGCCGACGCCGGCTTCGACGACGCGGGCGCCGGGGAAGATGTCGCCGAAGGCGAGGATCTGGCCCGCGTCCTTCGGGTAGACCACGGCGGCACCGCGGGGCATGGACAGGACGTAGTCGGGGAGCAGGGGGCGCAGCGCGAGGTAGGCGACGTTTCCCGTGGTACGGACAACACTGCCCTCGGGAGCACCGATCAGCTCGTCGTGCGGGAAAGAACCCTTGTGGGTGTGGAAGTTCTTTCCGGCTTCGAGCGTGAAGGTGTAGTGGCGTCCCTTGGGGTCGGTGAGCTGGACCTGGTCCCCGACTTTGAATGGGCCGCGACGGCGGGCGGCACCGGTCGGTTCGGACATGTGACCAGCCTACCGGTAATTCGGGGGCCGCCTCCCGGGGCGTCAGGCCGACGGGCGGGCCATCGCCTTGATGAAGGCGCGCTCGACGTCGGCGGTGGAGAGGACACCGTAGATCTCGCCGGTGTCCTCGACGACCAGGTACTCGGTGGCCGGGGTGGCCTTGAGCCGGTCCAGGAGCGCCTCGCCCGCGAGGCCGGCGGGGACCTTCATGCCGTCGGTGAGGTCCTGGGCCAGGCCGCTGACGGCCACCCAGGGCCGGCGGTGCTCGGGCACGCCGGCGATGGCCGCCTCCCGGACGACGCCCTTGGGGCTGCCCTGCCCGTCGACGACGACCAGGGCCCGGGCGCCGGCCTCGTTGGCCCGGCGGAGCGCCTCGGAGAGCGGGGTCGCGGACTCGACGGGCACGGCACGCCGGGTGAGGGTGCGGGCGCGCAGTTCGGGGAGGTGCTCGCGGAGCCGGGCCGTCCGCAGGCTGTTGCCGGCCCCGGTCCAGATGATCGCCGCGAGGATCGCCGCGAGGAGGGCGTCGGTGACGGTCTCGAACCCGCTGATGTCGCCGGCGGCGTCGCCGAGAGCGCCGGAGTGCGTGAGCAGCGGGAGGCCGACGAAGACGGTGATGGCCAGGCCCCGGCCGACCCAGGCGGCGGCGACGGTGCCGCTCATCGGCTTGCCCGTGATCTTCCAGACCACGGCGCGGAGCATCCGACCGCCGTCCAGGGGCAGGCCGGGCAGCAGGTTGAAGGCCGCGACGATGAGGTTGGAGACCATCAGGCCGGCGAGGAGCACACCGGGGACGGTGCCCGCTTCGACGAACTGGAGCGGGATGTAGAAGACGCCGCCGAGGACGAGGGAGAGCAGCGGCCCCACGAAGGCGAGGACGAACTCACGCCCGGGGGTCTCGGTCTCCTTCTCGATCTCGGAGACGCCGCCGAAGAACTGGAGCTGGATGCGGCGCACCGGCAGCTTGTAGCGCAGGGCGGCGACGGTGTGGGCGAGCTCGTGGACCAGCACGGAGGCGTAGAAGGCGATCGCGAAGAAGAGTGCGACCAGATAACGCGCGCCGCCGAGTTCCGGCAGGACGCGGTCGAGCTGGCCGCCGAAGACCCAGGTGATCAGAGCCGCGACGACGAACCAGCTGGGTGCCACGTACACCGGCACACCGAAGGGGCGGCCCATGAGGAGGCCGCCGCCGGGATCTGCCGGACGTCGCGGTTTGCCCTTCTTCGGTCCGGTGCCGGGGTCCGTGCCCCCTGCGCCGGGCTGCGGGCGCCCGCTGTCGCCGCTCTCGTCCACGGGGTCCCTTCGGTCGGTGGCTTCTGCCACGATCATGCTGTGCGCGAGCTCTGTCGTCGATGGTATGCCGCTGGGTGTCGGTGGCGGGCCGTAGGGTCTTCGACATGACGTCCGTACCGCGCCCGCCTCAGCCACCCTCGTCCCTGTCGCCCTCGCGCGCGAGCGATTTCATGCGGTGCCCCCTGCTGTACCGCTTCCGGGTCATCGACAAGCTGCCCGAGAAGCCCAGTGAGGCTGCTACCCGGGGCACGCTGGTGCATGCGGTGCTGGAGCGGCTGTTCGACGCCCCGGCCGCGGACCGTACGGCGCCGGAGGCCAAGGCTCTGATCCCCGGCCAGTGGGACCGGCTGCTCGAGTCGAAGCCCGAGCTGACGGAGCTGTTCGAGGAGGACCCCGACGGGGAGCGGCTCGCGGGGTGGCTGAGCGAGGCGGAGCGTCTCGTGGAGCGGTGGTTCTCGCTGGAGGACCCGACCCGCCTGGAGCCGGCCGAGCGGGAGCTGTTCGTCGAGACGGAGCTGGATTCGGGGCTGCGGCTGCGCGGGGTGATCGACCGGGTCGATGTGACCCCGGCGGGAGAGGTCCGCATCGTCGACTACAAGACGGGCAAGGCGCCGCGGCCGGAGTACGCGGAGGGCGCGCTGTTCCAGATGAAGTTCTACGCCCTGGTGGTGTGGCGCCTGAAGAAGGTGGTGCCCCGTCGGCTCCAGCTGGTCTATCTCGGCAGCGGGGACGTGCTGACGTACGACCCCGTCCCCGCCGACCTCGAACGGGTGGAGCGCAAGCTGCTCGCGCTGTGGGACGCCATCCGGCTCGCCACCGAGACGGGCGAGTGGCGGCCGAGGCCGACGAAGCTGTGCGGCTGGTGCGACCACCGGGCGATCTGTCCGGAGTTCGGCGGGACTCCCCCGGTCTATCCGCTGTCCGTCCGCCCGGCCGAATCGGTGGAGGCTGTGCAGGGCAGAATGGAGCCGGACCGGTCCGAGGCCGGCCGGCCGGTGGCCCTCGAAGGCCCTTAAGGAGATTACGTGGCTATCCGCGTCCTGCTCGTCGATGATCAACCACTGCTGCGCACCGGCTTCCGGATGATCCTGGAGGCGGAAGGTGATCTCGCGGTGGTCGGTGAGGCCGGTGACGGTCTGCAGGCCATCGATCAGGTGCGGGCGCTGCAGCCCGATGTCGTGCTCATGGACATCCGGATGCCGAGGATGGACGGGGTCGAGGCGACCCGCCAGATCACAGGTCCCGGCCGGGACGGTCCGGCGAAGGTCCTGGTGCTGACGACGTTCGACCTCGACGAGTACGT
This sequence comes from Streptomyces sp. NPDC102402, assembly GCF_044765765.1. NCBI lineage: Bacteria > Bacillati > Actinomycetota > Actinomycetes > Kitasatosporales > Streptomycetaceae > Streptomyces > Streptomyces sp. NPDC102402. The sequence goes on from NZ_JBIWKR010000007.1 coordinate 392,704, forward strand.
CGTGGAGGCACTGCGCGCGGGTGCCAGCGGCTTCCTGCTGAAGGACGCGCCGGCCGACGAGTTGGTGCAGGCCATCCGGGTGGTGGCCGCGGGTGAGGCGATGCTGGCCCCGAGCATCACCCGCCGGCTGCTCGACAAGTACGCCGACCACCTGCCGTCGGGCGAGGACCCCGTTCCGGACGCCCTGCAGACCCTCACCGAGCGTGAGGTGGAGGTGCTGAAGCTGGTGGCGCGCGGTCTGTCCAACGCGGAGATCGCGGCCGACCTGTTCGTGAGCGAGACGACGGTCAAGACGCATGTGGGCCATGTGCTGACGAAGCTGGGGCTGCGCGACCGCGTGCAGGCAGCCGTCTACGCCTACGAGAGCGGGCTGGTGCGTCCCGGCGCCCAGTGAAGGTGTGGCGCGGAGACGAAACCGGCGCGGGGGGGGGGGGGGGGGGGCGGGGCCCGGGGGGGGGGGGGGGGGGGGGGGGGGGGGGGGGGGGGGGGGGGGCGGGGGCGGCGGGGGGGGGGGCGGCGGGGGGGGGGGGGGCGGGGGGGGGGGGGGGGGGGGGGAGCCCCCGGGGGGGGGGGGGGGCCCGCGCCCCCCCCCCCGCGCCGGTTTCCGGAGGGTGTCGCGTCAGGACTCGCCGCGGCCCAGCTCCCAGAGCTGGAGGTCGGCCGAGGAGTTGACGGACCACTCCACGCCACTCAGGCCTTCGAGCGAGGCGACGTACTGCTTGCCCTGCCAGACCGGAAGCACGGGGACGTCGGTGGCAACGATGTCCTGGAGCTTCTCGAAGGTCGGAGTCGCCGCGCTGCGGTCGGCCTCGCGGCGGGACTCCGGGATGAGCGTTCCCGTGGCCAGGGCCGACCGGTAGGGCGAGTTGAGGAAGTTGTCCTCGTCGAGGAACGGCGCCGTGTAGGTCTCCGCGTCCGGGAAGTCGGGGAACCAGCCCATGCCGTAGACCGCGTACTCACCCTTCTTCTGGGCGGGGCGGAACTTGTCCCACGGCGTGCCCTGGATGTCCACCTCGAAAAGCTGCGAGTCGTTGAGCTGCTTCGCCAGCATCTCGAACTCCGCCTTGGTGGCGGGGCCGTAGTGGTCCGTCGTGTAGTGCAGCGTGAACTTCACCGGAGTGCTGATGCCGGCCTTGTCCAGGGTCTGCGCGGCCGCGGAGACACTGGGCTCACCGTACTTGTTGAAGAACGAGTTGGTGTGGCTGGTGATACCGGACGGGATCAGCGAGTACAGCGGCTCGGCCGTGCTGCCGTACACCTTGCTCGCGATGGGTCCGCGGTCGATGACCTGCGCTATCGCCTGGCGCACGGCCTTGTCCTTCACCGAGGGGTCCTCGGTGTTGAAGCCGAGGTAACTGATGGCCAGACCGGGCATCTCGGTGAGCTTGACGCCGTCCTTCGGCTCCTCCAGCATCTGCTGCGCCTGCTCGGGCGACATGGTGCGCGTCATCATGTCGATCTTCTTGTCGTCGAGAGCCTTACCCATCGCGGCCGCGTCGGGGAAGAGGTCGAGCTCGACCTTCTCGTTCTTGATCTTCAGGTCGCCCTTGTACTTCGGGTTCCTGGTGAAGACGACCTTGACGACCTGGCCGCCCTCGACTTCCGGCTTCATGGTGTAGGGCCCCGAGCCGTCGACCTGGAAGCCCTCGCGCGCGGACTTCGCCGGATATTTGTCCTTCTGGACGATGCCGGCGGGCGGCGTGGCCAGCTTGTAGGGGAAGGTCGCGTCCGGGGTGCGCAGGTGGAAGACGACCTCGCTCTCACCCTTGGTCTCGATCGTGTCGATGTTGGAGAGCAGGCCGACCGGGCCGCTCTCGTCCTTGATGTCGATGACCCGCTGGATGGAGTACTTCACGTCCTCCGGGGTGACCGGGGTGCCGTCCGCGAAGGTGAGCCCGTCACGCAGCGTGCAGCGGTAGCTCTCGTTCTCCGTGTCGGTGAAGGCACAGCTCTCGGCAGCCTCGGGCACTGGCTCGCTGCCGCCCTTCGGTATGTGGGTCAGGGTCTGCACCGTCTGGCGCAGGACGTTCCACACGCCCGCCTCGTAGCCGATGGCCGGGTCGAGCGGCGCCGGGTTGTCCTTCGAGGCGATGAACTGGTCCGTCGTCCCGACAACGATGGCATCGCCCCCGTCGTCCGACCCGCCACAGGCGGCGAGCACGGGCGCGAGCAGGCCCACTACGGCCGGCAACACCAGCGTCTTGCGGTTCATCTGGACGTACTCCCTCATTCCGGCATGTGAGAAAACCGAGATTAGTAGGCGTCGCAGGGGGGCTTGACCGGTGCCGTTCAGCCGCGTATCCACTCGGTGATCACCGATGACGGGTTGTCCATGTCACGCTCGGGAATGTTTCGTACAGCACTCCATCAATCCGGACGTATGGGCTGCCTAAACGGACATCGCGACCGGCCCGGAGCACCCCCGAACATCACGTCGAGTGACGAACGTCACGCACCCGGACCGGTGATCGCATTGACATGAACCTGGCGTGAGGGGTGTGGAGACGGAGGCGGGCGGGCGTCGCGGCGGCGCCCCTCGCCTTGTGGCCGCACGTCCTCGGTGACGGAGCGCCTTCAGCGGCGCGGCGTCCTGGCCCGTACGCCGGCGGTCACTCGTCCGTGACCAGGCCGCGCAGAAAGGCCAGGTCCACCTGCTCCAGCGAGGGGACGACCACCCTTCCCGGTGCGGGGGCGATCGTCGCCACGGACGGCACGGCGACGACGCGGCAGCCCGCGGCCTCGGCCGCCGCGACGCCCGTCGCGGTGTCCTCGATGACCGCGCAGCGCCAGGGGTCCGCCCCGAAGCCCGCGGCGGCCGCGAGATAGGGCTCGGGGTGGGGTTTGGTGCGGGTCACCTCGTCCCCGGCGACCGTGAGGGCGAAGTGGTGGCGGCCCACCGAGTCCAGAACACGGTCGATGATCCGCCGGTGCGAGGCGGAGACCAGAGCCGTGGGCACCTCGTGCGCGGAGAGCTCGGCCAGCAGCCGGGCGGCGCCGGGCATCAGCGGGACACCGCGCCCGATGCGCTTCTCGAAGCGGTCGTTGAGCAGGACGGTGAGTTCCTCGATGGCGATGGCGGCGCCGGTGACCTCGATGAGGTACCCGGCGCTCCGGGTCATCGGCCCGCCGACGACCACGTCGCGCCACGACTCGTCGAGCCGGTGGCCGAGGTCGGCGAAGACCTCGACCTCCACGTCCCACCAGAAGCCTTCGGTGTCGACCAGTGTGCCGTCCATGTCGAGAAGGACGGCTTGCAGCGCCGACCCTTCGGCCGTACGGGTCAGGGACGCGGGGACCGTACTGGTCATCCGGCACACCTCCATGAGGGACGAGAAGGCCGGCCGCCTTCCCGGTGGGAACGGCGACCGGCCTGCACTGGACCGACCAGTCTACGACTCGGGCCCGTACGGCGCGCGGAGTAGGGCATTACCGCGCGTCGAACAGCTCGCTACCGTGCGTTGAAGTACTTCGCCTCGGGGTGGTGGATGACGATCGCGTCGGTGGACTGCTCGGGGTGGAGCTGGAACTCCTCGGAGAGGTGGACGCCGATCCGCTCGGGCTCCAGGAGTGCGGCGATCTTGGCGCGGTCCTCGAGGTCGGGGCATGCCCCGTAGCCGAGGGAGAAGCGGGCGCCGCGGTACTTGAGCGCGAACATGTCCTCGACGTCGGCCGGGTCCTCTCCGGCGAAGCCGAGCTCGCTGCGGACACGGGCGTGCCAGTACTCGGCGAGGGCTTCGGCGAGCTGGACGGAGAGCCCGTGGAGTTCGAGGTAGTCGCGGTAGGAGTTCGCCTCGAAGAGTTCGGCGGTGGCGCCGCCGATCTTCGAACCGACGGTGACGACCTGGAGTCCGATCACGTCCGTCTCCCCCGACTCCTCGGGGCGGAAGAAGTCCGCGAGGCAGAGCCGGCGGCCGCGGCGCTGGCGGGGGAAGGTGAAGCGGGTGCGCTCCGAGCCGTCCTCGTGGAGCAGGATCAGGTCGTCGCCCTTGGAGACGCAGGGGAAGTAGCCGTAGACGACGGCCGCTTCCAGCAGGTTCTCGGTGTGGAGCTTGTCGAGCCACCCGCGCAGGTGCGGCCGGCCCTCCTGCTCGACGAGCTCCTCGTAGCTCGGTCCGTCACCGGCACGGGCCTGCTTGAGGCCCCACTGGCCCTTGAAGAGCGCGCCCTCGTCGAGCCAGGAGGCGTACTCCTTGAGCTGGATGCCCTTGACGACCCGGGTGCCCCAGAACGGCGGGGTGGGCACCGGGTTGGTGACCGAGACGTCGGAGCGGACTCCCACCTCCGGCTCCTCGGCCTCCGGCACAGCCGTCTCGCGCTTGGGCACCCGGCGCTGCTTCAGCTCGGGCAGGGTGGCGCCCGGGACACCGCGCTTGACCCCGATGAGGGCGTCCATCAGCCGCAGGCCCTCGAAGGCGTCGCGGGCGTAGCGGACCTCGCCCTCGTAGATCTCGTGGAGGTCCTGTTCGACGTAGGCCCGGGTGAGGGCGGCGCCGCCGAGGATGACCGGGTAGTCGGCGGCCAGTTTGCGCTGGTTGAGCTCCTGGAGGTTCTCCTTCATGATCACGGTGGACTTGACCAGGAGACCGGACATGCCGATGACGTCCGCCTTGTGTTCGTCGGCGGCTTCCAGGATCGCGGAGACGGGCTGCTTGATGCCGATGTTGACGACGTTGTAGCCGTTGTTGGACAGGATGATGTCGACGAGGTTCTTGCCGATGTCGTGGACGTCACCGCGGACGGTGGCCAGGACGATGGTGCCCTTGCCCTCGGCGTCCGATTTCTCCATGTGCGGCTCCAGGTGAGCCACGGCGGACTTCATGACCTCGGCGGACTGGAGCACGAACGGCAGCTGCATCTGGCCGGAGCCGAAGAGTTCGCCGACGACCTTCATGCCCTCCAGGAGGGTGT
>NZ_JBIWKR010000008.1:0-367768 GCF_044765765.1 Streptomyces sp. NPDC102402
GCCCCCCCCGGCCGGCCCGACCCGGAACCCGGCTGTCGGGTGCTCCCCGGGCCGCCCCCGGCGCGCGCCCCCCCCCCGCCCCCCGCGTGGGGGGGGGGGGGGCGGGGGCCCCCCCCCCCCCCCACTCCGCCGTCACGGGTCTGCGGACCTCCGACGTCCGAGGCGATTCGTCGCCCCACCAGGATCCATCGACGCACCCACGGGGGAAACACCATGTCCACGGCTCGCACCCAGCTCTCCGGCGCCCGGCTCTACCTGTGCACGGACGCCCGCAGACGGCAGGGCGACCTGCCCGAGTTCCTCGACGCGGTGCTCTCCGCGGGCGTGGACATCGTGCAGCTGCGGGACAAGGGCATGGAGGCCGCGGAGGAACTGGAGCACCTCGCGGTGTTCGCCGACGCGTGCAAGCGCCACGGCAGACTCCTGGCGGTGAACGACCGGGCCGACGTGGCCCACGCCATAGGCTCCGACGTGCTGCACCTCGGGCAGGGCGACCTGCCCGTGCCCGCCGCCCGCGCCGTCATCGGCGGTGACGCGGTGATCGGCCGCTCCACCCATGCCGAGGCCGAGGTCGACGCGGCCGTCGCCGAGGCGGGCACCGACTACTTCTGCACCGGGCCCTGCTGGCCCACCCCGACCAAGCCCGGCCGGCACGCCCCGGGCCTCGGCCTGGTGCGTTACGCCGCCGCCCTCGGCACGACGCGGCCGTGGTTCGCCATCGGCGGGATCGACGCCGGCAATCTCGACGAGGTGCTCGACGCGGGCGCGCGTCGTGTCGTCGTCGTACGGGCGATCACCGAGGCGGAGGACCCGGCCGCGGCCACCGCCTCGCTCGCGCGGCGCATCAGGGAACGCGCACTCTGAACCGGGCCGCCCGCGCCCGTCACGAGGTTGTCCGAGGGGTGGACAGAAGCCGCCTCATTCCGGTCAATTCGCCCCCTCTGGTTGGGGTACCGCCGAGCCCTGGTTAACCTCCCAGTATGGCCCTTGGCACACCTTCCACCAGGACAGATCACGCGCGCACCGTGCGTGAGCTGCTCGCGACCGGCGAGACGTCGTTCTCGTTCGAGTTCTGGGCGCCCAAGACCGAGAAGGGCGAGCGGAACCTCTGGAACGCCCTGCGCCGGGTCGAGGCGGTGGGACCGAGCTTCGTCTCCGTGACGTACGGGGCCGGCGGCTCCACCCGTGCGGGCACGGTCCGGGCGACCCAGCAGATCGCCGCGGACTCCACACTCACCCCGGTCGCGCACCTCACCGCCGTCGACCACTCCGTCGCCGAGCTGCGCAACATGGTCGGTCAGTACGCCGACGCCGGCATCCGCAACATCCTCGCGGTCCGCGGCGACCCGCCCGGCGACCCGATGGGCGAGTGGGTCGAGCACCCCCAGGGCGTCAAGTACGCGGCGGATCTCGTCCGGCTGATCAAGGAGGCCGGGGATTTCTGCGTCGGCGTCGCGGCATTTCCCGAAATGCATCCGCGATCCGCCGACTGGGACTCCGACATCGGCCATTTCGTGGACAAGTGCCGCGCCGGTGCCGACTACGCGATCACCCAGATGTTCTTCCAGCCGGAGAGCTACCTGCAGATGCGTGACCGCGTGGTCGCCGCGGGTTGCGACACCCCGGTCATTCCCGAGGTGATGCCGCTCACCAGCGTCAAGCAGTTGGAGCGGTTCGCGCAGCTCAGCAACGCGTCCCTGCCCTCGTCGTTGAAAGAACGCATCCTCGCCGCAAAGGACGACCCGGCCGCTGTACGCTCCATTGGCATCGAGTTCGCCACGGAGTTCTGCGCGAAACTGCTCTCCGAGGGTGTCCCGGGGCTGCACTTCATCACGCTCAACAACTCGACGGCGACACTCGAGATCTACGAGAATCTCGGACTGCACAAGCAGTCGTGACCGGCCGTACCCGCCACCAACCGGGGCGGTGGCCGTAGGAGGGGGCGGGCGTGGGCTGGACGGTCCTCTACATCGCATTCGGCATAGTGGCGTTGTGGCTGCTGGGCGAGGTGCTGCTGCAGTACAAGGCACGTCTGCGCTGGCGGCTGCTCGCCTTCGCCGGCTTCCTCGGTGTGGTCCTCGGTGTCCTGATCCCCTCCGTGCTGGTGATCGCCCTGGGGGCGGTCGCCTTCGCGACGGGCCAGACCTACGTGACGCTCTCCTTCAGGCGCGGATTCTCGACGGGATGGGCCATAGGCGGCAGCCCGGGTGAGAGCCGTCGCCGCCGGGCAGGCGGCCAGGACGGCCGGAAGCCGACCCTCGAGGTCTCCGGCCTGGAGTACGAGGGAGCCCCCGCCCCCCAGCAGCCCGAAGCCGCCCCGTCGGCGGTCTACGAGCCGGAGCCGCTGCCGGACGACACCGGGCAGTACGGCGTCTACACCGACCCCGTACCGGCCGGGCGCGACGACCGGCAGGAGCAGCAGCACCCCTCCTACGACCCGTACGCCGGCTACGACCGGCCTGCCGCCCAGGATCCCTACGCGTCCCAGGGCGGCTACCAGGACCAGGGCACGTACCAGGACCAGGGCACGTACCAGGACCAGGGCGCGTACCAGGACCAGGGCACCTACGCGGGCCAGTACGGCTACGGCACGGACCAGGCGGGCTACGCCCCCTCCTACGAGCCTTACCCCGGCGCGGGCACCACCACGGGCACAGGGCAGTACACCCCGTACGACGGCACGCACGGCAACGGCTACGACCCCGCCTACGGCACAGGGCAGCAGCCCGCGGATCCGTATGCCGTGCAGTACACCGACACCCCGCCCGGCGGGGTCTGGGTCCCGCAGCAGCGAGAGGGCGATCAGTACCCCCCGCTGCCGCCGGAGGCCCCCGTCCGGCCCGCCCCGTACGGCAACGGGTACGACACCGGTCAGAACGAGGAGTACCGCTACTGAGCCGCCCGGCGGCCGGCGACGGTGCGCCGGCCGGGGCTCCGGCGCACGCGCCCCGGACTCAGCGGGAGCCGCGGAAGCCGTCACCCTCCACGACGAGCCCGGCCACCAGGGCACCGGACATCCCCGCGTGGGCCGGGCCGCCGCCCGGATGGGACCAGCCGCCCGCCAGATACAGGCCCGGCAGCGGGCTGCGGTTTCCCGAGTGCAGATAGGCGCCCCCCGCACCGGCCAGGGCCGGGGACGGGACCGAGCCGCCCTCGGCGCCGGTGTCGGCCGCGGTCTCGGCGGGCGTACGCACCTCGGCGTGGAGTATCCGCTCACGCAGGCCGGGAACGGCCTCGGCCGCACGGCCGATCACCACGTCCGCGAACCGCTCGCGCAGCGCGCCGTCCGTCCAGTCGACCGGGCCGTGCGGTGCCACCGTCACCATCAGGGTCACCGCCTCGTGCTCCTCGTCGGGCCGGGTGGCCGGATCGTCCGGGCGCCCCACGGTCACCGTGGGCTCTTCCGCCGTCCGGCCGCCGAACACCGCCTCCTGTTCCGCGCCCGGGGTCCCTGTGTGCACCACGGTCCGGTGCACGGCACCGGCCTCACGGGCGCCGCGCAGCGACAGCATGACGACGAAGCGGCCCGGTACCGGAGCCCCCTGGGCCTCTGCGGGCGGCTCCTCCCGGACCGGCAGGAGGCCGGGCGCCGGCTGCGCGCCCAGGACCACGTGATCGGCGTCCACTCCCGTGCCGTCCGCCAGCTCGACGCCCGCCGCCCGGCCGTCCTTCTCGGACACCCGCACCACCTCGGCGCCGAAGACGAAGTCCACCTTGCGGGCCAGGCACCGCTCGTACACCGCGTCGGCCAGCGCGCGCATGCCCCCCGCGACGTACCAGCTGCCGAACGTCTCCTCCATGTACGGCAGGAGGGCGGCGGCGGCCGGGGCGCGACGCGGGTCGAGCCCGTAGGACAGGGCGTACCCGTCGAGCAGGGCGGCCAGGCGGGGGTCGGCGAGTTCCCAGGCGCCCACCTCCGCCGGCGTGACCGCCTGCCGGGCGGTGCGCAGCATCCTGCGCCGGCGCACCGCGGGGTAGGGGTCGCGGCCCAGCATCCGCCTGTCCTCGGGCAGCGGCTCCTCCAGGAGCGGCCTGCGCGACCGGTCCCAGGCGGTGCCCGCCCGGTCCAGGAAGCCGCCCCAGCGCGCTCCGGCGCCTTCGCCCAGTGCCCGGTCCAGCGCGCCGGTCACCCCGGCCCGTGAGGCGTTGGGCAGGGACACCGCGGTGCCGTCGGCGAAGAGATGGCGGCTCGCCGGGTCGACCTGGGTGAGCGTCACGCACTGCTCCAGGCTCTCCTTGCCCGTCTTGACGAACAGGTCGCGGTAGACCGCGGGCAGGTGGAGAAGGCCGGGACCGGTGTCGAAGACGAAGCCGTCACGGGTGTACCGGCCCAGCGAGCCGCCGTGTGTCCGCGAGCGCTCGTACACCGTCACCCGGTGGCCTGCCACGGCGAGCCGGGCGGCCGCCGCCATCGCGCCCGTCCCGGCGCCGATCACCGCAATTCGTGCCATGTCAGTGACCTTACGGGGTGCCACCGACAGTTCATCCGCGAGGCCGGTGCCCGCCCGCCCCGGCCGGACGTCCCTCCTCGCGCCGTCGTGCCCTGCGGCGCAGGAACCGCCGGATCCGGGAGGCCATGAAGGCCAGGACCACCAGACCGAGCACCAGCAGGACCCCGGCGACCACCGCCGAGGCCACCGGGTTGAAGACCGCGAGGGTGACGATCCCGGCGACACCCAGATCCTCCGCCAGGCTGACCCCGATGTTGCTGAACGGCTCCGGCGAGGTGTTGACCGCCATCCTGGTACCCGCCTTCACCAGATGGCTCAGCAGTGCGGTGGAGCCGCCCACGGCGCCTGCGGCCAGTTCCGGCAGCGATCCGCTCCCACCTGCCAGCAGTGCCGCGACGACCGCCCCCGAAACGGGCCGGACCACCGTGTGCGCCGCGTCCCAGGCCGAGTCCACGTACGGGATCTTGTCGGCCACCGCCTCGAGGAGGAAGAGCACTCCGGCGGCCACGAGCACATCGGTGCGCTGCAGCGACCCGGGTACCTCGTCGGTCAGTCCGGCCGCGCCGAAGAGGCCGAGGAGCAGGACCACCGCGTAGGCGTTGATCCCGCTCGCCCAGCCGCTCGTGAACACCAGGGGGAGTACGGACACGGACGCGATCGTAACCAGCCGGGACGGGCCCCGGGTGGGCCCTGCCGCACAGGCCTGAGTATCCCTACTCAGAGCGGTAGATGAGTAGCGGTGCGGATGGGCTCCCACCCGCGCGGACGGAAGAGTGGAGACCACGGAAGGGGCGCGGCTCCAGGACCGCCGGCACGGGGCGGCGGAACGGAGCGGTACCCCGGACGCAACGGGGGCGCACGACGCGGGGCTCCGGGACCACGGGGGACACGGGGTCACGGGGGAGGGCTCCGCGGCGCTACGGGACGCCGGTCCGGTGGAATTCGGGGGGATCGAATTCCACCGGACCGGCGTTCTCGTGCGCGGAAGCCTCTACGGCGGGGCGGTTTCAGCGCCCGCTGACCCGGCCGTGCAGCAGCAGGGACAGGGCGGAGTGGACGTCGTCGATCGTCCGCTCGGGCTGGAAGGCCTGCCAGTCGAGGGCGGCCACGAGGACCATCCCGACCAGGGCGGCGGCCGTCAGCTGGATGTCGATCTCCTCGCTGAGCTCACCGGCGGCGACGCCTTCCCGGAGCACCCCCTCGACCACGGCGACCGCCTCCTGACGCAGCACCAGGAGGGTGGACTGCCAGGCACGACCGGTACGCCAGAGCTCGGCCACGTACAGCTGGGTGAAGGCCGGGTAGCGGTCGATGAAGACGAGACCGGCCCTGATCATCGCGTCCAGCGCCTCGACGTGGGTGCCGCCACGCGCGTCCGTCGATTCGGCGGCGGACCGCAGCGACTGCGTGAGGAGTCCGACCCCGTGCCGCAGCAGTTCCTCGAAGAGCTCGGTCTTGCTCTTGAAGTTGTAGTAGACCGTGCCCTTGGCGACCCCGGCGCGCTCGGCGATCTCGTCCACCGTCGTCGCGGAGAACCCCTTCTCCGCGATCAGGGTCACCGCCGCCTCGTAGAGCTTCTGCCGGGTGACCTGGCGGCGTGTGGTGCTACTGCTGTCCATGCCCCCGATTCTCACAGGTCCCGGAGCGGTCACAGACTCAGCTCCGGGTGCAGCCGGTCCAGGGTCCACACCTGCTTCCGGCGCGCGGACAGGGCGGTCAGCGCGAGCGCGCCCGCGGTGAAGGCGACCAGCACGGCGCAGCCCTGCCAGACGGGACCGAGTCCGCCGCCCGTGATCAGCCGGCGCAGTCCGTCGACCACGTAGGTCATCGGCAGGTAGGGGTGGATCGCCCCGAAGAAGCCCGGGCTGGTCTGGACGGGGTAGGTGCCGCCGGCCGAGGTCAGCTGGAGCATCAGCACCGCCAGGACGAGGATCCTGCCCGCGGCACCGAAGCGGGCGTTGAGCCACTGCACGATCGCGGCGAAGCAGCAGCTCACCAGTGCCAGGAAGCCGATCGTGCCGGCGGCGTGCGTCATCTGGAGACCGAGCCGCCAGTGCAGCACCGACATCAGGGCGGCGACCTGGAGCAGGCCGATCGCGGCGACCGGGAGCCAGCCCGCGAAGGCTGTGCGCCAGGCCGGGGCCCCGGCCGCGAGCGCACGCCGGTTGAGCGGCTGGATCAGCATGTACGCCACCATCGCGCCCACCCACAGCGAGAGCGGGATGAAGTAGGGGGCGAAGCCGGTGCCGTAGTTGGGTGCGGCGTGCAGCGAGGAGGAGGCCAGCCGCACGGGGTCGGACATGACACCCGTACGGGCGTCGCGGTCCTTCTTGTCGTAGTCGGGGATCCTGGCGACACCGTCGTTGAGCCCCTGGGCGAGCGTCGCGGATCCGTCACCCAGCCGGTACAGCCCGCTCTTCAGGGTCTTGGCGCCCGACTTGAGCTTCCTGACGCCGGTGTCCAGGTCCCCGGCTCCGGTCTTCGCGGTGCCCAGCCCGGTGTGGAGCGCGTCGGCCCCGGTGGCGACCTCGTGTGCCCCCGTGTTGAGCGCGTTGATCTTCTTCACGGCCGATTCCAGGTCCGTGTCCAGGTCCGGCGAGCGCTTCGCCAGGGCGTCGGCCTGCTTCTGCAGGGTGGCCAGCCGGCCGCGCAGTGCCGTCAGGTCGCCCTTCTGGTTCGTCACCAGGGCGTTCACGTCGTCGGAGACGGCGGCGACGTCCGCCGCCGCGGTCCGGGCGCGCTTCAGCTGCGGACAGACCGCCGGGTCGGGCGCGGTCTGCTCCTCGCAGCGGACGCGGTAGACCTCGGCCAGGTCGTCGGAGGCCTTGTGGGCGGCGGCCGAGGCGGTGGGGGCCGCCTCCACCAGCAGGTCGAGGTTGTCGCGTACGGCCTTCGAGGAGTCGGAGACCAGACGGGCGGTGTCCCCGATGGCCTTGCCGTTGTCCTTCAGGAAGGGGCGCACGTCGGCGGCGACCGCGTCGACCTTGTCGGCGAGCTGCTGGGTGCCGCCGGCGACCTGCCGGGACCCCGTCTCGAGGTCGCTCGCGCCCTTGTTCAGCCGGGTGATGCCGCTGGAGAGCCGTCCGCTGCCCGACTTGGCGTCCTTGAGGCCGTCCGCCAGGTCCTCGGAGCCCTTCTTCGCCTTGGTGAGGCCGCTCTCGAGATCGCCGGCCCCCTCGGCGGCCTTCGCGGTCGCGTCGTGGAGACCCGAGAAGTCGATGAAGATCCGGTCCAGGAAGCCCCGCGAGGCCTTGGCCGACGCGGCACCGCGGACCTCGGCGAACACCGTCCTGGAGATCTGCCCGACGATGTAGTTGTTCGCGTCGTTCGTGCGCACCCGCAGGGCGCCGGTGCCGGGGGAGCCGCCGGCACTCGAGGCGATCCGCTCGCTGAAGTCCGACGGCATGGTCAGGGAGAGGTAGTACGTCCCGTCCTCGACGCCGAGCTCGGCCTCGGAGCGGCTGGTCTCGTGCCAGTCGAAGACCTTGGATCCCAGCAGTCCTTCCGCGATCTCGTCCCCGGCCGCGAGGCGTTCGCCCCCGGTGCTCGTCCCCTTGTCGTCGTTGACGAGCGCGACGGGGATGCGGTCGAGCCGCCCGTACGGGTCCCAGAACGACCAGAGGTACAGCGCTCCGTACAGCAGGGGCAGCAGGAGGAGCGCCACGAGTGCGGCACGCGGCATCCGGCCCCTGCCGAACCGCCGCAGCTCAAGCGCGGCCAGTTTCGGTGATCGCATCGGCCGTCCCCTTCCCGGTCTTCGTGTCGTCGGCTTCCGGCTCGGCGTCCGGCGCCGCTCCGGCGCGGGCTCCGGCTTCGGGTCCTGAGCGGGCTTCCGCTCCGGCTGCCGGGCCGGTGCGTACGGTGAGCGCGTCCTCGGGCGCCTCACTGCACACGGCCAGCACCGTGGTCCCGTCCGCGGCCAGGCCGCGCAGCAGCTCCCAGGCCAGGGAGCGGTCCGTGACGGAGAGCTTGAGGTCGGTGTCGTCCACGGCGAGCAGCCGCGGCCGGCTCATCAGGGCGAGGGCGACGGAAAGGCGCAGGGACTCCAGACGCTCCAGGTCACGCACCGGGGTCCGTTCGGCCTTGGGCAGGGCCGATGTGTCGAGTCCCGCCGCCTCCAGAGCGCCGTCCACCGTCGCCCGTGCCGCGGCGGCGCGTTCGGCGCGGGGGCGAAGCAGGGAACGGAGCGAGCCGTCGAAGCGGCGCCGCAGGAGGGCCCGTTCCCGAAGATGCTCGGCGACGGTGAAGGAGGGGTCCAGCTCGCTGACGCCGGGGACGGGCCCCAGCGCGCTGAAGCGGCGCACGGCGGCGAGCCGGCCGGGCAGGCGCTCGCCCCCGACCTCGGCGTGGCCCTGCGTGGAACGCATCCGGCCGGTGAGTGCGAGCAGCAGACAGGTGCGGCCCGAGCCGGAGGGCCCCTCGACCGCGACGAGCGATCCGGGCCCGGCGGTGAACCCGACACCCCGGAACGCCCAGCCGCGCGGCCCCTTCAGTCCGAAGTCCTCGGCGCTCAGCGCCGCCCCGTGCGGGCCGTCCACGACCCCACCCCCAATTTTTTTGCACTGACCGGTCAGTGCAAAAAACCTAACCCGATCTCGCGATCGAAGCAAAGTGCCTGGTCGGAGGCAGTTCCTGAGGGATTGTCAGTGGGGGGCGTCACGATGGATGCATACGGCCACGGAGCCGTCACACGACGACAGGAGGCTCGTCATGGCCAGCTCGTCCGCAGCCGCCGCCCCGCGGCGCCGCGCAGTCAGCCCTGCCCCCTCACCGACCGGTCCGGCAACCGACGTCCACCCCGTTCTGCGCCGCACCACGGCGCCGCCCGCCGCGCTCGATCTGCTCGCCCAGGCCCACGCCGGTCTGGACGAGGCCGCCGTACTCGACGTGCCCAACGAGCGGTACGCCACCGCGCACCTCGCCGCGCTGCGCACCGCGGCCGCCGTGCTCGCCGCCCGCGCCCGCCCCGAGACCGGCAGGCGCCGCAAGGAGCGGATCCGCAGCGCCTGGGAGGTCCTGCCGGACATCGCACCCGAACTCACGGAATGGAGCGCCCTGTTCGCCTCCGGGGCACCGCGCAGGGCCCGCGCGGAGGCGGGCATACCCGGCGCGGCCACCAGCCGGGACGCCGACGATCTGCTGCGCGACGCGGCGATGTTCCTGCGCCTGGTCGAGCGGCTGCTGGTCCTCCAGCCCGTTCTCCCGCGGCCACGGAAGGACGGGACCGGGCGGCGGCCGGAGGCGGAGTGACCGCGAGGGCGGTGCGAGGCAATAGGGTGGAGCGCACCCGTACCACCTGCACCGTTCACGCTCCGCCGTCCGTGGCGGCACCGTGCCGAGGAGTCAACTGCCGTGTCGGACCAGCTGCGCCCCCGCGCCTCCCTCCGTACCGCCGTGGTCTGGGAGGTCCTCAGGGACGCCCTCGAACGCCGGGCCAAGGCGACCGGCAGGGAAGCCCTGGACGTGCTGGACACCGGCGGTGGCACCGGCAACTTCGCCGTGCCCGTCGCCCTGCTCGGCCACCGCGTCACCGTCGTCGACCCCAGCCCCAACGCCCTCTTCGCGCTGGAGCGCCGTGCCGAGGAGGCCGGCGTCGCCGACCGTGTCCGCGGAGTGCAGGGCGACATCCTCGGCCTGTTCGAGGTGGTGGACCGCGGCGGCTACGACGCGGCGCTGTGCCACGGTGTCCTGGAGTACGTGGACGACCCCGCAGAAGGGGTGCGGAACGCTGTCGACGCGCTCCGCCCGTCCGGCGCGCTCAGCCTGCTCGGTGCCGGCCTCGGCGGCGCCGTCCTGGCCAGGGCGCTGGCCGGACACTTCGCCGAGGCCCGGCAGGCCCTGACGGACCCCGCCGGGCGCTGGGGCGACGGCGACCCCGTACCCCGCAGGTTCACCGCCGCCCAGCTGACCGGACTGGTCGCCGACGCGGGCGTCGAGGTCGGGGCCGTCCACGGCGTCCGGGTCTTCGCCGACCTCGTTCCGGGCGTCCTCGTGGACACCCAGCCGGGTGCGATGGAGGAGCTCCTCAAGCTGGAGGCGGCCGTCGCGGAGCTGCCGGCCTTCCATTCGGTGGCGACCCAGCTGCACGTTCTGGGCGAGAAGCGGCCCTGAGCGTCTGAGCGGACACCGGTGGAGCAAGGCCGCCGAGCGGTCGGAGCCGGGCTGATCAGCAACGCAGCTGCAGACGGAGTACCGCTGAGAACACCCGATCGGGCCGCGAGCCCCGTATGATCGGGTGACACCATCCGGCATGACGGATCGGAGGTCGGGGAATCTACGCCTCAGCAGCCGAGCCGAATTGGCGGTCCGGACTGGCTATGGCTAGAGGGCGGGTTTCACGGGGGCGAATCCCTGCCTATCCTGGAAGGGCCGCATACCGGTCGCCCCCGCGGCCGACGACGAGGAGGACTCCGTGCCGCTCTCGGAGCACGAGCAGCGAATGCTCGAGCAGATGGAGCGAGCGCTGTACGCCGAAGATCCCAAGTTCGCTACAGCGCTTGAGGGAAGCGGGCTGCGCAGGTACACCCGGCGACGGGTCTACCAGGCGGTAGCCGGTTTTCTGGTGGGTATCGCGCTCCTCATGGCCGGAATGGTTTTCCAGCAGACCTGGGTCAGCGTGGCGGGATTCCTCGTCATGCTGGGCTGTGCCGTGCTGGCGGTCACCGGATGGCGCAAAGCGCCGAAGCCCGGTGAGCAGCAGCCGGCGGGGAGTGCGAGCGGGGGCGGAGGCGAACGCCGACATCCCAGGCAGCGCCGGTCGATGATGAACCGGATCGAACAGCGGTGGCAGCGCCGCCGCGACGAACAGGGCCAGTGAGCTCTCCGCGTCCCGGCCGGCGGCGGGCAGGCCCGGTCTCCGGCACCGGACGCGGAGCGCGCACACCGAGAACTTGACGCTGGACCTCGCACGTGAGGGGCGGTCGCATCGCAGCGACCGCCCCTCACGCGTTCTCCTTCGGGTGCGGGCGGGGCTGCTGGGGCCCCGGCCGTCTCCCGGCCCGACGCGCCGGTCCGTGTCCAGCGCCCAGCCGTGTCCCAGCGCCCAGCCGTGTCCAGCGTCGGTCCGTGCCCTGCGCCGGCCCCTGCCGTAGCGCGCCGTCCCCTGCCGCAGCCCGCCGTCCCTGCCGCAGCCCGCCGTCCCTGCCGTAGCCCGCCGTCCCGGCTGCGGCATTACGGCCACCTGAACAGCCCTGGGGACCGGCCGGCCGAAGCCGGTCCCCGCGAACCGGTCCGCCCGCCGGTCCTCGGATCGGGCGGATCAGCCCTGCTGCCGTGACGGCCGGCGCAGCCGCGCCGCCCAGCGGTCACGGCCCACCCGGTCGGACCATCGGCGGCCGAGTTCCGCCCTGCGTTCCGAGAACGCCCACATCACCCGAACAGCCGAACGGGGCGCGAGTGTCGCCCGCAGCCTGCCCCAGCGGCCCGTGGATGCCCACAGCCCCGCCCGGACCGTGCGCACGTCCTCGGCCGGTGCGGAGTCCGTGCCGGGCTCGGGTGCGTAGAGCACCTGCTCCACCGCCCCCGCCAGCCGGTGGACCGCTGCCACCGCCGGGCCGTCCAGGCCGCCCAGCCGTACGACACGGGCGGCGGCCTTGCGAGGGGTCTGCGACTCGTCCGGCGCGATGCCGTGATCCCAGGCCGTATCGGTGATCTCCCGCCAGGCGGCCATCACCCTGGCCGCGGCATCCGCGGCGGTACGCCCTCCGGAGGAGCCGAGCCGCCTGCCGCGGACCCGTATTCTCAGGAGCATCGGCACCAGCGGAAGGGTGAGCACCACCAGGGCACCGAGCACCCACAGCACCGCCGTGCCCGCCGGAGTGCCGGAATCGCCGGAAGCCACCGCACCGGGAGCCGCGGACGCACCGCACTCACCCTGTCGGCGCATCTGCGCCGGACAGGACTCCGAGGCCGAGGGAGCGGCCGTCGGGGCAGCGGTCGTGCCGTCCGTCGGCAGGGCGGGATCGCTCGGGTTCTGCGAGGGCACGTCCGGCCGTGTGTACTCCGGGGTGCTGCCCCGGGACGGCGTCGGCTCGAAGCGGGTCCAGCCCACCCCTTCGAAGTAGAGCTCGGGCCAGGCGTGCGCGTCCCGCAGCCCCACCGACACCGACCCGTCCGCCTGGACCGTGCCCGGGGCGAAGCCCACAGCGACCCGGGCCGGAATGCCCAGGGTCCTGGCCATCGCGGCCATCGTGAAGGAGAAGTGGACGCAGAAGCCCTCCCGGTCCTTCAGGAACCGCTCGATCGCCGCGGTGCCCGTACCCGACGTCACCGTCGTGTCGTACCGGAAGCCGCCCTCCGAGGCGAACCAGTCCTGCAGCTTCACGGCCCGCTCGTAGGCGTTGGCGGAGCCCGCGGTCACCCGCTCGGCGGTCTCCTCGACCACGTCGGGCAGCGACCGGGGGACCCGCGTGTACTCACGCGCCACCTCCGAGCGCGGGGCCGTCGACCCGGCGAGCTGGGCGGCCGTCGGCTCCACCACCAGGCTGCTGACCTCGTACCGGGCGCCGCGCGTCGTCTGGCCGTCGTCGCCGACGAGGGTGCGCCCCTCGGGTTCGTACCGCCAGCGGCCCTGGACGTCGACCTCGCTCGCCGGGAAGGGGAGGGGCAGATAGGTCTGCTGGTACGAGGCCGACGCGGAGATGTTCGTCCGGATCTCGGTGACGGCCACATCGCTCGCCAGCCCCGTGGGCTGCGGCAGCCTGTCCGGGACGTCGCTCAGCCGGCGGGTCGAGGGACGCCACTCGCCGCCGTTGAACTCGTCCAGTGCCTGGATGCGCAGATAGAAGCCCTGCGGGTCGTCGGAGTTGGTGCGGTACGACATCACCTCCCGGTTCTCCGGCTGGTTGAGGTTGTTCTGCAGCGAGACCAGCGGGTTCACCGCGGAGATCGTGCCCCCGCCGCTGCCCCGGCCCGACCCGCCCGTGCCGCCCAGCAGCCCGCCGTCCAGCGCCGGCAGGGCGGCGGGTACGGCCAGCGCGACACCCAGCGCCACCACGCCGATGCGCCGTCCCGTGCGGAGGGGCGCCACGGCGTGCCCGGCCGCGTCCAGACCGGCCGAGAGACCGCCCGACGCACGGGACACGCCACCGAAGACCCGGCCCCACCGGGACAGCCGGTCCCTGCCCTCGGCGAGCAGGAGAAGCAGATATCCGCACGCCGCGAGGAGGAACCAGATCCATCCCGCCCCACCGTCGGAGAGCCCGGCCGCGACCGAGTAGAGCGCGAGCAGGGGCAGGCCGGCCGGAGCCGCGGCACGGAAGGTCACCGCGAGGACGTCCACGGCGAGCCCGATCAGCAGCACTCCGCCGATCAGCATCAGCCGGATGCCGTCCGTCTCCGGTGCGGGAATGGCGTACCTGCCGACGTCGTCCGCACCCACGGTCAGCAGCCCGGCGAGCCGTTCGACCGCCTGAGGGCCGGGCAGCACTCCGAACAGGGCGTGATCCCTGGCGAACGCCACGGTCAGTGTCAGCAGCGTGGTGAGGACCTGGAGCGAGACCGTGAGGATCCGCGCCAGGCGCATCCGGCGGGCCAGCGCGCCCACACCGCTCTGCAGGGCCAGCAGGAACGCCGCCTGAAGGACCCACTTCGACGTCTCCACCAGGGGCAGCAGGGCCCCCGCGGCCATCGCCGTGGCCGCGAAGGCGCACAGCGCCAGTCTGGTACGCCCGCTCATGACCATCCCCCGGAGAGCCCCGTCGTCGTTCCGGCCCCGGAGGGCTGCGCGCCGGAACCCTCCGGCCCCGCCTGCTGCCACAGCCGGGCGAGCTCCGCCCCGGGCCGCACCGCCATCGCCGTCCATCCCGCCTCGCGCAGCAGCCGCAAGCGGTCGGAGGCCGGCGCGGGAGGCGCGGCTTCTCCGCCGCGCGCCCAGTCGTCACCGTCGAGCACGAACGCCACCGCTCCGCGGCTCCGCCGGCGCATTCTGGCCGCCACCGCCGTCTGCTCCTCGTCGAGATCGCCGAAGAACGCCACCAGCAGGCCCTCGTTGCTCCCGCGCAGCACGTCGTGGGCGCGGGAGAGACCGCCTCCGTCGGAGTGGTCGACGACCGCGAGGGTGTCCATCATCAGGCCCGCCGACGCCGCGGACTCCAGGGCCGAGCCGGCGAAGCCGTCGGCACTCTCACCCGGCACGATGCTTCCCTCATCGGTGAGCAGCCGGACCGCGAAGCCGCGCTCCAGCATGTGCGCCAAGGCGGACGCTGCGCCGGACACCGCCCATTCGAAGGCCGATCCGGGGCCGGCGCCGGCATAGGCGATCCGCCGGGTGTCCAGCAGGACCGTGCACCTGGCCCGCTGCGGCTGTTCCTCCCGGCGCACCATCAACTCGCCGTAGCGCGCGGTGGAGCGCCAGTGCACCCGGCGCAGGTCGTCGCCGTGGCGGTAGCCGCGCGGAATGATGTCGTCCTCGCCGGCCAGGGCCAGCGAACGCTGCCTGCCGTCGCCGTATCCGGAAGCGTCCCCGCCCAGCCGGAGCGCGGGAAGCGGTTCGGTACGGGGGATGACGACCAGGGTGTCGTAGGCGCTGAAGGAGCGCGTCAGCTCGCACATCCCGAACGGGTCGCTCAGCCGCAGCTGCAGGGGGCCCAGCGGGTAGCGCCCGCGCAGATCGGACCGGACCCGGTAGGACACCTCTCGTACTCCGCCCGGCTCCACCCGGTCCAGCACGAACCGGGGGCGGGGGCCGAGGACGTACGGAACGCGGTCCTGGAGCATGAGCAGGCCGGTGTGCAGCCGGGACACGTTGTCCATGCGCAGGTGGACCCGCGCCTCCGAGCCGGCCGGGACCCGGGACGGCGACAGCCGCCGGCTGCCGGCCACCCGGTAGCGGGTGCGGTAGAGGACCGTGGCGGAGACCAGGGGCAGCACCGCCAGCAGCATTCCGACCCGGAGCAGGTCGCCCTGGCCCAGCACGTAGGCACAGACCGCCGCCGCGATGCCGGCGGCGAGGAAGGACCGCCCGCGCGTCGTCAGCCCGCCCAGAGCCGCCCGCAGGCCGCCCTTGTCGTCACTGTCGTCCACGGGGCCGGGTGCTCCGGCCGCCATCACAGGTGCCGTGCGCCGGGCTGACGGCCGTACACCGGGCCGGCGGGCCGGGGCTGAGCGGTGGCCTCACCGTTCGACGTCGGCACCGGCGTCCGCTGCAGGATCTCCAGCACGACCTGCTCGGCCGTACGGCGGTTGAGCTGCGCCTGTGCCGTGGGCAGCAGCCGGTGGGCGAGCACCGCGACCGCCAGGGCCTGGACGTCGTCCGGCAGGGCGTAGTCCCGCCCGGCCAGCGCGGCCGACGCCTTCGCGGCGCGCAGCAGATGGAGGGTGGCCCGGGGCGACGCCCCGAGTCTGAGGTCAGGGTGCTGACGGGTGGCGGCGACCAGTGTCACGGCATATCGCCGGACGGCTTCGGCCACATGGACCGAGCGCACCGCGTCGATCAGCTTCACGATGTCGTGGGCGTGCGCCACCGGCTGCAGGTCGTCCAGGGGCGAGGCTCCGCCGTGCACGTCGAGCATCTGGAGCTCGGCCTCGGCGCTGGGATAGCCGATCGACACCCGTGCCATGAACCGGTCCCGCTGCGCCTCGGGGAGGGGGTAGGTCCCCTCCATCTCCACCGGGTTCTGGGTGGCGACGACCATGAAGGGATCGGGCAGTTCATAGGTCTGCCCGTCGATCGTGACCTGGCGTTCCTCCATCGACTCCAGCAGCGCGGACTGGGTCTTGGGCGACGCGCGGTTGATCTCGTCGCCGATCACGATCTGGGCGAAGATCGCGCCCGGCTTGAACTCGAAGTCCCGTCGCTGCTGGTCGAAGATCGAGACCCCGGTGATGTCCGACGGCAGCAGGTCCGGCGTGAACTGGATACGCCGCACCGAGCAGTCGATGGACCGCGCCAGCGCCTTGGCCAGCATTGTCTTGCCGACGCCGGGCACATCCTCGATGAGGAGGTGCCCCTCGGCGAGCAGCACGGTCAGCGAAAGCCGTACGACCTCAGGCTTGCCCTCGATCACACCCTCGACCGACCTGCGTACCCGCTCCGCTGTGGTGGTCAGATCTGTGAGGCTCGCTCGATCGTCATAGGTCGTCACCCGGCCCTCCTCGGCCCTTGTGCACGGACCGGCGCACAAAGCACCAGGCCCGCCCCGAAATACGGACACTCTCCGGAGGACCCGGAGAGATGTCACACCCGCATTCTTGTTGCCGTTACCGCTTCGTGTCACTCGCCTGTGGACAAGTGGGCGCGATATGCCGGATGTGGCCCGTATGTCGAGGGGGCGTCAGGAGGTGGGGGCGGGCAGGATCTCGCGCAGCTCGCCCGTCGTCACGTCGAAGACGAAGCCGCGGACGTCGTCCGTGTGGAGGAGGAACGGGGAGGTGCGCACGCGCTGCATGGACTGCCGCACGTCCTGGTCGGCGTCGGAGTACGCCTCGACGGCCCAGGACGGGCGCTGGCCGACCTCGCGCTCCAGGTCCTGCCGGAACTCCTCGGTGAGGGACTCCATGCCGCAGTTGGTGTGGTGGATGAGCACGACGCTGCGGGTGCCGAGCGCCCGCTGGCTGATGGTCAGCGACCGGATGACGTCCTCGGTCACGACGCCCCCCGCGTTGCGGATGGTGTGGCAGTCGCCGAGCTCCAGGCCGAGCGCCCGGTGGAGGTCCAGGCGGGCGTCCATGCACGCCACCACGGCGACACGCAGTACCGGCCGCGCGTCCATGCCCGGATCGGTGAACGCCTTCGCGTAACGCGTGTTCAGCTCGACGAGGCGGTCGGTGACCGTCCCTCCGGTGCGGGCATCGGCGCTGGTGGGGGAATCGGTCTCGGCGGAAGAGTGCGCAGAAGTCGACATGAGGACGACGTTAGTCGCCACACCCGATCCTGGCGTGCTGCGGAAGGGGACAAAGAACGTCAACGGGGCTTGTTGTGAGGTAAACCACAAGCTTCACGTCCAGGCGTCCGGCCGGGTGAGGTCGTCGCACCGCCGCGGCGGTGCGACGCGCTGCCCGGTTCGTTGATCGGGAATGGATCGAATGGCAGGGTGGACTAAAGTGACGCGAAGTTACCGACACGCCTGCACATTCTGCATATTTTTACATGTTTCGACCTCCCCGTGATGTGCGGCGTACGTGCGGCCCGGCCCTCTCCCGCTCGCTGGTCGGCCGACGCCCCTTCCCCGGCGCCGGCGGACCTCCCCTTCCGGGCGGGCGGGGACCCGACCGCACGTGCGGCCACACGCGACAGAGCCTGAGAGGGCGCTTTGAGCCAGACCCGACACGTCCCGGTGATGCTCCAGCGATGCCTGGACCTGTTGGCCCCGGCTCTGGAGGCGACAGGACCGCTGCCACCGGTCGTCGTCGACTGCACCCTCGGGCTCGGCGGGCACAGCGAGGCCCTGCTCGCCGCCTTCCCCACCGCCCGGCTCGTCGCCCTGGACCGTGACAAGGAGGCGCTGCGGCTCTCGGGTGAACGGCTGGCTCCTTACGGCGACCGGGCCACCCTGGTGCACGCCGTCTACGACGAACTGCCCGAGGTCCTGGAGCGGCTGGGGATCCCCAAGGTCCAGGGCGTCCTGTTCGACCTCGGCGTCTCCTCCATGCAACTGGACGAGGCCGACCGGGGCTTCGCCTACGCCCAGGACGCACCGCTCGACATGCGGATGGACCAGACCACCGGCATCGGCGCGGCCGAGGTGCTCAACACCTACCCGCCGGGCGAGCTCGTGCGGATCCTGCGCGCGTACGGCGAGGAGAAGCAGGCCAAGCGCATCGTCTCGGCCGTCGTGCGCGAACGCGAGAAGGAACCCTTCAGCAACAGCGCGCGCCTCGTCGAGCTGATCCGTGACTCCCTGCCGCAGGCCGCCAAGCGCACCGGCGGCAATCCGGCCAAGCGGACCTTCCAGGCCCTGCGCATCGAGGTCAACGGCGAACTCACCGTCCTGGAGCGCGCGGTCCCGGCCGCGGTGGCGAGCCTCGACGTCGGTGGCCGGATCGCCGTCCTCTCGTACCACTCGCTGGAGGACCGGCTCGTCAAGCAGGTCTTCGCGGCCGGCGCGGCCAACACCGCGCCGCCCGGACTGCCCGTGGTCCCCGAGCGCTACCAGCCCCGGCTGAAGCTGCTCACCCGCGGAGCCGAACTGCCCACGGAGGAAGAGGTGGCCGAGAACAGGCGGGCCGCGCCCGCCAGGCTGCGAGGCGCCCAGCGGATCCGCGCGGAGGAGCGATGAGCGTGCCCCGCCGGACACGGAAGAGGACGGTGGCGCCGCGGTGACCAGGACGGCCGAGCAGATGAAGGGGCGGGCCGGCCGGCTCGCCCGGCTGATGCCGTCGGGGCCGAGCACCGCCGCCCGTACCCCCTTCGTCCTGCTGGTCGTGCTGCTGCTCACCGGTGGCCTGATCTCGCTCCTTCTGCTGAACTCCGCGCTCAATGAAGGATCGTTCAGGCTGAGCAAGCTGAAGCGGGAGACCACCGAGCTCACCGACGAGCAGCAGGCCCTGCAGCGGGACGTCGACGGCTACTCCGAACCCGACGCCCTGGAGCGCCGGGCCAGGGAACTCGGCATGGTGCCCGGCGGCAGCCCCGCCTTCCTCGACCCGGACGGCACGGTGCGGGGCGTGCCCGAGCAGGCGACCGCCCAGCCGTCCCCCACCACTGCCCCCGCACCGGGGACGAGCGCCGCCGAACCCCCGGATACGGCCGCCCCGCCCGCGTCGGTGCCGCCGCCGGCACCGCCCGCGACGCCGTCCACGACCCCGACCACACCGCTTCCGACGAGCTCCGGCAGGTGACGCAGTGCCGTCCAAGGAACCGCCGCGCCGCCGCGTCCCCGGCCCCGCGCGTCCCCGAAACGCGGCCGGCGGAACAGGACGTCCCCGGCCCGCCGCCCGCCCCGACGCGCGCCGCCCCCGCCGCCCGGCGGCCGCGAAGCGACGCGGCGGGTCGCCGCAGTCCATCAAGCTGGGCAGCCCGCGTCCCCGGCTGCGCCTGATCAGCCTCTGCCTGACCCTCGTCATGCTGGCGTTCGTCGTCCGGCTCCTCCAGGTCCAGGCGGTCGACGCGAGCACGTACGCCGCCAAGGCCGAGAAGAACCGCTACCTGGAGTACGCGATCGCCGCCGAGCGCGGCGAGATCACCGACCGCAGCGGTATCGCCCTGGCCACCAGCGTCGACGCGCACGACATCACGGCCGACCCGCAGCTCTTCACGCCCGAGATCAGCAAGGCCCCCGACGCGCCGCAGCAGGCGGCCGCCCTGCTCGCCCCGATCCTCGGCAAGGAGGAGGCGGAACTGGCGAAGAAGCTCGCCACCCCCAAGAGCCGCTACGAGGTGCTCGCCCGGCGGCAGACCCCGCAGGTCTGGAAACAGATCAAGGACCTCAAGTCCGTCTTCGCGGAGAAGGCCGGCGAGGACAGGGCGAACGGCGGTCCCGGAGCCAACGTGCTCGCCGGAGTCCTCCAGGAACCCACCACCAGGCGCGTGTACCCCAACGGCGACCTGGCGGCCGGGATACTGGGCTTCGTCAACGCCGAGGGCAAGGGCGGCGGAGGCCTGGAGGCGCAGCTGAACAAGCAGCTCCGTGGCGAGGACGGCAAGATCCGCTACGCCCAGGCGGGCGGCCGCCCCGTCCCGACCGCCGGCTCCACGGAGATCCCGGCCGTCGCCGGCACCGACGTCGAGCTGACGATCGACCGCGACATCCAGTGGGCGGCCCAGCGGGCCATCGCCGACCAGGTCGAGAAGTCCGCGGCGGACCGCGGCTACGTGGTCGTCCAGAACGCGAAGACCGGCGAGGTGCTCGCCATGGCGAACGCCCCCGGCTACGACCCCAACGACCTCGCGCAGAGCAACTCGGCCGCCCTGGGCAACGCGGCCCTCCAGGACGTCTACGAACCCGGCTCCACCAGCAAGGTCATGTCCATGGCCGCGGTACTGGAGGAGGAGGCCGCCACGCCCGGTACGCACGTCACGGTGCCCAACAGGCTGCACCGGGGCGACCGGCTCTTCCGGGACGACATCGACCACCCCACCTGGTACCTCACGCTCAACGGCGTACTCGCCAAATCGAGCAACATCGGCACCATCCTGGCCACCGGCCAGCTCGGGAAGACCCAGGCCGAGGCCAACAAGGTCCTCTACTCCTACCTGCGCAAATTCGGTCTGGGCAGCACCACGGGGCTCGACTACCCGGGGGAGTCGCCCGGCATCCTCGCCAAGCCCCAGGACTGGTCCACCTCGCAGCAGTACACGATCCCCTTCGGCCAGGGGCTCTCGCTCAACGCCATGCAGGCCGCCTCGGTCTACCAGGCCATCGCCAACGGCGGGGTCCGGGTCGAGCCGACCCTGGTGCGCGGCACCAAGGACGCCGGCGGGCGCTACACGGCGTCCGAAGCTCCCGAACGCACCCGGGTGGTCAGTGAGAAGACGGCCAGGACCCTGGCGAAGATGCTGGAGTCGGTCGTGGACGACGAGGAGGGAACCGGGACCAAGGCCCACATCCAGGGCTACCGGGTCGCGGGCAAGACCGGCACGGCCAACCGCGTCGACCCCGTACGCGGCATCTACAAGGGCTACACCGCGTCCTTCGCGGGCTTCGCCCCTGCCGACGATCCGCAGATCACCGTCTACTGCGCCATCCAGAACCCCACCAAGGGCAGCTACTTCGGCGGCCAGATCTGCGGCCCGATCTACAAGAAGGTCATGGAGTTCGCCCTGAAGACCCTCCAGACCCCTCCCTCCGGCAGCGATCCAGCGCGGCTGCCGGTGTCCTTCAAGCCCGGCGAGTAATTCGGGGGAACCCTCAGTGACGACCATCACCCCTGATCCCTGGAACCGGAACGAGAAGTACCGCGACCCCGGCCCCTCACTTCGCGAGAGGCCGGGTCCGCCCGGTACGCTCACCGCCGTGCCCCACGCTGATCAGTGCCAAACCACTCAGAAGGACGCGCCTGTGAACTACCCGGGAGCGCCCCGACCGGACCGGCTCAGGCCGACGTCCCTCGGAGAGCTGGCAGCCCGGCTCGGTGCCGGACCGCAGGATTCCGGTGAGGTCACCGGCATCACCCACGACTCCCGGGCCGTGCGCCCGGGCGACGTGTACGCGGCCCTGCCCGGTGCCCGCTTCCACGGCGCCGACTTCGCGGCCCA
Organism: Streptomyces sp. NPDC102402; assembly: GCF_044765765.1. Classification (NCBI taxonomy): domain Bacteria; kingdom Bacillati; phylum Actinomycetota; class Actinomycetes; order Kitasatosporales; family Streptomycetaceae; genus Streptomyces; species Streptomyces sp. NPDC102402. The sequence continues at coordinate 21,586 of NZ_JBIWKR010000008.1, forward strand.
GGCCGCGGGCCTCGGCGCCGCCGCGATCCTCACCGACCCGGCCGGCGCCGAACGCGCCGCCGCCACCGGCCTCCCGGTCCTCGTCACCGACGACCCGCGCGGCCGGATGGGCGACATCGCCGCCGAGATCTACGGACGGCCGGGCATCGGCCTCCTCCAGATCGGTATCACCGGAACATCCGGCAAGACCACCACGGCGTACCTCGTCGAGGGCGGGCTGCGCGGGGCCGGACGCAGCACCGGACTGATCGGCACCGTCGAGATGCGGATCGGCGACGAGCGCATCAAGTCGGAGCGCACCACCCCCGAAGCCACCGACCTCCAGGCCCTGTTCGCCGTCATGCGCGAGCGCGGGGTCGAGGCGGTCGCCATGGAGGTCTCCAGCCACGCCCTGGTCCTCGGCCGGGTGGACGGCTGCGTCTTCGACGTCGCCGTGTTCAACAACCTCAGTCCGGAGCACATGGAGTTCCACTCCGGGATGGAGGACTACTTCCAGGCCAAGGCGCAGCTGTTCACCCCGCAGCGCAGCAAGCTCGGTGTCGTCAACTTCGACGACGAGTACGGCCGCAGGCTGGTCGACGAGGCCTCCGTCCCGGTCGTCACCTTCTCCGCGGAGGGCCACCCGGACGCCGAGTGGCGGGCCGAGGACGTGGAAGTCGGCCCCCAGGACAGCACCTTCACGGTGATCGGCCCCAAGGGTGAGCGCGTCACCGCCCGTGCCCCGCTGCCCGGCCCGTTCAACGTCGCCAACACCCTCGCCGCGATCGTCACCCTGGCCGTCGCGGGCGTGGACCCGCAGACCGCCGCCGACGGCGTCGCGGCCGTCCCCGGTGTGCCCGGCCGGCTGGAACGCGTCGACGCCGGACAGCCGTACCTCGCGGTCGTCGACTACGCGCACAAGACCGACGCGGTCGAATCGGTCCTGCGGTCCCTGCAGAAGGTCACCGAGGGCCGGGTGCACGTCGTGCTCGGCTGCGGCGGCGACCGGGACACGACGAAGCGCGGCCCGATGGGCGCCGCGGCGGCACGGCTCGCCGACACCGCCGTACTGACCTCCGACAACCCCCGTTCCGAGGACCCCCTCGCGATCCTCGCCGCGATGCTCACCGGCGCCGCGGAGGTGCCCGTCCACGAGCGCGGCGACGTGCTCGTGGAGGCCGACCGGGCCGCGGCCATCGCCGCCGCGGTGGCCCGGGCCGAGCCCGGCGACACCGTGCTGGTGGCCGGAAAGGGACATGAGCAGGGCCAGGACATCCACGGAGTGGTGCGTCCCTTCGACGACCGGAAGGTCCTGCGCGAGGCCATCGAGCGCTCCCTGGGGCGCACGAGCGCCCGGCGCGCCCCCGAGGACCTCGTACACACCCAGAACAACAGTCAGGGATGACCAAGTGATCGCCCTTTCCCTCGCCGAGATCGCCGGAATCGTCGGCGGGCAGCCGCACGACGTGCCGGACCCGTCCGCCGTCGTCACCGGCCCCGTCGTCATCGACTCCCGGGAGGTGCGTGAGGGCTCCCTGTTCGCCGCGTTCGCCGGCGAGCGTGTCGACGGCCACGACTACGCACAGCTCGCCGTCGACGCGGGCGCCGTGGCCGTGCTCGCCGCCCACCCCGTCGGCGTTCCGGCGATCGTCGTGGACGACGTCGTGGGCGCGCTCGGAGCCCTCGCCCGCGCCGTCGTCGAACGCCTCGGCACCGCCGTCGTCGCGCTGACCGGCTCGGCGGGCAAGACGTCCACGAAGGACCTGATCGCCCAGCTGCTGGAGCGCAAGGCCCCCACGGTCTGGACGCCGGGCTCCCTCAACAACGAGATCGGCCTCCCGGTCACCGCACTGCGCGCCACCGCCGAGACCCGCCACCTCGTGCTGGAGATGGGAGCGCGGGGCGTCGGCCACATCCACTACCTCGCCGACCTGACGCCGCCCCGGATCGGGCTGGTCCTCAACGTGGGCAGCGCCCACATCGGTGAGTTCGGCAGCCGTGAGGCGATCGCCCAGGCCAAGGGCGAGCTCGTGGAGGTCCTCCCGGAGGACGGCACCGCGATCCTCAACGCCGACGACCCGCTCGTGCGGGCGATGGCGTCCCGCACAAAAGCCCGGGTGCTGCTCTTCGGAGAGGCCGCGGATGCGGACGTACGGGGAGAGAACGTGCGGCTCACGGACGACGGGCGCCCCGCTTTCGAGCTCCACACACCCACCGGGTGCAGCGACGTGACCTTGCGCCTGTACGGTGAGCACCACGTGTCGAACGCGCTCGCCGCGGCCGCCGTCGCCCATGAGTTGGGCATGTCCGTGACCGAGATCGCCGATGCGCTCTCCGGGGCGGGCACCCTCTCCCGCTGGCGCATGGAGGTCACCGAGCGTCCGGACGGTGTGACGGTCGTCAATGACGCCTACAACGCGAACCCCGAATCCATGAAGGCCGCACTCCGTGCGCTGGCCGCCATGGGTAAGGCCCGACGGGCGGGAGGGGGGCGCACGTGGGCGGTGCTCGGTCAGATGGCCGAGCTCGGTGACGCGTCGCTCGCCGAGCACGACGCGGTCGGACGGCTCGCCGTCCGGCTCAACGTCAGCAAGCTCGTCGCTGTCGGAGGACAAGAAGCCTCCTGGCTGCAACTGGGCGCATATAACGAGGGTTCGTGGGGTGAGGAGTCGGTGCACGTGTCCGACGCACAGGCGGCCGTCGACCTGTTGCGCAGTGAACTGCGCCCGGGAGACGTCGTGCTGGTGAAGGCGTCCCGGTCGGTCGGCCTGGAGAAGGTCGCCCTGGCATTGCTGGAGACGACCGAGGGCGAGGTCGCCGTCCGATGAGGCAGATCCTCTTCGCGGGAGCCATAGGGCTCTTCCTGACGCTGGTCGGCACCCCGCTGCTGATCAAACTTCTGGCCCGCAAGGGCTACGGGCAGTTCATCCGGGACGACGGCCCGCGTACCCACGGCAGCAAGAAGGGCACCCCCACCATGGGTGGGATCGCCTTCATCCTGGCGACGATCATCGCGTACGTCCTGGCGAAGGTGCTCACCGGCGAGGACATGCGCTTCTCCGGCGTCCTGGTGCTGTTCCTGATGGCGGGAATGGGCCTCGTCGGCTTCCTCGACGACTACATCAAGATCGTCAAGCAGCGTTCGCTCGGCCTGCGGGCCAAGGCGAAGATGGCCGGCCAGCTGATCGTCGGCATCGCCTTCGCGGTGCTCTCGCTCCAGTTCGCCGACATCCACGGCAACACCCCGGCGTCCACCCGCCTCTCGTTCGTCGAGGACTTCGGCTGGTCGATCGGCCCCGTGCTGTTCTGCGTCTGGGCCCTGTTCATGATTCTCGCCATGTCCAACGGCGTGAACCTGACGGACGGTCTGGACGGCCTGGCCACCGGTGCGTCGGTGATGGTCTTCGGCGCCTACACCTTCATCGGCCTCTGGCAGTTCCAGGAGTCCTGCGCCAACGCGGAGACCCTGACCAACCCGCAGGCGTGTTTCGAGGTACGGGATCCGCTCGACCTGGCGGTCGTCGCCTCCGCCCTCATGGGCGCCTGCTTCGGCTTCCTGTGGTGGAACACCTCGCCCGCCAAGATCTTCATGGGTGACACGGGCTCCCTCGCCCTCGGCGGCGCGCTCGCGGGCCTGGCCATCTGCTCCCGGACCGAATTCCTGATGGCCATCCTCGGTGGCCTCTTCGTGATGATCACGATGTCCGTGGTCATCCAGGTCGGTTCCTTCAAGATGACCGGCAAGCGGGTCTTCCGGATGGCGCCGCTCCAGCACCACTTCGAACTCAAGGGGTGGTCCGAGGTCCTTGTCGTGGTCCGCTTCTGGATCATCCAGGGCATGTGCGTCATCGTCGGACTGGGCCTCTTCTACGCGGGATGGGCAGCCAAGAAGTGAGCAACGTGGACTGGCAGGGCAAGCACGTCACGGTCGCCGGGCTCGGTGTCAGCGGTGTCCCCGCCGCCCGCGCCCTGCACGAGCGGGGGGCCCTCGTCACCGTCGTCAACGACGGCGACGACGAGCGCTCCCGTACTCAGGCGGCCGGACTGGAGGCGCTCGGCATCACCGTGCGCCTCGGCGACGGCGACACCCTGCCCGAGTCCACCGAGCTCGTGGTCACGGCGCCCGGCTGGAGCCCCGGCAAGCCGCTCTTCCAGGCGGCCGCCGAGGCGGACGTCCCGGTCTGGGGCGACGTCGAACTCGCCTGGAGGCTGAGGGGGCAGGACGGCAGGCAACCGGCACCCTGGCTCGCGGTCACCGGCACCAACGGCAAGACCACCACCGTCCGCATGCTGGCCTCGATCCTCGAAGCGGCCGGCCTGCGCACCGCCGCCGTCGGCAACATCGGGGTCTCGCTGCTGGACGCGGTGCTCGCCGACGAGCCGTACGACGTGCTCGCCGTCGAGCTCTCCAGCTACCAGCTCCACTGGGCGCCCTCACTGCGCGCCCACTCCGGAGCCGTGCTCAACCTGGCCCCCGACCACCTCGACTGGCACGGCTCGATGGCCGGCTACGCCTCCGACAAGGGCCGCATCTACGAGGGCAACACCGTCGCCTGCGTGTACAACGCGCAGGACGGGGCGACGGAGGACCTCGTGCGCGAGGCCGACGTCGAGGAGGGCTGCCGGGCCATCGGCTTCACCCTCGGCACTCCCGGACCCTCGCAGCTCGGGGTGGTCGACGGCATCCTCGTCGACCGGGCCTTCGTCGCCAACCGCCAGAAGCAGGCCCAGGAGCTCGCCGAGGTCGGCGACGTGAACCCTCCTGCCCCGCACAACATCGCCAACGCCCTCGCGGCGGCCGCGCTGGCCCGCGCCTTCGGTGTGGAGCCCTCCGCCGTGCGCGACGGACTGCGGGCCTTCCGCCCCGACGCCCACCGCATCGAACACGTCGCGGACGTCGCCGGTGTCGCCTACGTCGACGACTCCAAGGCCACGAACACCCACGCCGCCGAGGCATCCCTCGCGGCCTACGAGCCGATCGTGTGGATCGCCGGGGGCCTGGCCAAGGGCGCCACCTTCGACGAACTGGTGGGCGGCGCCGAGAAGCGGCTGAGGGGCGTCGTGCTGATGGGCGCCGACCGGGCGCTGATCCGCGAAGCCCTGGCGCGACACGCCCCCGAGGTACCGGTGGTCGACCTCGACCGGACCGACACTGGGGCGATGTCCGCAGCGGTCGGCGAAGCGGCACGGCTCGCCCGGCCGGGTGACACCGTCCTGCTGGCCCCGGCCTGCGCCTCGATGGACATGTTCGCGAACTACAACAAGCGTGGTGAGGCCTTCGCGGACGCGGTCCGCCGGCTCGCCGACGAGAGCGCCTGACGGGCCCGGTCTCCGCGTCGTACTGTCCCGGAGGGCCGGAGCCGTCCGGGGACCCGGTCACCAGACGCACCGCCGCGGGCCCGGGCGCCCGGCGACAGCCCCGGGCACGAGCAGTGGAGGGGACAGCGACAATGCCGGCCGACGAGAGCTCAGCCGCGCGCGGAGCCGACCGACCACGGGCGGGAGCGGCGTTCAGCCGGGCGTTCACCCCGCCCCTGCCCGCCGGACCCCTGCCCGCGGCCCCTGGGACCCTCGCGGGGGTCCTCCTGCGGAGCCGCCCCGCCACCGGCTCCCGACGGCCCCCCGTGCCCCGTGGCGGCGCCCGTGGAACCAGCACCCCGCCGGGCCCACGCAGGGGCGCCGGAGTACGGCGGATCTACGAACAGGCGCGACGTGCCTGGGACCGCCCTCTGACCGCGTACTACCTGATCCTCGGGTCCAGCCTGCTGATCACCGTGCTCGGCCTCGTCATGGTCTACTCCGCCTCGATGATCAAGGCGCTGGAGCTGGCGCGGCCCGGAACGTACTTCTTCCGCAAGCAGTTCCTCGCGGCCGTGATCGGCGCCGGGCTGATGCTCCTGGCCTCCAGGATGCCCCTCAAGCTCCACCGGGCGCTGGCCTACCCGCTGCTCATGGGTACGGTCTTCCTGATGGTCCTGGTCCAGGTGCCGGGGATAGGGATGTCGGTCAACGGCAACCAGAACTGGATCTACCTCGGCGGCCCCTTCCAGCTCCAGCCCAGCGAATTCGGCAAGCTCGCCCTCATCCTCTGGGGCGCGGACCTGCTCGCCCGCAAACAGGACAAGCGGCTGTTGGCGCAGTGGAAGCACATGCTCGTCCCGCTCGTTCCGGTCGCCTTCATGCTGCTCGGGCTGATCATGCTCGGCGGCGACATGGGCACCGCGATCATCCTGACGGCGATCCTCTTCGGCCTGCTCTGGCTGGCGGGCGCCCCCACCAGGCTCTTCGCGGGCGTGCTCGGCTGCGCCGGCCTCATCGGATTCGTGCTCATCAAGACCAGCCCCAACCGGATGTCCAGGCTGGGCTGCATCGGCGCGTCCGAGCCCGGCCCCGGCGACTCGTGCTGGCAGGCGGTCCACGGAATCTATGCTCTGGCGTCCGGCGGCTGGTTCGGTTCCGGACTCGGTGCGAGTGTGGAAAAATGGGGTCAACTTCCCGAACCACACACCGACTTCATCTTCGCCATCACCGGGGAGGAACTGGGCCTGGCGGGGACGCTGTCGGTGCTGGCCCTCTTCGCGGCTCTAGGCTATGCGGGTATCCGCGTGGCCGGACGCACGGAGGACCCCTTCGTGAGGTACGCAGCGGGAGGCGTGACCACCTGGATCACGGCGCAGGCCGTGATCAACATCGGTGCGGTGCTCGGCCTGTTGCCGATCGCCGGTGTCCCGCTGCCGCTGTTCTCCTACGGGGGTTCCGCCCTGCTGCCGACCATGTTCGCTGTGGGACTCATGATCGCCTTCGCGCGTGACGACCCCGCTGCGAGAGCGGCCCTGGCCATGCGGAGGCCCGGGGTCAGATGGAAGACGATGAGACGGCGCGTCATGAAGCGTCCGTCCGGAGAGCGGTGAATTTCGGTGCATGTCGTACTCGCCGGCGGGGGGACCGCCGGGCACATCGAGCCCGCGCTTGCCCTCGCAGACGCCCTGCGGAGGCAGGACCCGACCGTGGGAATCACTGCCCTCGGCACGGAGCGCGGACTCGAGACCAGGCTCGTACCCGAGCGGGGGTACGAGCTGGCACTGATCCCCGCCGTGCCGCTGCCGCGCAAGCCCACGCCCGAGCTGATCACCGTCCCGGGGCGGCTGCGCGGCACCATCAAGGCGGCCGAGCAGATCCTGGAGCGCACCAAGGCGGACTGCGTGGTGGGCTTCGGCGGCTACGTCGCCCTGCCCGGCTACCTCGCGGCCAAGCGCGCCGGGGTCCCGATCGTCGTCCACGAGGCCAACGCCAGGCCCGGCCTGGCGAACAAGATCGGCTCGCGGTACGCCCACGGGGTCGCCGTCTCCACGCCGGACAGCAAGCTGCGCGGCGCCCGCTACATCGGCATCCCGCTGCGCCGCACCATCGCCACCCTGGACCGGGCCCGGGTCCGCCCGGAGGCGCGCGCCGCCTTCGGGCTCGACCCCAACCTGCCGACGCTGCTGGTCTCCGGCGGCTCGCAGGGCGCCCGCCACCTCAACGAGGTGGTCACGCGGATCGCACCGCTGCTCCAGCGGTCCGGAATCCAGATCCTGCACGTGGTCGGTCCGAAGAACGAATTGCCGCGCATCGACAACATGCCCGGGATGCCGCCCTACATCCCGGTACCGTACGTGGACCGGATGGACCTCGCGTACGCCGCGGCCGACATGATGCTCTGCCGCGCGGGCGCGATGACCGTCGCCGAGCTCTCCGCCGTCGGGCTGCCCGCCGCCTACGTCCCGTTGCCGATCGGTAACGGCGAACAGCGGCTCAACGCCCAGCCGGTGGTCAACGCCGGTGGTGGTCTGCTGGTGGACGACGCGGCGCTCACCCCGGAGTGGGTGCAGGGCAACGTCCTGCCGGTGCTGTCGGATCCGCACCGATTGTATGAAATGTCCCGTGCGGCGGCCGAGTTCGGCCGCCGGGACGCCGACGACCTGCTCGTCGGCATGGTGTACGAGGCGATTGCCGCACGCCGCCAGGCGTGAGGCGGTGCGGACCCGGGGCGTGCGCCCCGGGTCCGGCGAAGGAGCGAGCGTGGCCGGACCGACGACCGCCCAGCGCGGTGAGGCCGAGCGGGCCGACACCCCGGCCCGCCCCCCGCACATCGGCCCCGAGGGGCAACGGCTGACCGGCCGCATGCGACTGGTTCTGGCCGCACTTGGCCTCGTGGTGATCGCGGGTGCCACGGTCTGGGTGCTCTACGGATCGTCCTGGCTGAGGCTGGAGAGGGTGACGACCACCGGCACGGACGTCCTGACCCGGAGCCAGGTGGAGGCCGCCGCGGCGGCCCCGGTCGGGTCCCCGCTGGTCTCCGTGGACACCGACGTGATCGCGGACCGGTTGCGCCAGAAGCTGCCTCGTATCGACTCCGTGGATGTCGTACGGTCATGGCCGCACGGTCTCAGCCTTAAGGTGACCGAACGGAAAGCGGTCCTGCTGGTCGAAAAGGGCGGGAAGTTCGTCGAAGTGGACGCCAAGGGTGTGCGCTTCGCGACCGTGGACGAAGCGCCCTCGCGTGTGCCGTTGCTGGAGTTGGCGCCCGACCGGTCGGCGAGCCTGCGCCGCTTCGGCGCTGACCGCCTGGTCAGGGAAGCGGTCGGCGTCGCGGGAGACCTTCCGGGGGGGATCTCCGCGGAGACCAGGGCCGTGCGCGTCACCTCGTACGACTCCGTGGTCCTGGAACTGACCCGGGGGCGCACGGTGATGTGGGGCAGCAGTGAGGAGGGCCCCGTGAAGGCGCGGGTGCTCGCCGCTCTCATGAAGGCGTCACCCAAAGCGGGGCACTTCGACGTGAGTGCCCCCACGGCCCCTGCCTCGTCGAGGAGTTGACGCACGTTTGGCCTGGCCAGCCCCCTGGTTGGTCAGCGCTACGGGTGATCACATAGGGTGAAAAGAAAAACGGGAGGTTCGGCGTGTTCGTTGAACGTGCGCCACTTGTCGACTTAGTGTCCTGTTCGGAAGAGTCCAAGAAGCAGACACACTGGTAACCCTAAACTTCAGCGTTAGGGTTTGGGTCGGCGTCCGGACCGACCCAATCGGCATCCGTCGTCGCGGCGGGACTACCGCGAAGCGACGACACGTAACTCGAGGCGAGAGGCCTTCGACGTGGCAGCACCGCAGAACTACCTCGCAGTCATCAAGGTCATCGGTGTCGGCGGCGGTGGTGTCAATGCCATCAACCGAATGATCGAGGTCGGTCTCAAGGGCGTCGAGTTCATCGCCATCAACACCGATGCGCAAGCACTGTTGATGAGCGACGCCGACGTCAAGCTCGACGTCGGCCGTGAACTCACCCGTGGCCTCGGCGCCGGGGCGAACCCGGCCGTCGGTCGCAAGGCGGCAGAGGACCACCGTGAGGAGATCGAGGAGGTCCTCAAGGGGGCCGACATGGTCTTCGTCACCGCCGGAGAGGGCGGCGGCACCGGCACCGGCGGCGCACCCGTCGTCGCCAACATCGCACGCTCGCTGGGCGCCCTGACGATCGGTGTGGTCACCCGGCCGTTCACCTTCGAGGGCCGACGGCGCGCGAACCAGGCGGAGGACGGCATCGCCGAGCTCCGCGAAGAGGTCGACACCCTCATCGTCATCCCCAACGACCGGCTGCTGTCCATCTCGGACCGCCAGGTCAGTGTGCTCGACGCGTTCAAGTCGGCCGACCAGGTCCTGCTCTCGGGCGTCCAGGGCATCACCGACCTCATCACCACCCCCGGTCTGATCAACCTCGACTTCGCCGACGTCAAGTCGGTCATGTCCGAGGCCGGGTCGGCGCTCATGGGCATCGGCTCCGCCCGCGGCGACGACCGCGCGGTGGCCGCTGCGGAGATGGCGATCTCCTCGCCGCTCCTGGAGGCGTCCATCGACGGCGCCCGCGGTGTCCTGCTCTCCATCTCCGGCGGCAGCGACCTCGGTCTCTTCGAGATCAACGAGGCCGCGCAGCTGGTGAGCGAGGCGGCCCACCCGGAGGCGAACATCATCTTCGGCGCGGTCATCGACGACGCCCTGGGCGACGAGGTGCGGGTCACCGTCATCGCCGCGGGCTTCGACGGCGGGCAGCCGCCGGCCCGCCGGGAGAACGTCCTGGGGTCGAGCGCCGGCAAGCGCGAGGAGCCGGCGCCGCCGGCCCGGACCGCCGAGCCGTCGCGCCAGACGGGCGGACTGGGCTCCGTGCCCCCGCGTGAGGAGTCCCCGGCACCGGCCGAGCCGGCGCCGGCGGCGAAGGAGACCTCGCTGCCGCCGGTTTCCCCGCCGCACGTCCCGACGGCCCGTCCCTACCAGGACAACCAGGCCGAAGAGCTGGACGTTCCGGACTTCTTGAAGTGATAGATCCGCAGCACGCGGTGAGAACCGCGGAGTCTTCGGCGGGCGGCGCCCACTTCGCCTTCACCGACAGGTGGGGTGGAGTGAGCGCCGTTCCGTACGAGGAGCTCAACCTCGGCGGTGCGGTCGGTGACGACCCCGCCGCCGTCGGCACGAACCGGGCCCTCGCGGCCCGTTCGCTCGGTCTCGATCCGGCCCGTGTCGTCTGGATGAATCAGGTGCACGGACGCGAGGTGGCCGTGGTCGACGGTCCCTGGGGCGACGCCTCCGGACCCTCGGAGATCCCCGCCGTGGACGCCGTGGTGACGACGAGGCGGGGACTCCCGCTCGCGGTGCTCACCGCGGACTGCACGCCCGTGCTGCTCGCCGATCCGGTGGCCGGTGTGATCGCGGCCGCCCATGCCGGGCGGCCCGGTCTGGTCGCGGGAGTCGTCCCGGCGGCGGTCGAGACGATGATCACACTGGGCGCCGAGCCGTCCCGGATCGTCGCGCACACCGGGCCGGCCGTCTGCGGGCGGTGCTACGAGGTCCCGGAGCAGATGCGCGCAGAGGTCGCCGAGGTCGTCCCCGCGTCGTGGTCGGAGACCGGCTGGGGTACACCCGCGGTTGACGTCACGGCCGGAGTCCACGCCCAGCTCGACGAGCTCGGTGTCCGTGAACGGCACGGCTCGCCCTTCTGCACCCTGGAATCGGGCGACCACTTCTCGTACCGCCGCGACCGCACCACGGGCCGGCTCGCCGGATATGTCTGGTTGGACTGATAGGTCATGACGGAACGCAGGGATCAACTCGCGGCGAACCTGGCACGGGTGGAGGAACGTATCGCTTCCGCCTGCGCCTCGGCGGGCCGCCTGCGGGAGGACGTGACCCTCATCGTGGTCACCAAGACCTACCCCGCGAGCGATGTGCGCATTCTGCACGAACTCGGTGTGCGGCACGTCGCGGAGAACCGGGACCAGGACGCGGCACCCAAAGCCGCGGCATGTGCGGATCTGTCGCTCACGTGGCACTTCGTCGGACAGTTGCAGACCAACAAGGTCCGCTCCGTGGCCGGTTATGCCGACGTGGTGCAGTCGGTGGACCGGGTGAAGCTGGTCACGGCCCTGTCGGCGGCGGCGGTCAGGGGTGGGCGTGAGCTCGGCTGCCTCATCCAGGTCGCCCTCGACGCGGAGAGCGGCGAGCGCGGGGACCGGGGAGGTGTCGCTCCGGACGCGATCGAGGAGTTGGCCGCGTCGGTGGACGCCGCGCAGGGGCTCAGGCTCGACGGCCTGATGACCGTGGCCCCGCTCGCCGGTCCGTACGCCGGTCGGCAACGGGCGGCGTTCGACCGCCTGGTGGAATTCTCATCCCGCCTGCGCGGGAACCATCCGGCTGCGAACATGGTCTCTGCTGGGATGAGCTCGGATCTCGAGGACGCGGTTGCGGCCGGAGCGACACATGTACGCGTCGGTACGGCGGTACTCGGAGTCCGACCCCGGCTCGGGTAACGTCGCGAAGCAAGTCGGACCACAGCAGAAAATATGGTCATTCCCGCTTGACGCGGGCGGGCCGGAGTGGATCTCGGGCACTTGGTGACACGAATGCCGATCCACCACAGAGCGGAGGACTCGGAGCATGGCCGGCGCGATGCGCAAGATGGCGGTCTACCTCGGCCTCGTGGAGGACGATGGGTACGACGGTCCGGGGTTCGACCCCGACGACGAATTCGAACCCGAGCCGGAGCCCGAGCGCGACCGGCGGCGGCACCAGCCCGCGCATCCGGTGGAGCGGGAACGGGACGAACCGGTGCGAGCGGTGCAGCCACCCGCGCCGAGGGAACCGGTTCAGCTCCCGGCGGAAAGCGGACGACCCGCCCGAATCGCCCCCGTGGCATCCATCACACCTGACCGCCCGAACATGGAGAAGAACGCACCGGTGATCATGCCCAAGGTCGTGTCCGAGCGGGAGCCCTACCGGATCACCACGCTGCACCCCAGGACCTATAACGAGGCCCGTACCATCGGGGAACACTTCCGTGAGGGCACTCCGGTGATCATGAACCTCACGGAGATGGACGACACGGACGCGAAGCGACTTGTCGACTTTGCCGCGGGACTCGTCTTCGGTCTCCATGGCAGCATTGAGCGTGTGACGCAGAAGGTGTTCCTGTTGTCGCCTGCTAACGTCGATGTCACGGCGGAGGACAAGGCCCGCATCGCAGAGGGCGGGTTCTTCAACCAGAGCTGAGAACACCGGGAACAACCCGGCCGGGAGGCCGGGGCTACGAGAGCCAGGGGAGAGGGAAGCGCGGAACATGGGCGTCGCACTGGATGTGGTCTATATCGCGCTGATGTGTTTCCTCATCGTGCTGATCTTCCGGCTGGTCATGGACTACGTCTTCCAGTTCGCACGTTCATGGCAGCCAGGCAAGGCGATGGTGGTCGTTCTCGAGGGCACTTACACTGTCACGGATCCACCGCTGAAGCTTCTGCGGCGGTTCATACCGCCGTTGCGTCTCGGGGGCGTGGCACTTGACCTGTCCTTCTTCGTTCTGATGATCATCGTCTACATTCTGCTCAGCCTCGTGGGCAAGCTTGCGAGCAGCGTGTGAACGATACGGTCTTGCCGACTGCCGACGACTACGTAGAGGTGAAGAAGAGATGCCGCTGACCCCCGAGGACGTGCGGAACAAGCAGTTCACGACCGTCCGCCTCCGAGAAGGCTATGACGAGGACGAGGTCGATGCCTTCCTCGACGAGGTCGAATCGGAGCTGACCCGTCTGCTTCGTGAGAACGAGGACCTGCGCGCCAAGCTGGCCGCCGCCACGCGCGCGGCCGCGCAGAACCAGCAGCAGGGAATGCGCAAACCCCCGGAGCAGCAGGACCGGCCAGGGGCCCCGGTGCCCGCCGCCATATCGGGTCCGCCGGTGCAGCAGCAGCCCCCGCAGATGGGTCCCCCCCAGCTGCCCGGTGGCGCTCCGCAGCTGCCTGCCGGCCCCAGTGGCCACGGCCCCCAGGGTGGCCACGGCCCCGGTCCGCAGGGCCCGCACGGCCCCGGCCCGATGCAGGGCGGTCCCATGGGCGGCCCGATGGGCGGCCCCATGGGCGGTCACGCTCCCCAGCAGCAGCAGATGCAGCAGATGCAGCAGCAGCAGCAGATGCAGCAGCCCGGTCAGGGCCCCGGCGGCGACAGCGCCGCCCGTGTCCTCTCCCTTGCACAGCAGACCGCCGACCAGGCGATCGCGGAGGCCCGTTCCGAGGCCAACAAGATCGTCGGCGAGGCGCGCAGCCGCGCCGAGGGGCTCGAGCGTGACGCCCGTGCCAAGGCGGACGCGCTGGAGCGGGACGCGCAGGAGAAGCACCGTGTGGCGATGGGCTCGCTGGAGTCGGCCCGCGCGACGCTGGAGCGCAAGGTCGAGGACCTGCGTGGCTTCGAGCGCGAGTACCGGACCCGTCTGAAGTCCTACCTGGAGAGCCAGCTGCGTCAGCTGGAGACCCAGGCCGACGACTCGCTGGCTCCGCCGCGGTCGCCTGCTGCCGCCTCGCTGCCGCCGTCGCCTTCGCTGGCTCCGGCCGGTGCGGGTGCCATGGGGCACACCATGGGCGGCAACCACGGTGGTCACGGCAACCAGCAGATGGGCGGCGGCAACCAGTCGATGGGCGGTGGCCCGTCGTACGGTGGCGGCCAGCAGCAGATGTCGCCCGCGATGACGCAGCCGATGGCACCGGTGCGGCCGCAGGCGCCGCAGCCGATGCAGCAGGCGCCGTCACCGATGCGCGGGTTCCTGATCGACGAGGACGACAACTGATCGGTACGCGCTCGCTGAGCGCGTAGCCGTCGGCAGGCAGAGGGCCGGGCCCCGGGGTTTCCCCGGGGCCCGGCCCTTTGGCGTGGGCCGGAGCCGGAGCCTGGAGCCTGGGCTAGGGGGGCGCCTGCGGCGGGCTGTTCCCCTACCCGCCCCTTCCCGTAACCGGGGCTCCGCCCCGGGCCCCGCTCCTCAAACGCCGGAGGGGCTTGGAGGGTGGTGCGGGGGCTCCCCGGCCCGGGCCCTGCTCCTCAATCGCCGGAGGGGCTGGGCGGGATCGCCGGAGGGGCTGGGCGGGCGGCGGTGCGGGGGCTTCGCTCCGGGCCTGGCCGCTCTGTCGCCGGAGGAGAGCGTGTCCGGCGGGGGCGGTGGCGGCGGAGTCCGTGGGGTGGGGAGCGGGGTGGTGGGGACGAGGGCGGAGAGGTGTGGCTCCGGGTGGGACGGCGAAGAGCCCGGCCGGAGCGTGTCCGGCCGGGCTCCTCAGGTGTGATCCGTGCTACTGCTCCGTCTTGCGCAGGCGGAAGACGAGAGCCAGCCCCTCGTCCTCGAACGGGGCGCCGTATGTGTCGTCCGCGTCACCCTGCGCGTAGTCCAGGGCCAGGACCTCGTCCGCGATCAGCGTCGCGTGCGAGGTCAGGGCCTCGGCCGTCTCCGGGGACGCCGACGTCCAGCGGACGGCGATCCGGTCCGCCACGTCCAGGCCGCTGTTCTTGCGGGCCTCCTGGATCAGCCGGATCGCGTCGCGGGCCAGTCCCGCGGCCCGCAGCTCCGGCGTGATCTCCAGGTCCAGCGCGACCGTCGCGCCCGAGTCGGACGCCACCGACCAGCCCTCGCGCGGGGTCTCCGTGATGATGACCTCGTCCGGAGCGAGAGCGATCCGCTCACCGTCGACCTCGACCGATGCCGTGCCCTCGCGCAGCGCCAGCGACAGCGCGGCGGCGTCGGCGTTCGCGACGGCCTTCGCGACCGCCTGGACGCCCTTGCCGAAGCGCTTGCCCAGCGCGCGGAAGTTCGCCTTGGCCGTGGTGTCGACCAGCGAACCGCCTACCTCCGAGAGCGAGGCGAGGGAGGAGACGTTCAGTTCCTCCGTGATCTGCGCGCGCAGCTCCGGCGTGAGCGCCTCGAAGCCCGTGGCCGCGACCAGGGCCCTCGAGAGCGGCTGCCGGGTCTTGACCCCCGACTCGGCACGCGTCGCCCGGCCGAGTTCCACCAGGCGGCGTACCAGGGCCATCTGTGAGGAGAGTGCCGGGTCGATCGACGCCGGGTCCGCCTTCGGCCAGGACGACAGGTGCACCGACTCCGGGGCCTCCGGGGCGACGGGGACGATCAGGTCCTGCCAGACCCGCTCGGTGATGAACGGGGTCAGCGGGGCCATCAGCCGGGTGACCGTCTCCACGACCTCGTGCAGCGTGCGCAGCGCCGCCTTGTCGCCCTGCCAGAAGCGGCGGCGCGAGCGGCGGACGTACCAGTTGGACAGGTCGTCGACGAACGCGGAGAGCAGCTTGCCGGCGCGCTGGGTGTCGTAGCCCTCCAGTGCGGCGGTGACCTCCTCCACCAGGGTGCCGAGCTCGCTCAGCAGCCAGCGGTCCAGGACGGTGCGGTCGGCGGGGGCCGGATCGGCCGCGGACGGCGCCCAGTTCGACGTACGGGCGTACAGGGCCTGGAAGGCCACCGTGTTCCAGTACGTGAGGAGCGTCTTGCGGACGACCTCCTGGATCGTGCCGTGGCCGACACGGCGCGCCGCCCACGGGGAGCCGCCCGCCGCCATGAACCAGCGGACCGCGTCCGCGCCGTGCTGGTCCATCAGCGGGATCGGCTGGAGGATGTTGCCCAGGTGCTTGGACATCTTCCGGCCGTCCTCGGCGAGGATGTGGCCCAGGCACACGACGTTCTCGTAACTGGACTTGTCGAAGACCAGCGTGCCGACCGCCATCAGCGTGTAGAACCAGCCACGTGTCTGGTCGATCGCCTCGGAGATGAACTGCGCCGGGTAGCGGCTCTCGAAGATCTCCTTGTTCTTGTACGGGTAGCCCCACTGCGCGAACGGCATCGAACCCGAGTCGTACCAGGCGTCGATGACCTCAGGGACGCGGTACGCCTCCAGCTGGCAGCTCTCGTGCGAGCAGGTGAAGGTGATCTCGTCGATGAACGGGCGGTGCGGGTCCAGCTCCGACTGGTCGCGGCCGGTCAGCGCGGAGAGCTCGGCGCGGGAGCCTACGCAGGTCAGGTGGTCGTCCTCGCAGCGCCAGATGGGCAGCGGGGTGCCCCAGTAGCGGTTGCGGGACAGTGCCCAGTCGACGTTGTTGTTCAGCCAGTCGCCGAAGCGGCCGTTCTTGACGGAGTCCGGGAACCAGTTGGTCTTCTCGTTCTCCTGTAGCAGCCGGTCCTTGACCGCCGTCGTGCGGATGTACCAGGACGGCTGGGCGTAGTACAGCAGGGCCGTGTGGCAGCGCCAGCAGTGCGGGTAGCTGTGCTCGTACGGGACGTGGCGGAAGAGCCTGCCGCGCGCGGCCAGGTCCTCGGTGAGGGCCTCGTCCGCCTTCTTGAAGAAGACGCCGCCGACCAGCGGGAGATCCTCCTCGAAGGTGCCGTCGGGGCGCACCGGGTTCACCACCGGCAGACCGTACGCCTTGCAGACCTGGAGGTCGTCGGCACCGAACGCCGGCGACTGGTGGACCAGACCCGTACCGTCCTCGGTCGTGACGTACTCGGCGTTGACGACGAAGTGCGCCTCGCTCGGGAACTCGATGAGCTGGAAGGGGCGTTCGTACGTCCAGCGCTCCATCTCGCTGCCGGTGAACGTCTCCCCGGTGAGCTCCCAGCCCTCGCCGAGCGCCTTCTCGACCAGCGGCTGCGCCACGACCAGCTTCTCCTGGCCGTCCGTCGCGACGACGTAGCTGACGCCGGGGTGGGCGGCGACGGCGGTGTTGGAGACCAGGGTCCAGGGCGTCGTCGTCCAGACGAGCAGTGCGGCCTCGCCGGCCAGCGGGCCGCTCGTCAGCGGGAAGCGGACGAAGACCGAGGGGTCGACGACCGTCTCGTAACCCTGGGCGAGCTCGTGGTCCGAGAGACCGGTCCCGCAGCGCGGGCACCAGGGGGCGACGCGGTGGTCCTGGACCAGCAGGTCCTTGTTGAAGATCTCCTTCAGCGACCACCACACGGAGTCGACGTACTCCGGGTCCATCGTCCGGTAGGCGTCGTCGAGGTCGACCCAGTACCCCATGCGGGTCGTGAGCTCGGTGAACGCGTCGGTGTGCCGGGTCACGGACTCACGGCACTTCGCGTTGAACTCGGCGATCCCGTACGCCTCGATGTCCTTCTTGCCGTTGAAGCCCAGCTCCTTCTCCACAGCGAGCTCGACGGGCAGGCCGTGGCAGTCCCAGCCGGCCTTGCGGCCCACGTGGTAGCCCTGCATGGTGCGGAAGCGCGGGAAGACGTCCTTGAAGACGCGGGCCTCGATGTGGTGGGCCCCGGGCATGCCGTTGGCGGTCGGCGGGCCCTCGTAGAAGACCCACTCGGGGCGGCCCTCGGACTGTTCGAGGCTCTTGGTGAAGACCTTGTTGTCGCGCCAGAAGTCGAGCACGGCGTGCTCGAGGGCGGGCAGGTCGACCTGGGCGGGTACCGGGCGGTACTGCGGCGATGTCATGTGCGGGCTTCCTCCGGCGGACGTCTTCCACTTCCGTCGGAGGGACGAGAACCGGATCGGTTCCCGCGGTACCACCCTCCTTGGCCCCGGGCATACGCCCGTGACCCCCTCATTGGGGTCGCGATGCCGGGTCTAGTCGCCCCGCGCCCGTGGGCGGTCCCACGGTCCAGGGCTTTCTTCCGGCGGCTCCGGGGTGATCTTCACGGCGCGCTCGCCCCCGGGCTCCCACCGTCCCCGGGTCGCTCCTGGCTGCGTACGACGCTACTCGTCCCGTCCATGCCTCTCGCTGCGGCCAGTGTACGGGCCCTCGCACCCGACGGCCGACCGGTTTATCCGCGGGGTGGTGCTTGACCCGAATGGCCAGTCGGGACGGACGGAGTGCCGGAGGGCGCGCGAGGGCGGATTACCGCGCGGGGAGCTGGGCACAACGGTTGCAGGCGCGCCACCGCCCTGCCGTGGGAGGAGCGAACCGGCGGCGTGCCCCGTTGCCGCGGAGCCGGGGCCGACTTATCGTCCCAGCACGATTCGCGTGCAAGATCACAATATGTGAAGGGGCCGCGGCCATGGTGGCGAAGAAGACCGCCGTATCGAGAACGGCGTCGATGAGATCCACGGCTGCGGCTGCCGAGGAGGACGGGAGCGGGGGCGACGGGGCCGGTCAGGAGCCGGCCCAGGAGAAGCCGCCCGCGAAGAAGGCGGCGAGGAAGGCCGCGAAGAAGAAGGCCGCCGGGAAGAAGGCGGCGGACGGGGATCCGGCGCACCACGGGCCGGCGAAGAAGAGCGCAGCCAAGAAGAGCGCAGCCAAGAAGGCGTCGAAGAAGGCCACGGGGGCGGCCCAGGCCGCCGAGCAGACAGGAGCCCACACGGTGGTAGCCAAGAAGAGCGCGGCCCGGACGACGGCTGCAGGAGAGGGCACTGTGACAGCGACGGCGCCCGGCGACCTCGCGGTCAGGCCGGGGGAGGACCCCTGGACCCCTGAAGAGGTCGACGCGGCCCGGACCGAGCTGACCGGTGAGGTCCTGCGGCTGCGGACCGAGCTGGAGGCCTCGGGCGCGGCGCTGGCCGGTCTGATGCGCGACTCCGGTGACGGGGCCGGCGACGACGACGCGGACACGGGCACGAAGAACATCACCCGCGAGCACGAGCTGTCCCTGGCGGCCCACGCCCAGGAGACCCTGGACCAGACCGAGCGTGCCCTCGCCCGCCTTGACGCGGGGACCTACGGGCTCTGCGAGGTCTGCGGGAAGCCGATCGGCAAGGCACGGATGCAGGCGTTCCCCCGGGCCACGCTCTGTGTGGAGGACAAGCAGAAACAGGAACGGCGCGGCTAGCGGGGCCGCCCGTCCGGATCATGCCGGGCCCGCGGGCGGCGGCCTGATCCGGACGAATGCCGCCCAGGGTCCTGCGGGCGGGCGCCCGGCTCACGCCGTGGCGTGACCCGGGCCGCTTCCGGGGACCGTCCGGGCGTGATCCGGACGAAAGGTCCCGGCGGCGGCGGAAGCCGGGGGAGGTCCGGGGCCTGAGGCCCCTGAAAGCCGGGGTGTGTCGTACCCTCGTCCTCAGTCAGGCACCTAGGTTGAGGGACTCACGTGGCAGAGGCGGAGCGCATCATCGGTACGCCGGATATCCCTGATGCCGAGGGGGCCGACGGGGCTGAGCCCCAGCAGCCGGCCGAGGGCTCGACCCAGGTCGGCCGCGGCAGGAAGAAGATCCTGGCCCTCCTCGTCGTGGCCGTCCTGGCCTACCTCCTGGACCTGATCAGCAAGATGATCGTGGTCGCGAAGCTGGAGCACGAGGAGCCCATCGAGATCTTCGGTGAATGGCTCAAGTTCGACGCGATCCGCAACGCGGGAGCCGCGTTCGGGATCGGCGAGGCGTTCACCGTGATCTTCACGGCCATCGCCGCCGTCGTGATCATCGTCATCGTCCGGCTCGCCCGCAAGCTCTACAGCCTGCCCTGGGCCATCGCCCTCGGGCTGCTGCTCGGCGGAGCGCTCGGAAACCTCACCGACCGCATCTTCCGCGCGCCCGGCGTCTTCAAGGGCGCGGTGGTGGACTTCATCGCTCCCGCGCACTTCGCCGTCTTCAACCTCGCCGACTCCGCGATCGTGTGCGGCGGAATCCTCATCGTGATCCTTTCCTTCAAGGGCCTGGACCCCGACGGCACCGTGCACAAGGACTAGCGCGCGCAAGGCATACTCGACTGGTGAGTACGTATCCCGAGGTCCGCACCCTGCCCGTACCCGACGGCCTGGAAGGCGAGCGTGTCGACGCCGCCATCTCCCGGATGTTCGGTTTCTCCCGCACCAAGGCCGCCGAGCTGGCCGCTGCCGGGAAGGTCCAGGTGGACGGCGCGGTGGCCGGGAAGTCCGAGCGGGTGCACGGCGGTGCCTGGCTGGAAGTGGAGATGCCCCAGGCACCCGCTCCGGTCCAGGTCGTCGCCGAGCCCGTCGAGGGCATGGAGATCGTCCACGACGACGACGACATAGTCGTCATCATGAAGCCGGTCGGCGTCGCCGCCCACCCGAGCCCCGGCTGGACCGGTACCACCGTCATCGGCGGCCTCGCCGCGGCCGGCTACCGCATCTCGACGTCGGGCGCCGCCGAGCGCCAGGGCGTCGTGCACCGGCTGGACGTGGGCACGTCCGGCCTGATGGTCGTGGCCAAGTCCGAGCGTGCCTACACCCTGCTCAAGGCGCAGTTCCGCGACCGGGTCGTCGAGAAGAAGTACCACGCGCTGGTGCAGGGCCACCCGGACCCGATGAGCGGCACCATCGACGCCCCCATCGGCCGCCACCCGCAGCACGACTACAAGTGGGCCGTCACCGCCGAGGGCAAGCCGTCCGTGACGCACTACGACCTCATCGAGGCGTACCGCGCGGCCAGCCTGCTCGACATCAAGCTCGAGACCGGGCGTACGCACCAGATCCGCGTGCACATGTCCGCCCACCGTCACCCCTGCGTCGGCGACCTGACCTACGGCGCCGACCCCACGCTGGCCAAACGCCTCGGCCTGACCAGGCAGTGGCTGCACGCGGTCCGGCTCGGCTTCGAGCACCCGGCCGACGGCGGCTGGGTCGAATTCGAGAGCACCTACCCGGACGATCTGCGCCACGCCCTGGACACGATCGCGGCGGAGAGCCAGTGACCTCGTACACCACCCGCAGGGCCCTCGACGAGAGCGACCTCGCGGCCTGCTTCCAGATCCGCAAGGAGGTCTTCGTCGGCGAGCAGCAGGTGCCGGAGGAGATCGAGTACGACGCCCACGACCCCACGGCGGTCCACGTCCTGGCCGTCGCCGCGGACGGTTCCGCGCTCGGCACGGGAAGGCTGCTGCACGGCGAGGCCGCGGCGGACAGGACCGGTGGCGACCTCACCGCCGGCTCGCTCGGCCGGCTCGCCGTGGCCCGTACGGCCCGCGGCCTCGGGGTCGGTGCCGCACTGGTCCGCGCCATAGAGGAGGAGGCCCGCACCCTGGGTCTGGCCGCCGTGGACCTGCACGCCCAGACCCACGCGCTCGGCTTCTACGAGCGGCTCGGCTACACCGCGTACGGCCCCGAGTTCCCGGACGCCGGGATACCGCACCGGGCCATGCGCCGCGCGCTCTGACCGCACCGGGCCGCGTGCGCCGCGCTCCGACCCGAGTGCGCCGTTCTTCTGACCGCACCTGGCCGTGCGCCGCGCTCCGACCGCACCGGGCCGTGCGCCGTGCGCCGCGCTCCGACCGCGCGGCCCGCCCGGGGGTGCCGCGGGTCCGCCCCTCCCGCGTGGCACGCTGGGAGCCCTGATCGGCTGATCAAGGGGCCCCGGAGGCCCGGCGCGCTGCGGAAGGCACAACGTGGACCAGATGGCACTCCTGCTCCTGCTCCTGCTCGGAGCGGTGGTCACGGTGCCGTTGGGGGAGCGGCTCGGGCTGCCCGCGCCGGTGCTGATGACCCTCGCCGGGATCGGCATGGCCTTCGCGAGCTTCGTCCCCGACGTGGACATCCCGCCGGAGATCATCCTCCCCGCCCTGCTGCCCCCGTTGCTCTACGCCTCCGTGCAGCGCACCTCGTGGAGGCAGTTCGCGGCGAACAGGCGGCCGATCTTCCTGCTGGCGGTCGCTCTCGTCTTCGTCACGACGGCGGCCGTCGCCGCGGTCGCCGACGCGATCGTCCCCGGTCTCCCCATCGCCGCCGCGGTGGCGCTGGGCGCGCTCGTCGCCCCGCCCGACCCCGTCGCCGCCACGGCGGTCGCCGGTTCCGTCGGACTGCCGCGCAGGCTCGTCTCGATCCTGGAGGGCGAAGGCCTGTTCAACGACGTCACCGCCATCGTCCTCTACCACGTGGCTATCGCCGCCGCCGTCAGCGGCACCTTCTCGCTCCCCGAGGCGTTCGGGCTCCTCGTGCTCTCCGCGGTCGTCGCCGTGGTGGTCGGGCTGGTGCTCGGCTGGCTGACCATCAAGCTGATGGGGCTGCTGGGCGACGCCACGCTCCAGGTCAGCCTGACGCTGCTGGTGCCCTTCGTCAGCTACGTGCTCGCCGAGGAGCTGATGGGCTCCGGCGTGCTCGCGGTCCTCACCACCGCGCTCTTCCTCGCGGAGCACACGGCGGACGCCGACGACGTCCTCGGACGCCTCACCGGCCGGTCCTTCTGGGAGATCGTCGACACCCTCGTCACCGGGGTCGCCTTCGGCCTCATCGGGCTGGAACTCCACAGCGTCTTCGGCACGGTCGACGGCCGGCAGCTCGAACTCCTGGGCTGGGGACTGGCGATCGTCGGGGTGGTCGCCGGCGTACGGCTCCTGTGGCTCCTGCCGGCCACCTGGCTGGCCAAGCGGCTGCACGACCGCCGCGACTACAGCGAGTCGATCCCCACGACCTGGCGGGAGACCACCGTCATGTGGTGGGCGGGGATGCGGGGGGTGGCTTCGGTGGCACTGGCCCTGGCGATCCCCCTGGAGACGGACGACGGGAAGCCCTTCCCCGGCCGGGACGAGATCGTCTTCATCGCCTTCGCCGTCATCATGGCCACCCTCGTCTTCCAGGGACTGACCCTGCCGTGGCTCGTGCGCAAGCTCGGTGTCGGCGCCGACACCGAGGCGGAACAGACCCTGGAGCGCGACCTCGCGATCCGGGCCGCCCGGGCCGCGAAGGGCCGGCTCAAGGAGATCCAGGAGACCGAGGACTTCCCCGAGGACGTCCTGGAGCGGCTGCAGCGCGCGGCGTACGACATCGGGGCGAGGATCAGCCCGGACATGGTCGACGAGGAGCGGCGCGAGGCCTACGCCCAGCGCGCCGAGCGCCTCAGGGCGTTCGGCCGGGTGCAGCGTGAACTGCTCTCGGCCGCCCGTCACGAGGTGCTCTCGGCCCGCAGCGAGCCCGGCTCGGACCCCGAGGTCGTGGACCGGGTGCTGCGGTACCTGGACGTACGCAGCCTGCACTGACCGGCCGGGTGTGCTCCGGTCCGGCGGCCCCGCCGCTCGCCCGGCCGCCTCAGCCGCGGCCCGTGCGGGGTGTTTTGTCCAGCTCCGGGGCCACGCCGTCGCCCGGCAGCTCCCGCTTCTCGGCGGCGCCCGTCAGTTCCGGCCAGTGGTCCCCGGGGGTCAGCGAGGCGGGTGCCGTCAGGACCCGCGGGAGCGCGTAGGGGTGGTTGTCCCGCAGCCAGCCGATCATCTGCTCGCGCACCGCGCAGCGCGCCGTCCAGATGTCGTCCGCGTCCTTCGCCGTGACCACCGCCCGTACCTCGATCGTCGTCGGGGTGGTGTCCGTCACGGCCAGCGACCAGTCGCGGCCGTCCCATGCGGCGCAGTCGCCGAGGATGTCCCGGAGCCGGTCGCGCATCGCCCCGATCGGCGCCGAGTGGTCGAGCTGGAAGAAGACCGTGCCGGTCATCTGCGCCCCGCCGCGCGACCAGTTCTCGAACGGCCGGCTGGTGAAGTAGGACACGGGCATCGTGATCCGCCGCTCGTCCCAGGTCCGCACCGCGAGGAAGGTCAGGGTGATCTCCTCGACCGTGCCCCACTCCCCGTCCACCACGACGGTGTCGCCGATCCGGACCATGTCGCCGAAGGCGATCTGGAACCCGGCGAAGAGGTTGCCGAGCGTCGACTGGGCGGCGACACCGGCGACGATGCCGATCACACCGGCCGAGGCCAGCATCGACGTGCCGACGGTACGCATCGCCGGGAACGTGAGCAGCATCGCGGCGATCGCGACCGTCGCCACCACCGCCGTGACCACGCGCTGGATCAGCGCCACCTGGGTACGCACCCGGCGCACCCGGGCGGCGTCGCGGGAGGCGGACGCGTACCGGGCGTAAGAGGACTCCACGACGGTGGCCGCGATGCGGATGACCAGCCAGGCCGAGGCCGCGATCAGGGTCAGGGTCAGGACCTGGCCGATGACGGCGCGGTGGTCACGGACCGGCTCGAAACGGATCTGTGTGAAGGAGCCCCGTAGCAGCGCGGTGCAGAGCACCACCTGCAGGGGAGGCCGGCAGCGCCGTAGGAGACCCCAGAGCGGCGTCTCGTGGTGGCGGCTGTCGGCGCGGCGCAGCAGCAGATCGACCAGCCACCCCACCACCAGCGTGATCACCACTGATCCGCCCACCACCAGCACCAGCGGCAGTATGTTCTCCATTCCCTCGTCCTCCAAGCGTCGGGGCACAGCTGGCAACATGGGCCTCATGAACATCATGCTTTTCCACTCGACCTTTGGTCTGCGGCCCGCCGTGCACGCGGCTGCCGACCGGCTGCGTGCGGCCGGGCACGAGGTGCGCGTGCCCGATCTCTTCGAGGGGCACACCTTCGACACCGTCGAGGAGGGAATGGCCTTCAAGGACCAGGTGGGCAAGGACGAGCTCCTCAAGCGTGCCGTCCTGGCCGCGGCGCCCTACTCCGACCAGGGCCTCGTGTACGCGGGATTCTCCTTC
Source organism: Streptomyces sp. NPDC102402 (assembly GCF_044765765.1). Classification (NCBI taxonomy): domain Bacteria; kingdom Bacillati; phylum Actinomycetota; class Actinomycetes; order Kitasatosporales; family Streptomycetaceae; genus Streptomyces; species Streptomyces sp. NPDC102402. The sequence goes on from NZ_JBIWKR010000008.1 coordinate 46,252, forward strand.
GGGGCGTCGGTCGCGCAGACCCTCGCGCTCGGCGACGCGAAGGCGCGCGGACTGCTGCTGCTCCACGGCACGTCGGACATCGCGGAGAGCGCCTCGGTGGACGAGCTGCCCGTCCAGTTGCACGTCGCCGACCCCGACCCCTTCGAGCCGCACGACTGGCTGAACAGCTGGTACCTCCAGATGCAGCGCACCGGCGCGGACGTCGAGGTCTACCGCTACCCGGGCGCCGGGCACCTCTTCACCGACCCGGACCTGCCCGACCACGACGAGGACGCGGCCGAGCTGGCCTGGACGGTCTCGCTGGGCTTCCTCGCCACGCTGTAGCGGGGGAAGGCGCCGCGCGCCCCGGTACGCGCCCCACGGTGCCGCGCGCCCCGGTGCGCGGCACCCTCAGTCCGTGCGGGTCAGCGCACCGGGGCGTCGGCCCTCTCGACCTTCTGCGTGCCGCGGCGCGTGCGGTACGAGCGGACCCAGGACGACGTGGCCTCCCGGTTCGTCTTGTCGGAGACGACGTAGTAGTCCATCTGCGAGCGCTCGGCCGTCACGTCGAGGACGCCGTAGCCGTGCCCGTCCATGTCGACCCACTTCACATGGCGGTTGGCGGCCCGGACCGCCGCCGCCGCGACCGTCGAGAGAGTCCCGGGAGCGACCCGCAGGATGTCGTCCAGGTTGTCCGAGGTGACCGACGTCACCACGAACTCGGTGGCCGCGGAGGCGGACAGCGGATAGGTCGCGGCTCTCACGGGCACGTCGTTGGCCCATGCCATGTGGATGTCGCCGGTCAGGAAGACCGTGTCGGTGACCGCGTTCTCCCGGAGGTGCGTGATCAGCTCCTCGCGGTCGTCCGTGTAGCCGTCCCACTGGTCGACGTTGACCGCCAGCCCCTGCGAGGGGAGCCCGAGCAGCTCCGCCAGCGGAGCCAGCAGATGGGCGGGCAGTGCGCCGAAGGCGACCGGAGAGATCATCACCGAGGTGCCGACCAGCTTCCAGACGGCGTCCGACGAGGCCAGCCCGGCCTTGAGCCAGTCCAGCTGCGCCCGTCCGGTGACCGAGCGCTCCGGGTCGTCCACCGCGCCGTTGCCGATCGACGCCTGCTCGGACCGGAAGCTGCGCAGGTCGAGCAGGTGCAGTTCCGCCAGGCCGCCGAAGCTCAGCCGCCGGTAGACGGTGCCCTCGGTGGACGCGCGGACCGGCATCCACTCGAAGTACGCCTGCTTCGCGGCGGCCACCCGGGCGGCCCAGGAGCCCTCCGAGCCGGGGGTGTGGTTCTCGGCGCCCCCGGACCAGGCGTCGTTGGCGAACTCGTGGTCGTCCCATATCGCGATCACCGGGTGGGTGGCGTGGAGCGCCTGGAGATCGGTGTCCGTCTTGTACGTGGCGTGCCGGAGCCGGTAGTCGGCGAGGCTGAGGATCTCGTGGAGCGGGGCGTGCGGGCGGACGACGGTGTCCTGGGTGGGGTAGCTGCCCGAGGCGTACTCGTAGATGTAGTCACCCAGGTGCAGGACGGCGTCCAGATCGGCGCGGGCCGCGAGATGGCGGTACGGGGAGAACCAGCCCGCCTCCCAGTTGGCGCAGGACACCACGCCGAAGCGGATCCCGGCGGCCGTCGCTCCGGCGGCGGGCGCCGTGCGGGTGCGCCCGACGGGGGAGAGGACGGGCTGCCCTCCCCCGGGGCCGTCGGCGGCCGCGGAGAAGCGGAACCAGTACGCCGTGGCCGGGCGCAGTCCCCGGACATCGGCCTTGACGGTGTGGTCGGAGCCGGCCCGTGCGACGGCCGTGCCCCGGGCGGCGATCCGTGAGAAGCCCTGATCCTCGGCGATCTCCCAGGTCACCGGTGTGTCAGGGCCCAGGCCCGAGCCCGGCCGGGCGTCGGGGGAGGGGGTGACGCGGGTCCACAGGAGTATGCCGTCGGGCAGCGGGTCGCCCGAGGCGACGCCGTGCAGGAAGGCCGGACCGTCGGCGGCCCGGGCACTGGTGGAGGTCAGTACGGAGCCGGCGACCGCGGTGGCCGCGGCGGCCTTCACGACCGTGCGGCGGGTGGGTGCGGCGGAGAGGTGTCGTCTGGTCACGGGCGATCACCCTACTGGCGGGTATCGCGAACAGGCGGGCGAACAGAGGAAGTTCGCCCGCCTGTTGGCCGGATGGCGCCCGGAGTTGTGCCGGCCGCACCCATCGGGCCGTGGTTCTTCCCGCCGGGTCCCGGGGCCCCAGGGCCTCCGGGCCCTCCTGGACTCCTGGGTCCCGCAGGCCCGTCAGCCCTTCAGCGCCTTGGTGACCGCCGCGTTGAAGTCGGCCACCGTCATGGGGGCGTTCTCGCTGCCCTCGGCGGTGAGCGTCTTGCCGTCCATCTTCAGGGTCGGCGTGCCCTGGACCCCGCTCTTGTCGAAGGCCTTGGACATCTTGATCGCCCAGGCGTCGTACGTGCCGTCCTCGACGTCCTTCTGGAACGCCTTGTTGCCCTTCAGCGCGTCCACCGAGTCCGCCACCTCGATCAGGTAGCTGTCCTTGGCGAACTTGTCGTTCGTCTCCTCCGGGTGGTACTTCGCGGAGTACAGCGCGGTCTTGTACTCGAGGAAGGCCTCCGGGCTGACGTCGAGCGCCGCGCCCAGGGCGCTCAGGGCGTTCTTCGAGCCCTCGCCGCTGTCGGAGTTGTCGATGAAGGTGGCGCCGACGTACTTGATCTTGTACTTGCCGGCGTCGACGTCCTTGGCCACGGTCTCGCCGACCGTCTGCTCGAAGGTGGCGCAGATCGGGCAGCGCGAGTCCTCGTACAGCTCCAGGGTCTTCTTGGCGCCGGACTCACCGATCACGACGGTCGTGCCGTCGTCACCCGAGGTGTTCCTGGGCGCGGTGACGTTCTTCGCGTCGGCCGCGGCCTCCCAGGCGGAGGGCTTGTTCAGCTGCATCACGCCGTAGCTGACGGCGCCTGCGATCGCGAGCACGCCGATCACCGAGACGCCGACGACGATCTGCTTGCGAGCCTTGTCCTTCTTGGCCTGGCGCTCGCGCTCCACACGCAGCCGCTCGCGGGCGGCGGACTTGTTGGCCTGGGTGTTGCGCTTGCTCATGAGGATGCTCCGTAGGTGTGGGGGTGGCTCAGGGGGTTCGTACCGCGTGTTCAGGCAGGGCTGAAGGCAGAGCGCGGCGGACCCCTCCGTCCCACGGAGTGCACGAGGAAGCGGGCAGGGGCGAGCGGGTGCGGGCGCCGGGCCCGCCCGGCACCGGGCCGTGCGCGGTGCCGGACCCCGCCCGCCACGGCGACCGCGACGAGCAGGGGCCTGAAGGCGAAGGCGGCCGCCGCGCGCACCAGGCCCGCGAGGGCGGACTCGCCGCGCCGCAGCCAGGCCGCGGCCAGCAGGCCCACCGTCACGTGCGCGGCCAGCAGCAGCCACGGGACGGCGGGTCCCGGCGAGGCCAGCAGTGCTGCGGCGTGGCCCCCGTCGCCGGTGACCCCGGCCAGGGGCGTGCCGACCGCGGCCACACCGGAGAGTCCGTCGGGGCCGCTCCCGGCCTCGCCGCCGCAGAACACGTCGACACCCACGGAGCGCAGCGGGCCCGCGACAGGGCCGCCCGCCGCTCCGTAACAGAGGTGCTGGCCCGTGGTGAACACCGTGTCGGCGGCCAGCTCCAGCGGAACGAGCAGCCCGGCGATCGCCCCGAAGCCGCGCTCCCGGCCCGCCAGTGCGAACGCCACGGCGAAGACGGCCCCGGCCAGCAGCACGACGGCCGTCATCGGCAGCGGGACCCGGGAGAGCAGCACGTGGGACGCGGACGAGAGCGTGACGAGCAGCGCGGTGAACAGCGCCGCGCGTACCGCTCTGATCTGCGTCCCTGATACGTCCATCGCCGGAGAGTGTGCCATGCGTTCCTGTAAGTGCCCCTTAAGGACCTGTGGGGCCCGGGCTACAGGCCCGGGATACGGCCGTTGCGGAAGAGGTCCACGAAGATCTGGTGGTCGGCCCGCGCACGCGCTCCGTAGCTGTGCGCGAAGTCGGTCAGCAGCTCCGCGAAGCCCTCCTCGTCGGCCGCGATGGCCGCGTCGATCGCACGCTCCGTGGAGAACGGCACCAGCGAGTGGCCGCTCTCGTCGTCAGCCGCCGAGTGCATCGTCGCCGTGGCCCGGCCGAGGTCGGCGACCACCGCCGCGATCTCCTCCGGCTCGTCGATGTCGGACCAGTCCAGATCGACCGCGTACGGGGAGACCTCGGCCACCAGCTGCCCGGACCCGTCCAGCTCGGTCCAGCCCAGCCACGGGTCGGCGTGCGCCTGGAGGGCACGCTGCGAGATCACCGTGCGGTGGCCCTCGTGCTGGAAGTACTCCCGGACGGACGCGTCGGTGACGTGCCGGGAGACCGCCGGGGTCTGCGCCTGCTTGAGGTAGATCACCACGTCGTTCTCCAGGGCGTCGCTGTTGCCCTCGAGGAGGATGTTGTACGAGGGCAGGCCCGCCGACCCGATGCCGATGCCCCGACGGCCGACGACGTCCTTCACCCGGTAGGAGTCGGGCCGCGCCAGGCTGGACTCCGGCAGCGTCTCCAGATAGCCGTCGAACGCCGCGAGCACCTTGTAGCGCGTCGCCGCGTCCAGATCGATCGCACCGCCGTCGGCGGTGAACCGGCGCTCGAAGTCCCGGATCTCCGTCATCGAGTCCAGCAGCCCGAAGCGGGTGAGCGAGCGGGCGTCCCGCAGCGCGCCCAGCAGCGGCCCCTCAGCGGTGTCCAGGGTGAAGGGCGGCACCTCGTCGTTCTTCGCGCCGGTCGCCAGGGCGTGGATCCGCTCCCGGTAGGCGGCGGCGTAGACCCGGACGAGCTCGGTGATCTGGTCGTCGCCCAGCGCCTTCGCGTAGCCGATCAGGGCGACGGAGGCGGCGAAGCGCTTGAGGTCCCAGGTGAAGGGGCCCACGTACGCCTCGTCGAAGTCGTTGACGTTGAACACGAGCCGGCCGTTGGCGTCCATGTAGGTGCCGAAGTTCTCGGCGTGCAGATCGCCGTGGATCCAGACCCTGCTCGTGCGCTCGTCCAGGTAGGCGGCGCTGTGCTGCTCGCGGTCCAGATCGGCGTAGAACAGACCGGCCGAGCCCCGGTAGAAGGCGAAGGCGGAGCCCGCCATCTTGCGGAACTTCACCCGGAAGGCCGCAGGGTCGGCCGCCAGGAGCTGCCCGAACGCGGTGTCGAAAACGGCGAGAATCTGCTCCCCGCGCTGCTCTGCGCCGGTCTGCGTGTCCGACATCGCTGGGTGCCTCCTGGTAACTGGCGTTCATGACAAATGGGACGGGCGTCCCCGCTCTTCCAACGCGCGACCGTACCCCGGAGTGCCCGTCGTCCGTCACCGCGGAGACGTAGACTTCCACGCTGTCCCCCCTACCCGTCGCCACCCGCCCGTCACCCCCGTCACCACCCCTCGCCGAGGCGCTCCGCGCCCCACCGCTACCGATTCCGGAGGCACAGCGCAGTGAGCAAGCCGCCCTTCACGCACCTGCACGTCCACACCCAGTACTCCCTGCTGGACGGTGCCGCGCGGCTCAAGGACATGTTCGAGGCGGCCAACACGATGGGCATGTCGCACATCGCGATGACCGACCACGGCAACCTCCACGGGGCGTACGACTTCTTCCACTCGGCGAAGAAGGCCGGGGTGACGCCGATCATCGGGATCGAGGCCTATGTCGCCCCCGCCTCGCGCAAGCACAAGCGCAAGATCCAGTGGGGCCAGCCGCACCAGAAGCGGGACGACGTCTCGGGCTCCGGCGGTTACACCCACAAGACGATCTGGGCGGCGAACAGCACGGGACTGCACAACCTCTTCAAGCTCTCCTCCGACGCCTACGCCGAGGGCTGGCTCCAGAAGTGGCCGCGCATGGACAAGGAGACCATCTCCCAGTGGTCCGAGGGCCTGATCGCGTCCACCGGCTGCCCCTCGGGTGAGCTGCAGACCCGACTGCGCCTCGGGCAGTTCGACGAGGCCGTCAAGGCGGCCTCCGAGTACCAGGACATCTTCGGCAAGGACCGGTACTTCCTGGAGCTGATGGACCACGGCATCGACATCGAGCGCCGGGTCCGCGACGACCTCCTGCGGGTCGGCAAGAAGCTCGGCATCCCGCCGCTCGTGACGAACGACTCGCACTACACCTACGCCAACGAGGCGACCGCGCACGACGCGCTGCTCTGCATCCAGACGGGGAAGAACCTCTCCGACCCCGACCGCTTCCGCTTCGACGGCACGGGCTACTACCTCAAGACGACGGACGAGATGTACGGCGTCGACTCCTCCGACGCCTGGCAGGAGGGCTGCGCCAACACCCTCCTCGTCGCGCAGCAGATCGACACCGCCGGCATGTTCGAGAAGCGCGACCTGATGCCGAAGTTCGACATCCCGGAGGGCTTCACGGAGGTCACCTGGTTCCAGGAGGAGGTCCGGGTCGGCATGGGCCGCCGCTACCCGGAGGGCGTCCCCGAGGACCGGCAGAAGCAGGCCGAGTACGAGATGGACATCATCATCCAGATGGGGTTCCCGGGGTACTTCCTCGTCGTCGCCGACTTCATCATGTGGGCCAAGAACAACGGCATCGCGGTGGGTCCCGGCCGAGGTTCCGCGGCCGGCTCGATCGTCGCGTACGCCATGGGGATCACCGACCTCGACCCGATCACCCACGGGCTGATCTTCGAGCGGTTCCTCAACCCCGAGCGCGTCTCCATGCCCGACGTCGACATCGACTTCGACGAGCGCCGGCGCGTCGAGGTGATCCGGTACGTCACCGAGAAGTACGGCGCCGACAAGGTCGCCATGATCGGCACCTACGGCAAGATCAAGGCCAAGAACGCCATCAAGGACTCCGCGCGGGTCCTGGGCTACCCGTACGCGATGGGCGACCGCCTCACCAAGGCCATGCCCGCCGACGTCCTCGGCAAGGGCATCGACCTCAGCGGCATCACCGACCCCAAGCATCCGCGCTACAGCGAGGCCGGCGAGATCCGGGGGATGTACGAGAACGAGCCGGACGTCCAGAAGGTCATCGACACCGCCAAGGGCGTCGAGGGCCTCGTCCGGCAGATGGGCGTGCACGCCGCCGGTGTGATCATGTCCAGCGAGCCCATCGTCGACCACGCCCCGGTCTGGGTCCGGCACACCGACGGCGTCACCATCACGCAGTGGGACTACCCGCAGTGCGAGTCGCTCGGCCTGCTGAAGATGGACTTCCTGGGCCTGCGCAACCTGACGATCATGGACGACGCCATCAAGATGGTGAAGGCCAACAAGGGCGTCGACCTGGAGATGCTCGCCCTCCCGCTGGACGACCCCAAGACGTACGAGCTGCTCTGCCGCGGCGACACGCTCGGCGTGTTCCAGTTCGACGGCGGGCCCATGCGCTCGCTGCTGCGCCAGATGCAGCCCGACAACTTCGAGGACATCTCCGCCGTCTCGGCCCTCTACCGGCCGGGCCCGATGGGAATGAACTCGCACACGAACTACGCCGAGCGCAAGAACGCCCGGCAGGAGATCACCCCGATCCACCCGGAGCTGGAGGAGCCGCTCAAGGAGGTCCTCGGCCTCACCTACGGCCTGATCGTCTACCAGGAGCAGGTGCAGAAGGCCGCCCAGATCGTCGCCGGCTACTCGCTCGGCGAGGCCGACATCCTGCGCCGCGTGATGGGCAAGAAGAAGGCCGACGAGCTGGCGAAGAACTTCGTCCTCTTCGAGGCCGGCGCCAAGAAGAACGGCTTCTCCGACGCGGCCATCAAGGCTCTGTGGGACGTCCTGGTGCCGTTCGCCGGATACGCCTTCAACAAGGCGCACTCCTCCGCCTACGGCCTGGTCACCTACTGGACCGCCTACCTCAAGGCGAACTACCCCGCCGAGTACATGGCGGCCCTCCTGACGTCCGTCAAGGACGACAAGGACAAGTCCGCGGTCTACCTCAACGAGTGCCGGCGCATGGGCATCAAGGTGCTCCCGCCGAACGTCAACGAGTCCGAGCCGAACTTCGCGGCCCAGGGCGACGACGTGATCCTCTTCGGCCTGACCGCGGTCCGGAACGTCGGGACGAACGTGGTCGACTCGATCATCAGGTGCCGCAAGGCGAAGGGGAAGTACTCGACGTTCCCCGACTTCCTCGACAAGGTCGAGGCGGTCGTCTGCAACAAGCGCACCGTCGAGTCGCTCATCAAGGCCGGCGCCTTCGACGAGATGGGGCACACCCGCAAGGGGCTCGTCGCCCACCACGAGCCGATGATCGACAACGTGGTGCAGGTCAAGCGCAAGGAGGCCGAGGGACAGTTCGACCTCTTCGGCGGCGGGGACGAGACGAGCGACGAGCCGGGCTTCGGCCTCGACGTGGAGTTCTCCGACATCGAGTGGGAGAAGTCCTACCTGCTCGCGCAGGAGCGCGAGATGCTCGGCCTCTACGTCTCCGACCACCCGCTCTTCGGTCTGGAGCACGTTCTGTCCGACAAGTCGGACGCGGCGATCTCCCAGCTCACCGGCGGTGAGCACTCCGACGGTGCGATCGTCACCGTCGGCGGCATCATCTCCGGCCTCCAGCGCAAGATGACCAAGCAGGGCAACGCCTGGGCCATCGCCACCGTGGAGGACCTCGCGGGCTCCATCGAGTGCATGTTCTTCCCCGCGACCTACCAACTGGTCTCGACCCAGCTCGTCGAGGACACCGTCGTCTTCGTCAAGGGACGCCTCGACAAGCGCGAGGACGTGCCGCGCCTGGTGGCCATGGAGATGCAGGTCCCCGACATCTCCAACGCCGGGACCAACGCACCCGTCATCCTGACCATCCCCACGGTCAGGGTCACCCCGCCCATGGTCAGCCGTCTCGGCGAGGTCCTCAGCAACCACCGGGGCGACACCGAGGTCCGCATCCGGCTCCAGGGCCCCCGCAAGACCACCGTGCTCCGCCTCGACCGGCACCGCGTCAAGCCCGACCCCGCCCTCTTCGGCGACCTGAAGGTGCTGCTCGGCCCGTCCTGCCTGGCCGGCTGACACCCGCCCCCGCACCCGCGAGAGGGGCGCCCCGCCAGTGGCGGGGCGCCCCTCTCGGCCTGTCGGTCCGGTGGGCCGTCAGTTGTGGCCGAAGCGCTTCTGGTGCTTGCGGGCGACGTCGGACGGGCTGCCCTGCGCCTGCGACTGCGGCTGGGCCTGCGACTCGTACGCCGTCGACTTGGCCTCCTCCGCACCGCGCTCCGCGGCGGACGCGCGGTCGTGCTGGCTGCCCTGCTTGCGGTTCTTGTTCTTCGCCATCGTGATGCCTCCTGTGGGAGATCTGGGGGTCCAGAACCGCTGTCAGACTCACATATCACCATAAAGGCCGCATGTTGGATCATTACCGAGCGTAGTAGGGGCGGTATCATGCGCCGTTCCCGGATCCGCCACGCCGATGATCGAGTTCCGGACCTTAACGACCCCGCCGTCGGGCAGACTCGAAGGAAACCCTGAGTAAGCGAAACCCTGAGTATGCGAAACCCCGGGGTCGGCGGACCCACCCCCCATGTCCGGGCCCGCTGATCCGCTCCCGAACTGGAAGAGGGTGGAACGCGTGGACCGTTGCGTCGTCCTGGTGGACGCCGGCTACTTGCTGGGCGCAGCCGCGAGCCTGCTGGCCGGAGAGCCCGCCCGTTCCCGCATCACCGTCGACCACGCGGCCCTGATCCAGGGCCTGCGCGAGCGCGCCGAGGCCGACACGGAACAGCCCCTGCTGCGCATCTACTGGTTCGACGGCGCTCCCGACCGCGTCCCGCAGCCCGAGCACCGCAGGCTCCGGGTCATGCCACGGGTGACCGTTCGACTGGGGGCCCTCACACGCAGTGACGGACGATGGGCGCAGAAGGGCGTCGACGCGGCCATGCACGCCGAACTGACCGAGCTGGCCAGGAACCGCGCCTGCTCCGACGTGGTGCTCGTGACCGGTGACGGAGACCTGCTCCCCGGGCTGATGTCCGCCAAGGAGCACGGGGTCGCCGTCCACCTCTGGGCGGTCCAGGCCGCCGACGGCGACTACAACCAGTCCGAGGACCTCGTCGCCGAGGCCGACGAACGACGGGTGCTCGACCGGGCCTGGATCACCAAGGCCGTACGGGCCAAGGAGACGGGCGGAGTGTGCGCGCCCCCGCCCGTGCCGCGCCCGGAGATCGCCGCGATCCTCTCCGCCCCGCTGCCCGAGGCCGCCCTCGCCGCCTCGGCCGAGCGGGCATCGGAGGCCCAGGCCGCCGCGGCCCGCAACGGCGCCGGCACACGGACCGTGGAGCACGCCCCGGACACCCCGGACGCCCCGGGCACTCCGCCGGCCCCCGGCCACAAGGGCGTCCCCACCCCGAAGGACCTGGCGAGCCTGCGCGCACCCGGAGCCCAGGCCGCGCACCACACCAGCCAGCCGCCCGCCGCCAACGCGACGCTGCGCTGGTCGTCCGACAGGGGCTGGGTCGAGCGCGGCGGCCCCGTCGGCGAACCCGCCGAGACCGCGTCCCTGCCGACCCTGGCGCAGCTCACCAGCGCGGAACAGCGCTGGGCGGACCGGGAGGAGGACATCACCACCGTCGGCGGTGACCCCTTCGAGGTCGGCCAGGTCTTCGCCCGGCGCTGGATGGAACGGCTGCCGGAGACCGTCCACCTGCAGAAGCTGTCCACGATGTACCCCCGCATCCCGCACCGCATCGACGGCGAACTGCTGAGGTACGCGGCCCGCTTCGGGCTGCTCGCGCACAAGGACGACCAGATCGACGAGCACGACCGCTATGCGATCAGGGCCGGGTTCTGGCGCGAGATCGACGTACGGGCCGCCGCCGAGCACGCTCCCGCCGTGGAGTGAGCGGGGTGGCCCCGCCCGCCCCCGGACGCAATACGGGGCATCCGACCCCGTAGTCTCATACCTCGTGAGTACGGGCACAGCACAGGCTAGGGGCACGGCACAGGAACAGTCCGTGTGCGCGGTGCGTGATCTGGTGAAGACCTACCCCGCCGTCCGCGGCCGACGCGGACGGGCCGCCACCCCCGAGGTGCGGGCCACCGACGGGGTCTGCCTCGATGTCCGGCGCGGTGAGATCTTCGGGCTGCTCGGCCCCAACGGCGCAGGCAAGTCCACGCTCGTGCGCCAGCTCACCGGGCTCATGCGCCCCGACTCCGGGAGTGTCGAGGTGCTGGGACACGACCTCGTGCGCCACCCCGAGCGGGCCTCCCGGCTCATCGGCTACCTCGGGCAGGAGTCCACCGCCCTCGACGAGCTCACCGTGTCACTGGCCGCGGAGACCACCGGGCGGCTCAGAGGTCTGCCCGTACGCGAAGCGCGGGCCGCGCGCGACGACGTACTGGAGGAGCTCGGGCTCACCGGGCTCGCCGGGCGCCCGCTGAAGAAGCTCTCCGGCGGACAGCGGCGGCTCGCCTGCTTCGCCGCGACGCTGGTCGGTGCGCGCCCCGTCCTGGTGCTGGACGAGCCCACGACCGGGATGGACCCCGTCGCCCGGCGTTCCGTCTGGTCCGCCGTCGACCGGCGGCGGGCCGAGCACGGCGCGACGGTGCTGCTCGTGACCCACAACGTGATCGAGGCGGAGACGGTCCTGGACCGGGTGGCCGTCATGGAGCGCGGCCGGGTCATCGCCTGCGACACCCCCTCCGGGCTCAAGGAGCGGGTGGCCGGCGAGGTCCGGGTCGAGCTCGTGTGGCGCGAACGCGCCCCGCTGGACGTCCCGGAGGTCGCCGCACTCCGCGGGTCCGCCCAGGAATCGGGGCGCAAGTGGGTGCTGAGGCTCGGACCCGACGAGGCCCGGGCCGCCGTGGCCGCGGTGACCGGCGGGGCGGCGTTCTCCTCGCTCGACGACTTCACCCTGGCCACCCCCAGCCTGGAGGACGTCTACCTGGCCCTCGGCGGGGACGCTGCCAGGGCCGGCGAGGGACTGGTGAAGGCGTGATCAGGACGGTGAACGTGTCGGGATACGTGTCCGAGTCGAACGGGAGCACTGCCAGGTGACGAGCATCGTTCCCACGGAGTCCGCGAAGGTGTCCGGGCCGAAGGTGCGGACCGCCGCCGTACGGAACGGCCCGCCCGCCCGTACGGCCCCGGCGGATCTCGCGCCGCGGGCCAGACTGCTTCCGTCGCTGGCCGCCGTGTACCGGGCGCAGCTGTCGCGGGCGAGGGTCGCCCGGATCCCGCTGCTGTTCGTCGCGACGTTCCAGTCCGTCGGGATCATGGTGCTGATGCGCGGGGTCGTCGACGGTGGCGAGGAGGCGCGGGCCGTCGTGGCGGGGTCCAGCGTGCTGGTCGTGGCCTTCGTCGCGCTCAACCTGCTCGCCCAGTACTTCGGCCAGCTCCGGGCCGGCGGCGGACTCGACCACTACGCGACGCTGCCGGTGCCGCCTGCCGCCGTGGTGCTGGGGGCGGCGGGGGCGTACGCCTCGTTCACCGTGCCCGGCACGATCGTCACGGCGGTGGCGGGCAGCGCGCTGTTCGGGCTGCCCATGACACATCTGTGGGTGCTCGTCGCCGTCATCCCGCTCGCCGGCGCCGCGCTCTCCGGCCTGGGCGCCGCGCTCGGTCTGCTGGCGCCGCGGCAGGAGCTGGCGACGCTGCTCGGCCAGCTCGGGATGTCGGCCGCGCTGCTGCTCGGCGTGCTGCCGGCCGAGCGGCTGCCCGGCCCGGTCGGGTGGGCACGCGATCTGCTCCCCTCGACGTACGGCGTCGAGGCGCTGTCCCGGTCCTTCGACGCCCACCCCGACTGGGCGGTGGTCGCCCTCGACCTCGCGGTGTGCGCGGCGGTCGGTGTGCTGTCGCTTGCCGTGGCCACCTGGGCTTACCGCCGCGCGGCGGTCCGGTGAGGCGGCGCGTGTCCGGGCCTGGCACGATGGCACCGTGACCGCACCGTTGACGCCGCCGCACCAGCCCCAGCCGAACGACCCGTGGCAGGCCCCGCCGTCCGGGTCGCATGCCGTGCCCGGCGCGCAGCCGGGCGCGGACGAGCGGCGTGCGGAGATCAGAGAGGGCGCGGTGACCGCCGCGGTCCTGACGGTGGCGGGCGTCGCCCTCGGGCTGCTCTGGCTCTGGCTGGCGCCGCGGGTACCGCTCGTCTCCGACGACACCGCCGTGTTCCTCAAGAACAGCGAGGGCGAGCAGGCCATCGGGGCCGACGGCACCTTCGTGCTGCTGGCGCTGGCCTTCGGCCTGGTCTCGGCGGCCGCCGTCTTCCTCTTCCGCCGGCGCGGAGGCATCCCCCTGGTGGTGGGCCTCGCGCTGGGCGGGCTGCTCGGCTCCCTGCTGGCGTGGGGGATCGGGACCTGGTTCGGCCCCACGTCCGATGTGGTGGCCCACGCCAAGGAGGTCGGCAAGGGGGTCACCTTCGACGCGCCGCTGGAGCTCCACGCGGTGGGCGCGGCGATGCTCGCCTGGCCCATCGCCGCGATGATCGTCCACCTGGGGCTGACGGCCCTGTTCGGGCCCCGGGATCCTGAACCGGAGTGGGGGATCCCTTACGGGGAGGGTCAGCCGGGTTCGGCCACGGGGCCTGAGTCGGCGTTCGGGCCGGGGCCGGTGGCCGAGGACGGCAAGGGCACGGGGGAGTTCCCGGAGCGGTCGTAGCGGCGCGGGCGCCCCGGCTCCGGTGTCCGCCCGGGGTTCAGGGGCGGCCGATCGGGGCCAGGGAGGCTTCCGTCAGGGTGGCCAGGTCCGCCGGGGAGAGTTCGACCTCCAGGCCGCGGCGGCCCGCCGAGACGCAGATCGTGGCATGGGATCCGGCCGACGCGTCCAGTACCGTACGCAGGCGTTTGCGCTGGCCCAGGGGGGAGATGCCGCCCCGTACGTAACCCGTGGTGCGTTCCGCGGCCGCGGGGTCGGCCATCGCCGCCCGCTTGCCGCCGACAGCCGTGGCCAGTGCCTTCAGGTCCAGCGATCCCGCTACGGGTACGACGGCGACGACCAGGTCGCCGTCGACGTCGGCGACCAGGGTCTTGAACACCCGGTCGGCGGAGACTCCCAGGGCCTCGGCCGCCTCCTCGCCGTAGGACGGGGACGCCGGGTCGTGGTCGTACGCGTGGACCGTGAACGCGGTTCCGGCCGCGGTCAGGACGACCGTGGCGGGGGTGCCGCCGGGCTGCTGCTTCCTGGACTTCTTCGCCACCGGGCAGGTCCTCGGGTCAGTTGGGGTGCGTCGGGTCGCGGGTCAGGTCGATCGCCGGAAGCGACGGCAGGTGCCGGATGACGGCGGTCTCCTTGCGCAGGAGCGCCAGTTCCTCGCGCAACCGGGTCGCCGTGTCCGGGGCCTGGAGCAGCCGCTGCTTCGACGGGATGTCGAGCACGGCGGCGGCGGCCACCAGGTACGAGACGACCGAAGGGTCGTCCGGCAGGTCCGCACCGGTCGTCAGGGAGCGCTCGCTCGCTCCGGCCAGCCGCTTCTGGTAGCTGCGGAAGGCCCGCAGGACACCCTCGGAGAGTGCCCCCGCCTCGTCCGTGGGGGAGTCGCCCTCCTCGGCCGCCCCCGGGTCCTCGGGCAGCTCCTCCACCTCGGCCGTCAGGAACGGGCCGCTCGCGTCGACCGAGAGCAGCCGCACCCGTGTGGTGCCGGTCGCCAGCACCTCGTAGCTGCCGTCGGCACGCTCACGGATCTTCGCCGCGTCCGCGACGCAGCCGACCCGGTGGAAGGTCTGGATGGGATCGGGACCGAAGCCGTCGGCAGGGGCCCGCTCCACGGGAGGCGCGGTGGCGACCGTGTCCGGCATCCCGGTTGCCGTCGGGGCGGTCTCGCGGCCGTCGCGGATCGCGACCACCACGAAGCGGCGCGGCTCGTCCTCGTCGATCTCGAGCAGCTCGCGCATCATGGCGCGATAACGCTCCTCGAAGACGTTGAGCGGCAGCACGAGGCCGGGGAACAGCACCGCGTTCAGCGGGAAGAGGGGCAGGCGAGCGGTGGTCACATCGGCCAAGCCTAATGGCCGCGGCGCCCGCCGTGTCCCGGCCTCCCGTACAGGGGTGTGGAAGAGGCGACCCGGAGCCGGACATCCGCCCGCGCGTCGAGGAATCCCCCGAGCGCCTCGCCGGTCACCGACGCCCACGGGAACGAGGTCGCGTACGGTCCGATCAGCCGGAACTGCTCCAGGGCCTCGGCCGCGCGGCCCCGTGAGACCAGGACGTAGGCGAGCAGGTTGCGGACCTCCGCCGGCCAGGGGTCACCGGCGGGGAACGCGGCCGAGAACCTGATCGCGAGGTCGGCCGCCGCGTCGACCCGGTCCACCTGCACGGACGTCGCCCGGGCGACCGCCTCCCCGTCCCGGAGCAGGGCGAAGGCCGCCCGTACGGGGAGCGCCTGCACCAGGGAGTCCCCGGCGGCGTCCTCGGCCGCCCGCTCGGCGAAGTCGAAGCACTCGCGGTGGGATCCGTACCACTCGGCCGAGAGGTACCGGAGCGCCGCGACATGGCTGCCGTAGTGGTGCGGGGAGCGGCGGACCGCCTGCTCCCACAGCGCCTCGAAGACGGTGTGCGGGGCGTGCGTGCCACGGGCGTGGTCGAGCGCGAGACGCCATGGCACCGGATCGCGGGGACCGGCCTCCGACGCCGCGGTGATCAGCGGCCCCACCTCGCGCAGGAGCTCGGCGCGGGCGGGGGACTCCCACGCCCGGTGCACGGCCAGCGCGGCCTTGACCAGCAGGGCGTCGGGGTCGCGGGGAGCGGCGGCCAGCCAGCCTCCGAGCCAGCCGTCGCGGTTGCGGGCGAAGGCGACCAGCCGGGCCAGAGTGCGGTCGCGGGACTCCCAGTCGGCAGCGTCCCGGGTGGTGGCCAGAAGCTTGGCCGCGGGTTCGAAGTCTCCCAGGGCGGCTGCCACCAGCGCGGGGGAGAGCCGCTCGTCCGGGGCGTCGAGCATCACCGCGTCGTCCGCCGGGAGCCCGGTGGACAGCCCGGGGCCGTGCCGGAGCGTGCGCGCGGTGGTCAGCAGTGCGCGGAGGAAAGCCATGGTGCAGACCATTGAAAAGCCCTGGTGGGGGCGGCGCCAGAGGGCCTCTGTGAAGCTTCTGTGCCGAGTGGGAGGGTTGCCCTGGGCAGGGTCAAGAAAAGGTAAAGGAAAGGACCGCGGCTGGCTCGAATCCGCCCCTCCCGTTGCCGATAACCGCCCGTCAGGCCGGGCCCCGACCTCCCGTTCCATCGCCGTGCCGACAGGGATCCGGCCGGACGGGGCGCCGCCGTCCGGTCAGCCGCGCCGCAGCAGCCGGGACGCACCCGCCGCCACCGTCGTGGCCAATATCCACCCGAGCAGGACGAGGACCGCCGCCGCCCACTGCCAGCCGCCCTCCAGCAGCCAGTAGCCGTCCTGTCCGAGATCGACCACCGGCACCAGGAGGTCCAGGGCGTACAGCGCCGGATTCCACTGCGGGTGCTCGCTCCCCTTGATCGACTCCGGGCGGTACTGCGAGAAGGCCACCGCCCCGGCCGCCCACAGGACCGCCATCCAGACCAGGGCCCGCCCGGGCCGGTAGCCGTACGCCACCGTCCAGTCCTGCAGGTAGCCCCAGATCCTTCCCGCGGGCGGCAGCGTCTCCCGTCTCCGCCGCTGCTTGGCCAGCAGCACCTCCCGGGCGTCCGCGTCCTCCCCGCAGCTGCGGAGCACCGTCGCGAGGCGCTCGTACGGCTCGGGGACGTACTCCGGGGTCGCGGCCAGTACCCACTCCAGACGGCGGGAGAGCGGGAAGTGGCCGTACGGCACGAGGTTCTCGTACACGAAGCCGCCCATCGCCAGGCCGCCAGGCCCCGGCCAGCTGGTCGACACGTCGATCAGCGTGACGACCTTCGCACCGTTCAGCACGACCCGGCCCTCCCGGGGGCGCTCCGCGTTGAACCGCAGCTCGGGGGTGATGATGCGGCGCAGTGAGAGCTCCTCCCGGTCCCCGAGCATGAACCGGGCCTTGTGCAGGTCCACCGCGTCCCCGAACCGCCCGTCGTCGAGCCGCACCGCGCCACGGCATTCGAAGGCCTGCGCGCGCGTCCCGCGCGCCGGGCCCCCGCCGCGCGCCACACCGTACGGGGGAGTGGTGCCCTGGTTCCCCGTGTCGATGCTCACCCACGCCTCCGTCATGTACAGCGTGCGCTCCACGCTCAGCTGCGGGGCGTTCAGCGCCCGGCGCCCGTCCGAGGCCCGCAGCCGGCTGCCGCGCAGGCTCAGCGAACCGCCGACCTTGGCGCCGCGCAGGCTCAGCTCGCCCCGCGTCTCGATCATCTCGGCCTGCAGGTCCTGCGCCACCGACATCCCGTCACCCACGAAGGAGCGGCCGCGCCGGTCGGGCCCGATGTAGATCTGGTTGACCAGCAGGTCCGTGCCGATCTGCGCGTCGGTCAGCCTGATGCCGCGCTCGATCCGGCAGCGCGGCAGATGAAGATCCCCCTCCGTGTGCAGCCGCGCCGCGTCCAGCCTCGGCACCGCGCAGCCCACCATCCGGAGCGTCGTGAAATGGCACTCGGGCAGCACCACCTCCTGCTCGAAGCGGCAGCCCGTCATCTCCACATAGGGCGAGACGCGGCCGCCCGCCAGATCCAGCTTCCCCGTGATGCGGACACCCCGGAGCTTCAGGGCGGCCACCCGGCCGGGCCGCGCGGCCGGCCCGCTCAGCAGCAGCCGCGCCACCGTCCGGGCGCCCACGCTGCGCTCCGGCCCCCAGCTGTGCGGGGCGAACGGGTCGTCGCGCACCGGGTCGTGCGAGCGGAGGTCATAGGTGGTGCCGTTCCGGAACGACTGCCACATGCCCAGCTCCGCGGCGCTGAGCCCGTCGGGGATCTCCCCGTCGTGCGGTTCGGTCACTGCACCACCTCCACCTGCCCGGTCCTGCCCGCGCTTCGTACAGTCGTTCTTCCCTCTGTGTGACGGCGTGAACGCTAACGGTCAGCAGTGACGGCCGGGACATGTATCAGCCAGTGATACGGGCGGCCGGACGCCTGAGGCGGTCTGAGAGAATTGCGGTGTGATCTCTCGAATCGATCTGCGCGGTACCGCCCTCCCCGAGGGCGGCGACCTGCGCGACCTGCTGCCCCGTGCCGAGTTCGACGTGGAAGCCGCCCTGGAGACGGTGCGGCCCATCTGCGAGGACGTACGCCATCGTGGCTCCGCCGCGGTGATCGAGTGGGGAGCGAAGTTCGACGGCGTACGGCTCGACTCGATCCGGGTCCCGGCCGACGCGATCACCGACGCGCTCAAGAGCCTCGACCCGGCCGTGCGGGCCGCGCTCGAGGAGTCCATCCGCCGCGCCCGCCTCGTCCACCGCGAGCAGCGCCGCACCACGCACACCACCCAGGTCGTCCCCGGCGGCACGGTCACCGAGAAGTGGGTCCCCGTCGAGCGTGTGGGGCTCTACGTCCCGGGCGGCCGCTCGGTCTACCCCTCGTCCGTCGTCATGAACGTCGTCCCGGCACAGGAGGCGGGCGTCGAGGGCATCGCCGTCGCGTCCCCGCCACAGAAGGAGTTCGGCGGACTGCCGCACCCCACGATCCTCGCCGCCTGCGCCCTCCTCGGCGTCGACGAGGTGTACGCCGCCGGCGGCTCCCAGGCCGTCGCGATGTTCGCGTACGGCACCGAGGACTGCCTCCCCGTGAACCTCGTCACCGGCCCCGGCAACATCTACGTCGCCGCCGCCAAGCGCCTCCTCAAGGGCCGCATCGGCATCGACGCCGAGGCGGGCCCCACCGAGATCGCGATCCTCGCCGACGCGAGCGCCGACCCGGTGCACGTCGCCGCCGACCTGATCAGCCAGGCCGAGCACGACCCGATGGCCGCCGCCGTCCTCGTCACCGACTCCGAGGAGCTCGCCGCCGCCACCGAGGCCGAGCTGAAGCCCCAGGTCGCCGCGACCCGGCACGTCACCGACCGTATCGAGCCCGCGCTGGCCGGCCGCCAGTCCGCGATCGTCCTGGTCAACGACCTGGAGGACGGACTCAAGGTCGTCGACGCGTACGCCGCGGAGCACCTGGAGATCCAGACCGAGAACGCCGCCGCCGTCGCCGACCGGGTCCGCAACGCCGGAGCGGTCTTCGTCGGCCCCTGGTCGCCCGTCTCCCTCGGCGACTACTGCGCCGGCTCCAACCACGTCCTGCCCACCGGCGGCTGCGCCTGCCACTCCTCGGGCCTGTCCGTGCAGTCCTTCCTGCGCGGCATCCACATCGTCGACTACACCCGTGACGCGCTCGCCGAGGTCACCCACCACGTCGTGACCCTGGCCGAGGCGGAGGACCTCCCCGCCCACGGCGCCGCGCTCAAGGCCAGGTTCGGCTGGAAGGTTCCGCAGGCGTGACGAACAGCAGCACCACCCCGAACGCGTGGGACGCGCTCCCGATCCGCGACGAACTGCGCGGCCAGTCCCCGTACGGGGCGCCCCAGCTCGACGTACCGGTCCGGCTGAACACCAACGAGAACCCGTACCCGCTGCCCGACGCCCTCGTCGACCGCATCGCCGAACGGGTCCGCGAGGCCGCCCGCGACCTCAACCGCTACCCCGACCGTGACGCCGTCGAGCTCCGCACCGAGCTCGCCCGCTACCTCACCCGCACCGCCGGACACGCCGTCGCCGCCGCCAACGTCTGGGCGGCCAACGGCTCCAACGAGGTCCTCCAGCAGCTGCTGCAGACCTTCGGCGGCCCCGGGCGCACCGCGATCGGCTTCGAGCCCTCGTACTCGATGCACGCCCTCATCGCACGCGGCACCGGCACCGGCTGGATCTCCGGACCGCGCAACGAGGACTTCACCATCGACGTGGAGGCCGCGAAGAAGGCCATCGCCGACCACCGGCCCGAGGTCGTCTTCATCACCTCGCCCAACAACCCCACCGGCACCGCCGTGGACGCCGACACCGTCCTCGCCCTGTACGACGCGGCCCAGGCCGCCCGGCCCTCGATGGTCGTCGTGGACGAGGCGTACGGAGAGTTCAGCCACCACCCCTCGCTGCTCCCGCTCATCGAAGGCCGCCCCCACCTGGTGCTCTCGCGCACCATGTCCAAGGCGTTCGGCGCCGCGGGCCTGCGTCTCGGCTACCTCGCGGCGGCCCCGGCCGTCGTCGACGCGGTCCAGCTGGTGCGGCTGCCGTACCACCTGTCCTCCGTCACCCAGGCCACCGCCCTCGCCGCCCTGGAGCACACGGATACGCTGCTGGGGTACGTCGCGCAGCTGAAGAGCGAGCGCGACCGGCTGGTCGACGGACTGCGGGAGCTCGGCTTCGCCGTCACCGACTCGGACGCCAACTTCGTCCAGTTCGGCCGCTTCGCCGACAGCCGTACGGCCTGGCAGCAGATCCTCGACCGGGGTGTCCTGGTCCGGGACAACGGCGTACCGGGGTGGCTGCGGGTCTCCGCGGGAACCCCGGCAGAGAACGACGCGTTCCTCGATGCGGTGCGCGAACTGAAGAAGGAGCACGACGCATGAGCCGCGTAGGCAGGGTGGAGCGGACCACCAAGGAGACCTCCGTGCTCGTCGAGATCAACCTCGACGGCACCGGCAAGGTCGATGTCGCGACCGGGGTCGGCTTCTACGACCACATGCTGGACCAGCTCGGCCGCCACGGACTCTTCGACCTCACGGTCAAGACCGAGGGCGACCTGCACATCGACACGCACCACACCATCGAGGACACGGCCCTCGCTCTGGGCGCCGCCTTCAAGCAGGCCCTCGGCGACAAGGTCGGCATCTACCGCTTCGGCAACTGCACCGTCCCGCTGGACGAGTCGCTCGCCCAGGTCACCGTCGACCTCTCCGGCCGCCCGTACCTGGTGCACACCGAGCCCGAGAACATGGCGCCGATGATCGGCGCGTACGACACGACGATGACCCGCCACATCTTCGAGTCCTTCGTCGCCCAGGCGCAGGTCGCCCTGCACATCCACGTGCCGTACGGGCGCAACGCCCACCACATCGTCGAGTGCCAGTTCAAGGCGCTCGCCCGCGCCCTGCGCTACGCCAGCGAGCACGACCCGCGGGCCGCCGGCATCCTTCCGTCCACGAAGGGCGCCCTGTGACCGGCCTCAACACCGTACTGATCCTCGTCGGCCTCTTCCTGGCCGGCGGCGTCTACTCCTTCTGGAAGCAGGGCATGCCCAAGGGCGTCGTCGTGCTGCTCGGAATCGGCTCCGTGATGTGCCTGGTGGCAGGCGTCATGCGGATCCAGGGACTCTGGGACTGAGGAATCTGTGAGCGACAAGAAGAAGATCGTCGTCTTCGACTACGGCTTCGGCAACGTCCGTTCCGCCGAGCGGGCCCTCGCCCACGTCGGCGGGGACGTGGAGATCACCCGCGACTTCGACACCGCGATGAACGCCGACGGGCTGCTCGTCCCCGGCGTCGGCGCCTTCTCGGCCTGCATGGAAGGGCTGAAGCAGGCACGCGGCGAATGGATCATCGGGCGGCGGCTGTCCGGCGGCCGGCCCGTGATGGGCATCTGCGTGGGCATGCAGATCCTGTTCGAGCGCGGCATCGAGCACGGCGTGGAGACCGAGGGCCTCGACGAGTGGCCGGGCACCGTGGGCCCGCTGAAGGCCGACGTCGTCCCGCACATGGGCTGGAACACCGTCGAGTCCCCGGAGGGCTCCCAACTCTTCGCCGGTCTGGACCCCGAGGCCCGCTACTACTTCGTGCACTCCTACGCGGCGCACGACTGGTCCCTCGAAGTGACCAACGCCAAGATCCGTGCCCCCAAGGTCACCTGGGCCACGCACGGAGAGCGGTTCGTGGCCGCCGTGGAGAACGGCGCGCTGTGGGCCACCCAGTTCCACCCCGAGAAGTCCGGCGATGCCGGCGCCCAGCTGCTGACCAACTGGATCGAGACGCTGTAATGCCGAAGCTTGAACTGCTCCCCGCCGTAGACGTCCGCGACGGACAGGCCGTCCGCCTCGTGCACGGCGAATCCGGCTCCGAGACCTCCTACGGCTCGCCGCTCGAAGCGGCCCTCGCCTGGCAGGCCTCCGGCGCCGAGTGGCTGCACCTCGTCGACCTGGACGCCGCCTTCGGCACCGGCGACAACCGCGCGCTGATCGCCGAGGTGGCCGGCGCCATGGACATCAAGGTCGAGCTCTCCGGCGGCATCCGCGACGACGCCTCACTCGCCGCCGCCCTCGCCACCGGCTGCCGCCGCGTCAACCTCGGCACCGCGGCCCTGGAGACCCCCGAGTGGGTCGCCAAGGTCATCGCCGAGCACGGCGACAAGATCGCCGTGGGCCTCGACGTCCGCGGCACCACACTGCGGGGCCGCGGCTGGACCCGTGACGGCGGCGACCTCTACGAGACGCTCGCCCGCCTCGACTCCGAGGGCTGCGCCCGCTACGTCGTCACCGACATCGCCAAGGACGGCACCCTCCAGGGCCCCAACCTGGGCCTCCTGCGGGACGTCTGCGCCGCCACCGACAAGCCGGTCGTCGCCTCCGGCGGCGTCTCCTCGCTCGCGGACCTCCGCGCGATCTCCCTGCTCGTCCCCGAAGGCGTCGAGGGAGCCATCGTCGGCAAGGCGCTGTACGCCGAGGCGTTCACCCTCGAAGAGGCACTCAAGGCGGTCGCCGCATGACGGACTCCGTACGCCGTGTCTCCTCGGACGTTCCCTTCGAGGAGAAGTTCGGATACTCCCGCGCGGTCGAACTCCCCAACGGGCTCGTACTGGTGGCCGGCTGCACCTCCGTGGTCAACGGACAGATCTCCGCGGGCAGCCCGTACGAGCAGGCCGTCGCCTCCTTCCAGGTCGCCTTCGACGCGCTGAAGCAGGTCGGGCTCGGCCGTGAGGACGTCGTCCGCACCCGGATGTACATCACCCACGCCCGGGACGTCGACGAGGTGGGCCGCGCCCACAAGGAGCTCTTCGACGACGTACGCCCCGCCGCCTCCATGATCATCGTGTCCGGCTTCGTCGACCCCTCCCTGGTCGTCGAGGTCGAGATCGAGGCGTACCGGGCAGGTGGACGATGACCCTCGCCGTACGCGTCATCCCCTGCCTGGACGTCGACAAGGGCCGCGTCGTCAAGGGCGTCAACTTCCAGAACCTGCGCGACGCGGGAGACCCCGTCGAGATGGCCAAGCTCTACGACGCCGAGGGCGCCGACGAGCTGACCTTCCTCGACATCACCGCCTCCAGCGGCGACCGCGAGACGACGTACGACGTGGTGCGCCGCACCGCCGAGCAGGTCTTCATCCCGCTCACCGTCGGCGGCGGGGTCCGCACCCCCGACGACGTCGACAAGCTGCTGCGCGCCGGGGCCGACAAGGTCGGGGTCAACACCGCGGCCATCGCCCGCCCCGACCTCATCCGCGAGATCGCGGAGCGGTTCGGGCGCCAGGTCCTCGTGCTCTCCGTCGATGCCCGCCGCACGCCCGAGGGCACCTTCGAGGTGACGACCCACGGCGGCCGCCGTGGCACCGGCATCGACGCCGTCGAGTGGGCGCACCGGGCGGCCGAGCTCGGAGCGGGCGAGATCCTGCTCAACTCGATGGACGCCGACGGCACCAAGGACGGCTACGACACCGAGATGATCGAGGCGGTACGGGCCCACGTGACCGTTCCGGTCATCGCCTCGGGCGGCGCGGGTAGGCTCGCCGACTTCCCGCCCGCCGTCGGCGCGGGGGCCGACGCGGTGCTCGCCGCGTCCGTCTTCCACTTCGGTGACCTGCGGATCTCCGAGGTCAAGGGCGCTCTGCGCGAGGCCGGGCACCCGGTCCGCTGACCCCGGCGTGGGAGTGGTCCGGTCCCGAAGACCGGCGATCTCGCCGATGTCCGCGAGGAGCGAGCGCCACCAGAGTGGCGCCGTCAACGAATGACGGCGCCACCACGCGGTGCTCCCCCGAAGGCCCCGGACGACGGGCCCCGGCTGCCGCGGTGTGGTCCGCCACAACCGAGAGGATCCCCCCTCGTGCAGCAGCACCTCCCCTCCGGCGACATCTCCCCGCGCCGCCACCGGATGTCGAAGAGCCGCTCCCGATCCGTCACGTTCGCCCTCGCCGCCGCTGCCGCGACGGCCGGCCTGGTCACGGCGCTGATGCCGGGCGCCCAGGCCGCCGAGAACCCGTACGAGCGCGGTCCGGCGCCGAGCAACTCGAGTATCGAGGCGAGCCGTGGTTCGTACGCCACGTCCCAGACGACCGTCTCCTCGCTGAGCGTCCGCGGCTTCGGCGGCGGGACGATCTACTACCCGACGTCCACCTCGGACGGCACCTTCGGCGCGGTCGTCATCTCGCCGGGCTTCACGGCCTACCAGTCGAGCATCGCGTGGCTGGGGCCGCGCCTGGCCTCGCAGGGCTTCGTGGTGTTCACCATCGACACCAACACCACGTCGGACCAGCCGGCCAGCCGCGGTGACCAACTGCTCGCCGCACTGGACTACCTGACCGGGACCAGCTCGGTGAAGAGCCGGATCGACTCCAGCCGGCTCGGGGTCATGGGGCACTCGATGGGTGGTGGCGGCACGCTCGAAGCGGCGAAGGACCGTCCGTCGCTGCAGGCGGCGATCCCGCTGACGGGCTGGAACACGGACAAGACGTGGCCCGAGGTCAAGACCCCGACCCTGGTCATCGGCGCGGACGGCGACACCATCGCCCCCGTCGCCTCGCACTCGGAGCCGTTCTACAACTCGCTGCCGAGCTCGCTGGACAAGGCGTACCTGGAGCTGCGCGGGGCCAGCCACTTCACCCCGAACTCGTCGAACACGACGATCGCGAAGTACAGCATCAGCTGGCTGAAGCGCTTCATCGACAACGACACCCGCTACGAGCAGTTCCTCTGCCCGCTGCCGTCGACCAGCCTCACGATCGCCGAGTACAAGGGCAACTGCCCGCACACCTCCTGACCACAGGAGAGCAGGGGCCGGACCGTGTCACGCGGTCCGGCCCCTCGTGCTGTCATCAGCCCCCGCCGGTCACGGAGTCCGGACCGAAGACCGGCGATCTCGCCGATGTCGGCGCGGGGGAGGCACCGCGAAAGTGGCGGCAGGCCAAAGAACGACGGCGTGACCGTCGCGGTGCACACCCCGAAGGCCCCCGGACGACGGGGCCGCCGGCCGCCGCGGTGCCGTTCCGCCATTACCGAGAGGAATCCCCGTGCAGCAGCACCTCCCCTCCGGCGACATCTCCCCGCGCCGCCACCGGATGTCGAAGAGCCGCTCCCGCACCGTCAAGGGCGCCCTGGCGGCCGCGGCGGCGACCGCCGGTCTGCTCACCGCGCTCGTCCCCGGTGGTGCCCAGGCCGCCGACAACCCGTACGAGCGCGGTCCGGCCCCGAGCAACTCGAGCATCGAGGCGCTCCGGGGTTCGTACTCGGTCTCGGACACCTCCGTGTCCTCGCTGAGCGTCAGAGGCTTCGGCGGCGGGACGATCTACTACCCGACGACCACCTCGGACGGCACCTTCGGGGCCGTGGTCATCTCGCCCGGTTTCACCGCCTACGAGTCGAGCATCGCGTGGCTCGGAGAACGCCTGGCCTCGCAGGGCTTCGTGGTGTTCACCATCGACACCAACACCACGGTGGACCAGCCGGCCAGCCGTGGTGACCAGTTGCTCGCCGCGCTGGACTACCTGACCGAGGACAGCTCCGTGCGCAGCCGGGTCGACGCCTCCCGGCTCGGTGTGATGGGCCACTCGATGGGCGGTGGCGGCACGCTCGAAGCGGCGAAGGACCGTCCCTCGCTGCAGGCTGCGATCCCGCTGACGGGCTGGAACACGGACAAGACGTGGCCCGAGGTCAAGACCCCGACCCTGGTCATCGGCGCGGACGGCGACACCATCGCCCCGGTCGCCACGCACTCCAAGCCGTTCTACAACTCGCTGCCGAGCTCGCTGGACAAGGCGTACCTGGAGCTGCGCGGGGCCAGCCACTTCACCCCGAACTCGTCGAACACGACGATCGCGAAGTACAGCATCAGCTGGCTGAAGCGCTTCATCGACAACGACACCCGCTACGAGCAGTTCCTCTGCCCGCTGCCGTCGACCAGCCTCACGATCGCCGAGTACAGGGGCAACTGCCCGCACACCTCCTGACCACGGGGGACGAGGGGCCGGGCCGCGCGTACCGCGGTCCGGCCCCTTCCCGTCCCGGGGGTGCCGGCCCCCTCGCTCGGGTCGGCCGGGGCTCAGTCCCGCGCGAGGAACGAGGCGATGGCCTCGGCGAACCCGGGATCGCGTACGGCCGTCAGATGGTCCCCCGGGA
The DNA here is from genome assembly GCF_044765765.1 of Streptomyces sp. NPDC102402. Taxonomy (NCBI): domain Bacteria; kingdom Bacillati; phylum Actinomycetota; class Actinomycetes; order Kitasatosporales; family Streptomycetaceae; genus Streptomyces; species Streptomyces sp. NPDC102402. The sequence continues at coordinate 72,376 of NZ_JBIWKR010000008.1, forward strand.
GCACGGTCAGCTCCGCCCCCGCTATCGCCGAGGCCAGCACCTCGGGCCGGGTGGCGAGGGGGTCGCTCCCGCCGGCGAGAACCAGTGTCGGGACCACGATCCGGTCCAGCGGCAGCGCGTCCCGGTGCACCGCCCGTATCTGGGCGGCCAGCGCCAGCCGGTCCCCGCCCGCCGTGTCGGCCAGGACCCTGAAGGCCCGGGTCCGCTCCGGCGCGTCCGCCGCGTCATCGGCCGTCAGCGCCGCCGACACCAGCTCGGGAGGCATCACCCGGGTGTCCAGACCGCCGACCTCCACGGCGCCCGCACCGATACCTCCGGCCACCAGGCGGCTGATCCTGGTGTCCTGTGCCGCGGCGAGCACCGCGACCACGGCGCCCATGGAGTAGCCCGCGAGGTGCACCCGGTCCTCGCCGATCCGGTCGACGAGCAGGCGGACGTCACGGGCCATCAGCGACTCGCCGTAGTGGGTGTCGTCGTGCGGCCTGTCCGACTCACCGTGGCCACGCGCGTCCAGGGCGTACACCCGTCGCCCCCGTGCCACGAGCGCCTCGACGACCCCGGGCCCCTCCCAGTTCAGCCGGGCGTTCGCCGCGAAGCCGTGCAGCAGCACCACCGGGGGCAGGGCGGTGTCCGGGTCCCGCGACCAGGACCAGTAACGCAGGGTCAAACCGTCGTGTGTACGCAATTCATCAGTCATGCACCGAAGTTACGGGCGGCCGTCGCCGAACAGGCCGGGACTGTGCCCTCGCACAGCGGTTACGCCGTTCCGTTGGGAGCCCGCACCGCTCCGGGCCGGCCGGGAACAGGGAGCGGACGCGAGCCTTCCGACGCTGTTTACGCGGAAGTAACGTGAAGAGCGTGACCCCTATGACGACCGTGCACAGTCCGCTCCGGCTGTACGGCCGCAGCGGTGAACTGGCCATCCTGGAAACCCTGTTGGGGCGGCTGTGGGCAGGGGACGGCGGAGCGCTCGTGCTGACCTCGCCGCCCGGCCTCGGCCGCACCGCCCTGCTGCGGCAGGCCGCCGCCCACTACCTCGCGGGGCACGGCGGCCCCGTCCTGTTCGCCGCCGCGGCCCCCACCGAACAGCGACTGCCCTACAGCGGACTGCACGCCCTGCTCTGCTCCGCACCCGGCCCGCTGCCCCTCGCGCCCGACACGATCCTGCGCTCCGGGATCACCCCGGGGGGTCTGCTCGGCCTGCTGCGGGGCCTGGGCGCCGAACAGCCCCTGCTCGTCTGTGTGGACGACGCGGACGCCTGGGACCCCGACTCCCGCGCCGCACTCGGCTTCGCGGCCCGCAGGCTCGGCGCGGGCAGCCGGGTCGCCGTGGTGATCGGCGCGGCCGACGAGACCGCCTTCGCCGGACTGCCCGCGCTGCGCCTCGGCCCGCTCGGCGACGACGCGGCGACCGCCCTGCTGGACCGGCTCACCGACGGCACGGCCGAGGTCGACCCCGTCGTACGCAGCGAACTCCTGCGTGAAGCGGCCGGGAACCCGCGCCTTATGGCCGGACTCGTCAGCCGCCTCACCCCCGGTCAGCTGGCCGGCCGCACCGCGCTGCCGTATCCGCTGCCCGGCGCCGAGAGCGTCCTCGACGCCCACGCCGGACATCTGGACGGGCTGTCCCCCGACACCCACACCCTGCTCCTGCTGGCCGCGGCCGCCGAGGAGCACGAGCCGGACGGGGCCGGCGCGGACGCCGCCCTGCTGCTGCGCGCGGGAGCCCGGGCCGGACTGGCGCCCGCCTACCTCGACCGTGTCCTGTTCGCCCCCGCCGGCACCGCCGGAGCCCTCCAGCGCGCAGGCAGCCGGGTGCACTTCAGCCACCCGCTGCTCCGCCGCGCGGTCCTGCACCGGGCGCCCCCGGGGCGCCGCCGCGCCGTGCACGAACTCCTCGCCGGACTCCTCGCCGGGCCGGGACCGGCGCCCCTGCCGGCACTCGTCCAGTGGGCCTGCGCCGCGCCGGGGCCGGACGCGGCGCTCGCCGGGCAGCTGGAGGCGGCGGCCGCGGCACCCCGCCCGCACGGTGAACGCTCGGCCGCACTGGCCCGGGCCGCCGCGCTCACCACGGACGACGCCCTGCGCGCCGCACGCTTCACCGCCGCCGCCGAGCAGGCGCGGCTGGCGGGCGACACCGGCCGGGCCCGCGCCATGCTCGCCCGCGTCGGGCCCCACCTCGCCGGGGGAGCCGCGCCGTACGTGCGCGGCATGCTGGCCCTGCGCGACGGACCGGCGGCCGACGCGCGCGAGGCGCTCCTGACGGCGGCGGAGCTGCTCGCCCCGCACGACCCGCGCCGCACCCTGGACGCCCTGTTCGGCGCGGCGGAGGCGGCCTGGGACATGGGGGACGCCATCGCGTACCTGGACGCCATGCACCGCATCCCCGTCGCGGCGGCCGACCGGTCCATGGCGCAGTACCGCGCCGGGATGTGCGCCGTGCTCGCCGGACACCCCGACCGTGGCCACGCCCTCCTGCGGTGCTGCCTCGACGCGGCCGACCGGGCCGAGGACGCCGGCGAGCTGCTGCGTGCGGGCGCCTCGGCACTGGTGCTCGGCGAGGTCGACGCGGCCTGCCGGGCGGGGGCCCGCGCCCTCGCCGTCGTGCGCACCCGGGGGCCCGAGGCCCTGCTGCCGCACGCCCTGGAGCAGCTCGCGTACGCCGAACTGCGTGCCGGGCAGCACGCGAGGGCCCGCGCCCACGCGCTGGAGGGGCTGCACGCGGCCCGCCGCACCGGGCAGCAGAACTCCGCGACACACCTGCACTCCGTGCTCGCGCTGGCCGCCTCCGTGGAGGGGCCTGCCGAGGCGTGCGCCGCCCACGCGGACGCCGCGCTGGCCGGGGCGGGACCGCACGGCCTGACCCAGGCGGCCATGCTCGCCACCTGGGCGGTCGCCCGTGCCGACCTGGCGGCCGGACGCCCGGGCGAAGCGGCCGCCAGGCTCGGACCGCTGGTCAGGCCGGGTCCCGGAACAGGCCACTTCGCCACCCGGATGCTCGCCGTGCCCTGTTACGTCGAGGCGGTGGTGCTCTCCGGCCGCGCCGACGAATGGGCAACCGAACTCATCGTGGCCGTAGAGGAGTTCGCCTTGTGGACGGCGCGGACGACCGACCCGCAGGTGCCTGCCCAGCTGGCCCGCTGCCGCGCCCTGCTGGCGCCGCCCGAGGAGGCCGGTGCGCACTACGAGGAGGCACTGGCCCACCACGACCGCGCGGGCGGTGACTTCGAGCGCGCCCGCACCCAGCTGCTCCACGGCCAGCTGCTGCGCCGTCTGCGCCGCACCCGTGAGGCCCGCGGGCCGCTGCGCGACGCGCTGGTCGCCTTCGAGCGCTGTTCGGCCCGCGTCTGGGCCGACCGGGCGGGAGGGGAGCTGCGGGCCGCGGGGGAGGCGGTGGACGTGCCGGAACAGAGCGGCCCCGGCCCCCTGGCCGGACTGACACCTCAGCAGCAGCGGATCGCCCGCTGCGTCGCCGAGGGGGCCACCAACCGCGAGGTGGCGGTGCGGCTCTCGGTGAGCCCGCGGACCGTGGACCACCATCTCCGCAACGTCTTCGCCGCGCTCGGCGTACGGTCCCGGACCGAACTCGCGAGACTGCTGGACCGCGAGGGCGTGGCGAGGTTGCAGGACCGTGATGAGAAGAACCGCGCAGACCTCTAGGTACCGACCGGGCGGTATGCCATTCTGCGTCCGTCAGGATCAATCGGTGTGCACCAGCCCAATGCCGGGCCGGGCGCACACCGGGGCCGGCCCACCGCAGCCGGCCGATTCCCGGTGGAGGCCGCCATGCCACAGGTCGTACGTTCACGGATCAGGGCGCTGCACGGACCGCCCCCCGTAGCGCCGTTGCCGCACCGCGCCCGCTCCCTGGCCGACCGTGAGGCCGTAGCGGTCCTCCACCGGGCGGCCCGCGTGCTGCTGGAGGCGCTGCCGGAGCTCACGGACCGGCTGGTCGAGGCGCTGCGGGAGCAGGAGCCCGCCTACCGCGCCGCGATGGAGTCCGAGCCCGCGGAGATCTGGCAGGAGGTCCACCACTCGCTGCGGCACAACGTCGCCTCCCTCATCCAGCCCCGCGAGTTCCGGGAGGCCGCCCACCGCACCTCCCGGTGGATCGGCGAGAGCCGGGCCGAGCAGGGTGTGCCCCTCGACGCCGTCATGCACGCCTTCAGGATGGGCGGCGCGATGGTCTGGCAGGACCTGGTCGACGACACGGCCCGGCGCCACCCCGAGGACACCCGGCTGCTCGTCCATGTCGCCGCGGACGTCTGGAACTTCGTCGACGAACACTGTGCCGTGGTGGCCGAGGCCTATCGCCAGGCCGAGCGGCGGCTGTCCTGGCGCCGCGAGAACCAGCAGCGCCTGATGACGGCCGCGCTGCTGGACGGCACCGCCCGGATCTCGGACCTGCCGGACGCCGCCGCCATGCTGGGACTGCCGGTGCACGGGCGGTACGCGGTACTCGCGGTCGCCGGCGCCCGGGCCCCGCACGGCACGGGCCGTCCGCCGCTGGACCTGGCCGAGGGCACACCCGCGCTCTGGCACTCCGCGGGCGAGGTGGAGCTGGCGATCCTGCCGCTGGGGACGGCCCCGGTGGCGTTCGAGGCGGAGCCGAGGTGCGACGGCGAGGACGGGACGGCCGTCGCCCCCGCCGACGCCACCGAGGCCTCCGGCACCCCCGGCCCCCCCGGGACCCCCGGCGCCTCCCGCGGTGAACTCGCCGCGCTCGCAGCGGAGCTGACGGCGCCTCCGGGCACCCGGGTCGGCGTCAGCTCCGTGGTCGACGGGCTCGCCTCGGTCGGCGACGCGCGGCGCCTCGCCGAGACGGCGCTGAAGGCCTGCCCGGCGTCCGGTGGCACCGTCCTGCTCGACGAGCACCTGCCCGCCGCGCTCGTCGTGTCCTCGCCCGGCCTCGGGACGGCGCTCGCCGACCGGGTCCTCGGGCCGCTGGACCGCCTCGACCCGGCGGACCGGGACGTGATCATCGAGACGCTGACGGCATGGCTCGACTCGGACGGCTCGGCCCAGCGGGCGGGGACGAAGCTGTACTGCCACCGCAACACCGTGCTGAACCGGCTCCGGCGGTTCGAGCAGCTGACGGGGCGCTGCCTGACACGGCCGTCGGACGCGGTCGAGGTGTCGCTGGCTCTCGCGGCGCGACGGCTCCTGACGGGCTGAGCCCGCCCCGCCCGCCGTCACCGGCCGGGTGTTCCCCCACCGGACGAGCCGCCGGCGGGGGAGCGCCCGGCCGTTCGTCCGTACAGGCCCGGGACCAGGCCCGGCGCGGACGAACGAGGAGGACGCCCGGCGCCGCCCGACCGCCGGTGAGGCGCACGCGAGCGGGCCGTACGCGAGCACGGGCCGTACGCGAGCAGGGGCCGTACGCGAGCACGAGCCGCACGCGAACACGGGCCGTACGCGAGCGCGGGCCGCGCGCGAACACGGCCGCGCGCGAACACAGTCCGCCGGGACCGGGTCCGTCCGTCCGTCCCCGGCCGGACGCTCCCGGCCGGGGGAGTTGTGCGGGAGCACAGACCTGTGCCGCGACGGCTGTACGGGCGCCGCGCCCCGCTCCGGCCCCCTGTGCCCCGCCCGCCCCTGCTGGTGCCATGACGCGCATGTCTTCAGCTGCCCCTTGCGGAGCCGTACCGGCGGAGCGAACCCGGTGAGCGGCGCGATCGACGCCCGGTCCCTGGCCGTGGTCATCTTCCTCGGCTTCGTCGCCGTGTCCCTGCTGCTGTGCGGGCTCGCGGCGGCCGACCAGGACGATCCGGAGCACTTCTACGCGGGCGGAGCCACCCTCGGCCCCGTCGGCGGCGGGCTGGCCATCGCCGGTGACTACGTGTCCGCCGCCACGCTGCTCTCCACCACCGGGTCCGTCGCGCTCGCCGGGTTCGACGGCCTGCTGTTCGCCCTGGCCACGGTCGCCTCCCTGGCCCTGGTCATGCGCCTGTTCGCCGAACGCCTGCGCCGCAAGGGCGTGTTCACCCTGGGGGACTTCCTCGCCGACCGCCTCGGCGACGGATCCGTACGCCGCGCGCTCGGCGTGGCCACCCTCGTGGTGCTGGCCCCGCTGCTGCTCGTCCAGCTGACCACCGCCGGCCACGTCATGACCTCCATGTTCGGCCTGCCCGACGGCGCGCTCACCGGCTGCACCGTCGCCAGCGGCGCGCTGATGGTCTGCTACTCGGCGTTCGGCGGGATGCGCGGCACCGGCTACATCCAGATCCTCAAGGTGGCCGTCGTCCTGGGAGCCGTCACCCTGCTCGCCGGGCTCGTCCTCGCACGCTTCGACTGGTCGCCGTTCGCCCTGTTCGACGCCGCGCGGGAAGGCAGCAAGGCGGGCGGCGCCTACGCTCGCCCCGGACTGCAGTTCGGCCACGGCCTCGCCGGCGGGCTCGACCTGATCGGCTTCCAGGCCACCCTCGTGCTCGGCGCCGCGTGCATGCCGCACATCATGATGCGGCTCCACCCGGTCCGCGACGCCTGGACCGCCCGCCGGGCCGGCGTCTGGGCCGTGGCCCCCGTCGCCCTGCTGTGCGTCGGCATCGTCATCGTCGGACTCGGGGCCTCCGCCCTCATCGGCCGGGACCTGCTGCACGCCGCCGACCCGGCCGGCGGCACTGCCCTCCTCATGGTGACCGGCGCCCTGGACCCCGGAGCGACCGGGCCGCGGGACAGCCCGCTGTTCGCACTCGTCGCCTGCGCCGCGTTCGCGACCACCCTGGCCGCGGTCGCCGGGATCACCCTGGCCGCCGCGTCGTCCGTGGCCCGCGACTTCACGCTGAAGTCGGGAGCCCAGGGCGAGGGCAAGGCCTCGGCCAGGGAGATCCGGCACGCCCGCTGGGCCGTCGTCGGGATCGGCGCGCTCGCCGTGCTCCTCTCGGCGTACACCCACGACCGCAACCCCCAGGTGCTGCTCTCCCTGTCGTTCGCGGCGGCGGCCTCGGTCCTGCCGCCCGTCCTGCTCTACGCCCTCTTCCGGCCACGGTTCAACGCCCGGGGGGTGCGGTGGACCGTGTACGGCACGCTTCCGCTGATCGTGGTCCTGATGATCCTTTCACCGGCGTTCTCCGGTACGCCCGTCGCGCTCTTCCCGGAGTGGGACTTCGCTGTGTTCCCGCTCCAGACCCCGGGCCTCGTCACGATCCCGGCAGGCTTCCTCCTCGGCCTGCTGGGATCGGGACGGGGCGAGGACGACGCACGGGAGGAGCGGCACCGCCACCGCGCCCGCTGGGCGCCCGTACGCGTCCGCCACGACGCCTGAGCGGCCGGCGAGGCGCGGCCTGGCCCGGCTACAGGCCGAGCTCGGCCGTGTGCAGCCGGGCCAGCGCGTCCTTGTCGCCCTCCAGCTCCACCCGCGCCGCGTCCTGCCGCCCCGCCGCGAACAGCAGCAACTCGCCCGGCTCCCCGGTGACCGTCACCACCGGGGTGCCCTTGTGGGCCACCGCCGTCTGGCCGTCGGGGCGCCGCAGCACCAGACCCACCGGCGAGCGGCGGCCCATCATCCGGGCCGTCCTCTCGGTGCGCGACCACAGCACATCGGCGAAGACAGGATCGAGGTCCCGCTGCGACCAGTCGGGCTGCGCCCGGCGCACGTCCTCCGCGTGGATGTAGAACTCGACGGTGTTCGCCGCCTCGTCCAGCTGCTTCAGCCCGAAGGGCGACATCCGGGGCGGCCCCGTGCGGATGAGCTGGATCAACTCCTCGTACGGCTTGGCGGCGAATTCGGCCTGGACCCGCTCCAGCCTGTTCTTCAGGGCGCCCAGCAGGATCCCGCCCGCGGCGTCCGCACGCCGTTCACGCACCACGACATGGGCGGCCAGGTCACGGGTCTTCCAGCCGTTGCACAGAGTCTGGGCCTCGGGGCCCGCCGCTTCCAACAGGTCGGCGAGCAGAAGACGTTCACGCTTCGCATGGGTCGACATGCCCGCCAGCGTAAGGCCGCCGCCCCTGGTCCGCCCAGTGGACGCACGGCCGGAGCGCCCCGCCCGGCGCGGCACAATGGGGCGCATGACCAGCACGCCCGGCTCCACGCCCGCCAGCAACCTCGACCCGGCCGTCGCCGCCCGCCTCAAGCGCGGCCCCGACGGACTGGTCCCGGCCATCGCCCAGCAGTACGACACGGGCGAGGTACTCATGCTCGGCTGGATGGACGACGAGGCGCTGCACCGCACGCTCACCACGGGCCGCTGCACCTACTGGTCGCGCAGCCGCCAGGAGTACTGGGTCAAGGGCGACACCTCCGGACACGTCCAGCTGGTGAAGTCCGTCGCCCTCGACTGCGACGCCGACACCGTCCTGGTCAAGGTCGACCAGACGGGCGCCGCCTGCCACACGGGCGCCCGCACCTGCTTCGACAGGGACGTCCTTCCGCTCACCGCACCCCGATAAGGCCGGCCGCCATGGATCTCGAGACCTTCCGCAAGCTCGCCGTCGACCGGCGCGTCATCCCCGTCAGCCGCCGGCTCCTCGCGGACGGTGACACCCCGGTCGGGCTCTACCGCAAGCTCGCCGCCGAACGCACCGGCACGTTCCTCCTGGAAAGCGCGGAGAACGGCCGCACCTGGTCCCGCTACTCCTTCATCGGGGTACGCAGCGCCGCCACCCTGACCGCCCTCGACGGACAGGCCCACTGGCTCGGCACCCCGCCCGTCGGCGTCCCCGTCGACGGCGACCCGCTGCGGGCCCTGCGCGCCACCGTCGAGACCCTGCACACCCCGCGCGACCTCGTCGGCGACGACGGCCTGCCCCCGTTCACCGGCGGCATGGTCGGCTATCTCGGCTACGACGTCGTACGCCGGCTGGAGCGGATCACCGAGCACGGCGGCGACGACCTGGAGCTCCCCGAGCTGACGATGCTGCTCACCTCGGACCTCGCCGTGCTCGACCACGGGAACGGCACCGTCCTGCTCATCGCCAACGCCATCAACCACAACGACCTGGACACCGGTGTGGACGAGGCGTACGCGGACGCGGTCGCCCGGCTCGACGCCATGGAGCGCGACCTCTCCCGGCCCGTGGAGAACGCCCCCGCCGCGCTGCCGCCCTCCGAGCTCCCGCCCTACACCGCGCTGTGGGGCGGCCAGGCCTTCATGGACGCCGTCGAGGACGTCAAGGAGCGCATCAGGGCGGGCGAGGCCTTCCAGGTCGTCCCCTCCCAGCGCTTCGAGACGCCGTGCACGGCGAGCGCCCTGGACGTCTACCGGGTCCTGCGGGCCACCAACCCGTCGCCGTACATGTACCTCTTCCGCTTCGACGGCTTCGACGTCGTCGGCTCCAGCCCCGAGGCGCTCGTCAAGGTCGAGGACGGGCGGGCCATGGTGCACCCGATCGCCGGGACCAGGCACCGCGGCGCCACCCCCCAGGAGGACCAGGCGCTCGCCGACGAACTGCTCGCCGACCCGAAGGAACGAGCAGAGCACCTCATGCTCGTCGACCTCGGCCGCAACGACCTGGGACGGGTCTGCGCGCCCGGCAGCGTCGAGGTCGTCGACTTCATGTCGGTCGAGCGGTACTCGCACGTCATGCACATCGTCTCCACCGTCACCGGACGAGTCGCCGAGGGCCGCAGCGCCTTCGACGTCCTCACCGCGTGCTTCCCCGCGGGCACCCTGTCGGGAGCGCCCAAGCCCCGCGCCCTGCAGATCATCGAGGAGCTCGAGCCGACCCGCCGCGGACTGTACGGCGGCTGCGTCGGCTACCTCGACTTCGCCGGGGACTCCGACACCGCCATCGCCATCCGCACGGCCCTGCTCCGCGACGGCACCGCCTACGTCCAGGCGGGCGCGGGCATCGTCGCGGACTCCGACCCGGTCGCCGAGGACACGGAGTGCCGCAACAAGGCCGCCGCGGTCCTGCGGGCCGTGCATACGGCGAACCGGCTGGGGTCCGACTGAGCCGGTAGGGGATAGTGGGGTACGTGAGTGCTGTTCCCGTACCCCAGCCCCGTGCCCGAGCCGCGTCCGCGCCCGACAGCGCGGGAAGCCGCCGAAGCCTGGCCGCCGGCCTGCTCCTCGGGGCGGCCGGCGCCACCGTCGTACTCCTCGCCTCGGGCCAGACCTGGGCCGAGGGCGTGGCCGCCGTCGGCGGCGGCTCCCTGCCGCTGAGCGCCGACGGCCAGGACGTCACCGGACTCCCGGCCGCCCTGGCCGTGGTCGGCCTGGCCGCCCTCGTCGCCGTCTTCGCCGTCCGGGGCGGAGGACGGCGACTGGTCGCCGCGCTCCTCGCCCTCAGCGGCCTCGGCGCCGGACTGAGCGCCTACGCCGGTGCCTCGGACAGGGCGACCCTGGACGAACAGGCCGCGCAGACCACGGGCAACACATCGGCCACGGTCGCCGCCCTCAGCCACACCGCCTGGCCCTACATCACCGCGGCCGGCGGACTGCTGATCCTGCTCGCCGGACTGCTCGCACTGCGCTACGGCGCCCGCTGGCCCGCCATGTCGGGGCGGTACGAACGCGACGGCACCCCCCGCCCCCGCAAGGCCCCCCGCACCGCCCCGGACCCCGACCGGCCCGAGGAGCTGTGGAAGGCGCTGGACCGCGGCGAGGACCCGACGCGCGAGGCGTGACCCCCCAGCCTCACGTCCCCCGGCACGTACGGGACAATGGCATCGAGCCTTTCCAACAGCGACACCTTCAGCGCAACACCAACTAGGAGCAACTCATGGCGGGCAGCAGCCACGGACACACCCCGGCCGCCTGGACCGGTGTCATCATCTCCTTCATCGGCTTCTGCATCGCGGGCCTCTTCATGGTCGCGGCGAACACCCTCGGCTTCTGGGCCGGGATCGCCGTCACCCTCCTCGGCGGTGTCGTCGGTCTCGCCATGAAGGCGGCGGGCCTCGGCATGCCGAAGGAGTCCTCCGAGATGGCCGCCGCACGGGCCCGGGCCTCGGAGGCCCAGGTCGCGGCCTAGAGCCTCCCGGCAGGACCGTGCCGGGCCCATCCGGCCCGGCCCGATCCGCACGAAGACCGGCCCCGGCGCCGTCCGCCGGCAGGGGCCGGCCGCAGGACACGACGAGAGGCGCGGCCCGGACCGGGCTGCGCCTCTCCGCGTCAGCGGGGACAATCACCGCGTGGACGCCTCAGCCTCTCCCCCAGCCCCCGCCCCCGGGCTCCCCCCGGCCCCCGCCCCGGTCTCCCGGATCAGGCGGCTCGCCGCCCCCGCCGGGGCCATGGCCGTCGTCGTCGCGGCCTTCGGCTACGTCGCGGCGGTCGACCCCAACGAGCCGGGCCACTACCCGGTCTGCCCCATGCTCCGCTTCACCGGAGTGTTCTGTCCCGGCTGCGGCGGTCTCCGCAGCGCCTACGCCTTCGCCCACGGCGACCTCACCACCGCGCTGGGCGCCAATGCCCTGGCCGTCGTCGGCTACGTCGTCTTCGCCGCGGTCTGGCTCCTGTGGGCGGTCCGCGCGAGCCGGGGCCGTCCGGTCCGGATCGGTCTCGCGCCCGTCCACTGGTGGGGCGTCGGCACGGTTCTGCTGGTGTTCTCCGTGGTCAGGAACCTGCCCTTCGGCTCCGCACTGGCGCCCTGAATGACCAGGTAGTGGGACGCGGGACCGCCGGATGCGAGCCCTGAGCCCTCCTGCGGATACCATCGAGATGGCTGATCCTGTACCCATCACCGCTTCGGAAGGGGGCCGCTCGCGTGAGTGTGCTCGACGAGATCATCGACGGCGTTCGCGCCGACCTCGCGGAGCGGCAGGCGCGCGTAAGCCTCGACGAGCTCAAGGAACGCGCCGCGCGCGCTCCCCAGGCCAAGGACGGAGTCGCCGCCCTGCGCGGCGAGGGCGTCACCGTCATCTGCGAGGTCAAGCGCTCCAGCCCCTCCAAGGGGGCCCTTGCCGCGATCGCCGACCCGGCCGCGCTCGCCGCGGACTACGAGGCCGGCGGGGCTTCCGTCATCTCGGTCCTCACCGAGGAGCGCCGCTTCGGCGGCTCGCTCGCGGACCTGGAGGCCGTCCGCGCCAAGGTCGACATCCCGGTCCTGCGCAAGGACTTCATCGTCACCTCCTACCAGCTGTGGGAGGCACGCGCCTACGGGGCCGACCTCGCCCTGCTGATCGTCGCCGCCCTCGACCAGGAGGCCCTCGTCTCGCTGATCGAGCGGGCCGAGTCGATCGGCCTCACGCCGATCGTCGAGGCCCACGACGAGGAGGAGGCGGAGCGCGCCGTGGACGCCGGAGCGAAGATCATCGGTGTCAACGCGCGCAACCTGAAGGACCTCAAGGTCGACCGTTCCACCTTCGAACGCGTCGCCCCCGAGATCCCCGACCACATCGTCAAGGTCGCCGAGTCCGGCGTCCGCGGCCCGCACGACCTCATCGCCTACGCCAACGCCGGCGCGGACGCGGTGCTCGTCGGCGAGTCCCTGGTCACCGGCCGCGACCCCCGGGCCGCCGTCGCCGACCTGGTCGCGGCCGGCGCCCACCCGGCGCTCCGGCACGGACGGGGCTGACCCCACCCGTGTCCGCCGCCCGCATCCGGCCGGGCCTGCGCCCCGCCGGGGCGAGCGCCCCGGACCCGCACGCGCCGCCGGCGCGCGGCTGCCGCCTGCCCGCCTCCCTCCGCCACCCTCAACCGAGGCGCTGCGCGCCGCCCTTCTGGCACCGCGGCTGCCGCGCCCCCGCCCGGCGCGTCCACGGCCGGCGCGTGCGGTACGTCATCGGAGACGAGCCCGGTCAGGTCAACGGCATGCGATGGCGCACGGGGTCCGCGCCGTAGCGAGCCCCGGCCGTCGCCCCCCGCCGTACAGGGGGATCCGCACGACCCACCGCACCGACCGCCCACCGGTCGGCGCGGCGCTCCGCCCACGGCGCATACGGTGACATCACCCGTTGCGATTCGAGGAGCACGTCGCATGTCGTCCGACTTCTTCATTCCGGACCCCGAGGGTCTGATCCCCAGCGCCGAGGGGTACTTCGGCGCCTACGGTGGCAAGTTCATCCCGGAGGCGCTGGTCGCCGCCGTGGACGAGGTGGCCGTCGAATACGACAAGGCCAAGGCGGACCCGGCCTTCGCCGCCGAGCTCAACGAGCTCATGGTCGACTACACGGGCCGGCCCAGTGCGCTCACCGAGGTCGCGCGCTTCGCCGAGCACGCCGGAGGCGCCCGCGTCTTCCTCAAGCGCGAGGACCTCAACCACACCGGCTCGCACAAGATCAACAACGTGCTCGGCCAGGCCCTCCTCACCAAGCGCATGGGCAAGACCCGCATCATCGCGGAGACCGGAGCGGGCCAGCACGGCGTCGCCACCGCGACCGCCTGCGCCCTCTTCGGGCTCGAGTGCACCATCTACATGGGGGAGATCGACACCGAGCGGCAGGCGCTGAACGTGGCGCGCATGCGGATGCTCGGCGCCGAGGTCGTCGCCGTGAAGTCCGGCTCCCGGACCCTCAAGGACGCCATCAACGAGGCGTTCCGCGACTGGGTCGCCAACGTGGACCGTACCCACTACCTCTTCGGCACGGTCGCCGGGCCGCACCCCTTCCCGGCGATGGTCCGCGACTTCCACCGGGTGATCGGCGTCGAGGCCCGCCGCCAGATCCTGGAGCGCGCCGGCCGGCTGCCGGACGCCGCGGTCGCGTGCGTCGGCGGCGGATCCAACGCCATCGGCCTCTTCCACGCCTTCATCCCCGACGAGGGCGTCCGCCTGATCGGCTGCGAACCCGCCGGACACGGTGTGGAGACCGGCGAACACGCGGCGACCCTCACCGCGGGCGAGCCCGGCATCCTGCACGGCTCACGCAGTTACGTCCTCCAGGACGACGAGGGCCAGATCACCGAGCCGTACTCCATCTCCGCCGGGCTCGACTACCCGGGCATCGGCCCCGAGCACGCCTACCTCAAGGACGTCGGCCGCGGAGAGTACCGCGCGGTCACCGACGACGCCGCCATGCAGGCGCTGCGCCTCCTGTCCCGCACCGAGGGGATCATCCCGGCCATCGAGAGCGCGCACGCGCTGGCCGGCGCGCTGGAGGTCGGACGGGAGCTCGGCGAGGACGGACTGATCCTGATCAACCTGTCCGGCCGCGGCGACAAGGACATGGACACGGCGGCGCGCTACTTCGGGCTCTACGACGGCGCCGACGCCGTCGTCGAGGCCGACGTGGCCGACGGAGAGGTGGAGGTCACCAAGTGAGCGGCAACCGAGAGCTCCTCGAAGCGACGCTGGCCGGGGCGAAATCCGAGGACCGGGCGGCGCTCATCGCCTACCTGCCCGGCGGCTTCCCGACCGTCGACGGCGGGATCGAGGCCGTCAAGGCGGCCGTGGCCGGCGGCGCGGACGTCATCGAGATCGGCCTCCCGCACAGCGACCCGGTCCTCGACGGGCCGGTCATCCAGACCGCCGACGACATCGCGCTGCGCGGCGGGGTCAGGATCGCCGACATCATGCGCACGGTCCGTGAGACCCACGAGGCCACCGGCGCGCCGATCCTCGTCATGACGTACTGGAACCCGATCGACCGCTACGGCGTCGAGCGCTTCACCGCCGAGCTCGCCGAGGCGGGCGGCGCCGGCTGCATCCTGCCCGACCTGCCGGTCCAGGAGTCCGGACTGTGGAGGGAGCACGCCGAGAAGCACTCCCTCGCCACCGTCTTCGTCGTCGCCCCGAGCAGCAAGGACGCCCGCCTCGCCACCATCACGGCGGCCGGCTCCGGCTTCGTGTACGCGGCCTCGCTGATGGGCGTCACCGGCACCCGCGAATCGGTGGGTGAGCAGGCCCAGGACCTGGTGCGGCGCACCCGTGCCACCACGGACCTGCCGGTCTGCGTGGGCATCGGCGTCTCCACCGCCGAGCACGCCCGGGAGGTCGCGGCCTTCGCCGACGGGGTGATCGTCGGCTCGGCCTTCGTCAAGCGGATGCTGGACGCCCCGGACGAGGCCGCCGGCCTCGCCGCGGTCCGTGCCCTCGCGGGCGAACTGGCCGAAGGCGTTCGAAAGCGCTGACAGCCGTCGTCATCCGTACGGGTGGACCTGGGACCGGGGAGGCGCTCACGCGCCTCCCCGGTTCGTTTGCGCGGTGTGAGCGAGAAGAACCAAGACCGAAGCAGAGCCGCGCGCGACCGGCTCGTCCAGCAGCGTGAGCAGGACCGGGCGCGGGAGCGCCGCCGCCGCACGCTGATCGTCGCGACCGCCGTGGTGGGGGTGCTGGCGCTCGCCGCCGTGATCGGCGTGATCGCCGCCAACGCCGGGAAGAACGACAAGGACAGCGAGGCCGGGCCCGCCGTCACCCCGTCCGGGGCGATGGGGGAGGACGGGCTCGCCCTCCAGGTCGGGGCCGACGACGCACCGTCCACGCTCACGATCTGGGAGGACTTCCGCTGCCCGGTCTGCGCCCAGTTCGAGAACGCCTTCCGTGACACGTTCACCGAGCTCGCGGAGAGCGGCCAGCTCAAGGTGGAGTACCACCTGGCCACGATCATCGACGGCAACCTCGGCGGCAGCGGGTCCCTGCGCGCGGCCAACGCCGCCGCCTGCGCCCAGGACGTCGGCAAGTTCGCCCCGTACCACGACGTCCTCTACCGCAACCAGCCCGCCGAGACCGACGACGCCTTCGGCAAGAACAGCAAGCTGATCGAGCTGGCCGGCGAGGTGGACGGCCTGGACACCCCCGCCTTCCGCAGCTGCGTGGAGGACGGCACGCACGACAGCTGGGTCGAGAAGTCCAACAAGGCGTTCGGCGAAGGCGGCTTCCAGGGGACACCCACGGCGCTGCTCAACGGCGAGTCGATCTTCCCGAAGAAGGGGGACGAGCAGATCTCCGAGGCCAACATCAAGAAGTGGGTGGCGGAGGCGAACAAGGGCAAGAAGCCGGGCACCGTCGGGGCCACACCGTCGGCGTCGTAGGCCGGCCGGAGCGCCCCGGCAGGTACTCCGCAAGGGGTCCCGTTATCCAGAAGTTGCCGGACGGCTTGCCGCACGTCCCGTCCGGCAAGGTAGCGTCGACCCCGTCATGAACCTTGCCTTCATTCCCAGCCCGTCGACCGGCGTGATCGAGCTCGGCCCGATCCCGCTCCGCGGCTACGCGTTCTGCATCATCATCGGTGTCTTCGTCGCCGTCTGGTTCGGCAACAAGCGCTGGGTCGCCAGGGGCGGCAAAGCCGGCACCGTCGCCGACATCGCCGTCTGGGCCGTGCCCTTCGGCCTGGTCGGCGGCAGGCTCTACCACGTCATCACCGACTACCAGCTGTACTTCAGCGACGGTGAGAACTGGGTGGACGCCTTCAAGATCTGGGAGGGCGGCCTCGGCATCTGGGGCGCGATCGCGCTCGGTGCGGTCGGCGCCTGGATCGGCTGCCGTCGGCGCGGCATCCCCCTCCCGGCCTGGGCCGACGCCCTGGCTCCCGGTATCGCCTTCGCCCAGGCCATCGGCCGCTGGGGCAACTGGTTCAACCAGGAGCTCTACGGAAAGCCCACGGACGTGCCCTGGGCGCTGAAGATCAGCGAGGGCACCAACCGGGTCGAGGGCACCTACCACCCGACGTTCCTCTACGAGTCCCTGTGGTGCGTCGGCGTCGCGCTCCTGGTCATCTGGGCGGACCGCCGCTTCAAGCTCGGACACGGCCGGGCCTTCGCCCTGTACGTCGCGGCGTACTGCGCGGGCCGCGGATGGATCGAGTACATGCGCGTCGACGAGGCGCACCACGTGCTGGGCCTGAGGCTCAACGTGTGGACCGCGATCGTCGTGTTCGTGCTCGCCGTCACGTACATCGTGATCTCGGCTCGGATCCGCCCCGGCCGCGAGGAGATCGTCGAGCCGGCGGCCGTCGACCCGGCCGGTGACGGCGAGAAGGCGGCACCCACCGACGAGGCCGGCACGGCGGACGAGGCCACCGAGACCACCGAGGCCGCCGGCGACGGCGCGGACACCGCTCCCGAGGCGCAGGCGCCCGAGGCCGACGGGACCCCGCAGAAGGCCGACCGGAGCTGACACCCCGCAGACCCCCGAAGGGGCCGCCGGACCACAGAGGTCCGGCGGCCCCTTCGCGTGTACGTGCCTCAGCGCCGCCCCGCCAGCGAGAGCGTGCGCCGCGCGGTCGCCACCACCGCCGCGTCGACGAACCGCCCGTCCGGCAGGGCCTGCGCCCCGGCCTCGGTCCGGGACGCCTCCAGGATCTGCTCCGCCGCCTCGACCTCGCGCGCCGTGGGCCGGAACGCGCGCTCGATGACCGGCAGCTGCCGGGGGTGGATCGCCGCCCGGCCGAGCAGCCCGAGATCCCGCCCGTGCGCACACGACGCCCTCAGCCCGGACAGGTCACGGACATCGGGGTACACCGACATGACGGGCGGGTCGAGCCCGGCCGCCCGCGCCGCGATCACCACACGGCTGCGCGGCCAGTCGAGCCCGGCGTCGTCCCGCACCCCCAGGTCCGCACGGAGATCCGCCTCGCCCAGCGCGACCCCCCGCACGGCATGATGGGCGCCGGCGATCGAGTACGCGTGCTCGATCGCCAGCGCCGACTCCAGCAGCGGATACAGCGGCACCCCGGGCGCCAGAGCCGCGACATGGTGCACCGACCCCGCGTGGGTGATCTTGGGCAGCCGCATCCCGGACAGCCCCGGCAGCCCCGTCAGCGCCTTCACGTCCTCCTCGCCGTGGACCCGCACATGGACGGGCACCGCCATCGGGTCCGCCGTCACCGGATCCGAGAGGAGCTCGGCCGTCGCCGACCGTGCGTACTCCTTGCGGTCCGGGGCGACCGCGTCCTCCAGGTCGACGATCACGACGTGCGCGCCCGAACCGAGCGCCTTGCGGACCACCTCCGGCCGGTCCCCGGGAACGTACAGCCAGGTCAGCGCCACCGCCGTGCCGGTCACAGGGCACCCTCGTCCCGCAGCGCCGCGACCGCGGGGGCGGAGAGGCCCAGCTCCGCCAGGATCTCGTCCGTGTCCGCCCCGTGCGGCCGGCCGGCCCAGCGGATCGCCCCCGGGGTCTCGGACAGCCTGAAGAGCACGTTCTGCATCCGCAGCGGTCCCAGCTCGGGGTCGTCGACCTCGGTGATCGTGCCCAGCGCCCGGTACTGGGGATCCTCCATCACGTCCCGTACGTCATGGACCGGCGCGATCGCCGCCTCGGCCTTCTCGAACGCGTCCACCGCCTCCTCCCGGGTGCGCCGTGCGATCCAGTGGCCCACCGCCTCGTCCAGCTCGTCGGCGTGCTCGGCACGGGTGCTCCCGGCTGAGAACCACGGCTCCTCGGTCAGTTCGGGGCGCCCCACCAGACGCATCACGCGCTCGGCGACCGACTGGGCGGAGGTCGAGACGGCGACCCAGTGGCCGTCCGCGGTGCGGTAGGTGTTGCGCGGGGCGTTGTTGCGGGAGCGGTTGCCGGTCCGCGGCTGGACGTAACCGAGCTGGTCGTACCAGAGGGGCTGCGGTCCCAGCACGGTCAGGATCGGCTCGATGATCGCCATGTCCACCACCTGGCCGCCCCCGGTCCGGTCGCGTCCGGCCAGCGCCGTCATCACCGCGTACGCCGTGGCGAGCGCCGCGATCGAGTCGGCGAGCCCGAACGGCGGCAGGGTCGGCGGCCCGTCGGGCTCCCCGGTGACGGCGGCGAAGCCGCTCATCGCCTCGGCGAGGGTGCCGAAGCCGGGCCGGTGCGCGTACGGGCCCGACTGGCCGAAGCCCGTGACCCGGGCGAGCACCAGCCGCGGGTTCACGGCCCGCAGCTCCTCCCAGCCCAGCCCCCAGCGCTCCAGCGTGCCGGGCCGGAAGTTCTCGATGACCACATCGGTCTCCGCCGCCAGCCGCAGCAGCACGTCCCGGCCGCCCGGGGAGGACAGGTCCAGGGTCAGCGTCCGCTTGTTGCGGCCGAGCATCTTCCACCACAGGCCGATCCCGTCCTTCGACGGGCCGTGCCCGCGCGAGGGATCGGGCTTGCGCGGATGCTCGACCTTGATGACCCCGGCCCCGAAGTCACCGAGCATGGTGGCCGCGAGCGGCCCGGCGAAGAGGGTGGCGAGGTCCAGGACCCGCAGGCCGGCGAGGGGAGCCGTCGGCGTCGTGGGGGAGGTCGCGGGGGTACTCATGCGGCATCGATCTCGCTGCGGTAGGGCATGGACGTGGACGCGCCGTGACGCTGCACGCAGAGGGCCGCCGCCGAGGACGCCCAGCCCAGCGCCTCGGGGACGGACCGGCCCTCGCCGAGCGCCACGGCGAGGGTGCCCACGAAGGTGTCACCGGCGCCGGTCGTGTCGACGGCGGTGACCTCGGGGGCCGGGAAGAGGACCGGCGGTTCGCCGCCCCGGGCCACGTACAGGCAGCCCTTCCCGCCGAGCGTGATCACGACCTCGGGGACCTGCTGGAGCAGGACCTGCGCGGCCGCGTGCGGTTCCGCCTGCCCGGTGAGCCGGGCGGCCTCGTGCTCGTTGGGGACCAGCAGGTCGACGGCGTCCAGGAGGCCGGGCGGCAGGGGCTGTACGGGGGAGGGGGTGAGGATCGTCCGCACCCCGTGGGCCTTCGCCGTCCGCGCCGCCTCGGTGACGGCGGACAGCGGGAGTTCCAGCTGGAGGAGGAGCAGGCCGGCAGCGGAGACCGCCGCCCTCTCGCCCGGACCGAGGGCGGTCACCGTGCCGTTCGCGCCGGGAACCACCACGATCGCGTTGGACCCCTCGTCGTCGACGACGATGTGCGCGGTGCCGCTGGGCCCCGCGACGGTGTGCAGCAGATCGGTGTCCACGCCGGCGTGCTCCAGATTCGTCCGGAGCAGCGAGCCGTACTCGTCGGTGCCGACCGCGCCGATCATCACGACCTCGCCCCCCGCGCGGGCCGCGGCGAGGGCCTGGTTGGCGCCCTTGCCGCCGGGGACGGTCCTGAACTCCCTTCCGGTGACGGTCTCCCCGAGTCCTGGCGCCCGGTCGACGTAGACGACCAGGTCCATGTTGGTGCTGCCGAGCACCGCGATCGCTGTCATGGGCGGCGTACCTCCTGATAGGTCAGTTCCGCGAGGGTGTCGAAGCCGATGGAGCCGAGGCCGGACACGGAGGTGGCGAGACGGTTCTTGAGCGGGGCGGTCCAGTGGCCGGGCAGCGCGGCGGCCCGCCCGGCCAGCAGGCCGGCGAGCGAACCGGCCGTCGCGCCGTTGGAGTCGGTGTCCCAGCCGCCGGACACCGCGCAGCCGATGGAGCGGGAGAAGTCACCCTCCGCGTGGGTGAGGGCGGCGGCCAGCAGTGCCGCGTTGGGCAGGACGTGCACCCAGTGGTGGGTGGAGCCGTACGCGTCGTGGAGCCGGTCCACGACCGCGTCGAAGTCCCTTTCCTCGCGCGCCGTCTCGATGCCGAGCCGCACCGCGCGGGCGTACCGGGACCGGGGCGGCACCACACGCAGTCCGGCCGCCAGACAGCCGTGCACGTCCGTCTCGCCGCCCGCGGCGACGGCGAGTGCGGCGGCGGTGAACATCGCCCCGTACACCCCGTTCGCCGTGTGGGTGAGGACCGCGTCGCGATGGGCCTGCGCGGCGGCGGCCCCCGGATCGCCCGGGTGCGTCCAGCCGTGCACATCGGCCCGGATCTGGGCGCCGATCCACTCCCGGAAGGGGTTGCGCCGGCGGGCCGTGGCCGGTGGCTCCAGGCCGTCGAGGAGATTGCGGTAGGCGATGCGTTCGGCGGTGAAGACGCGGCCCGCCGGGAGCTCGTCCAGCCAGAGGCGGGCCAGGTCCGACGTACTGAAGCCCCGGCCGTGGCGCTGGAGCAGCAGCACGGTCAGCAGCGGGTAGTTGAGGTCGTCGTCCTCCGGCATCCCGTCGATGTTCTCGGCGAGGGAGGTGGCTGCCGAGCGGCGGTTCCACGGGTACGCGGCAGCCAGGTCGGCGGGCACGCCCCGCGCGGTGAACCAGGTGGTGAGCGGCCAGTTGCCGGTGGCCCGTGCCAGGGCGCGGACACCGGCCAGCGGCAGCTTCTCGACGGGCTTGCCGAGCAGGCAGCCGGCGGCCCGGCCCAGCCAGGCCGCGTGCAGGGCGTCGCTGCCGAGGGACACCGGACGGCCGGGGGGCGACGGCCAGCGAGGACAGGCGGCCCGGACCGCCCGCAGGTCCGTCGGCTCATCCTCTGCCAACGGGCTCTCCAGGGAGTCCAGTTCGTCCAGGAGCCGCTCCGCGAGCGCGCGCAGGTGCCGCGGGGCGGGTTGCTCCGAGGCCCCGGCCCGCGCTGGAGCAGGAGTGCCGCCCGCCGTGTGCCAGCGCTGCTCGATCTCCCCGGCGTCCCGGCCGTCCTGCGCGGCCTGGCGCAGTTCGTGACCCACCAGGTCCTCGGGCTGGACCCAGGTCAGGCGGACGGTCACCGGTCCTCTCCCGCCAGCCCGGCGAACGCCGCCTCGTGCGTGCGGCGCCGTGCGGTGTCCTGTGCGAAGACCTCACGGGCGACCTCCGCCAGCGCCCGTGCCGGGGCGTGCAGATCGAGGCGGCTGGCCTCGGCGACCGTCTTCACCCAGTCGACGGGAATGGCCTGCTCGCCGTGGAGCGCACCCGCGAGCGCGCCGCTCATCGTGGCGATCGAGTCGCAGTCACGGCCGTAGTTGACCGAGCCGAGGACCGTGCGGCGGAAGTCGCCACCGCCGACGAGCAGCATGCCGAGCGCCACCGGCAGTTCCTCGATGGAGTGCAGCCGCGACGGCCGCCGGGCGTCCAGGGAGGGCTCGCGGTAGTGGGGGCCCACCGTGTCGAAGGGGGCGACAGCGGCGCGCAGCGGTACCAGCGCGGACTCGAAGTCGGTGTACCGGCAGGCCACTTCGCACACCGCTTCGATCGCCGACCGGGTCCCGTCCTTGGCCAGCGCCAGTGCCGTCTCGACCACGGAGACGGGGGTGGCGCCCGGCGTGCACGCGGCGGCGACCGCGGCGGCCAGGACTCCGGCCGCCTCCCTGCCGTACGACGACTGGTGGGCGCCCGCGACATCCAGCGCCTCCGCGTACGCGGCGCCGGGATGGGCGGCGTTCACCAGGCCGACCGGCGCCATGTACATCGCGGCCCCGCAGTTGACGATGTTGCCCACGCCTGCCTCGCGCGGGTCGGCGTGCCCGTAGTGCAGCCGCGTGACGATCCACTTCTCGGCGAGGAAGATCCGCTGCAGGGGCAGCGCCTCGGCCTCCAGCTCCGGGATCCAGCGGGGCCGCGACATCAGGTCCGGCACGAGGTGGTCGGCGACCGCGTACGCGTCGAGATGGCCGCGCACCGTCTCGTAGACCCGGACCAGCGCATGGGTCATCAGAGTGTCGTCCGTGACGTGCCCGTCGCCCTTGTGGTACGGGGCGATGGGGCGCGCGGTGCGCCAGTCGTCGCCGTACCAGGGCCCGACGATCCCGGTCACCCGGCCGCCGTGGCGCTCCGCGATCTGTTCGGGCGTCCAGCCCTCGACGGGGCCGCCGAGCGCGTCCCCGACGGCCGCGCCGACGAGCGCGCCGGTGACGCGTTCATCCAGGGTGAGCGTCGTGCGGTCCGTGAGCGAAGCGGTTGTTTTGTGTGCCATGCCGGAATTGTCCACCCGGAGTGGCCGGTTCCGTGGCTGCGAGCAGCCCGGCGAGTTCGATCAGATCCGTCCCGGCCAGCCGGGGCAGCGCGCACCCGGCCAGCGTGCGGCAGGCCTCCCGCCAGCCCGCCGGCACGGTGGCGGACCCGCCCAGCGCACCGGTCAGCGCCCCGGCCAGGGCGGGCGCGGAGTCCGCGACCCGGGAGAGGCAGGCCGCGGCGGGGACGGCCTGCGCGATCTCGCCCCGGGCGGCGGTCGCCAGGGCCAGCGCGACCGGGACCGTCTCGGCGGCGGCGATCCCGTAGCTGTAGACGTGGTCGACGATCTGATGCTCCAGCACCGGCACGAGCGCGAAGGCACCCGCCGCCTCGTCCGCGAACTCCCGGGCCAGCCGCACGGCGTGGACGGCGTTGCGGGCGATCTCCGTGCCGTCGGGCAACTGGCCCAGCGCCGAGTTCACCGCGGTGTCGACATCCGCGCCCGCGAGCGCCTCCGAGACCGCGGCGGCGATGGCACGCGCCCCGTGCACCCCGTCACCGTCCTGCGTGTACCGGGCGTCGAACTCGGCGAGATCGGCCGCGGCCTCCGGGTCGCCGGGGTGCACGACGGCGAGCACGGCGGCCCGCACACAGGCGGCGTCGTCGAAGTAGTGCGGATTGTCGTGGCCGGTGGCGGGCGGGCGCAGCCCCGCGGCGAGATTGCCGAGCCCGGCCCGTACGGAGATCCGGGCCCGCAGCGGGAGCACGGCCGACTCGACCTCGGGGGCCCGGGCGCTCGCCGCGGCGACCTTGGCGGCCAGCGCGTTCCACGACCGGTCGACCGCGTCCCGCATCCGCCGGCCGGTGCAGAGGTCCGGTGCGTGGTCGGCGGCGGCCGCCAGCACCGTGCGGGCGGCGAACGCGGCCCACTCGGCGTCGTCGGACGGACCGAGCCGCAGCGGTTCCGGCGGCTGGTTGAGGGCGATCGGCACCGGGAGCGTCGTCGTCGCGTTCTGCTCCGCGAAGGTGTCCAGCTCCCGGGTGAGCCGGCGCGTCCACTCGGGCATCCGCGCCGCCCGGTGCCGCGCGGCAGGCCACCCCGCGGCGTCGCCGGCCGCCAGGCCGAGCAGCAGTCCCTCGATCCTGGCCCGCCTTCCCGAGGCGTCGCGGCCCTCCGCCGCGCGCTCGGCGGTGATCCGGATGGCCAGGTGAGGGGCGGACTCCGCCGGTGCGGTGGACGCGCCCGGGGAGGCGCGCCGGGCGCCGGTCACCGGGCGTCCTGCCGGGTGCCGGAGACCGGAGCACCGGCGCCCGGCCCGCCGTGGACGGGGGTGTGCCACGAGGCGGCGGCCGGCCCCCACCCGGCCGGCTGCCCGCCGGGTGGGGCACCGGACATCTCGTGCCGCGGGGAGCAGGGCGCGGCGGCGGGCCGGTCCGGGGCCGGCGGCCCGTCCGGCTGGTCCTCACCGTCGTCCGGGGTCAGCAGCTCCGCGATGTCCAGGACGTGATAGCCGCGCATCGACGGCAGGCAGCTGCCCCGCACCGGGCCGATGGCCGCCGCCCAGTCCCGGGGGATCGCCGACGCCCCGTGCAGGGCCCCGGCCAGCGCCCCCGCCACCGCCGCCGTGGTGTCCGCGTCCCGGCCCATGTTCACGGCCGTGAGCACCGCCTCACGGAAGTCGCCGCGCGCCGCCGTGAGGGCGCCGAAGGCCAGGCCCACCGCCTCCGGCGCCAGGTCCGTCCAGGGATAGCCGCCGATCACCACCGCGGAGCGCACCGCGCGCTCCGCCGTCAGCCGGTCCGGGTACGAGCGCTGCGCGGCCGAGACCGCCCGGCGCAGCGAGCGGGCCGTCCAGGAGTCCATCGGCACGACGGAGAGCGCGGCGGCGATCACGGAGGCGAGACCCGCCCCCACCATCGCGGCCGCCACCCCCGCCGCCACCGCCTGCCCGCCGTAGATGCCCTCGCCGTCATGGCTGACCCGGCCGTCCACCGCCACCAGCCGGGCGGCCTCCGCGGGCCGGCCCGCGGCGAAGACCCCGAACGGCGCCGCCCGCATGGCGAGACCGTCGCTCCAGGCGTGCCGGTGCTGAGCCGAGATGGGGGCGGCCAGACCGCGCCGCAGGTTCTCCAGGGTGCCGCGCTCGCTGAATCCGGCGCCCCGGAACGGGCCCTCGTCCAGATCGGCGATCCAGTGGTGCCAGGCCCGTTCGACGTGCGAGACGGTGAGCGCCGAACCGTGCCTGGCCAGCAGCAGCCCGGAGAAGATCGCGTACTCGGTGTCGTCGGTCCCCGCCGGGTCGTCGCTGACGAAACCCTCGATACGGCCCCAGCGGCGGCGGATCTCGGACGGACGCATGTTCTCCGCCGGGGCGCCGAGCGCGTCCCCCACGGCGAGCCCCAGCAACGCCCCCCGTGCCCGGTCACCCGTGCCCGCCGCCGGGCTGTCCGCCATGAGCTCCATCGTGCCGACCCTTCGCTCCCACCCGGAACAACCGGATATGCGAGGTTTCCCCGCTCACGGCGAAGAGAGGCGCGCATTTCGTACAAATCGTCCGCCCGGGTGACGCTCCAGGCGCAGGTAAGTTCGGCCTTCCTTGCTGGCGGGAGGCCTTTTTCGTGCGTACTTTCGACGATGTGGAGCGGGAGAAGTCCACGGGGCCCGCTCCCGGAATAGGGGAGAGCTCTGTGTCCATCATCGAGACCGACGCCGTACTGCACGACGCGCACCGCGACAACCACACCCACCGTGACGTCAACGGCGGCTGGCTGCGGCCCGCGGTGTTCGGTGCCATGGACGGTCTCGTCTCCAACCTCGCCCTGATGACGGGCGTCGCCGGGGGCGCGGTGTCCCAGCAGACCATCGTCATCACGGGCCTCGCCGGGCTGGCCGCCGGCGCCTTCTCCATGGCCGCGGGGGAGTACACCTCCGTCGCCTCGCAGCGCGAGCTCGTCGAGGCCGAGCTCGACGTCGAGCGGCGTGAACTGCGCAAGCACCCCAAGGACGAGATGGAGGAGCTCGCCGCGCTTTACGAGTCCCGGGGCGTCGAGCCCGCGCTCGCCCGCGAAGTCGCCCGGCAGCTCTCCAGGGACCCCGAGCAGGCCCTCGAGATACACGCCCGTGAGGAACTGGGCATCGACCCCGGCGACCTGCCCTCGCCGCTCGTCGCCGCCGTGTCCTCCTTCGGCGCCTTCGCGCTGGGCGCCCTGCTGCCCGTACTGCCCTACCTGCTCGGCGCCGACGCACTGTGGCCCGCCGTGCTGCTCGCCCTGGCGGGCCTGTTCGGCTGCGGCGCGGTGGTGGCCAGGGTGACGGCGCGCAGCTGGTGGTTCAGCGGGCTGCGGCAGCTCGTCCTCGGCGGGTCCGCCGCGGCGATCACGTACGGTCTGGGCGCCCTCTTCGGCGTCGCCGCGGGCTGAGGCCCTGGAAGGCCGCCCCGGGAACCCTCCCCGGCACCCACGGAACGCCCTCCTGGGGCGCCGGATCACCGCGGGCGGGACTCACGGGGCACCCAGCGGCGTCGTGACGGTGTGACGTACGTCTTGGCGCACGTCACTGGGCGGACGGGGTGTGCCCGCCGTAAAATGAGACTCTATGCAGGGCTGCACATAAGTAGCCGTTACTCGGCGGTTTCGAATCCATGACCGACGGGCAATAGCCGTAGACACTCGCGGGCAACGACGCCTGCACTCTGCGGTCTCCCCGGACGGTGATCCACAAGGGTCCGTCCGATCGTGACCCACCGGCTCCACGACTCCGTGGTGTCCGCATGTTGGAACGGACTATTCGCTTTTTGAGAAGCGTTCCATCATGTAACCTGCACGAAATTTCGCAGAGGGCCAGCGTCGTCCCTCGGCACAGCACATGCCACGACGACGACGGGAGAGCCGATGCGTTCCGACGCCTGGTCGCCCATGGACGGTCGCCCTGTCCAGCAGGGAATGTACGACCCCCGTAACGAGCACGACGCCTGTGGCGTCGGGTTCGTGGCCACTCTGACCGGTGTGGCCAGCCATGAGCTGGTCGAGCAGGCGCTGACCGTACTGCGCAACCTCGAACACCGCGGCGCCACGGGATCCGAGCCCGACTCCGGTGACGGCGCCGGTATCCTCCTTCAGGTCCCGGACGCCTTCCTCCGCGAAGAGGTCGCGTTCGAGCTCCCCGAGGCCGGCTCCTACGCCGTCGGGATCGCCTTCCTCCCCGCCGACGACTCCACCGGAGCCGTCCAGCGGATCGAGAAGATCGCCGCCGAGGAGGCCCTCGACGTCCTCGGCTGGCGCGACGTCCCGGTCACCCCGGACATCCTCGGCAACGGCGCCCGCGCCACGATGCCCGAATTCCGCCAGCTGATCGTCGCCGACGGCAGCAGCACCGGCATCGAGCTGGACCGCAAGGCCTTCGTCCTGCGCAAGCGCGCCGAGCGCGAGGCCGGGGTGTACTTCCCCTCGCTCTCCGCACGCACGCTCGTCTACAAGGGCATGCTCACCACCGGCCAGCTGGAGCCGTTCTTCCCGGACCTCTCCGACCGCCGCTTCGCCACCAGGGTCGCGCTGGTCCACTCCCGCTTCTCGACGAACACCTTCCCGAGCTGGCCGCTCGCCCACCCGTACCGCTTCGTCGCGCACAACGGCGAGATCAACACGGTCAAGGGCAACCGCAACTGGATGAAGGCCCGCGAGTCCCAGCTCGCCTCGAGCCTCTTCGGTGCCGAGAACCTCGACCGGATCTTCCCCGTCTGCACCCCCGACGCCTCCGACTCGGCGTCCTTCGACGAGGTCCTGGAGCTGCTCCACCTCGGCGGCCGCTCCCTGCCGCACTCGGTGCTGATGATGGTCCCCGAGGCGTGGGAGAACCACGCCTCCATGGACCCGGCCCGCCGCGCGTTCTACCAGTACCACGCCACGATGATGGAGCCCTGGGACGGCCCGGCCTGCGTCACCTTCACCGACGGAACCCAGGTCGGCGCGGTCCTCGACCGCAACGGTCTGCGCCCCGGACGCTACTGGGTCACCGACGACGGCCTCGTCGTCCTCTCCTCCGAGGTCGGTGTCCTGGACATCGACCCCGCCAAGGTCGTCCGCAAGGGCCGCCTCCAGCCCGGCAAGATGTTCCTCGTCGACACCGCCGAGCACCGCATCATCGAGGACGACGAGATCAAGGCGTCCCTGGCCGCCGAGAACCCGTACGCCGAGTGGCTGGAAACCGGCGAGATCGAGCTCGAGGACCTTCCCGAGCGCGAGCACATCGTCCACACCCACGCCTCGGTCACCCGCCGCCAGCAGACCTTCGGCTACACCGAGGAAGAGCTCCGCGTCCTCCTCGCGCCGATGGCCCGCACCGCCGGTGAACCCCTCGGCTCCATGGGCACCGACTCGCCGATCGCCGCGCTCTCCGAGCGCCCCCGGCTGCTCTTCGACTACTTCACCCAGCTGTTCGCCCAGGTCACCAACCCGCCGCTGGACGCCATCCGCGAGGAGCTCGTCACCTCGCTGCGCTCCACGATCGGCCCGCAGGGCAACATCCTGGAACCGACCGCCGCGACGTGCCGCAACGTCACGCTGCCGTTCCCGGTCATCGACAACGACGAGCTCGCCAAGCTCATACACATCAACGCCGACGGCGACATGCCGGGCATGAAGGCCGCCACCCTGGCCGGCCTCTACCGCGTCAGCGGCGGCGGCGACGCCCTCGCCGCCCGGATCGAGGAGATCTGCGCCGAGGTCGACGCGGCGATGGAGGACGGCGCCCGCCTGATCGTCCTCTCCGACCGCCACTCCGACGCCGAGCACGCGCCGATCCCGTCGCTCCTGCTCACCTCCGCCGTCCACCACCACCTCATCCGCACCAAGCAGCGCACCCAGATGGGCCTGCTGGTCGAGGCCGGCGACGTCCGCGAGGTCCACCACGTCGCGCTCCTCATCGGCTACGGCGCCGCCGCCGTCAACCCGTACCTCGCGATGGAGTCCGTCGAGGACCTCGTCCGCGCCGGCACGTTCATCGAGGGCCTCGAGCCCGAGCTGGCCATCCGCAACCTGATCTACGCGCTGGGCAAGGGCGTCCTGAAGGTCATGTCCAAGATGGGCATCTCGACCGTCGCGTCCTACCGCGGCGCCCAGGTCTTCGAGGCCGTCGGCCTCGACGAGTCCTTCGTCGCCCAGTACTTCAACGGCACCGCCACCAAGATCGGCGGCGCCGGACTCGACGTCGTCGCCAAGGAGGTCGCCGCCCGCCACACGAAGGCGTACCCCGCCTCCGGCATCGCCGCCTCGCACCGCGCGCTGGAGATCGGCGGCGAGTACCAGTGGCGCCGCGAGGGCGAGCCGCACCTGTTCGACCCGGACACGGTCTTCCGCCTCCAGCACGCCACCCGCAACCGCCGGTACGACATCTTCAAGAAGTACACCGGCCGGGTCAACGAGCAGTCCGAGCGCCTCATGACGCTCCGCGGCCTCTTCGGCTTCAAGAGCGGCCGCGACCCGATCTCCATCGACGAGGTCGAGTCCGCCTCCGAGATCGTCAAGCGCTTCTCCACCGGCGCCATGTCGTACGGCTCCATCTCCCAGGAGGCGCACGAGACCCTCGCCGTCGCCATGAACCAGCTGGGCGGCAAGTCCAACACCGGCGAGGGCGGCGAGGACGCCGAGCGCCTGTACGACCCGGCACGCCGCTCGTCCATCAAGCAGGTCGCCTCCGGCCGCTTCGGTGTGACCAGCGAGTACCTGGTCAACGCGGACGACATCCAGATCAAGATGGCGCAGGGCGCCAAGCCCGGCGAGGGCGGCCAGCTGCCCGGCCACAAGGTCTACCCGTGGGTCGCCAAGACCCGGCACTCCACCCCGGGTGTCGGCCTGATCTCGCCCCCGCCGCACCACGACATCTACTCCATCGAGGACCTGGCTCAGCTGATCCACGACCTCAAGAACGCCAACCCGGCGGCCCGCATCCACGTGAAGCTGGTCTCCGAGGTCGGCGTGGGCACGGTCGCCGCGGGTGTCTCCAAGGCCCACGCGGACGTCGTCCTCATCTCCGGCCACGACGGCGGAACGGGCGCCTCGCCGCTGACCTCGCTCAAGCACGCGGGCGGCCCCTGGGAACTCGGCCTCGCCGAGACCCAGCAGACCCTGCTGCTCAACGGCCTGCGCGACCGCATCGTCGTCCAGACCGACGGCCAGCTCAAGACCGGCCGCGACGTCGTCATCGCCGCACTGCTGGGCGCCGAGGAGTTCGGTTTCGCGACCGCGCCGCTCGTCGTCTCCG
Organism: Streptomyces sp. NPDC102402; assembly: GCF_044765765.1. Taxonomy (NCBI): domain Bacteria; kingdom Bacillati; phylum Actinomycetota; class Actinomycetes; order Kitasatosporales; family Streptomycetaceae; genus Streptomyces; species Streptomyces sp. NPDC102402. Next base: position 102,080 of record NZ_JBIWKR010000008.1, read on the forward strand.
GCTGCGTTATGATGCGCGTCTGCCACCTCGACACCTGCCCCGTCGGCATCGCCACCCAGAACCCCGTCCTGCGCGAGCGGTTCTCCGGCAAGGCCGAGTACATCGTCAACTTCTTCGAGTTCATCGCCGAAGAGGTCCGCGAGATCCTCGCCGAGCTCGGCTTCCGCACGATCGAGGAGGCCGTCGGCCACGCCGAACTCCTCGACACCGAGCGGGCCGTCACCCACTGGAAGGCACAGGGCCTCGACCTCGAGCCCCTCTTCTACGTCCCCGAGCTGCCCGAGGGCGCGGTGCGCCACCAGATCGCCGAGCAGGACCACGGACTGGCCAAGGCCCTCGACAACGAGCTGATCAAGCTCGCCGCCGACGCCCTGGGCGCCGACAGCGCCGAAGCCGCGCAGCCCGTCCGCGCCCAGATCGCGATCCGCAACATCAACCGGACCGTCGGCACGATGCTGGGCCACGAGGTGACCAAGAAGTTCGGCGGTGCGGGCCTGCCCGACGACACCATCGACATCACCTTCACCGGCTCCGCGGGCCAGTCCTTCGGCGCGTTCGTGCCGCGCGGTGTGACGCTGCGACTGGAGGGCGACGCCAACGACTACGTCGGCAAGGGCCTCTCCGGCGGCCGCGTCATCGTCCGCCCGGACCGCGGCGCCGACCACCTCGCCGAGTACTCCACCATCGCCGGCAACACCATCGGCTACGGTGCGACCGGCGGCGAGCTGTTCCTCCGCGGCCGGACCGGCGAACGCTTCTGCGTCCGCAACTCCGGCGCGACGGTCGTCTCCGAAGGCGTGGGCGACCACGGCTGCGAGTACATGACCGGCGGGCACGCCGTCGTCCTCGGTGAGACCGGACGCAACTTCGCCGCAGGCATGTCCGGCGGCATCGCGTACGTCATCGACCTGGACCTCGACAACGTCAACACCGGCAACATCGGTGCGGTCGAGGCCCTCGACGACACCGACCGGCAGTGGCTGCACGACGTCGTGCGCCGCCACCAGGAGGAGACCGGATCCACGGTCGCCCAGAAGCTGCTGGCCGACTGGGACTCCTCGGCCGCCCGCTTCAGCAAGATCATCCCGTCCACCTACAAGGCAGTGCTCGCCGCCAAGGACGCCGCTGAGCTCGCCGGTCTCTCCGAGCAGGAGACCACCGAGAAGATGATGGAGGCGGCGACCAATGGCTGACCCCAAGGGCTTCCTGACCACCGGACGCGAGGTCGCCCAGACCCGCCCCGTCGGCGAGCGTGTCAAGGACTGGAACGAGGTCTACGTTCCGGGCTCGCTGCTCCCGATCATCAGCAAGCAGGCCGGCCGCTGCATGGACTGCGGCATCCCGTTCTGCCACAACGGCTGCCCGCTCGGAAACCTCATCCCCGAGTGGAACGACTACGCATACCGCGAGGACTGGTCGGCGGCGTCCGAGCGCCTGCACGCCACGAACAACTTCCCGGAGTTCACGGGCCGCCTCTGCCCCGCTCCCTGCGAGTCGGCGTGCGTCCTCGGCATCAACCAGCCGGCCGTCACCATCAAGAACGTCGAAGTCAGCATCATCGACAAGGCGTGGGACAGCGGCGACGTCACCCCGCAGCCGCCCGAGCGCCTCTCCGGCAAGACCGTCGCCGTCATCGGCTCGGGCCCGGCGGGTCTCGCCGCCGCCCAGCAGCTGACCCGCGCCGGCCACACGGTCGCCGTCTTCGAGCGCGCGGACCGCATCGGAGGACTCCTCCGCTACGGCATCCCCGAGTTCAAGATGGAGAAGTCGCACATCAACCGCCGCATCGAGCAGATGCGCGCGGAAGGCACCAAGTTCCGCACGGAGGTGGAGATCGGCAAGGACATCGACGCCGCGAAGCTCCGCCGCCGCTACGACGCGGTCGTCATCGCCGCCGGTGCCACCGTCTCCCGCGACCTGCCCGTCCCGGGCCGTGAGCTGAACGGCATCCACTTCGCGATGGAGTACCTGCCGCTCGCCAACAAGGTGCAGGAGGGCGACCTCACCGTCGCCCCGATCACCGCCGAGGGCAAGCACGTCGTCGTCATCGGCGGCGGCGACACCGGCGCCGACTGCGTCGGTACCGCCCACCGGCAGGGCGCCGCCTCCGTCACCCAGCTGGAGATCATGCCCCAGCCGGGCGAGGAGCGTAACGCCAACCAGCCCTGGCCGACCTTCCCGATGCTCTACAAGGTCACCTCCGCGCACGAGGAGGGCGGTGAGCGGATCTACTCCGTCTCCACCACCCACTTCGAGGGCGACGAGGACGGCAACGTCCAGTCCCTCCACCTCATCGAGGTGGAGTTCAAGGACGGCAAGCTGGAGCAGAAGGCCGGCACCGAGCGTGTCATCCCGGCCCAGCTCGTCACCCTGGCCATGGGCTTCACCGGCACCGACCAGGCCAACGGCCTCGTCCAGCAGTTCGGCGTCGCCCTCGACGAGCGCGGCAACATCGCGCGCGACGAGGACTACGCGACCAACGTCGACGGCGTCTACGTCGCCGGCGACGCCGGCCGCGGCCAGTCCCTCATCGTGTGGGCCATCGCCGAGGGCCGCTCCGCGGCGCGCGGCGTGGACCGCTTCCTGACCGGGGCCAGCGCACTGCATGCCCCGATCCGCCCGACGGACCGTTCCCTGACGGTCTGATCACGGCACACACAGACGTCCCGTACAACGGCGTACGGAACTGAACGCGGCGCCCGCCCCCGTCCCCGACCGGACAAGGGCGGGCGCCGCGGCGCGTCCGGAGGGCGGCGCGGTGCCCCGCACCTGCTCAGCCGGCCAGAGCCAGCGCGCACACCGCGGCCAGGGTGCCCGCCACCGAGAGCACCAGACCGGTCCCGACGAACCGGCCCATCGCGATACGCGTCCCCTGCCAGCGGCACCGCTCGAACCACAGCAGCGTCGCCAGTGACGCCCACGGAGTGACCAGTGGCCCCACGTTGACGCCGATCAGCAGGGCCAGCAACTGATCCTGGTTCCCCACCGGGACGACCGCCTCGCCCGCCAGGTAGGCGGGCAGGTTGTTCAGGACGTTCGACAGCCCCGCCCCCACAGCGGCCGTCCGCAGCATCCCCCAGAAGCCGTCGTCCGTACCGAGCAGGGACTCCAGCAGCTCGTGCAGACCGTGCGCGTCGACCGTCTGCACCACCAGGAACATCCCCGGGACGAGGACCAGCAGCCGCCACGGCACCAGGGACAGCCGCAGCTCCTGCCTGCGCCGTACGGCGAACGCCGCCACGACGACCACCATCGCGGTCAGCGACGCCGACCACAGCGGGACGTCCGCGAGGAGGATCGCCAGCAGGAAGCCCGCACAGGCCACCGCGCAGATCCGCAGCAGGACGGGATCCCCGGCCACCGGCGCGCCCGGCGGGGTGTACCGGTCGGCGCCGCGCCGGCCGCGCCGCCAGTAGAAGACCCACAGGCACGCCGCCGTCACGGCGATCGCCGCGAGCTGGGGCAGCCACATCACCGCCGCGAGGCCGGACGGCGAGAGCGCCACCCGCTCCGCCGCCAGCAGATTCGTCAGATTCGACACCGGCAGCAGCAGACTCGCGGTGTTGGCGAGCCACACCGTCGTCATCGCCAGAGGCACCGCCGCGATCCCCACCCGGCCGGCCAGCGCCAGCATGACCGGAGTGAGCAGCACCGCCGTGGTGTCCAGATTCAGCGTGATGGTGGTGAGCGAGGCGAAGAGCACGCACAGCCCGAAGAGCAGCGGGTACCGCCCCCGCCCCGCACGCGCCACCCAGGACGCCACCACGTCGAAGACCTGCGCCCGGCCCGTCAGTTCGGCCATCACGATCACGGTGCCCAGGAAGACCAGCAGCGGCCCCACGCGCCGCATCTCGTCGGCCGCCGCCTCCGAGGGCAGCAGCCCGGTCACCACCGCGAGCAGCCCCAGCGCCAGCAGGCCGCCCGCGAGCCAGTCGAGCGGGTGCAGCCACCGGAGTCCACGGCCCGGACCGTCACCGGGCCCGTCCTCCGCTGAGAACTCTGTCGCCATGGAACGATGATCTCAGAAAGCGGACGCGCGCCGTGGACCCGCGAGTTCGCCGTGAGGCCCCTCGCGACCAGACCGGTCGGCGGGAGAAAGCCGCGGGATCCGGAACCTCAGCCGTCGGTCGGGGCGCGTCCCCGAGCCCGGCCGGTTCGCGGGCCGTCTCCCGCAGTACGGGGGCTCCTCCGCCGGACTGCGGCCGCTCCCGTCAGCCCGCCCCCGTCAGGGAAGCCGTCCGCAGGGCCACCACCGCTGCCAGCAGCACGACCAGAGCCGCCCCGCCGGCCAGCTGCGCGGCAGACGTCCGCAGCTTCGCCGGGGCGTAGGCGAGCCCGTAGGTGACCAGGCCGCCGGTCAGCAGCCCGCCGAGGTGGCCCTCCCACGAGGTGAACACGGCGGAGATCACCATCCAGAGCAGGAATCCCGCCAGGAAGCGCCTGACCGGCCCCATGTCCCTGCCCAGGCGGCGGTTGATGACGTAGAAGGACGCCGCCAGCCCGAAGATCGCGCCTGACGCGCCGACCGCGGAGGTCTCCGGCGAGACCAGGTACACCAGCACCGAACCGCCCACCGCGGACAGCAGGTAGAGCGCGAGGTAACGTGCCCGGCCGAGCTGGCCCTCCACGATCCGGCCCAGATTCCACAGGGCGAGCATGTTGAAGACGAGGTGCATCACACCGAACGACGTGTCGGGCGGGAGGTGCAGGAACGCGCCCGTCAGCAGCCGGTACCACTCCCCGTCGGCCACCCCCGTCAGTTCGAAGCCGGGCGAGGTCCAGCCGTCGTACACGTACAACTCACCGTCCGGACCGGCCAGCGCCGCCCCGATCATCCCGAACCGGTCGACGGTTCCGGACCGTAGGACCTCGACGACGTACGCCACGATGTTCAGCGCCATCAGCACGTACGTCACGACCGGCGTCGCCGCGTCCGGCACAGCGCCGCCGAACAGCGAGCGGGCCCGGCGGACCGAGGCCTGCCCCTCCTTCACGCACTCCACGCAGTGGTGCCCCACGGACGCCTCACGCATGCAGTCGGGGCAGATGTACCGGTCGCAGCGCGTGCAGCGCACGTACGTCTCGTACGACGGGTGGCGGTAACACGTGGTGGCGGCGGCCTCCATGGCCGGCTCCTTCATTCGCGAACGGGCGCAGGGCCGCCGGAGGCGGCGGCGATCAAGATAGCGAACGGCGGTGAGGACCGGGACCCCCGGGTACCGGCATGCCCTACGCTCACCACTCCCGTAGTCGTCAGGGCGCGATCCCGCCGCCCGGATCGGAGCCCCGCGTGACCGGCTCGCCCGTCCCCGCAGGACCGGCCATCAGTCTGCAGAAGGTGCGGGAGCGCGCACCGGCCATCGCCGGCTTCCACGAGAGCGCGCGGGTGTCCCTGGAGAAGCACGGGATGAGCGGTTCACGGGCCGCCGTCTACCTGGTCCTCGACTACTCCGGCTCGATGCGGGAGTACTACGAGGACGGCAGCGTCCAGGCCCTCGCCGACCGGGTGCTCGGGCTCTCGGCCCATCTGGACGACGACGGACAGGTGCCCGTCGTCTTCTTCTCGACGGACGTCGACGCCGTCACCGACATATCCCTGGACAACCACCACGGCCGCGTCGACGCGATCGTGGCCGGCCTCGGGCACATGGGGAGGACCAGCTACCACCTGGCGATGGATGCCGTCATCGACCACTACCTCGACAGCGGATCGGCCGCCCCCGCCCTCGTCGTCTTCCAGACCGACGGCGGGCCGATCAGCAAGCACGCGGCGGAGCGCTACCTGTGCAAGGCGGCGAAACTGCCGATGTTCTGGCAGTTCATCGGCTTCGGAAACAAGCGGAGCTCGCAGTTCGACTTCCTGCGCAGGCTCGACGACCTCGCCGTCCCGGCCCGGCGGCCCATCGACAACGCGGGCTTCTTCCACGCCGGGCCCGACCCCCGGTCCCTCCCGGACCTCGAACTCTACGACCGGCTCGTCGCCGAGTTCCCGCACTGGCTGGCGGCGGCCCGCTCCCAGGGCCTCGTCCGCTGACCCCGCGCTCCGGCCACCGGCCCGGGCAGGACATCGCGCTCTCCGGCGACCCGTCCGGGCCGTGCGCCACGCGGTGCCGTCCGATCCGGTGACGCGTGGCGAAACACGACAGAAGGTGTCCGGATCAGGGGGTTCGATGGCTCTCATGACATCGAACATGACACCGAGTTCGTGGCAGGACTTCCGCGCGGCGGAGCCGGCCTTCGCCGACACCGTGCGCACACGGTTCCAGCAGTACAGGCACCAGGTCCTCGCCACCCTGCGCGCGGACGGCTCGCCCCGGGTCACCGGCCTGGAGGTCTCGTTCCTGATGGACGCGATGTGGTTCGGCATGATGCCGAACTCGCGCAAGGCGCTCGACCTGCGGCGCGACCCCCGCTTCGCGATCCAGGCCAACCCGGGGCCGGACGCGGAGATGGCGGACGGGGACATCCGCGTCTCCGGACGTGCCGTGGAGGTCACCGCCCCCGACACCCTGGCCCGCTTCGTCGACGAGGCGGCACCGCCCGAGCCCTTCCTGCTCTTCCGCGCGGATCCCACCGAGGTGGTCAGCACCGGGCTCGACGGCGACGACCTCGTCGTGCGGGTCTGGCGGCCCGGCCACCCGCTGCGCACGCTGCGCAGGGCGGCCGACGACAGTCCCGTCCGCGAGTCCTGACTCCCGGCGCCGCCCGGGCCACGCGGCAGCGGGGGCCTGCCGGGCGGCCGGGGGAGCGCTGGGGCCTGCCGGGCGTCCGGGGGAAGCTACCCGGCCGGCGTAAGCCCCGCCGGGAATCCGGTGCCGTCCGGCGCGCTGCCCGCAGGGGTAGCCGTACGGCATCCGGGTGAAAGCGGCCCACACGTCACGCTGCCCGGCGCGGCTCAGGCCCCCTCCGCGGAATGAGATGTTCCGGCACCCCGCGCAGAGGCCGGAACCCTTGGGACAACAGGGTGGGAAGCATCCGGGAACGCAGCCGGAACTCCCCGTGAACGGTCCCCGCGACCGCCCTGGTCAGCACATCTTCCGGCGCGCCGGTCCAAGGTGATCTGCCGCTCGACGACAGAACGTGCTACGGTTGCCGAGTTGCAGTTTTGGTACCCATGAACTTTATGTGCGCCTGACGGGAACCCTCCTCAGGCGCTTTATTGTTTTCCGGCTTTCTCCGGATGGGGCTCAATGCGGCGACTTGGAATTCGTAAAGTGCGGATTTCCGGCACTGCACCTCTTTTAGGAGAATGACATGGCTACTGGAACCGTGAAGTGGTTCAACTCGGAAAAGGGCTTCGGCTTCATCGAGCAGGACGGCGGCGGCGCCGACGTCTTCGCCCACTACTCCAACATCGCCACCCAGGGCTTCCGTGAGCTCCAGGAGGGCCAGAAGGTCTCCTTCGACGTCACGCAGGGCCAGAAGGGCCCGCAGGCGGAGAACATCGTCCCGGCCTAATTGCCGGACGCGTACCTCGCAGCCGGGGCCCGCACCGTGAAGGTGCGGGCCCCGGTTTGTGCTGTTTCCGGCTCGTCCTGTCCTCGGTTCGGCTCCGCCACCGGGACAGCTGCTCTGTGCTTGCATCCTGGGGCGCACATCAAGCAGTCCGCAGCAGTCGGCAGTAACCCCAGGAATCCCCCAGGAGGGCAATTCCGTATGACCCGCTCCGAACGCCAGGACCGACCGACCCGCAACCGCCCGATAAGGGGCCGCGGCGCTGACCGGGCACAGGCGACCACCCGAGGATCCGGCAAGGCTCCGGCCCGACGCAGGACCGCGCCGGCCCAGGGCGGCGAATTCGCCCTGCCGGAGACCCTCACCCCCGCACTGCCGGCCGTCGACGCGTTCGCCGAGCTGGACATGCCCGCCGCGCTGCTCAAGACCCTCGCCGCGCAGGGCGTGACCGATCCCTTCCCCATCCAGGGCGCCACCCTGCCGAACTCGCTGGCCGGCCGGGACATCCTCGGCCGTGGCCGCACCGGCTCCGGCAAGACCCTCGCCTTCGGCCTGGCGCTGCTCGCCCGCACCGCGGGGCGCCGCTCCGAGCCGCACGCCCCGCTCGCGCTCGTCCTCGTCCCCACCCGCGAGCTCGCCCAGCAGGTCACGGACGCGCTGACCCCGTACGCCACCTCCGTGAACCTGCGCGTCGCCACCGTCGTCGGCGGCATGTCGATCAGCAGGCAGTCCGGCGCGCTGCGCCGCGGCGCCGAGGTGCTCGTCGCGACGCCGGGCCGCCTCAAGGACCTCATCGAGCGTGGCGACTGCCGGCTCGACGAGGTCGCGATCACCGTCCTCGACGAGGCCGACCAGATGGCCGACATGGGCTTCATGCCGCAGGTCGTCGCACTGCTCAAGCAGGTCGAGCCCGACGGCCAGCGGATGCTGTTCTCCGCGACCCTCGACAAGAACATCGACCGCCTCGTCAAGATGTTCCTCACGGACCCGGTCGTGCACTCCGTCGACCCGTCCGCCGGCGCGGTCACCACGATGGAGCACCACGTGCTCCACGTCCTGGACGAGACGGACAAGAAGGCCGTCGCCACGAAGATCGCCGCCCGCGAGGGCCGGGTGATCATGTTCGTGGACACCAAGCGTGCCGCCGACCGCTTCGCCAAGCGGCTCCTCGCCAGCGGCGTGCGGGCCGCGGCCCTGCACGGCGGACGGTCCCAGCCGCAGCGCAACCGCACGCTGGACCAGTTCAAGAACGGCCAGGTCACCGCTCTCGTCGCGACCAACGTGGCGGCCCGCGGCATCCACATCGACGACCTGGACCTCGTCGTCAACGTGGACCCGCCGACCGACCACAAGGACTACCTCCACCGCGGCGGGCGCACCGCTCGCGCCGGGGAGTCCGGCAGCGTCGTCACGCTCGTGCTGCCCGAGGAGAAGCGCGACATGACCCGGCTGATGCAGGACGCGGGCATCGCGCCGCGCACCACCCGGATCAAGTCCGGCGACGAGGAGCTCAGCCGGATCACGGGTGCCCGTGAACCGTCCGGCGTCGCGATCGTCATAGAGGTACCGCAGCAGGCGCAGCCCAAGCCGCGTACGCGCGGCAACGGTCAGGGCTCCGGCTCGGCAGCGGGCGGGTCCTTCCGCTCGGGCAGCCGGGGCCGTGGCCGGCGTGGCGGGACGGGCTCGGGCTCTGCCGCCGCACAGGGCGGTGCCGGCGGCGCTTCCCGTGGCGCGGGCGGTGCGGGCGGCGCGGCCCGTGGCGGCAGCGGAGGCGGTGCGGCCCGCGGTGGTGCCGGCGGCGCCGGCGGATCCGCCCGCGGGGCCGGGGCCGGCCGGGCCGGCGGCACGGGGCGCGGCAGCGCTCCCGGCCGTGGCCGCCGGGCAGCCTGACCACCGGGCGTGGTGACCGGCGGGAGCCGGTCACCACGCCCGTCCTCATTCCGCGGCCGCGTCCCCGTACCCGGCGAGCGCCCGCGCCGCCGCTCCGGCGGGCAGCGGGTCCCCGCCCCGGGCGAGCTCCCGCAGCAGCGGGACGGCCCGCGCGGCGAACGGCCTCTCGCCGGTACGGAACCCGAGCCGCGCCAGCACGTCCACGCCGAACCTCTGCCGCAGCGGATCCCCGCTCGACGTCCAGGCCACCGCCGCCTGGAACGTCTCCTCGTCGCCGCGCAGCCACAGCGTCCCGACCGCCACCAGCCAGTTGTCGAGCCCGGGGTCCCCGCCCCGCAGGGCCCGGACGGCCAGCTCCTCGAACGGGGCCCGCAGGCCCATCTCGTTCTCCAGCAGCGTCACGATCGCCCCGTGCCCCGTCTGCAGGTCCTGGGACGCGAACGGCTCCCCGTCCCGCAGCAGTTCGACGGTGACGGTCACCCCGCCGTCCACCGGCTCGCGGCGCACCGCGCTCTCGTGCCCCTCGTCCCCGTACGCCTCCCGCAGGGCGTCGCGCAGTTCCCGCTCCACGTCCAGTGCGAGCATCCGCCTCGCCTCCTCCAGCGCGGGGGAGCGGCCGCGGGCGCCGTGGAGCAGAAGCGCCCTCACGGTGTGCGCCGACCCCCGCCGCGCCGCGACCACCAACGGGGTCTCACCCCGCGGGCCGGGCAGGTCAGGGTCCGCGCCGTGGGCGAGGAGGATCTCCGCGACCCGCGCGTGGCCCAGACCCGCCGCCCAGCGCAGCGCCGTGAAACCGAACTGCTCGCTCCGGTCCGGGTCGGCCCCCGCGGACAGCAGCGCCCCGGTGACCTCGGTGTGACCGCCGCACGCGGCCCCGCACAGCGGCAGGTCGCCCTCCTCCGGTCCGCTCGCCCTGTTCGGGTCCGCACCCGCGGCGAGGAGCAGCCGGACCGTGCCGGGAAGATCCTGCACGGACGCCAGATACAGCGCCGTCGTCCCCTCCTCGTCGCTCGACTCGGCCGACGCGCCGGCCCGGAGCGCTCTCACGACGGCGTCCTCATCGGCGTACAACGCCTCGAAGAGACTCCTCGCGCCCCCGGCCGGACCATTCGTCATGTACCGACCCTACGGCCACGCCCACCAGGGGTGTTCGCTCAGGTGTCGCACTCCAGGACCGTGCGGCACAGGCCGCACCGGGCCCGCGTCCGCCCCCGGACCGGTACCCGGACGCGCTGGTGGCAGGTGGGGCAGGCGAAGGAGACCCGGAGCCCGTCGGCCCCGCTCTCGAAGGCGTACGGGACGGACGGGCCGGGGCCCGGGCCGGAACGGTCCGCGGCGCAGCGGCGGTCCTTGGCGTAACGGCGCCTGCCCGCCCAGCCCGCCGCTGTCAGCGGCGGCCGGCGCAGGTCGTTCAGCGCCTCGGCCATGCCCCTGGTGTACGCCGTGTACGCCTGCGGGCTGGTGAACCACACGGACGGGTCCTCGTCGAAGGCCAGCGCCCGCTTGGCGAGTACGTACCCGAACTCCTCGGGTGTGAGATACCCGAGCTTCTGGCTGGAGACCGCGTCCTGACGGAACGCGTCCAGCAGGAGCCAGCCCGCGCCCAGATAGGCCGTCACCGTGTCCGTGAGGATCTCGTTGTCGCCGGTGCCAGGGAGCTCCAGCCCCAGCCGGTGCAGCAGCACATGGGTGATCTCGTGGGCCAGTGCAGCTCCGATGTCCCTGCGGTGCGTGCGGAAGCGGTCGTTGAGCTCGACGAAGTACTCCGGGCCGGCGGTGAGTTCGACGCTCGCCGCGTGGTCCATCCGCCGGAAGCCCACGATGACGCGGGCCTGCGGCAGCCGGAGGTGCTGGACCAGGGCGCCGGCCACCCGCTGGGCGCCGGGATACAGGTCGTCCCCGTCGGAGAAGGCCGCGTCGGCCGGAGCCAGGCTCGTGGCGTAGGCCCGCACGCCGTCGGGGGAGAGCCGCCGGTAGAGGGCGGTGATCGAGGACCGCACGGCGTCGAGGTGCGGGAAGCCGTGGACGACGGGACCGCCGCCGCTGCCGTTACCGACGTCGCTCACGTCCGCACCCCCATCGATGGCGCTCGACCGGCCTTCACTCTAAGGCGGTCCGAGGAGAACCGGCCCGGACACGGCAGTCGATCTTGGCCGGAATCCCCGCCTTGTGGCAGCGGTGATCGCTTCCCGATAATCGGAGCGTCTTGTCGAGGGCATGCCGATAATGACCTGGCCCGTGCCCCTGACCAGGACACGCACACCCGCACGCCTGCACCCGCACCCCCCACCTCCACCCCCCACCGAAAGCAGGCACAGCCCGTGAAGCAACTGCTGCGCACCCTCAAGAGATGCTCCGTCATCGCAGCGGTGGCACTCGCCACCCTCAGCCTCCAGCCGTCCAGCTCCTCCGCCGCCCCCGCACCCGTCGTCGGCGGCACCCGCGCCGCCCAGGGCGAATTCCCCTTCATGGTCCGGCTCTCCATGGGCTGCGGCGGCGCCCTCTACAGCCCGACCGTCGTCCTCACCGCAGCCCACTGCGTCAACGGATCCGGCAACAACACCTCCATCACCGCCACCGCCGGCACCGTGGACCTCCAGTCGTCCTCAGCCGTCAAGGTCCGCTCCACCAAGGTCCTCCAGGCACCCGGCTACAACGGCGTCGGCAAGGACTGGGCACTGATCAAGCTCGCCCAGCCCATCAACCAGCCCACCCTCAAGATCGCCACCACCACCGCCTACGACACCGGCACCTTCACCATCGCCGGATGGGGCGCCGCCACCGAGGGCGGGGGCCAGCAGCGCTACCTCCTCAAGGCCACCGTCCCCTACGTCTCCGACGCCACCTGCCAGCAGGCCTACGGAAGCGACCTCGTACCCAGCCAGGAGATCTGCGCCGGATACGTCAGCGCCGGTGGAGTCGACACCTGCCAGGGCGACTCCGGCGGCCCCATGTTCCGCAAGGACAACGCCGGAGCATGGATCCAGGTCGGCATCGTCAGCTGGGGCCAGGGCTGCGCACGGCCCGGCTACCCCGGCGTGTACACCCAGGTCTCGTCCTTCGCCTCCGCGATCGCCTCGGCGGCAGCCACCCTCTGACCCGCCGCACCGCCGATCCCGCCCCGCCCCGCACCACCACGGGGGCGCCCGTCCCGACGGGCGCCCCCGTACCCGTACCCGTACCCCGGCCTCGCACCCGCCCTCGACACTCCTCCCACCGGGGCGTCTAAGCTCGTCGACCATGACCACGAGCGACACCGACGAGTACGTCACCGCCGAACTGAACCGGCTGCGCGAGAGCATCGACAACATCGATGCCGCAGTCGTCCACATGCTCGCCGAGCGTTTCAAGGCCACCCAGCAGGTGGGCCACCTCAAGGCCGAGCACCACCTGCCACCCGCCGACCCGGCCCGCGAGGCACGCCAGATCGCCCGGCTGCGCCAGCTCGCCGAGAGCGCCAGGCTGGACCCCGCCTTCGCCGAGAAACTGCTGAACTTCATCGTCGCCGAGGTCATCCGCCACCATGAACGCATCGCGGAGGAGACCGCGGCCCCCGACGCCTGACCCCACCGACCCGGACGCCCCGCCCGTGCCCGGGAGCCGCACCACCCACCGTGCGGCCCCCGCGCCTCCGCGGGGATACGGCCCCGGCCCCCGGGGGAGCCGCACCCACCGGTCCCCCCACCGGAACAGCCCGGCCGCGAGCCGCCCCGCAGGACACGTCGCACCCGCCGTCAGCCCTGCGAGAACCCCCCTGCACGGCCCCACACCCGTACGGCAGCATGGGCGCCATGTCCGTACTGACGCGCAACGAAGCGCAGACCCGCGCCCAGCTCCTCGACGTACACCGGTACACGGTCGGCCTCGACCTCACCAGCGGTGACGAGACCTTCGGCTCCAGGACCGCCATCCGGTTCACCGCCCACGCGGCCGGAGACACCTTCGTCGAGATCAAGCCGGACACCCTGCGCTCACTCAGCCTCGACGGACGACCGCTCGACCCCGAACGCCTCGACGGCAACCGCTACCCCCTGGAACGCCTCACCGAAGGCCCCCACGAGCTCACCGTCGACGCCACCATGCGCTACTCCCGCACCGGCGAGGGCATGCACCGCTTCACCGACCCCGCCGACGGCGAGACCTACGTCTACACCCAGCTCTTCATGGACGACGTCCAGCGCGTCTTCGCCGCCTTCGACCAGCCCGACCTCAAATCCGTGTTCGACCTCACCGTCACCGCACCCACCGGCTGGACGGTCCTCGGCAACGGCACCGCCACCCAGGCCCCCGAAGGCCACTGGACCATCGCCCCCACACCACCCATCTCCACCTACCTCGTCGCCGTCGCCGCGGGCCCCTGGCACTCCGTACGCACCGAGCACCGCGGCCTGCCCTTCGGCATCCACTGCCGCCGCTCCCTCGCCACCCACCTCGACACGGACGCCGACGAGATCCTCGACATCACCCGCGCCTGCTACGACCGCTACCACGAGAAGTTCGAAGAGCCCTACCCCTTCGACTCCTACGACCAGGCCTTCGTCCCCGAGTTCAACGCCGGCGCCATGGAGAACCCCGGACTCGTCACCTTCCGCGACGAATTCGTCTACCGCTCCGCCGTCACCGGCACCGAACGCCAGACCCGCGCCATGGTCATCGCCCACGAGATGGCCCACATGTGGTTCGGCGACCTCGTCACGCTCGCCTGGTGGGACGACATCTGGCTCAACGAGTCCTTCGCCGAGTACATGGGCTACCAGACCCTCACCGAAGCCACCCTTCCCCGAGCCCTCAACTCCGTGCGAGCAGGGGAGACCCCGTACCCCGACACCTGGGTCGAATTCGGCGTCTCCCGCAAGGGCTGGGGCTACGACGCCGACCAGCGCCCCACCACCCACCCCGTCGCCCCCGACCCGGACGCGGTCCCCGACACCGCCTCCGCCCTCCTCAACTTCGACGGCATCTCCTACGCCAAGGGCGCCTCCGCACTCCGCCAGCTCGTCGCCTGGCTCGGCGAGAAGGACTTCCTCGCCGGCATCAACACCCACTTCGCACGCCACAAGTTCGCCAACGCCACCCTCGCCGACTTCATCGACAACCTCGCCTCCGCCACCGACCGCGACGTCCACACCTGGGCCACCGCCTGGCTCCGCACCACCGGCATCGACACCCTCACCGCCCACGTCGAAAGCACCGGCCAGAGCTGGAACCTCACCGTCGACCACGCGGGCAGCCGCCCCCACCGCATCACCGTCGGCGCCTACGACCACAGCCTCGACACCCAGACCGGCACCGAACAACTCGTCCTGCGCGACCGCTTCGCACTCGACATCCCGCAGGACGCCACCCCCGCCACCCAGCCCGGCAACCGCCCCGACCTCGTCGTCATCAACGACGAAGACCTCACCTACGCCAAGATCCGCCTCGACCCCCGCTCCTGGGACACCGCCCTCACCCACCTGTCCGGCATCCCCGACGCACTGACCCGCGCCCTCCTCTGGAACGCCGCCCGCGACATGGTCCGCGACGGCGAACTCCACCCCACCGTCCACCTCACCGCCGCCCGCACCCACCTCCCCTACGAAACCGACCTCGCCCTCGTCCAAGGCGTCCTCGGCTTCGCCGCCACCCAGATCGCCGACCGCTACCTGCCGCCCCAGGACCGCCCCACCGCCCTCGCCACCCTCACCTCCCTCTGCCGCGACCTCCTGCGCCGCACCGAAGGACTCACCCCCGAGGACTGGGAACAGACCCCCGGCACCACCGACCCCGGCAGCCCCGACCCCGGCCTCCGGCTCACCGCCGTACGCCACTTCATCGACGCCGCCACCCAGCCCGACACCATCCAGGACTGGCTCCGCGAGGGCACAGCACCCGGCGGACCCGAACTCGACCCCGAACTCCGCTGGCGCATCCTCACCCGCCTCGCCGTCCTCGGCGCGACCGACGAGACCGCCATCGCCCGCGAACTCGACCACGACCCCAGCGCCACCGGGCAGGAAGGCGCCGCCCGCTGCCGCGCCGCCCTCCCCACCCCCGAAGCCAAGGCAGCCGCCTGGCACGCCATGTTCACCGAGGACACCCTGTCCAACTACCTCTTCACCGCCACCGCCCAAGGCTTCTGGCAGCCCGAACAGGCCGAACTCCTCCACCCCTACACGGCCCGCTACTACCCCGACGCCATCGCCCTCGCCGCACGCCGCGGCCCCGCCATCGCCGAAGCCGCCGGACGCTACGCCTTCCCCGCCC
This sequence comes from Streptomyces sp. NPDC102402, assembly GCF_044765765.1. Lineage (NCBI taxonomy): Bacteria > Bacillati > Actinomycetota > Actinomycetes > Kitasatosporales > Streptomycetaceae > Streptomyces > Streptomyces sp. NPDC102402. The sequence goes on from NZ_JBIWKR010000008.1 coordinate 117,671, forward strand.
ACGCCGTCGACCAGGACAGCATCCGCCTCGGCGAACAAGCCCTCGACAACCCCGCACTCACCCCCGCCCTGCGCCGCAGACTCACCGACCAGCTCGACGACCTCCGCCGCGCCCTCGCCGTACGGACCCGCTGAGACCGGCGCACCACCCGCCGCCCCCGCCCCGCGAGAAGCCCGCCGCCCACTTCGCCCACGAGCGGCGCACCGACCCCTCGCCCACGAGCGGCGCACCGACCCCGGCCACCACCCACACCACCGTGCCCGGCCCCACCCACACCACCGATACCCCACCCGCACCACCGTGCCCGGCCCCCTCACCGAAGGAGGCCGGGCACACCCATGCGAACGGCGAACGCCTATACCAGCTCCGCACTCCCCGACACCCCCACACCCGGTCGCAGTACCCCTTTCGGGTCGAGATCGTTGGGCTCTTCGGCCGCCCCCTCCGCAATCCGGACAAGCTGGCACGACCGCCCCCGCGCTCCCGAAGGACCACACCACCCATGCCCACCCCGCCCCTCGCCGGAGGCACCGCAGGCCCCGCCCACCTGCGCCCCCTCCTCGACACCGTCCTCGCCGCACTCCACGAGGGCGCCACCCGCAGAGGCGGCCCCCTCCCCGCCGGCGGCCCCGACACCACCACCCGCCACCTCCACCGCACCACCGGCCCCCTCATCCCCGACCAGGGCACCGGCGCCCACCACGCCCTCCGCACCCTCGTCACCGCACTCGCCGAAGGCGCCGCAGACCCCGCACACCCCCACTGCGCCGCCCACCTCCACACCCCACCCCTGGCCCTCGCCGTCGCAGCCGACCTCGCCGCATCGGCCCTCAACCCCTCCATGGACTCCTGGGACCAGGCCCCCGCGGCCTCCGCCCTCGAGACCGCTCTCACCACCGCACTCGCCGCCGAGATCTACCCCCAGACCCAGGACCCCGACGCCCTCGTCACCACCGGCGGCACCGAAGCCAACCAACTCGCCCTGCTCCTCGCCCGCGAACGCCACGGCCCCGTACAGACCATCTGCGCCGCCAACGCCCACCACAGCATCACCCGCGCCGCCTGGCTCCTCGGCCTCCCCAGCCCCCTCGTCATCCCCGCCCCCACCGGCGTGATGGACACCGAAGCCCTCCGCGACGCCCTCACCCGCCACCACGGCCCCCTCCTCGTCACCGCCACCGCAGGCACCACCGACACCGGCCAGATCGACCCCCTCACGGACATCGCCGACCTCACCACCACCCACGGCGCCGAACTCCACATCGACGCCGCCTACGGCGGCCCGCTCCTCTTCAGCCCCACCCACCGCCACGCCCTACGCAGCCTCCACCGTGCCCACAGCGTCACCCTCGACCTGCACAAACTCGGCTGGCAGCCCGCATCCGCAGGCATCCTCGCTGTCCCCCACCACCACGACCTCGACGCCCTCCACCACCACGCCCCCTACCTCAACGCCGACGACGACACCGACGCAGGCCTCCCCGACCTCCTCGGCCGCTCCCTGCGCACCACACGACGCCCCGACGCCCTCAAGATCGCCGTCACCCTCCAGGCACTCGGCCGCGACGGCCTCGCCGACCTCATCGACCGCACCGTCGCCGCCGCCCACCACCTCGCCGACCTCATCGACGAGAGCCACGGCCTCGAGCTCTACGACCGCCCCACCATCAGCACCGTCCTCTTCCGCCCCACCCACACCGACGACACCACCGTCGCCACCATCCGCCGCACCCTCCTCACCCGGGGACACGCCGTCCTCGGCCGCGCCCGCACCCACGACGGCCTCTGGCTCAAAGCAACCCTCCTCAACCCCCACACCACCCCCGACGACCTCCGGCAGCTCCTCACCCTCGTCACCCGCACCCACGCCGACGCCACCACGGAAGGCAGCACCCCCCGATGACCGACCGGACCACCCCCGAAGGCGACCGGACCCACGACCTCCTCGGCATCGGCCTGGGCCCCTTCAACCTCTCCCTCGCCGCCCTGGCCCACGGCATCCCCACCACCCCCGGCCGCCCCCTCACCACCGCCTTCTACGAACAGCGCTCCGCCTTCCACTGGCACCCCGGCCTCCTCATCGACGGCGCCACCCTCCAAGTCCCCTTTCTCGCCGACCTCACCACCCTCGCCGACCCCACCAGCCCCTGGACCTTCCTCAACTACCTCCGCACCCGCGACCGCCTCTACCCCTTCTACTTCGCCGAGCAATTCCACATCCACCGCGCCGAATACGACGCCTACTGCCGCTGGGTCAGCGAACAGCTCCCCACCATCCACTTCAACCACCAGGTCGACACCATCACCTGGAACGCCGACCTCTCCCACTTCGAAGTCGACTTCACCCACCTCGGCCCCGAAGGCGAAGCCCAGACACCCGGCCGCACCCACACCCGCCACATCGCCCTCGGCGTCGGCACAGCACCCTTCATCCCCGAACCCCTCCGCCCCCTCGCCGAAGCCCCCCAAATCCCCGTCATCCACTCCGCCGACTACCTCCACCACCGCGAAGAACTCCTGAAAGCCGACCACATCACCGTCATCGGCTCCGGCCAGTCCGGCGCCGAGATCTTCCTCGACCTCCTCCGCGCCCGCCCCCTCGGCATCGAAAGGATCCACTGGCTCGCCCGCACCCAGGCCTTCGCACCCATGGAGTACTCGAAGCTCGGGCTCGAACACTTCACCCCCGACTACACCCACTACTTCCACGCACTCCCCGAACACGTACGCGACACCCTCGTCCCCCAGCAGTGGCAACTCCACAAAGGCATCGACACCGACACCATCTCCGCCATCCACGACGAGCTCTACCGCCGCACCCTCCACGGAGGCTGGCCCGACGCCACCCTCACCCCCGGCGTCGGCGTCCGCACCGCAGGCCGCCTCTCCGGCAACGGCAACCGCATCGAACTCCACCTCGAACACACCCAGCAGGCCACCCGCAGCCGCCTCACCACCGACGCAGTCGTCCTCGCCACCGGCTACCGCGAACGCCCCCTCGACACCCTCCTCACCGGCATCGCCCCCCACATCCGCCGCGACACCCGAGGACGCCCCCGCATCCACAGCGACTTCCGCCTCGACCTCGACCCCGCCCTCACCGGCAACATCTACGTCCAGAACGCCGAACGCCACACCCACGGAGTCGGCGCCCCCGACCTCGGACTCGCCGCCTGGCGCAGCGCCACGATCCTCAACCACCTCACCGGCACCAACCCCTACCCCCTCCCGGAGCGCACCGCCTTCACCACCTTCGGCCTCACTCCCCGCACCACCCCCGCCGTCCCCGGACAAGGCAGCCCGCTCACCTCCCTCGTGCAGGGCCACTGACATGACGAGGCGGCCACCCCCACCCGAAGGAAACAACGGCCGCCGAAGGCACCCAAACCGCAGAGCCGCACAGAGACCAGGCACGCGCTGCGAAACGCCAGCCCGGGACCAAGAGGTTCCCGTCATCGACGACCCCCTCGCGACAACCGAACCTCTCACCCGGAGCGAGGCAACCCTCCCGCCGGGATCGCGCGGGCGGCGGGCCGGTACGGGCTCCCGCCGCGTACTGACGAGCGCGCACCACCGTGGAATCCACCCCGATGTCCCAGCCGATCTCACCGACGGCATCCACTTCGGCCCGGACCTGCTGGAGTAGCCGCTCCCAGGTACCGTCGGCCGACCACAGCCGGTACCGCCCATAGACCGTCTTCCACGGCCCGAACCGTTCCGGCAGGTCACGCCGGTGAATGCCGGTCCGCACCCGGTGCAGGATCCCGTCGATCACCTGCCGATGATCCCGCCACCCACCGCACCGGCCGGCGACCACTGGCAGGAACGGCCACAGCCGCCCCACTCCGCAGCTGTCAGATCGTCCCGCCCCACGGCCGAGATGACGATCTGCCGACGTGACAGTCACATGGGCGGACAAAACCCAGGGCTTACGCTCCCGGGCATGACCAAGTTCTTCGCCACTGTGTGCCTGCCGCCGACCTCGCCCCGCAAGGTTCCCCAAGCCATAGCTGCCCTCATGGCGCCCTACGACGCCAACCTCACCGAGGAATGGAATCCGGCCGGCCACTGGGACCGGTGGGCCATCCACTCCAGCGCGGGCAACGCCTACCTCGTGTTGCCCCCGCACGACGGCGACCGCAGGCTCGTCACGGCCTCAACCGTGCCTCGCAGGAAGGCCAAGCTCGACGCCCTCGGGCCACTGGAATGCTACGGCGGACCTCGGGGCCTGCTCGACTTCGACGGCATGCGGAAACGAGCGGCGCGCACACATGACGCCCTGCTCGCCGCCTGGACCGAGCTGACCGCAGAACACCCGCCGGCCCACCCGCTCACAGACTTCCTCGCTCGCCACGAAGCCGACCCCGAAAGGTACTCCCTGGCAGACGCCAGGGAGGAACATCTGGCCCAGCCGCTGGTGCAGGACGTGGCCCGGCGGGCGATCGCCGGAGACCCCCACTTCGACACGTCGTTCCTGCTCAATGACCCGATCGCGTACTTCGGGCAGGAACACGAGGAAGCACGGCTGTGGTCGGTCCGGTGCGCCGTGCCCGGCTTCGCCCTGGTCACCCTCGATGGCACGTGGATGGACGCGGACACAGACGGCCACTGGGAACAAGCCAACCGCTATCTCGACGGCCTCGACGCCGAGGCCGTCGTCCTCGACCTGCTCTGTCACTCCTGAGCCGTCATCCCGGGCAGACCCACAGAGGCCGGCCCGGCGGCCGCGCGGCGGGAGCCCAAGATCGCCCGGACAGGCTCCCGCAGCGGGAGCCCAAGATCGCCCGGACAGGCTCCCGCCCTCCAGCCCCCGTACGCGGAGGGACCCGGCAGGGCCCGCACGGACGACGGGCCGTCCCGCCGCACACGCTCCACACAGACACCCACGATCCCCCGGAACGCCGAAGCCGACGCCGTACCCGCGGCCCAGCGCCGCGCACAGCACCGCGCGAACCGCCGGCCTACCGGGACACCGCCGCGAAAGCATCGACACCCGTCAGCCCGGCCGACAACGCCCACAGACGCGCGGCCTCCCCGAGGTCCGTCGCATGCGAGTGCACTCCACCCTCCACACCCTCGACCGCAGGCTCAGCAACGTCGCAGTCCTCGCAGTACACGCCACCCATCCCCACCAACTGAGGGGAGACCGCCGCCCACACCTGCGTCGCCGCACCCTGCCCGGGCGTCTTGAACGTCGGATCGGCCAGGTTGCCGCCCTCGTCGATCCACCCGGCGCCGACCATGTCCGCCTTCGCGAGATGCCGCTGCAGCGGCGTGAGGATACTGCCCGGATGCACCGCGAACGCCCTGACCCCCGCATCACGGCCGAGCACATCGAGCTGCACCGCGAACAGCACGTTCGCCGCCTTCGCCTGCCCGTACGCCTGCCACCTGTCGTAGCCGCGCTCGAACTGCACGTCGTCCCACCGCATACCGGCACCGTGAGCACCGGAGGACACAGCGACCACCCGCGCGCCACCTCGCACGATCGCCGGCCACAGCCGGTTGACCAAGGCGAAGTGGCCGAGGTGATTCGTCGCGAACTGCGCCTCCCAGCCCGGACCGACCCTCGTCTCCGGGCACGCCATGATCCCCGCGCTGTCGATCACCATGTCGACCGTGCGGCCCGAGGCCAGGAATCGCTCGGCGAAACCCCGGACGCTCTCGAGGTCGGACAGGTCCATATCGTCGGTCTCGACGCCCTCGATGCCCCCGACCGCCTCCTCGGCGACCGACCGCCGCCGCGCCGGAACCACGACCCGAGCCCCGGCACCCGCCAGAGCACGCGTCGTCTCCAGACCGAGCCCCGAGTAACCACCCGTCACGATCGCCGTCCTACCGGACAGATCGATCCCGCTCAGGACATCGTCCACCGTGCTCCGGGCACCGAAACCCGAACCGATTGTGCGCTGAGGTGTCGTCATGGCCGAGACGCTAGATGCTGGACCGCACTCCAGGACAAGCGCGACTTTCGGCCAAGGACCCGGCCCCACGGCTGAAACCCACCACCCGCAGACCGCTGCCGCCACCAGCGGCGGCAGCCCGGACACAGCCGTGCCCCCAGCACCCCCGGGGGACCTGCCGACCACCGGCCACCAGGTGCCATGATGCGCACCATGATCATCACCGCATCACCCGCACCCACAGCCGACTCCACCCCCACCGGAGTCCTGGTGTTCCTCGCCGTGCTGGGAATCGCAGCCGTCTGCTACGGAGGAAGATGGGCGCTCGACATCCGTGGCGCCATAGACACCACGCTCACACGCAGACGCGCAGCCCTGGACATCAAGGCACAACAGACCGGCAACCTCGGACTCACCCAAACCGACGGCATCAGCCCGTCATTCTTCAGATACCTCGGAATCGTCATCACCACCGGAGGACTCGCCCTGCTCGCGCTCAGCGCGATCCTGGCAACCGTCTGAACCCCCTCCACCCGCCGGGAACACGAAAGCGGCCGCCCTCCCGAAGGAGAACGGCCGCCCCGCACCGGCCGACAGCACAGCGGGCCGGGAACCGGTCAGAACACCGGCACACCGTCCCGCGTCAGCCGCCAGTCCACCGACGCGAACTCCGCCGGATCCACCGAACCCTTCGCCTGCACCCACCCGATGATCGTGTTCCGGATCTCGTCCGAATTCGCCCACAACTGCTTCGCACCCGGCACATGCGGGAAATTACCCCCGCCACTCGCCCGGTAATTGTTCACCGCGAACACGAACCGCGCCGCCGGATCCACCGGCGCCCCCTCGAACGACAACCCCACGATCCGCGAACCCACCGGCTTCGCGATATCGATGTCGTACGACACCCCCGACACCACGTCATAGTTGTAATCCGGGATGTTCTCCGCGTTCGTCAACTTCGCCGTGTCCACCGGCGCACCCGCGGCCGTCTGCACGTAGTACTTCGCCGAATACTCCAGATAGTCCTTCAACTGCGCACCCGTCAGAAGCCGCGCCTCCAACGTGTTCTCGAACGGATACAGCCCCGCAGCATCCTTGATCGTCACCTCACCCGCAGGAATCGCCGCCGTACGCGAGAAGCACGCCGCCTGCGACAGCACCGGCAGCGCCGCGTACTCCCCACCCGCAAGCGCCCCCTTCACCGTCTCCGCCTGCACCACGTTGATCAGATCGATGACCGGCTCGTCCTTCCACGGCGCGTCCACCGTCGACATCGCCGCCACCGACGTACCGATCACCTGGTTCACGTACGCCACCACCCTGGTGTGCTCGTCACCGAGCATCGACGTGATCCGCGGGTCCTCCTCCACCGTGTTCGAGTTCAGCACGGAGGCGCCGACCTTCTCGACCGCCCAGCGGCCCTTCTCCCACACCAGGTCGAAGTCGAACAGCGTCAGCCGCTGCCCCCACTTCAACGGCTCCGACAGGACGACCCGCTTCCCCGTCTCCTTGTTCGTCACGAAGTACTCAGGGATCTCCGAGTGCGCGTGACCCACCAGGATCGCGTCGATCCCCGGCACCTGCTCCGCCACCAGACCCGCCGCGTTCTCCACGTACGGCAACTGGTCCCCGTACGACGACGTACCCGACGAACCCGAGTGCGCCGACACGATCACCACATCCGCACCCATCGAACGAAGCTTCGGCACCCACTTCGCCGCCTGCTCCTCAAGGCCCGGGAACACCATCTTCCCGCCCACGTTCGCCTTGTCCCAGATCGCGATCCCGGGATTCGTCAACCCCAGCACCGCCACCCGCACATCGCGGCCGTGCGGTGTCCGCATCCGCTTGATCACATACGGAGCGAACGCCGGCCGCAGAGTCTTCGCGTCCAGCGCATTCGCCCCGAGCAGCGGAAAGTCACACTGCTCCTCGAACTTCCGCAGCACCGGAATACCGTAATTGAACTCGTGATTGCCGAGCGCGGCGGCGTCGTAACCGATCTTGTTCATCGCCTGCGCCATGGGATGCACCGGACCGCGCTTCGCCGTGATCGGATCGATCTTCGCGTAGTAGTACGACAACTGCGTGCCCTGGATCGTGTCACCCGCGTCGATCAGCAGCGTGTTCCGGCGGCCGCGGTCCTCCCGGATCTGGTTCACCAGCGTCGAGATCTTCGCCAGGCCGACATCGTTGTGCGCCTTGTCGTCGAACTCTCCGTCCGTGAAGTAGTCCCAGTTGAAGACGTTCCCGTGCAGGTCCGTCGTCCCCATCACCGTGAACGAGTACCGCTTCGGCGGACGCCCGTGACCGTGGCCCTTCGACTCCGAGGCCGCCGCCGGCCCCGCCCCGACGCCTCCCGCCAGCGCCACACCCGCACCGGCCACAGCCGAACGGCCCAGAAACGTCCTACGGTTCAACGGCATCCTTGACTCCTCGTTCGAGCGAACAACGCGCGTAGATTCTGACCCGCCCGACCCCACCCGCAACACCCCGCGCAGGTTTCGATCTGGTGACCGGCGCCCCCACACCCCTCGCCGGATCGACCCGGCGCACGCTCATCGGAGCGCGCCGCCGCACAATTCAACAGTTGTCAATAACCCTTCACCCAAAGACTGTTGGTCAGTCATGCGGAGACAATTACCTACCCGCAGGTAAGGTCTAGGCTCGAACCATGCGCCGAGCGAAAATCGTTTGTACCCTGGGACCCGCAACCGACACGTACGAGCAGATCAAGGCACTCGTCGAAGCGGGAATGGACATCGCCCGCCTCAACCTGAGCCACGGCACCTATGCCGAACACGAAGAGCGCTACCACCGCGTCCGCAAGGCATCCGAGGAAACCGGCCGCAGTGTAGGAATCCTCGCCGACCTTCAAGGCCCGAAGATCCGCCTCGGCCGATTCGCCGAAGGCCCCGTACTCCTTGAACGCGGCGACGACTTCACCATCACCGTCGAACCCATGGAAGGCGACCGCACCACCTGCGGCACCACCTACGACGGACTCGCAGCCGACGTCACCGCCGGTGAACGCATCCTCATCGACGACGGCCGCGTCACCCTCGAAGTCACCGGAGTCGACGGACCCCGCGTCCACACCACCGTCATCGAAGGCGGCATGGTCTCCGACCACAAGGGACTCAACCTCCCCGGCGTCGCCGTCTCCGTTCCCGCCCTCTCCGAGAAGGACATCGACGACCTCCGCTGGGCCCTCCGCACCGGCGCCGACGTCATCGCCCTCTCCTTCGTACGCAGCGGACGCGACATCGACGACGTCCACCGCGTCATGGACGAGGAGGACCGCCGCCTCCCCGTCATCGCCAAGGTCGAGAAGCCCCAGGCCGTCGAGAACATCGACGACATCGTCGCCGCCTTCGACGGCATCATGGTCGCCCGCGGCGACCTCGGCGTCGAAATGCCCCTGGAACAGGTCCCGATCGTCCAGAAGCGCGCCATCAAGCTGGCCAAGCGCAACGCCAAGCCGGTCATCGTCGCCACCCAGATGCTCGACTCGATGATCGACAACTCCCGCCCCACCCGCGCCGAGGCCTCCGACGTCGCCAACGCCGTCATCGACGGCACCGACGCCGTGATGCTCTCCGGCGAGACCAGCGTCGGCAAGTACCCCGTCGAGACCGTCCGCACCATGGCCCGCATCGTCGAAGCCGCCGAGGAGGACATCCTCGCCAAGGGCCTCCCGCCCCTCACCGACCGCAACAAGCCCCGCACCCAGGGCGGCGCGGTCGCCCGCGCGGCAGCGGAGATGGGCGACTTCCTCGGCGCCAAGTTCCTGGTGGCCTTCACCCAGAGCGGCGACACCGTCAAGCGCCTCTCCCGCTACCGCTCCCCGATCCCGCTCCTGGCCTTCACCCCGGACACGGCCACCCGCGCGCAGCTGAACCTCACGTGGGGCGTCGAGACGTTCCTGGGACCGCACGTGGAATCCACGGACGCGATGGTGGCGCAGGTGGACGAGGAACTCCTGCGGATCGGCCGCTGCCAGAAGGGCGACATCGTGGTCATCACGGCAGGCTCCCCGCCCGGGGTCGCGGGCTCCACGAACCTGGTACGGGTGCACCACATCGGCGAGGACGACAGCCCGAAGTAACGGTCGTCAGTACTTCGGCCCGACGTGAGCGTCCATGAGGGCGACGGACGCCCGTCGGGCTACGGAGATGTTGTACTCCTTGCCCGCGCGGGTGCAGTGCGTCCACTCGATACCGAGCTTGTCCAGGGTGTCGGTGTAGAGCCGGCGGATGTCGTCGGAGACGTTGGTGAACCAGTAGCGGGGGTATTCGTAACGTTTGCGCTCGCCGCCGACGAGTCTGGTTGTCCAGTTGGTGATACGGCAGCCGTCGGAGTGGACCAGGCCGCGGATGAGCGGCCAGGGATCCGCTTCGATGATTTCCTGTTGCCAGGATTCCAATGCGATCGGACGTTCATGCTTCCGTCCAGGGCCGTGCTGGGGGAACATGCAGGGGAGGTGTGCCGAATAGACCTTGATGTTGTGGCAGCCGGGTTTACGCACCCGGCAGGTTGCGTTGTCGGGAAATACCTGGCGCATCGCCGTCTCGGCCTCATCCTGAATCCCGGGCCAGGAATCATCCAGTGTGATCATGAGGTTCGGCACTCGATGCTGTGAGTGCTGGCTGATATGGCCATCTCCCAGATAGAGCCCCAAGAGGTACGCATAAGCGCTGGTGTCCAGCTCGACGCTGTCGCACCGATGGCAGGTGGGGGCATGTGGGCCTGGACACTCGCCGTGCTTGGCCCGATCCATGTGCAGCCAGTAGGAGACAGTGCCGCGAGGCACATTTAGTTGTCGTGCAACGTCCGCGCCCTTCGTGCCGGACCGGAGCAGGGATACCGCTTTCTGGCGTGTTTCTGAGCCGTGAAATCTCACGTGACCAGCCTGCACGTCGATGCCGATCTCCGGATCGCAGAAAGCGGATATTCACGAGAACGTGAGCATCCGCTTTGCGTGTGTGCCGGGTATGGGATTCGAACCCACATGTCCTTGCGGACAGAGGTGTTTGAGACCTCCGCGTCAGCCAATTGCGCCAACCCGGCTTGGTGATCGATCAGCAGTCTACCCGGTGTCCGCCGGGTGTGGCAGGTAGGTAGGCTGCTTCGCAGCAGCACCTGCCCTGAATCAAGGAGCCCCGTGACCACCCCCGAGTCGCCCCAGCCCGTAGACGCCGTCGACGACGACAAGTCGCACGTCCCGCCGCTGACGACCCGCGTCGTCATCGCCGAGGACGAGGCCCTGATCCGTCTCGACCTCAAGGAGATGCTGGAGGAGGAGGGCTACTCGGTCGTCGGTGAGGCCGGTGACGGGCAGCAGGCCGTCGAGCTGGCCCGGGAGCACCGTCCCGACCTCGTGATCCTCGATGTGAAGATGCCCGTCCTGGACGGCATCTCCGCCGCCGAGAAGATCACCGAGGAGTCCATCGCCCCGGTTCTGATGCTGACGGCGTTCTCGCAGCGGGATCTGGTCGAGCGGGCCCGGGACGCCGGGGCGATGGCGTATCTGGTGAAGCCGTTCAGCAAGAGCGACGTGGTTCCGGCCATCGAGATGGCCGTGTCCCGGTTCGCGGAGCTGAAGGCGCTGGAGAGCGAGATCGCGGACCTGTCGCAGCGGCTGGAGACCCGGAAGCTGGTGGACCGGGCGAAGAGCATCCTGCAGACGGACTACGGGCTCTCGGAGCCGGCCGCGTTCCGCTGGATCCAGAAGACGTCGATGGACCGGCGGATGTCGATGCAGCAGCTGGCCGAGGCGCTGATCGAGGACGCCGACGAGAAGAAGAAGGCCGCCGAGTAGGCAGCCGCGGAGCCGTACAGGAGAAGGGCCCGCTCCCGGGACGTTTCCGGGAGCGGGCCCTTCTCGTTGTGCGCGGGTGCTGCTCAGTCCTCGCCGAGGTAGGCCTTGCGGACCGACTCGTCGTGGAGCAGGTCGGCACCGGTGCCGGAGAGGACGACCTTGCCGACCTCCATGACGTGGCCCTGGTCCGCGAGGGAGAGGGCCGCCTGGGCGTTCTGCTCGACGAGCAGGATCGTGGTGCCCGACGCCTTGAGCTCGACGATGGTCTCCATGATCTTCTGCATCATGATCGGTGAGAGGCCCATGGAGGGCTCGTCGAGCATGAGCAGTTTGGGCTGGGACATGAGGGCGCGTCCCATGGCGAGCATCTGCTGTTCGCCTCCGGAGAGCGTTCCGGCGGCCTGCTTGCGGCGTTCCCCGAGGATGGGGAAGAGGTCGTAGGCGCGTTGGACGTCCTTTTCGATGCCGGCCTTGTCGTTGCGGAGGTAGGCGCCGAGGAGGAGGTTCTCGGCGATCGTCAGCCGGGGGAAGACGTGGCGTCCCTCGGGGGAGTGGGCGATGCCCAGGGAGACGATCTTGTGTGCCGGGATGCCGGTCAGTGGCTTGCCCTCGAAGAGGATGCGGCCGCCGGAGGGCTTGAGGAGTCCGGAGAGGGTGCGCAGGGTGGTGGTCTTGCCCGCACCGTTGGTGCCGATGAGGGTGACGACCTGGCCGGCCTCGACGGTGAAGGAGATGCCCTTGACGGCTTCGATCTTGCCGTAGGCGACGCGGAGGTCTTCGACCTCGAGCAGTGCGGTCATCGGGTGTCCTCCTCCTCGGTGGCGGTGGTGGTCGGGGTGTCCGTCTTGCCGGTGCCGGCGTTCGTGCCCGCTGCTGTGGCTTCGGCGGCTGCGACCTCGGCGGCCTCCTCGGCGCCGGGGGCTCCTTCGAAGGGGGTGCCGAGGTAGGCGGCGATGACGCGTTCGTCGCCCTGGACGACGGAGGGGGCGCCCTCGACGAGCTTCTCGCCCTGGACGAGGCAGGCGACGCGGTCGCAGAGGTTGAAGATGAACCGCATGTCGTGCTCGATGACGAGTACGGCGGTGCCCTGGTCGCGGATGGCGAAGATGAGCTCTTCGGTGACGCGGGTTTCCTGCGGGTTCATGCCGGCGGTGGGCTCGTCGAGGAGCAGGAGGCCGGGTTCGCTGGCGAGGGCGCGGGCGATTTCCAGCTTGCGCTGCTCGCCGTAGGGGAGGTTGCGCGCGAGGTGGTCGGCCTTGTGGGCCAGGCCGATGAACTCCAGGAGTTCCATGGCGCGCGCGTGCGAGGCGGCTTCGGCCTTCTTGAAGCCGGGGCCGCGCACGAGGGCGGACCAGAGCCCTTCCTTGGTCCTGGTGTGGCGTCCGACGAGGACGTTCTCCAGGACGGTCATGTTGGCGAAGAGCCGGATGTTCTGGAAGGTGCGGGCGATGCCTGCCTGGGTGACGAGGTGGGGCTTGGGCGGCAGGACGGTGCCTTTGTAGCTGACCTTGCCCTCGGTGGGGACGTAGAGGCCGGTGAGGCAGTTGAAGAAGGTGGTCTTGCCGGCGCCGTTGGGGCCGATGAGGCCGACGATCTCGCCGCTGTTGACGGTGAGGGACACGGAGCGCACGGCGGTGAGGCCGCCGAAGCGCATGGTGACGTCGGTGGCGTCGAGGACCGTGGTGGATGCGGTGGTGGTCATGGTGGTTACGCCCCCGCCTTCGTGGCGCCGACGGTGTTCTCGGGGAGCCGTTGCTCGGGTACGTCGAGTTGGTCGGTCTCGTGGAACTGGAGCTTGGCCCGCTTGTTCGCGACGAGGCCCTCGGGGCGGAAGCGCATGAGCAGGACGAGCGCGAGACCGAAGAGGAGCAGCTGGAGTTCTTCGAGGAACTCGAGCTTCTTGGGGATGAGGTAGAGCAGGGCGGCGCCGATGAGGGGTCCGCTGATGGTGCCCATGCCGCCGAGGATGACGGCGGCGAGCAGGAAGGCCGAGTTGGGCGGCACGGTGTTGGCGAACTGGTACTGCTCGGGGGTGACCGTGGACTGCAGGTGCGCCTGGACGGTGCCGGCGACGCCGGCGAGGGTGGCACCCAGGGCGAAGGCGATCAGCTTCACGCGGAAGCCGTTGATGCCCATGGCGGTGGCGGCGGTCTCGTCCTCGCGGATGGCGACCCAGGCGCGGCCGATGCGGGAGTTGCCGGAGCGCTGGAAGACGAGGACGACGAAGACCAGGACCAGCAGCATGAGGAAGAAGTAGTTGCTGGGCCGGCCGAGGGTGAACCCGCCGAGGTCGTGCGACTCGCCGAAGTTGAACCCGAAGAACTCGAGGTCGGGGATGTTCGGGATGCCGTTCGAGCCGTTGGTGACGTCCGGGCCGGTGTTGCCGTTCAGGTTGAGCATCGTGATGCGGAAGATCTCGCCGAACCCGAGGGTCACGATGGCGAGGTAGTCGCCGCGCAGCCGCAGGGTCGGGGCGCCGATGAGGACGCCGAAGATCAGTGAGGCACCGGCTCCGGTGAGGACGGCGGCCCAGAACGGGAACTGCACGCCGATGCTGGAGGTGGGGGCGCCGGAGACGAGGGCCGCGGCGTAGGCGCCGACGCCGAGGAAGGCGACGTAGCCGAGGTCGAGCAGGCCCGCGAGGCCGACGACGATGTTCAGGCCGAGGGCGACGGTGGTGAAGATGAGGATGTTGGCCCCGATGAGGGCGTAGGTGTCGTCGGTCTGGGTGAACGGGAAGCAGGCGGCGGCGACGATGGCCGAGGCCATCGTGACGTTGCGGTGCTTGGCCGTGAGGTGGTTGAGCCGGGCGAGGAGCCCGGACTTGGAGATGGCCGCGGCGCCGAAGCAGGTGGCGATGAGGGTGCCGATGAAGAGTTCGGCCTCGGCGGCGATGCCGTACGCGAAGACGTAGAGGCCGATCGCGAAGGAGACGGCGATCACGATGATCTCGACCCAGGCCGGGAGTTCCTTGGCGCTCCGCTTGGCCTCGGGGGCCTTGGTCGCGGTGCGCAGGCGCTGCCAGAGCGTGGGGTCGGGGTGTTCGTCGGCGACCTCGGTGGGCAGGCCCAGGGCGGCGACGAGGGCGATGAGGCCTCCGATGCCGGAGATCCAGGCGCCGGGTTCGAGGTTGACGACTCCGCCGAGTTCGGCGGCGATGGAGCCCATGGCGTAGCCGACGGTGCCGACGGTGCCGAGGGCGATCAGCCGCACGGGCGCGTTCTTCGCGGCCGGTGTGAGCCATTTCAGGCCTCTGAGGCCGTAGCCGGAGAGGGTGAACAGGGCGGTGAGCAGGGCTCCTACGAGGGTGACGACCTGGAGTTCGGCGGGGTACCCGTACACCGTGAGGTCGCCGGGGTAGGCGCTGGTCCAGGTCCAGGGCATCATCGTGCCGGTGATGACCAGGACGGCTCCGGCCAGGACGCCGATGCGGGCGGCGCCGGCGGGGAGCGGGAGGACGGGGGGGTTGGGGTTCTTGGCGGTGGTCGTCATGGGGATCACGCCCTGTCCGCGACGCGTTCGCCGAGCATGCCCTGTGGCCTGAACAGCAGGAAGAGGATCAGCAGGGCGAAGGCCCACACGTTGGCCCAGGTCTGCGCGCCGAATTGTTCGAGGCCCGGGATCTGGCCGATGTAGCCGGTGGAGAGGGCTTCGGCGAGGCCGAGGACGATGCCGCCGAGCATGGCTCCGTAGATGTTGCCGATGCCGCCGAGTACGGCTGCGGTGAAGGCCTTGAGGCCCATCAGGAAGCCCATCTTGAAGCCGATCTGGCCGAAGTGCAGGGCGTATCCGATGGCCGCCACGGCAGCGAACGTGGCACCGATGGCGAAGGCCATGACGATGATGCGGTCGGTGTTGATGCCCATGAGCTTGGCGGTGTCGGGGTCCTGGGCTGTGGCCTGCATGCCGCGGCCGGAGCGCGTCTTGTTGACGAACCAGCCGAGGGCGATCATGCACAGGGGCGCGGCGATCAGGATGAACAGGTCGTTGCGGTTGATGTTGGCGCCGAGGAAAGCGATGGCGTCACCGGAGAACTGCGGGAAGGTGATGTCCTTCTTGGCGTCCGGGTATTTCCACCAGACGAGTTGCTGCAGGAAGAGGGAGAGGCCGATCGCGGTGATCAGGGGTGCCAGGCGAGGTGCGCCGCGTAGGGGACGGTAGGCGAACCGTTCCGCCGCGACGCCTACGGTGACCGAGCAGAAGATGCCGAACACCAGCATCATGGGGATCAGGGCCAGCAGGGGGGTGCTGGAGGGCATCCACAGCGTGATCGTGAACGCCCCGAAGCCTCCGATCATGAATATCTCGCCGTGGGCGAAGTTGATGAGCTGGACGATGCCGTAGACCATCGTGTAGCCGATCGCGATGAGACCGTACATCGCGCCGAGGATGAGTCCGTTGGCAAGCTGCTGCGGCAGTTCGTTCACCGCAAGGCCTCCGTGGAGTGGTTCGGATATGGCGCCGCGCGGGAGCGCTGGTAGCGCTCCCGCGCGGTCAGGGGTAATGCTGTGGTGCCGGGAGGACGACCGGGTTACGGCTTGACGGCCTCGGACTTCTTGTCCTTCCAGGCGCCGCTCTCGACCTGGTAGGCGGTCATCATCGTGTTGGTGGTGTCGCCGTACTCGTCGAAGGAGACGTCCCCGCTCACGCCGGTGAACTTGACCTCGGCCATGGCCTCGAGGACCTGCTCACGGCTGGGGACCTTGTTGTCGTTCTTCTCGTGGGCGATCTTCACGGCCTGGATGATGGACCAGGTGGCGTCGTAGGTGCCGCCGCCGTAGGCCTCGAAGGCCTCCTTGTAGCCGGCGGTCTTGTAGTCGGCGATGAACTTCTTGGCGGTGTCGAGCTTCTCGGTCGGAGCGCCGACGGAGGTGGCGAGGTCGCCCTCGGCCTTCTTGTTCAGCTTGATGAAGTCGGCGCTGTAGATGCCGTCGCCGCCCATGAGCGGGATGTTGGCGCCGGCGTCCTTGATCTGCTGGCTCAGGGGACCGGCGGCGGGGTACTCGCCGCCGTAGTAGACGGCCTTGGCGCCCGACTTCTTGACCTTGGTGGCGACGGCGTTGAAGTCGCGCTCCTCGGGGTTCACGTGGTCGGTGCCCACGATCTTGCCGCCGAGCTTGGTGAAGGTCTCCTTGAAGGAGGCGGCGAGGCCGGCGCCGTAGGTCTTCTGGTCGTCGATCAGGTAGATGTCCTTGACCTTCGCCGTTTCGAAGAGGTAGGTCGCGGCGAAGGCGCCCTGGATGGCGTCGGTGGTGGCGGTGCGGAAGTACGTCGCGAACGGGCGGGCCTTCGTGCCGCTCTTCCAGTCGTCGCCCTGGGTCAGCTCGGTGCCGGTGTTGGCCGGGGAGACCTGGACCAGCTTGGCGTCGTTGAAGGGCTTCTGCATCGACTGCGCGACGCTGGAGTTCAGGGGGCCGACGACGCCGAGAACTTCCTTGTCGTTGATGAACGACTGGGCGTTGGCCTGGCCGACGGAGGGCTGGGCCTGGTCGTCCTTCGCCACGAGTTTGAAGGTGACGCCGTCGACGGTCTTTTCCTTGTTGGCGGTCTTCACGGCAAGGTCGGCGGAGTTCTTGATGCCGAGTCCGAGCGCGGAGAGGTCGCCGGTCAAGGGAGCGTCGACACCGATCACGACGGTGGTGTTCCCGCCGTCGCTGCTGCCCTTGTCATCGTCGCGCGAACCGCAGGCGGTGAGGGTGAGGGCTCCGGTGGTCAACACCGAGGTGAGAATGATCAAGGAGCGGTTACGCACGAAAGGTCCTTTCCCTGGCGCGGCCTCCTCTGCTGAGGTGCCGTGACGATCGCCGGGCCGTACTGGTCGATACAGGGCCGTGCAGCAGACGCGCCCGGCGGCGCGGTGACTGGCCGTGACTCTATGGGCAGGTGGGGGGGTGCGGGATGGGTCCGGTGATGATGTGACTGTCTTGTTATGCCGTGGGGAAGGCTTGTTGGTCGCAGTGTGGAGGTGCGCGGCTTTTGCCCGGACGGTGAAGTGACCGCATGGTGAGAACCCGCAGCTCTGCTAAGGGGCTTGGGGTGATCATGGTGCTGACGCGCGAATCGGGGCGCAACGGGCGAGGGGGGTGGCCGGTCGGGTGCGGGGGCCGTGGCGCGCGGTGTTTTGTGTGTATTGCACACGTGTTACGCAGTGTTACATCCGTGCGAAGTGTTTGGTTCGTCGCGGAGTGGCGTCGCTGTTGAAGTGGGTCATGGAACGTGAGTGGCGGTCAAGGGTGTTGACCGTGCGTGTCCGTCAACTTCTGTGAGCGGTCTCGGATATGGGTCTGCCCGGTCCGGAATGCGGTGTGCTTTCCGGCCGGGCAGTGGGGTGTTGGGCGGGGTGGTCAGCCTCCGGCGGGGCCTGCGGCGTCGCGGAGCAGGCAGGTGAGGCGGGCGGTGCAGACCCGCTTGTCGTGCTCGTCCGTGATGACGATCTCGTAGGTGGCGGTGGAGCGGCCGCGGTGGACGGGGGTCGCGGTGCCGGTGACGAGGCCGCTGCGGGCGCCGCGGTGGTGGGTGCAGTTCAGGTCGACGCCGACGGCGAGCTTGGTGGCCCCGCCGTGGAGCATGGAGCCGATGGAGCCGAGGGTCTCGGCGAGGACGGCCGAGGCGCCGCCGTGGAGCAGTCCGTAGGGCTGGGTGTTGCCCTCGACGGGCATGGTGCCCACGACGCGCTCGGCGGAGGCCTCGATGATGGTGACGCCCATGCGCTCGCCGAGGTGTCCGGCGGAGAAGAGTGCCGGGAGGTCGACGCCGAGTGCCGCGTACTCGTCGATGATCTCCTGGGGGAACGTGGGTGCGGTGTGCTCGCCCATGGGGTCCGGCTCCGATCCTGTGCGGTCGTTCGTTGCTGTGTGCACTGTTCTTATCAGACGGCTGAGCGTGAGCTTAGGGCTCAGGGGGTCTCGAAGCGGACGACGACCGACTTGCTGGCCGGGGTGTTGCTGGTGTCCGCGGTGGAGCCGAGGGGGACCAGGACGTTGGTCTCCGGGTAGTACGCGGCGGCGCAGCCCCGGGCGGTGGGGTAGTGGACGACGCGGAAGCCGGGGGCCCGGCGTTCGACGCCGTCCTTCCATTCGCTGACGAGGTCGGTGTAGGAGCCGTCGGCGAGTCCGAGGGCGAGGGCGTCCTCGGGGTTCACCATGACGATGCGGCGGCCGCCCTTGATGCCGCGGTAGCGGTCGTCGAGGCCGTAGATCGTGGTGTTGTACTGGTCGTGGGAGCGCAGGGTCTGGAGCAGCAGCCGGCCTGCGGGGAGTGCGGGGTACTCGACGGGTGCGGCGGTGAAGTTGGCCTTGCCGGTGGCGGTGGGGAAGCGGCGTTCGTCCCGGGGGGCGTGCGGGAGGGTGAAGCCGCCGGGCCGTGCGACGCGGGCGTTGAAGTCCTCGAAGCCGGGTACGACGCGGGAGATGCGGTCGCGGATCGTGCCGTAGTCCGCCTCGAAGTCCTCCCAGGGAGTGGTGGAGGCGGGTCCGAGGACGGCGCGTGCCAGGCGGGCGACGATGGCGGGCTCGGAGAGCAGGTGGGGGCTGGCGGGGGCGAGGTTGCCGCGTGAGGAGTGGACCATGCCCATGGAGTCCTCGACGGTGACGAACTGCTTGCCGCCGGCCTGGACGTCCTTGTCGGTGCGGCCGAGGGTGGGCAGGATCAGTGCGCGGGTGCCGGTGACGGCGTGCGAGCGGTTGAGCTTGGTGGAGACGTGCACGGTGAGGCGGGCCCGGCGCATGGCCGTCTCGGTGACGGCGGTGTCGGGGGTGGCGCCGACGAAGTTGCCGCCCATGGCGAAGAAGACCTTGGCGTCGCCGTCGCGCAGCGCCTGGATGGACCGTACGACGTCGTAGCCGTGGTGGCGTGGCGACGTGATGCCGAATTCCTGGTCGAGGGCGTCGAGGAAGGCGGGGGCGGGGCGTTCGAAGATGCCCATGGTGCGGTCGCCCTGGACGTTGGAGTGGCCGCGTACGGGGCAGACGCCGGCGCCGGGCCTGCCGATGTTGCCGCGCAGGAGGAGGAGGTTGACGACCTCGCGGATGGTGGGCACGGAGTGCTTGTGCTGGGTGAGGCCCATGGCCCAGCAGACGATGGTGCGCTCCGAGGCGAGGATCATGGCGAGCGCCTGTTCGATGGCGTCGCGGTCGAGGCCGGTGGCGGTGAGGGTCTCGTCCCCGTCGGCGTCGCGGGCGGCCCGGGCGAACTCCTCGTAGCCGTGGGTGTGTTGGGCGACGAAGGCGGTGTCGACTGCGTCGTCGGCCTCGATGATCATTTTGTTGAGGAGGCGGAAGAGCGCCTGGTCGCCGCCGATGCGGATCTGGAGGAAGAGGTCGGTGAGGGCCGCGCCCTTGAGCATGCCCCGGGCGGTCTGGGGGTTCTTGAACCGTTCGAGGCCGGCCTCGGGCAGCGGGTTCACCGAGATGATCTTCGCTCCGGCGGACTTGGCCTGTTCGAGGGCGGAGAGCATCCGGGGGTGGTTGGTGCCGGGGTTCTGCCCGGCGACGATGATCAGGTCGGCCTGGTGGAGGTCTTCGAGGCTGACGCTGCCCTTGCCGATCCCGATGGTCTCGGTGAGCGCCGAGCCGGAGGACTCGTGGCACATGTTGGAGCAGTCGGGCAGGTTGTTGGTGCCGAACTCCCGCGCGAAGAGCTGGAGGAGGAAGGCGGCCTCGTTGCTGGTGCGGCCGGAGGTGTAGAAGAGTGCTTCGTCGGGGGAGGCGAGGGCGGTGAGCTCCTCGGCGATGATCCCGAAGGCGCGCTCCCAGGTCACGGCCTCGTACCGGTCGGCGCCCTCGGGCAGGTACACGGGTTGCGTGATGCGTCCCTGCTGGCCGAGCCAGTAGCCGCTGCGGGTGGCCAGGTCGGCGACGGGGTGGGCGGCGAAGAAGCCGGGGGTGACGCGGCGCAGGGTCGCCTCCTCGGCGACGGCCTTGGCGCCGTTCTCGCAGAATTCGGCGGTGTGTCGCTTGTCGCCCTCGGGCCAGGCGCAGCCGGGGCAGTCGAAGCCGTCCTTCTGGTTGACCTTGAGGAGGGTCTGCGCGGTGCGCCGGACGCCCATCTGCCGCTGCGCGGCGCGCAGGGTGTGGGCGACGGCCGGCAGTCCGGCGGCGGAGTGCTGGACCTCGTCGATCTGCGGCGCGTCCTGGACCGGGTCACCGGTCGGGGGCTTGGTGGCCATGGTGCTCCCCTTCGAGCCTTCGGGCGCCCTGCGTGCGGGCGCGCGGCGCGTCCGTGTGTGCGGTGGCGTCCTGTCGCGTCTTCCCGCGCCTTCACTTTCCTTCGATCCTGTCATGCACGCGTGCCGGTCATGCACGCGTGCCGGTCATGCACGCGTGCCGGTCATGCATGCGTGCCGGTCATGCATGCGTGCCGGCGTGCTCTGCGGGAAGCGGCGAGGCCCGGGGCCGGTCCGGTGGACGCGGCGGGAGGGGTCCAGGGTGGCGGCCGGTCCGGATTGTCAGTGGTCCGTGGCAGGATCGGGGGCGTGGCTGAGACGGCATCGAAGAACACGGCAGACAACCGACCGCGCCTGCTCCTCATGGACGGGCACTCCCTCGCGTACCGGGCGTTCTTCGCCCTGCCCGCGGAGAACTTCACGACGGCGACGGGGCAGCCGACGAATGCCGTGTACGGCTTCATGTCGATGCTGGCGAACACGCTGCGCGACGAGGCGCCCACGCACTTCGCGGTCGCGTTCGACGTGTCCCGCAAGACGTGGCGCGCGCAGGAGTTCCCGGAGTACAAGGCGAACCGCTCCAAGACCCCCGACGAGTTCAAGGGGCAGGTCGAGCTGATCGGCGAGCTGCTGGACGCGATGCACGCGGACCGGTTCGCGGTGGACGGCTTCGAGGCGGACGACGTGATCGCGACGCTGGCCACGCAGGCCGAGGCGGCGGGCTTCGAGGTGCTGATCGTCACCGGTGACCGGGATTCGTTCCAGTTGATCACGGACAACGTGACGGTGCTCTACCCGACGAAGGGTGTCTCGGAGCTGACGCGGTTCACCCCGGAGAAGGTCGAGGAGAAGTACGGGCTCACTCCGGCCCAGTATCCGGACTTCGCGGCGCTGCGGGGCGACCCGTCGGACAACCTCCCGGGCATCCCGGGTGTGGGTGAGAAGACGGCGGCGAAGTGGATCAACCAGTTCGGTTCGTTCGCGGAGCTGGTCGAGCGGGCCGACGAGGTCAAGGGCAAGGCCGGACAGAATTTCCGGGACCACCTGGACGCGGTGAAGATGAACCGTGTGCTGACCGAGATGGTCCGCGACGTGGAGCTGCCCAAGGCCCCGGCCGAGCTGGAGCGCGCCCCGTACGACCGCACGGCGGTCACCGGCGTGCTCGACGTCCTGGAGATCCGTAACCCGAGCCTGCGCGAGCGGCTGCTCGCCGTCGACCCTGGAGCGGAGGAGGCCGGCCCGCCGGAGCCCCTGGCCGGGATCGAGCTCGACGGTGCGGTGCTGGGGTCGGGCGAGGTCGCCCCGTGGCTGGAGGCCCACGGCGGGCAGCCGCTCGGTGTGATGACCGTCGACACCTGGTCGCTGGGCACCGGCACGGTCACCGAGGTCGCGCTCGCCGCCGCCGACGGGGCCGCCGCCTGGCTGGATCCGGCCGAGCTCGACGAGGCCGACGAGCAGGCCCTGGCGGCCTGGCTCGCGGACCCCGCGCGGCCGAAGGTCCTCCACAACGCCAAGAACGTCCTGCGGGTCCTTCCCGAGCAGGGGTGGCGGCTCGAGGGCATCACCATGGACACGGCGCTCGCCGCCTATCTGGTCAAGCCCGGCCGGCGTTCCTTCGCCCTGGACGCGCTGGCGGTCGAGTACCTCGGCCGGGAGCTGGCCCCCGCACCCGCGTCCGACGGGCAGCTGGCCTTCGGCGCGGACGACCGCGCGGAGGCCGACGCGCTGATGGCGCAGGCCCGCGCGGTGCTGGACCTGGGGGACGCGTTCACGACACGCCTGAAGGAGGTCGGCGCCACCGGGCTGCTCCATGACATGGAGCTGCCCACGTCGATCATGCTGGCCCGTCTGGAGCGGCACGGCATCGCCGCCGACCGGGCGCATCTGGAGGGCATGGAGCAGCAGTTCGCCGGTGCGGTGCAGCAGGCGGTGAAGGAGGCGCACGCCGCGGTGGGCCGCGAGTTCAACCTGGGCTCGCCCAAGCAGCTCCAGGAAGTCCTCTTCGGCGAGCTGGCCCTGCCGAAGACGAAGAAGACGAAGACCGGCTACACGACCGACGCGGACGCCTTGGCGTGGCTGGCCGCGCAGACCGAGCACGAGCTGCCGGTCATCATGCTGCGCCACCGGGAGCAGGCGAAGCTGCGGGTCACGGTCGAGGGCCTGATCAAGACCGTCGCCGCGGACGGGCGTATCCACACCACGTTCAACCAGACGGTCGCGGCGACGGGCCGGCTCTCCTCGACCGACCCCAATCTGCAGAACATCCCCGTCCGGACGGACGAGGGGCGGGCGATCCGCCGGGGCTTCGTCGTGGGCGAGGGCTTCGAGACGCTGATGACGGCCGACTACAGCCAGATCGAGCTGCGGGTGATGGCCCACCTCTCCGAGGACGCCGGTCTGATCGAGGCGTTCACCTCCGGGGAGGACCTGCACACGACGGTCGCCTCGCAGGTGTTCGGCGTCGACAAGTCGGCCGTCGACGCGGAGATGCGCCGCAAGATCAAGGCGATGTCCTACGGACTGGCCTACGGGCTCTCCGCGTTCGGCCTCTCCCAGCAGCTGAACATCGACGCCGGCGAGGCGCGCGGGCTGATGGACACCTACTTCCTGCGGTTCGGGGGAGTTCGCGACTACCTCCACCGGGTCGTGGAGGAGGCCAGGTCCACCGGGTACACCGAGACGATCCTCGGCCGCCGCCGCTACCTCCCGGACCTCAACAGCGACAACCGTCAGCGGCGCGAGGCCGCTGAGCGGATGGCGCTCAACGCGCCGATCCAGGGGACGGCGGCCGACATCGTGAAGGTCGCGATGCTCAAGGTGGACCGGGCGCTGGCGGAGGCGCGGCTGACGTCACGGATGCTGCTCCAGGTCCACGACGAAATCGTCCTGGAGATCGCGAAGGGCGAGCGGAAGCAGGTCGAGGAGATCCTGCGCCGGGAGATGTCGACGGCGGTCGCGCTCCGTGCGCCGCTGGACGTCTCGGTCGGCGTGGGCAAGGACTGGGAGACAGCCGCCCACTAGAGGGTGTGTCCGGCGCCCTGCCGGCCTCAGCGGCCGGCAGGGCGGGTCGTCCGTGCGGTGTCCGCCGCACCGGGCCCCTCCGGCGGCCGCGGGCCCCGCGAGGCCTTCCGCAGCAGCCGCATCCACACCCCGTACAGCACCAGGCCCGCCGCCAGCCCCGCCCCGGCGCCGAAGCACGCCGTCGGGATGATGTCGAGCGGTGTGTCGATGTGCCCGAAGTAGGCGTACCAGCGGGCGCACCGGTGGACGGTGCCGAGCAGGACGCACAGCGCCAGGAGTGCGCCGGCCCAGCGGCGTTCGGCCCGGGCCAGCACCGGCACCGAACCCGGCGCCGGCACCGAACCCGGCACCGGGGCGGGCCCGGTGTGCCGCAGGCCCGTGTACGTGAACCAGGCCAGGACCACCAGCGCCACGGCCGAACTGCCGTACTGCACCAGCTGGAAGACGGGGTGGCCACCGACGCTGCGGCCGAGGACGGGGATCAGCTCCGTGCCCCACCGGTCGTGGTGGGTGAAGGCGTCCCACACGACGTGGGTTCCCGACCCGATGACGGCGGACAGGACGAACCACGCCGCCTCGCGCGGGACCGGGCGCCCCGGTTCGCGCCGCCGCCCCCGCAGGAAGGTGTGCACGCGGCCCTGCACCGAGCCCGGCAGCAGCGCGACGAGAGGTTCGCGGAGCATCAGCCACAGTGCCACCAACGCGCCGGTGATGAGGACGTCCACGGTGAACACCCCCCACACGGCGTGTGTCACCTCGCCGAACTCCATCGCCCGGGGGACGACCGTGTCGGCGTAGTAGGTGAGGTCGGGGGCGAACGATCCGGCGACGAGCGCGGAGGCGACGAGCGGCCCACGGCCCACGCCGGACCTGCGGATCCCCGGGAGCACGGCGGCGGCATGGCTGAGCGTGAACGGCATGGCGGCAAGTATGCGTGAGCCCGTGTCACCGCTCCCGGCCCACTTGGTGACTTGAGGACGACGAAGCTGAGAAATCCGTAAGAACGGGTCAGGGGCCGGTGTTCGGGCGCGAGGAGTTGCCGTAGGGTCGCCTGAGTCCTCGCGCTGGGGAGCGCGGGCGCCGTCGACCGGGGAGGGACCGACACGTATGGCAGCGCAATTCGGCCGCAGGCTTCGCAGGGGAGCCACCACCACGGCGGTGGCGGCGGCCGCCGTCGCCGCCCTCGCGGCGTCGCAGGCTCCCGCCGCACCACAGACCGACGGCGCGGCCGATGACCGTACGGCGGCCGGTGCGACCCCGTCCGAGGACAGTGCGGCCACGGGCAACTCGCCCTACCACACGGACCTTCCGCCGCTCACCACGCCCGGCAAGCCCGGCGCTTCCGTGAACCTGCCCGTGACCGGCAGCGCCGAGGCGGGCATACCCGCCTCCGTCCTGGCCGCGTACAAGAAGGCCCAGCAGGAGCTCGCGAGCTCCGACGCCGCGTGCCGTCTGCCGTGGCAGCTCCTCGCCGCGATCGGCAAGGTCGAGTCCGGCCAGGCCCGCGGCGGCAAGGTCGACGCGAACGGCACCACCCTCTCCCCGATCCTCGGCCCGGCCCTCAACGGCCAGGGTTTCGCCCTGATCAAGGACACCGACGGCGGGGCGTACGACGACGACGCGACCCACGACCGCGCGGTCGGCCCGATGCAGTTCATCCCGTCCACCTGGGCCACCTGGGGCCAGGACGGAAACGGGGACGGGCGCAAGGACCCCAACAACATCTACGACGCGGCACTGGCCGCCGGCCGCTACCTCTGCGCGGGCCCTCGCGACCTGTCGCTCGCCGCGGACCTCGACCGGGCGGTGCTGAGCTACAACCACTCGACGGAGTACCTGCGCACGGTGCGCTCCTGGTTCGACTACTACAAGCGCGGCACCCACGAGGTCCCCGACGGCACGGGGGTCCTTCCCGCGGGCACGGGCGGCGGCGGCACGTCCTCCCCGTCGCCCACACCCACGCCGAGCCCCGGCCCGGCCACGCCCGGCACGAGCCCGTCGCCCGGCCCGGATCCGACACCGCCGCCCACGACACCGCCCACCAAGCCCCCGACCACGCCGCCGACCACGCCGCCCACTACGCCTCCCACCCCGCCCGCGACGCTCGGCAGCCTCGAGAACGCGGGTACCGGCACCCTCACCGCGACGGCCGGCGAGGCGTTCGCCGAGCGCGTCAGGGTCCGGGCGAGGAGCACGCTCGGCGCCCCGCTCGTCAAGTCGTCGGTCACCTTCGCCGTCGTCGGCGTCACGGACACCCGCTTCGCCGGCGGGAAGAGCACCGTCACCGTGACCACGGGATCCGACGGCACCGCCACCGCCCCCGTCCTGACGGCAGGTGACAAGGCGGGCTCCTTCAAGGTGACGGCCGTGGCGGGCACCGCCAAACCGCGCACCCTCGCCTTCACCGCGAACGTCACCGCCCGGGTCGCGGACACCATCGTCCGCACCGGCGACAAGGCCCTCACCGCCGCCACCGGCGCCGAGTTCGCCGACCGGGTCGAGGTCAGGACGACGTACAAGGGCACAGGGGTGGCGGACACCGCCGTCACCGCCACGATGACCACCGATGCGGAGACGCCCGCCGAGAACGACAAGGGTCCGTACTTCAAGGGTGCCGACGGTACGGCCGTCCGCACCCTGGACCTGACGACCGGCGCCGACGGGGTCCTCGAACTCCCGAGGATCTACGCCGACGACACGGCGGGCACCTACACGCTCCGGCTCACCACCGCGAGCGGCGCCACGCTGACGGTCGAGCTGAAGATCGAGGCACCCGCGGCCTGAGCCGGACGGGACGAGCGACGAGGGGGTGTCCGGCGCAGGCCGGACACCCCCTCCTTCGCGTCCTAGCCCCGGCGCAGCCGCGCCGTGGTGAAGCGGGTCGCCTCCATGGCCGTGGGGTCCTCGGGCCACGGGTGCTTCGGATAGCGGCCCCGCAGTTCCGCCCGTACGCCCTTGTAGCCCTCCCGCCAGAACGACGCCAGGTCCGCGGTCACCGCCGCCGGGCGCCCGGCGGGGGACAGCAGGTGGACCACGACGGGAACACCGGCCACCCTGGGCGTCTCACCCAGTCCGAAGAGCTCCTGCACCTTCACGGCGAGCACCGGCTGATCGCCGCCGTACTCCACCCGGATCCTCGACCCGCTCGGCACCTCGATCCGCTCCGGGGCGAGCTCGTCCAGGCGCCCCGCGTCGCCCGTCGCCCAGGGCAGCAGCCGCCGCACCGCCTGCCCGGCGTCGATCCGCGCCAGATCGGCACGTCGCCCGGCCCGCGACAACTCCGGCTCCAGCCACTCGTCGGCGCGCGCCAGCAGCGCCGCGTCCGACACGTCCGGCCACGGCGCCCCCAGCACCCGGTGCAGGAAAGCGAGGCGCAGCCGCAGCTGCTCACTGTCCCGGTTCCACCGCAACAGCCCCGGTCCCTCGCGGCGCAGCCCCTCCAGCAGCGCACCGCGCACCAGCTCAGGGGCGGGTCCGCGCAGCGCGCGCACCGTCAGTTCGACGGCCCCCAGGCGGTCGACGGACCGCGCCACCACGTCGCCGTCCGCCCAGCGGACCTCCTCACCGGAGAACCGCAGGTGCCCGGCGGCCAGCAGCGCCGTGCCCTCGTCGATGACGGCCGCGAGCCGCACCCGGGCGGACGCGGCGTGAGCGGGCCGGTCCGCGACCGCGACCGCCAGCCAGGGCGCGCTGCGCAGCCGGGAGCCGTCCCGGAGCTCCGCGCCCGTCCCCGACGCCATGAGGAACGACCCCTCCCCCCTGGCCCGTGCCACCCGCTCGGGGAACGCCAGGGCCGCGACCAGCCCGACAGCAGCGTCGTCCGGACCGGTCCCCGTGTCCTTCGGCGCCTTCGACGACCCGAGCGGCTGCGAGAGCCGCCGCACCTCCTGACGCCAGCGCGCCGCGTAACCGTCCCCGCCGCGCCGTGCCGTGCGCAGCGCGTGGGCCAGGTCGTCGCCGTACTCCCGCGGCGGCTCCTCGCTCAGCAGCGCCACCACTTCCGCGGCGCGGCGCCCGCCCACCTCGTCCGCGCCGTCCAGGAGGGCGCGGGCCAGCCGGGGGTGCAGGCCGAGGCGGGACATCCGTACGCCGCGGCTCGTCGCGCGCCCATCGGCGCCGACCGCGCCGACCGCGCCCAGGACCTCCCGCGCCGCCGCCATGGCGCCGGCGGGCGGCGGGTCCAGGAGCGCGAGCCCGGACGCGTCCGGATCGCCCCAGCAGGCGGCCTGCAGTGCGAACGCCGCGAGATCGGCCACCTTGATCTCGGGGGAGGGGAACGGGGCCAGCCGCCCGTCCTCGGCCTGGTCCCAGCAGCGGTACACCGCACCCGGGGCCTCGCGCCCGGCGCGGCCCGCCCGCTGGCGGCCCGCGGCCCGTGACGCCCGTACGGTCGTCAGGGCGGAGAGGCCCCGTGCGTGGTCGGTACGCGGCTCCCTCGCCAGCCCGGAGTCCACGACGATCCGCACCCCGGGCACCGTCAGGGACGACTCGGCCACGGAGGTCGCCAGCACCACCCGGCGGCCCCGCGACGACCCGGCCAGCACCGCGTCCTGCACGGCGGCCGGGGCGCGCCCGTGCACCTGGAGCACCTCGGCGTCCACGCCCGCGAGCTGTCCGGCCACCCGGCCGATCTCGCCGACACCCGGCAGGAAGCACAGCACGTCGCCGTCCCGCTCGGCCAGTGCCCGGCGCACCACGGCGGCCACGTGCGTCAGCAGGGCCGGGTCCACCCTCATCCCGTGCGGCGGCCGCACGGTGGTGGGCGGTGGCGCCCACACCACCTCGACCGGATGGGACACGCCGTGCGCCTCGATCACCGGAGCGTCGCCCAGCAGACGCGCCCAGCCCTCGGCGTCCGTCGTCGCGGACGCCGCGACCAGGCGCAGATCGGGCCTGATCGTCCCCCGTACGTCGAGGAGGAACGCGGCGGCCGTGTCCGCGTCCAGATGGCGCTCGTGGCACTCGTCGATGATCACGACGTCGGCCCCGGACAGTTCCTGGTCGCGCTGCAGCCGCTGGAGCAGCACCCCGGTGGTCACGACCTCCACGACCGTCTCCGGCCCCACCGCCCGCTCACCGCGCACGGTGAAGCCGACCCGGCCGCCGGCCTGCTCGCCGAGCAGCCATGCCATGCGCCGCGCCGCCGCCCGGGCGGCGATCCTGCGGGGTTCGGCGACGAGCACCCGGCGCGGCGGTCCGCCGCCGGTCAGCCCGGCGAGCACCAGGGGCACGAGAGTCGTCTTGCCGGTCCCGGGCGGTGCGCAGAGCACGGCCGCCCCCCGCTCGTCGAGGGCCCGCTCCAGGGCGGGCACGGCGGTGCGGACGGGCAGCTGGTCCAGTGCGTCGGTACGGATCACGCCCCCAGTCTCGTACGCCGGCGGCCCGGCGGGGCCGGGGGTGCCTCAGGAGGCGGGCAGCCCGCCCCGTGCTTCAGGAGGCGGGCCGCCCCGTGTCTCAGGAGGCGGGCCGCCCTGTGTCTCAGGAGGCCGGCAGCCCGCCCCGCTCGCAGACGAAGATCGCCGTACCGGGGATCAGGTTCCCCCGCAGCGGGGACCAGCCGCCCCACTCCTGGGCGTTCCAGGAGGGCCACTCCGGCTCCACGAGGTCGATCAGCCGGAAGCCGCCCGCCACGACGTCCCGCACCCGGTCGCCCAGCGTCCTGTGGTGCTCCACGTACACCGCGTCGCCGTTCTCGTCCTGCTCCACGTAGGGCACGCGGTCGAAGTAGGAGGCGGACACGGAGAGCCCTTCCGGACCCGGCTCGTCGGGGAACGCCCAGCGGACCGGGTGGGTCACCGAGAAGACCCAGCGGCCTCCGGGCCGCAGCACCCGGTGCACCTCGCGGAAGACCTGGACGGGGTCGGCGACGAAGGGCACCGCGCCGTAGGCGGAGCAGGCCAGGTCGAAGGAGCCGTCCCGGAAGGGGAGCCGTCCCGCGTCGGCCTCCACGAGCGGGACGCCGCCGCCGATGCGCAGGGCGTGCTGGAGCTGGCGGTGGGAGAGGTCCAGGGCCACCGGGCGGGCGCCCTGGGCGGCGAGCCAGCGCGAGCACTGGGCGGCACCGGCCCCGATCTCCAGGACGTCGAGGCCCTTCAGCTCCCCGGCCGGGCCCAGCAGGGCGGCCTCCGCCTCGTCGAGGCCCTCCGGGCCCCAGACGAAGCGGTCGTCCCCGAGGAAGGCCCCGTGGTCACTCTGGTACTCGTCGGCGTTCCGGTCCCACCAGCCGCGGCTCGCCCGGCTGCTCTCCGACTCGCCGGCCTGCCGCCGGGTCGCTTCGGGTTCGGACCCGTGGATCTCTTGGCTCATCGTGCCCGTCGTTGTAGTTTGCCTTCACCCGCTTCGCGCGGGTGCCTCCACGGGCCGTACGGCCCTGTACGTCCGTGTGCGCGCGACACACCGCTGTCGGCCGATGTGTCCTCGGCGGACGTGAGTTGTGCCGGGATCGGGGTGTTGTGCCCCGGGTGTGCGCCTTCGCGCATTGACCCTGTCCGGCTGCCCCCGTATGCTACAAGTTGCGCTGCGAGCCTGCGCGCCTCAGACCTAGCAGGCCGCGCTCGCGTCTGTTGCATGTCCCCTCGGTTGTCGAGGTGCCTCTCCGGTTCAGGTTGGGTGCCCGCCAGGCTGTCCGGCTTCTGCAGAGGCGATACGGGCTTTCGGCGTAGCAGTACCTACGACTCTCTGTCCGTACCGGAGCCCTTTCCCACATGACGAGCAGCACCGAGACCACCGCCACCACTCCGCAGGTTGCGGTCAACGACATCGGCGACGCGGACGCGTTCCTCGCGGCGATCGACGAGACGATCAAGTACTTCAACGACGGCGACATCGTTGACGGAGTCATCGTCAAGGTTGACCGCGACGAGGTCCTCCTCGACATCGGTTACAAGACCGAAGGTGTCATCCCGAGCCGCGAGCTCTCGATCAAGCACGACGTCGACCCGAACGAGGTCGTCAAGGTCGGCGACGAGATCGAGGCCCTGGTTCTCCAGAAGGAGGACAAGGAAGGCCGCCTGATCCTCTCGAAGAAGCGCGCTCAGTACGAGCGTGCCTGGGGCACCATCGAGAAGATCAAGGAAGAAGACGGCATCGTCACCGGTACCGTCATCGAGGTCGTCAAGGGTGGTCTCATCCTCGACATCGGCCTCCGTGGCTTCCTCCCGGCGTCGCTCGTCGAGATGCGTCGCGTCCGCGACCTCCAGCCCTACGTGGGCAAGGAGCTCGAGGCCAAGATCATCGAGCTGGACAAGAACCGCAACAACGTGGTCCTGTCCCGCCGTGCCTGGCTCGAGCAGACCCAGTCCGAGGTGCGCCAGACGTTCCTCACGACCCTGCAGAAGGGTCAGGTCCGCTCCGGCGTCGTCTCCTCGATCGTCAACTTCGGTGCCTTCGTGGACCTGGGCGGCGTCGACGGTCTCGTGCACGTCTCCGAGCTGTCCTGGAAGCACATCGACCACCCCTCCGAGGTCGTCGAGGTCGGTCAGGAAGTCACCGTCGAGGTCCTCGACGTCGACATGGACCGCGAGCGCGTCTCGCTGTCGCTCAAGGCGACGCAGGAAGACCCGTGGCAGCAGTTCGCCCGTACGCACCAGATCGGGCAGGTCGTTCCCGGTAAGGTCACCAAGCTCGTTCCGTTCGGTGCGTTCGTGCGCGTCGACGAGGGCATCGAGGGCCTGGTCCACATCTCCGAGCTGGCCGAGCGCCACGTGGAGATCCCGGAGCAGGTCGTCCAGGTCAACGACGAGATCTTCGTCAAGGTCATCGACATCGACCTCGAGCGCCGCCGCATCAGCCTCTCGCTGAAGCAGGCCAACGAGGCCTTCGGTGGCGACCCGGCGTCGGTCGAGTTCGACCCGACCCTGTACGGCATGGCCGCGTCCTACGACGACCAGGGCAACTACATCTACCCCGAGGGCTTCGACCCCGAGACCAACGACTGGCTCGAGGGCTTCGAGTCGCAGCGTGAGGTCTGGGAGACGCAGTACGCCGAGGCGCAGCAGCGCTTCGAGCAGCACCAGGCCCAGGTCATCAAGTCCCGCGAGGCCGACGAGGCTGCCGCTGCCGAGGGCGCTGCCGCCCCGGCCGGCGCTGCCCCGGCTGCCTCCGGCGGCAGCGGTGGCGGCGGCTCGTACTCCTCGGAGTCCGCGGACAACTCCGGCGCCCTGGCGTCGGACGAGGCCCTGGCCGCCCTGCGCGAGAAGCTGGCCGGCGGCCAGAGCTGACGCTCTGACCCCAGCCGCTCATCGGCTGCAGTAGCTGTGGAGCTGTAGGTGAGGCCCGTCCCCTTCGGGGGGCGGGCCTCACTCGTGTGCCGGTGCGCGGGCGGAGGGCGTCAGGGCGTCACGGCGATGTTCGTCAGCCCCTTGCCGCCGGTGACGGTGTTGCTGCCGTACACGGTGGTGCGGCAGGCGGCGCTCTGGTTGGTGACGTTCACGGCGAGCTGCCCGGCGCCCGCGGCGCCCGTGAGGTCCGAGGTGTTGCCGCGGAAGACCGTGCCGCAGCCCCAGCCGCTCTGCTGGGTGTGGGTCTCGTATCCGTTGTTCGTGGTGGCGACGCCCTTGTTGTTCTCCACCAGCACGTCGTTGCCCTTCACGTCGACCCAGGAGTCGTCGTAGTTGGCGCCGGTCAGTCCGCTGCCGTCGAAGGTGTTGCCGACGATCACCGCGCCCGTGGTGCCTTCCTTGATGTCGACGTTCTCGCCCCCGACCCCCGGGCCGATGGTGTTGCCCTGTATCAGCACCCCGTCGCTGCGGTCGGTGAGGTCGCCCGCCGATCCGACGTACACGCCCTCGCCCATGCCGCGGCCGTCGTGACCCGTGTCGAAGATCCGTGAGTCCTTCAGGACGCCGTCACGGCTGGACGTGCGGAAGTGGACTCCCTCCATGTCGAGGTCGTGCACGGTCACCGAGTCGATGACGACCCCGGCCGCCGCGTCGGTCACGATGCCCTTCTGGCCGCCGGTGACCGTGACGCCGCGCACCGTCCAGTACGACGCCCCGTTCAGGTGCAGTCCGTATCCGCCGCCCGCCGTCAGGACCGCGGCGGAGGATCCGGTGAGGGTGATGCGTGCGGAGGGGGTGGCCGGGACGGTCGCCTTGAAGTTGCCGGTGTAGGTGCCGTCGGCGAGCCGGATCGTGTCACCGGGGGCCGCGGCGGCCAGTGCCGCCTTGAGCTGCGCCGAGGTGCTCACATCGACGACCGCCGCCTGCGCCCCGCCGGCCGTGGCGAGGGAGAGGGCGCCCGAGGCGAGCGCGGCGGTCAGCAGGGCGGGGATCAGCGTGCGGGTGCGCATGGGGTGCCTTCCCGTCGAGGGGTTTCAGAGGTTCTCGTACGTGAATGTGGGGCGAGTCTCTGAATCTGACGGCGACGGTGAGTCTGTTGCGTGGGCATGTCAAGGTCTGGACCAATATGCCCACGCCGCCGCCGGACAGAGGAAACGTGTGGGATACACGAGTTGCTGACGGCCCGTAACACGTGCTTGCCAGGATCCGCGCAACAGCAGGATCACCAGGGGAGCCAGGGAATGACACACACGTCGAACACCTCACGCGACTCACAGGCATCTCCCGTGGCGGCGGGCGCCAGCCGCCGGAGCTTTCTGCGCAACGTGGGCCTCACCGGCGGCGCCGGGGCCATGTTCGCCACCATGGGCGCGCTCGGCCTCGCTCCCACCGCCCAGGCCGCCGCCCGCGAGCCCGCCTTCCGGGCGCCGAGCCCCGGCGACTTCTCCCTGAAGGGCAGGGCGGCGGCGAAGGTCGTCGTCGTCGGCGGAGGCATCGCCGGCCTCGCCGCGGCCTACGAGCTGGGCAAGGCGGGATACGACTGCACCGTCCTGGAGGCGCGGGGCCGCACCGGCGGGCGGAACTTCACCGTGCGGGGCGGCGATTCGACCACCGACACCTACGGCAACAGGCAGACGGCCCGCTTCAGCGACGGCCAGTACATGAACGCCGGACCCGGCCGCATCCCGCAGTGGATGGTCACCCTCGACTACTGTCGCGAACTCGGCGTACCCGTAGAGGTGTTCACGAACGAGAACGCCAACGCCTACCTCTTCAACGAGAAGGCGGGCATGAAGGCCCCGGTGCGCTACCGCACCGCCAAGGCGGACATGTACGGCTACGTCGCGGAGCTCCTCGCCAAGGCGGAGGGGAAGGGCGCCCTCGACCGGCAGATCACCGCCGACGACCAGGAACGGCTGGTGGAGTTCCTCAAGGAGTTCGGCGACCTCGGCGACACGCTCGAATACACCGGCAGCCCCCGGCGCGGCTACCGCGTCGATCCGGCCGCGGCCGGTACCCCGGGCGAGGTGCTCGGCTCCGTGCCGACCGCCTCCGAGGTCTTCGCGAGCGGGGTCGGACGCTACTTCTCCTTCGAGTTCGAGTACGACCAGGCGATGCTGATGTTCCAGCCGGTCGGCGGCATGGACCGGATCCCGGCGGCACTCACCAGGGCGGTCGGCGAGCGCAGGATCCGCACCGGGGCGGCCGTCACCGACATCACCGACACCGCCCACGGCGTCACCGTCACCTACACGCAGTCGGGCCGTACCCGCCGCGTCGAGGCGGACTACTGCATCGCCGCGCTGCCGCCCAACATCCTGGCGAAGACCGGTCACAACCTCGGCCCGGCCGTCCAGAGCGCCCTGGAGGCATGCAGGCCGTCCTCGGCGGGCAAGATAGGCCTGGAGTACCGGAGCCGCTGGTGGGAGAGCGACCACCGGATCTTCGGAGGCATCACGGAGACCGACATGGACCTCTCCCACATCTGGTACCCGTCCTACGGGCACCTCGGTGAGCGCGGCACCATCATCGGCTACTACAACACCGGTTCGAACGCCGACGCGTACGCCGCCCTCGCACCCCGGGAGAGGGAGGCGCGGGCACTCGCCCAGGGCGTGAAGATCCACGGTGACAAATACCGCACGGAACTCGCCACGTCGTTCTCCCACCACTGGCGCCAGACCCCGTACCTGGAGGCCGCCTGGCACTCCCTGTCCGGCGGGCCCGACGCCCCCGCCTTCGCACCTCTCAACAACCCTGCCGGGCACGTGTACTTCGCCGGCGACTACCTCAGCCACACCGACGCCTGGCAGCACGGCGCGTTCACCTCCGCGCGGAAGGTGGTGACGGCACTGCACACCCGGGTCCTCGCCTGACGGTGAGCACGGGCGGCGCGGGCGGGAATGCCGCGGCCGGGCGGGGTGTTCTTGTCCAGGAACACGAGGAGGAGCGGTAACCGTGCCTGATCCGCAGAGTTTGTACGAATGGGAGCCCAAGGGCCTGGCCGTCGTCGACATGGCGCTCGCCCAGGAGTCGGCCGGCCTGGTCATGCTCTACCACTTCGACGGGTACATCGACGCGGGCGAGACGGGCGAGCAGATCGTCGACGGCCTGCTCGAGACGCTGCCGCACCAGGTCGTGGCCCGCTTCGACCACGACCGGCTCGTCGACTACCGGGCGCGCCGCCCGCTGCTCACCTTCAAGCGCGACCGGTGGACGTCGTTCGAGGCGCCCACCCTGGACGTCAGGGTCGTACAGGACGCCACCGGCACACCCTTCCTGCTCCTGTCCGGACCCGAGCCGGACGTGGAGTGGGAGAGGTTCGCCGCCGCCGTGGAGCAGATCGTGGAGCGCCTCGGCGTCCGCCTCGCGGTCAACTTCCACGGCATCCCCATGGGCGTTCCGCATACCCGCCCCGTCGGCATCACCCCGCACGGCAACCGCACCGACCTGATGCCCGGACACCGCGGCCTCTTCGACGAGGCGCAGGTGCCCGGCTCCGCCGAGGCCCTCGTCGAGTACCGGCTGATGGAGGTCGGGCACGACGTCCTCGGTGTCGCCGCCCATGTGCCGCACTACGTCGCCAGGTCCGCCTATCCGGACGCCGCGCTCACCGCCCTGGAGGCGATCACCGGGGCGACCGGGCTCGTCCTGCCGGGCATCGCGCACACGCTGCGCACGGAGGCGCACCGCACCCAGACCGAGATCGACCGGCAGGTCGGCCAGGGCGACGAGGAGCTCGTCTCGCTCGTCGAAGGCCTGGAGCACCAGTACGACGCGGTCGCGGGGTCCGAGACGCGTGGCAATCTCGTCGCGGAGCCGGTCGATCTTCCCTCGGCGGACGAGATCGGCCGCGAATTCGAACGTTTCCTCGCGGAACGCGAGGGCGATTCCTGAGGGGACCTCCGGCCGCTCCCCGGCCGGAGGTTAGGCTCGGCGCATGCTGAAAGTGGGCCTGACCGGCGGGATCGGCGCCGGCAAGAGCGAAGTGTCACGGCTGCTCGCACGCTACGGAGCCGTACTGATCGACGCCGACCGGATCGCCCGCGAGGTCGTCGAACCCGGCACCCCCGGCCTCACGGCCGTCGTCGAGGCCTTCGGGCCCGGAATCCTGGAGCCCGGCGGAGCCCTCGACCGGTCGGCGCTCGGCTCGATCGTCTTCGCCGACCCCGCGCGCCTGGCCACGCTCAACGCCATCGTCCACCCGCTCGTCGGAGCCCGTTCCGCCGAGCTGGAGCGGGCCGCCGGAGCCGGTGCGGTCGTCGTCCACGACGTGCCGCTCCTCACGGAGAACGGCCTCGCCCCCCTGTACGACCTGGTCGTCGTCGTGGACGCGGCACCCGGGACCCAGCTCGACCGGCTCGTACGGCTGCGCGGCATGGAGGAGCCGGACGCCCGCGCCCGGATGGCGGCGCAGGCCACCCGGGAGGAGCGGCTGGCCGTCGCCGATCTCGTCGTCGACAACGACGGGCCGCTGGAGGACCTGGAACCGCAGGTCCGCGCGGTCTGGTCGGAGCTCACCGCCCGGGTCGCCACCGGCTGAGCCGGCGCCCGGCCGGAATACGGGCTCCCGGCCGGATGTTGAAGAGCGGCAGGCGAGGGGAAGGATGAAGCCGTGCCCGAGAGGAATCCGGAAACCCATGTCATCGACTTCCGCGCGGCGGAGCAGCTGCTCGCCGCACGGGATCCACGCGGCGCGGTCAAGCTGCTCGACTCGGTGATAGCCGCCCACCCGGAGAACACCGCGGCCCGGCTGCTGCGCGCCCGGGCCTTCTTCGCCGCCGCCCAACTGCGCCCGGCCGAACTCGAATTCGAGCTGGTTCTGGAGCGGGAGCCGGACAACGCGTTCGCGCACTTCGCCCTGGCCCGGACGTTCCAGCGGGCCGGCCGCCCCGAACAGGCCACCCGGCACTTCCGGCTGGCAGCCGCGCTCGACCCGAACCCGGAGTTCCTGCGGGCCGCCCGCTTCGACGACCGCCCCTGACGGCGGGAGCGTGACCCGGGGGCGCGTCGAACGCCCCGCCGGGAATCAGGGGGCGCGTCGGCGCCGCCGGTCCCGCCCGGGTCCGTAAGGGGGGACGTTCCGGCCGGGCTGGAAGGCCGAGCCCTGCCGCATGCGGTGGACGACGACGCAGAGGTCCGTGACCGTCACCACCAGCAGGACGGCGCAGGCCGTCGCCCAGCCCGCGCGTCCGGTCGCGACGAAGGCCACCAGGCCGCAGACGGCCCAGGCCATGCCCCATACACTCAGCCACAGTCGCATCCGTAGAGGACTGCGAGCGGTGGCCGGTTCACTTCCGGTACGCATCACCATCGCCTCCGCTCCAGCATGCCCCCGCGGTCCGGCGAACGGAAACCGGTGGGGACGACGGGGAGCGGGCAGTGGCGAACTCGGAGCACGGGCACACGGTGCCGGAGACGACGGCATGGGCCTCCGAGGCCGTACACCGGTCCAGGGTGAGGGGCGCGCTGCTGGGCGGGGCGGTCGGGGACGCACTCGGCAACCCGGTCGAGTTCCTCTCCCTGGACGGCATCCGCCGGGCTCACGGGGAGCGGGGCGTACGCGGCTTCGTCGCGGACCCCGACGGGGTCATCGGGCGGATCACGGACGACACCCAGATGACCCTCTTCACGGTCGAGGGGCTGATCAGGGCACGCTCCCGGGCCGCCTCCAAGGGCGTCGGGGGCGCGGAGGCCGAGACCGTCCACCATGCCTATCTGCGCTGGCTCGACACCCAGAACCACCCCTCGCCGCCCCCGCGCGCCGGCGACGACCCCGTACGGACCGGCTGGCTCCGGCAGCAGCCCTGGCTGTACGCGCGCCGCGCGCCGGGTAACGCGTGCCTGACGGGTCTGGCGTCCGGCGGGGCCCCGGCGCCCGGCGTGGAACTCGCGCTGCCGGGCCCCGTCAACCCGCACTCCAAGGGCTGCGGCACGGTGATGCGGTCGGCCCCCTTCGGCCTGCTGGGCGTGGACGCGCCGACGGCCTTCTCGCTCGCCGCCCGGTGTGCGCTGATCACCCATGGCCATCCCACCGGGGCCTACGCGGCGGGTGCGCTCGCCGCGGTCGTCACCCATCTGCTGGAGGGCGACTCGCCGGAGGGCTCCGTGCTGCGGGCCATGGAGCTGCTGGGCCGGCAGCGGGGACACGAGGAGACGACGGCCGCGCTGCGTGCCGCGGTCGACCTCGCGGCCCACGGCCGTCCGTCCGCCGAGCGGGTCGAGTCCCTGGGGGCGGGCTGGGTCGCGGAGGAGGCCCTGGCCATCGCCGTGTACTGCGCGCTCGTGCTCCCGCGGGCCGAGGACGTCGCCGAAGCGCTGCTCCTGTCGGTCAACCACTCCGGGGACAGTGACTCCACGGGCTCGGTCTGCGGCAACCTGCTCGGCGCGCGCCACGGCGACGTACGCCTCCCGGCCTCCTGGCTGGCCCGCACCGAGGGGCGGTCCGTGATCGCCGAGATCGCCGACGACCTGTCCATGGAGCTGGAACAGCCGGTGGCGTGGCCCGAGGGCCGCTACCCCCACCACTGACCCGTCTCGGCCCGCGACACCTCTGACCCGTCTCGGCCCGCGACATCACTGACCGTCACGGCCCGCGACCACGGCGGGAACGCCGCCCCGCGCCCGGACGTTCCGGCGGGTATGAGCGGACAACTGGTACGCGAGGGACACAGCGGGACGGGACCCGGCCCGATCACTCCGGACGGCTGCGCGGTCGAGCTCTACACCCGCCTGTCCGCGGGCACCGAGCCGGAGGTGATCGGTTCGGTGCTGCGGCCGGGGGCGAGCGTGCTCGAACTGGGCTGCGGGGCGGGCCGGGTGACGCATTCCCTGGTCGCGCGGGGCTTCGAGGTGACGGCGGTGGACGAGTCGGCGCAGATGCTGGAGCGCGTGCGGGGCGCCCGCACGGTCCGGAGCCCCATCGAGGCGCTGGACCTCGGGGAGGAGCGGTTCGACGCCGTCGTGCTCGGCTCGTTCCTGGTGCACACGAGCGATCACCGGGTGAGGGAGGGGCTGCTCGCCACCTGCCGTACGTACGTGAAGGACGACGGCGCCGTGGTCATCCAGCGCGAGGGCGCCGACTACCACTGCGATCTGCCCCGGGAGCGGGAGGACCTGGCCGCCGGCTGCACCATCCGGATCCTCTCGGCGGAGCCCGTGGGCGACGGGGTGAACGAGGTGCGCGCGGAGTACGTGTTCGAGGACGCCCGGTGGACCCAGACCTTCCGGTCGCGGGTGCTGTCCGTGGAGCGGTTCGAGGCGTATCTGGGCGAGGCCGGGCTTCTCGTCGACCGCTACCTCACTCCGGACGGCGTATGGGTGCTGGCACGCCCCGAGCGGCCCTGAAAGAAGGCGGATCGGGGGCCGGGAGCCCGATGAGTTCCGGAGCCCGGCGAGGTCTACCTCTCCGAAAGCGTCGGTGAGCGCGGCGGCGGGAACCGCCCCCCGCGCCGGTGCACGTCCCCCATGAGGCCCTCGGAGGAGACCGCCATGCCCGAAATCGTCACGCCCGAAGCCACCGCCGCTGCCCCGCCCGTCCTGCCGGACGCCGCCTCCGCACCGCGCCGCCGCGTTGCCCCCGCCGTCCTGACCGGGGCCCGTGTGCTCCTCGCGCTGTTCCTCGGCTTCAGCGCGGTGGCCAAGCTCGTCGCCCACGCGTCGGCCGTCGAGTCGTTCGACCGGATGGGCTGGGGCAGCGGTGCGATGTACGCGATCGGCGGTCTGGAGCTCGCCGGTGCGCTGGCCCTGCTGGTCCCGCTGCTGGCCGGAGTGGCCGCCGTCGCGCTCGTCGGGCTGCTGGCCGGTGCGTCCGTCGTCCAGCTGACGCTGCTCGACCCCCCGAACGCCGTCATGCCCGCCCTGCTCGTCGTGCTGGTCGTCCTGATCGCCAGGGAGCGGCGGGAGCGGACCCGGGAGCTGTTCGCGCTGCTCGGCGGTCGCGGTCGGGGATCCCGCGCCGGTCAGTGGACGAAGCGGTAGCTGCGCCAGGGAAGGCTGCGGGGCGAGTTGACGTCGGTGAACGTCGTGGCCACATAGGTGGTCCCACCGCCGGAGCAGTCGCGGGTGGGGTAGAGGATCATGTCGATCTTGGTCTCGTTGGCGACCTCGCGCGCGCCGTCGGGGCCCATTTCGTGGCAGCCCTTGACCGACGGGCTGTTCACGCTGACGACCTTGTCCTGGTCGGTCGTGTACTCGACCGGTCCGACCGCCGTACGTCCCAGACCGGAACAGCCCGTGGCGGCCAGGGCGAACAGGACCGCACCGGCGGCGATGCCGGTACGTCGGCGGAGAACGGTGGGGGGCGCGGTGACGGACATGGGCGGGGTCCTCGTCTGCTCGTCCGGCTCATCGGTACGTCACAGAGACGTGCTGGCGCTGGTCACCCTGCCCGTTTCCCCCGGTGCCGGCATCCGGTGCGCGGCCGGCCGGGGTCCCTGGTACCCGGACGGCGGTTCGAAAATGGGCTGATCGGGCATATCGTGTTAATAGGGCGTGACAGGTGGGTGCGGGAACGCACCCCGGACGCAGGGGGCCGTGATGGTCCAGGTTCTGTTGATCGCGTTGGTCGCCGTGCTCTCGGTCGGCCTGGTGTACACCTTGGCCGCGGCCCGGGTCGTCAAGCAGTACGAACGGGGTGTGGTGCTCCGGCTCGGCAGGCTCCACGACGCGGTGCGCCCGCCGGGGTTCACCATGATCGTTCCGGGGGTGGACCGGCTCCGCAAGGTGAACATGCAGATCGTGACGATGCCCGTGCCGGCCCAGGACGGGATCACGCGCGACAACGTCACGGTGCGGGTGGACGCCGTCATCTACTTCAAGGTGGTGGACCCGGCGAGCGCCGTGATCCAGGTGGAGGACTACCGCTTCGCCGTGTCCCAGATGGCGCAGACCTCCCTGCGGTCGATCATCGGTAAGAGCGACCTGGACGACCTCCTCTCCGACCGCGAGAAGCTGAACCAGGGGCTGGAACTCATGATCGACAGCCCCGCGGTGGGCTGGGGCGTGCAGATCGACCGGGTGGAGATCAAGGACGTCTCCCTGCCGGAGACGATGAAGCGCTCCATGGCCCGGCAGGCGGAGGCCGACCGTGAGAGGCGCGCACGGGTCATCAACGCCGACGCGGAACTGCAGGCGTCGAAGAAGCTCGCACAGGCGGCCCAGCAGATGTCCACGCAGCCGGCGGCGCTGCAACTGCGACTGCTGCAGACCGTGGTCGCCGTCGCGGCCGAGAAGAACTCCACGCTGGTCCTGCCCTTCCCCGTGGAACTGCTCCGCTTCCTGGAACGCGCGCAGCAGGGAGGGCGGCAGCCGCAGCCGGCAGGTGCCGGAGAGCCGCAGACCGCGCCCGGGCGGCCCGCTCCGGACACGGAGCCCTCCGCCACCGGTGCGTCCGGCGCACCCCCTGCCGTCGTGGACCCCGCCGTCGTGGATCCGGCCGTCACGGAGCAGACCTTCACGGACCAGCCACTTCCGGACGCGCCCTTCGCGGTTCCCGGGCCCGAGCCGGACGGAGTGCCGGAATTCGATCCGGAGGCGCTCCCCGGGTCCGGACCGGAGCAGCGGGCCGGCCTGCCGTCCCGCAGCGGGCCCTTCACCCGGCACTGACACGGCGTGCGGCGAGCCCCGCAGGCCGTCGCGCCGCACCGACACGGCGGCGCACCCGCCCGTGCGACCGGACCGGCCCCGTCACAGCCCGTGCGACCGGACCGGCCCCGTCGCAGCCCGTGCGGGGGCGGCCGGGGGCGGGCCCTGTCAGACCTCCCGCCTAAACTCGCCAGTGGACGAGAAGCGCGACCGGGCGGAAGTGGGAGGGGGTGGCGGACATGGAGCGGCAGGCGCAGGACGTCACCGCCGACCGGCTGCTGCGGTGTGCCGCGGTCTTCCTCCCGTCGGAGTTGCCCCGGGACGGCCGGATCGCCTTCTGGGACCCCGAAGGGGCCGCAGGACTCACAAGTCTCTCCGGCCTCACGGACCTCTCCGGCCTCACGGACCTCTCCGGCCTCACGGACCTCTCCGGCCTCACGGACCTCTCCGGCCTCACGGATCTGACGGACCTCGCAGACCCCACGGATCTGACGGACCTCGTGGATCCCGACGGATCCACGGGCCCCGGAGCGGCGTCCGCCGCGGTGGCCAGTCTCTCCGGCGCGGTGCTCCCCGACTCCGGCGAGACGTACGAGGTCACCGGGCTCACGGTCGTCGGCCGGGACGGTCCGGCAGATGTAAGCACCCGCACCGTGCCCGCCGTGGTGCTGACCGTCGGGCAGGCGCTGCCCCTCCTCGCCCGCGCCCGGCACCGCGCGGCTGCCCACCCCGCCACCCGCGCGTGGGGTGCAGCGGCCCTGCACGCGCTCACCCTCGTCGCGCGGGGCAGGCTCCTGCCCGGACTGACGGCCGGAGACCACGACGCCTGGCGGGCCGGACCGCGCGACGCGGAGGACGTCGCCCACCTCAGGGCCGTCGCCGCCTCGATGCCACCCGAGGGCCACGCCGTCCCGCTGGACGGCACACCCCTGCGGGTCCCCGAACCCCGAGCCCTGATCGGCGCGTTCCTCGACGCCGTCGCCGACACCCTGCCCCGGACCCCCGCCGCCGCTCACGCCATGGGGGCGCCGTTCGCCGCCGGGGAGGCACAGCACCTGCCGGACGCCCGGGCCTGGGCCGTCGAGGTCGCCGCCGGACTCGACGCGGGGGTGCGCGTCTCGCTCCGGCTCGACCTCTCGGCGTACGACCTCTTCGACACGCCCGGCGCGGACGGGGAGGAGGACACCTCCGGCACCCCGGCCCCCCGGCATGCGGCGGCCGCCATCACCCAGGTGCACAGCCTGGCCGATCCGACCTACGTCACCGACGCGGCCACGCTGTGGGCCGGCGGCGCGGGCGAGCCCTTCGGGCCGAGGGCCCGGATCGACGCCGTGCTCGCCCTGCGCCGCGCCGCCCGCGTCTGGCCCCCGCTGGAGCGGCTGCTGGACCAGCCCGTCCCCGACGTGCTCGCCGTCACCGAGGACGAGCTCCAGGAGCTGATCGGCGCTGCCGGGGCGCGGCTGGCGGCGGCCGGTGTCGCGGTCCACTGGCCGCGCGAGCTCGCCCGCTCGCTCACCGCGGCGGCCGTCGTCCGGCCCGCACCCGGATCCGCCACCGACGGCACCTCCTTCTTCGACGCCGAGCAGCTCTTCGCGTTCAACTGGCAGCTCTCCCTCGGCGAAGACCGGCTCACCGAGGCGGAGATGGACACCCTGGCGGAAGCGCACCGCCCGATCGTGAGGCTGCGGGACCAGTGGGTCGTCGTCGATCCCGCGCTCGTCCGCAAGGCGCGCAAGCGGGAGCTCGGTCTCCTGGACCCGGTCGACGCGCTCGCCGTCGCCCTGACGGGCAGCGCCGAGGTCGACGGGGAGCAGGTCGAAGCCGTGCCCGCCGGAGCCCTCGCCGTGCTCCGCGAGCGGATCCTCGACGAGGACGCCACCCTCCCGGCACCGCCCGGTCTCGACGCCACCCTCCGCGACTACCAGCTGCGCGGCCTGGCCTGGCTGGACCGGATGACCTCGCTCGGCCTGGGCGGCTGTCTCGCCGACGACATGGGCCTGGGCAAGACGATCACCGTCATCGCGCTCCACCTGCACCGCGCCCACGCCGCCCCCACCCTGGTCGTCTGTCCCGCCTCCCTCCTCGGCAACTGGCACCGCGAGATCAGCCGCTTCGCCCCCGGCGTCCCCGTGCGCCGTTTCCACGGCACCGACCGCACCCTGGACGGCTCCGGAGGAGGCTTCGTCCTCACCACCTACGGCACGATGCGCTCCGGCGCGGAGCAGCTCGCCGGACACACCTGGGGGCTCGTCGTCGCCGACGAGGCACAGCACGTGAAGAATCCGCACTCCTCGACGGCCCGGGCCCTGCGCACCATCCCCGCCCCCGCCCGCGTCGCCCTGACGGGTACCCCCGTCGAGAACAACCTCTCCGAGCTGTGGGCACTGCTCGACTGGACCACCCCCGGGCTGCTCGGCCCGCTGAAGGCGTTCCGCGCCCGGCACGCCAGGATCGTCGAGAACACCGGCACCGCCGCCGGCCTGGGCAACGAGGAGGCGGTCGAGCGGCTCTCCCGGCTGGTCCGCCCCTTCCTGCTGCGCCGCAAGAAGTCCGACCCGGGCATCGCCCCGGAGCTGCCGCCCAAGACGGAGACCGACCACCCCGTCTTCCTCACCCGGGAACAGGCCACGCTCTACGAGGCGGCCGTGCGCGAGACGATGGCCTTCATCGAGCAGTCCGAGGGCATCGCGCGGCGCGGACTGATCATGAAGCTGCTCGGCTCGCTCAAGCAGATCTGCAACCACCCCGCGCAGTATCTGAAGGAGGAGCCGACCCGGCTCACGGGGCGCTCGGGCAAGCTGGCCCTGCTCGACGAGCTCCTCGACACCATCCTGTCCGAGGACGGCTCGGTCCTGATCTTCACCCAGTACGTGTCGATGGCCCGGCTCCTCTCCGCCCATCTCGCCTCCCGCGCCATCCCCTCCCAGCTCCTGCACGGCGGCACCCCGGTCCCCGAGCGGGAGCGGATGGTCGACGGCTTCCAGTCCGGCGAGGTCCCCGTCTTCCTGCTCTCGCTCAAGGCAGCCGGTACAGGGCTGAACCTCACCCGGGCCGCCCATGTCATCCACTACGACCGGTGGTGGAACCCGGCGGTGGAGGAACAGGCCACCGACCGCGCCTACCGGATCGGCCAGACCCAGCCCGTGCA
Source organism: Streptomyces sp. NPDC102402 (assembly GCF_044765765.1). Lineage (NCBI taxonomy): Bacteria > Bacillati > Actinomycetota > Actinomycetes > Kitasatosporales > Streptomycetaceae > Streptomyces > Streptomyces sp. NPDC102402. The sequence goes on from NZ_JBIWKR010000008.1 coordinate 162,594, forward strand.
GGTGCACCGGCTGATCGCCGAGGGCACGGTCGAGGACCGGATCAGCGAACTGCTGGAGTCCAAGCGGGTCCTCGCCGACGCGGTGCTCGGCTCCGGCGAGGCCGCCCTGACCGAGCTCAGCGACCGTGACCTGGCCGATCTCGTCTCGCTCCGGAGGGCGTCATGAGCCCCGGCGCGAGCCCCGCGGCCCGTCCGGGCCCCGACGACCTGCGGCGCACCTTCGAAGCGGTGCCCGCCCGCGCCTCCGACGCCGGAGGGCTCTTCGCGGACAGCTGGTGGGGCCGGGCCTGGGTGGACGCCCTGGAATCCCTGTCGATGGACGAGGGGCGGCTCGCCCGCGGCCGCACGTACGCGGACGGCGGCCACGTCGCCGCGATCACCGTGACCCCCGGCCGGGTCATCGCCTACGTCCACGGCAGCCGCCCCCGGCCCTACCGTGCGGAGCTGCGCCTGCGCACGTTCCCCGCGGCCGACTGGGACACCCTCCTCGACGCCGTCGCCGCCCGGCCCGGGCACCTGTCCGCGCTGCTCGACAAGGAGATGCCGCACTCCCTGGTCGACACGGCGGGAGAGGCCGGCATCCGTCTGCTGCCCGCCTCCGGTGACCTGGACCCGGACTGCTCCTGCCCGGACCGGGGCTGGCCCTGCAAGCACGTGGCGGCGCTCTGCTACCAGACGGCGCGGCTCCTGGACAGTGATCCGTTCGTCCTGCTGCTGATGCGGGGGAGGGGCGAGCGCGAGCTCCTCGACGAACTGGGCCGCCGCAACGCGGAGCACTCCGCGCGCGAGCGCCCCGAGACCCCCGCCATGCCCTCGGTCGCCGCCGCCGAGGCCCTGTCCGGCCGCTTCCTGCCGCCGCTGCCCGCCCCCCTGCCCGTGCCGCCGTATCCCGGCGAACCACCCTCCTACCCGGAGCTGCCCGGCGCCCGCGACCCGCTCGGCCTCGACCATCTCGCCACGGACGCCGCGGCCCGGGCCCACGCGATGCTCACCACCGGGGACGACCCGCTCGCGGGGCTCAGCACCTGGCAGGACGCCGTGCGGATCGCCGCGTCCCGTCCCACCGCCGGGCTCACCGCGACGACCCGGGCGCTCTACCGCGAGCTGGCCTTCGCCACCGGCCGCAGCACGACCGACCTGGCCCGCGCCGTCGCCGCCTGGCGGCAGGGCGGTGCCGAGGGACTGGAGGTGCTGGAGACCCCGTGGGACCCGCCGGCCGGCCCGTTCGACCGGGCCCGTCCCGCTCTCGCCGCCGCCGACTTCCCGCGCTTCCAGCCCTGGCGCAACCACCTGACCAACGCCCGTGGCACCCTCCAGCTCCGCTTCGGCCACGACAGCCGCTGGTACGGCTACGAGTCGGACCCCGGCGAGGACGACTGGTGGCCCCGGGCCGCGCCCGGCCCCGACCCGGTGGCGACGCTCGCCGCACTGCGGGGCTGACACCGCCCGGCCCGGTCCGTCAGTTCCGCAGGACCGTCAGAAGCACGACGACCAGGACCGCGCAGAGCGGCAGCATCACCCAACGCGCCTTGCGGAAGGACTCGTTCTCCTGGTCCGACATCCCGCGGTCCGCACCGTGGGTGTCGGCCAGGTGCTCCCAGGCCATGGCGTCGATCCGCCGCGTGGTCAGCAGTGACGGGGACCAGTCGCAGTGCGCGCAGACGAGGAAGTCGCGGTACGGGTCGTACCGGAAGTCGCGCTCGATGTTCACCGTGAACACCTGGTCTCCCGGACCGATGGCGGTCAAGTGGCGTATCGCCGCACCCATGTCGATGGCTCCCCTGCTCGTGATCGGCCCGTGGGTGTCGTCCCGTGAAGCCGGAACGGCTGCCGGAGGTTCGGGTCCGGCGGCGGGAACAGTAGCGGAAACCCGGGGGACGGCGCCGCCCGGCCTTACGATCGTCCGGTGGCGCGAAGTCGTGGCGTCACCTGGCGGGACGGGGGAGCGGACATGGTGGGCAGAGCGGTGTCGGGAGCGGTGACCTGGGGGCTGTTCGCCGCGTGGGCGGTGCACGACGCGGAGGAACTGGCGACCATGGCCCGGTGGGCCAGGACGGCACGCCCCCGACTCCAGGAGCGTTTCCCACAGGTGCCGGACGGGGTGTGGCGGCGGCTGGATCTCTCGCAGCGCGAGGTGAACACCGCCATCGGCCTGATGGCCGGGGTGGTCGCCGCGGCGTCGGCGTCCGGTGCGCGCACGGGAGGCCGCAGCCGCTTCTTCGGGACGGCCCTGATCGGGTTCGGGCTGCACGGCGCGGTTCATCTGGCGCAGTCCGCCGCTTACCGCGGCTACACCCCTGGCGCGGTCACCGCCCCGCTGGTCGTCATCCCGTACTCGGTCTGGGCGCTGCGACGACTCGCCGCGGCCGGTGTCCCCGTCACGGAGGGCCGTTCGGCCGCCGCCGGTCTGGCGCTGTTCCCGGCCGCCGTGGCCGGAGTGCACGGGGTGGCCCGTCTGCTGAACAGGCGGGGAGCGGCCGGGCCCCGGAAGCCGGCGAGGGTGCGCGCGTCCAGCCGGGCCACCGAGTCCCGCGCGTAGGCCTTCTCGTACGCGCCGCGGATCGGATCGATCCGAGGGCCGCGCAGGCGGGCCTCCGACGCGGGATGCAGCAGGACCGGTGCGTACGGACGCTCCCGCCCGGTCACTCCGTGGGAGTCGCGCCACCGCCCGCCTCCCTCCTGGACCGTGAGACCGTCCGGGAAGGCCGGTGTGACCTGGCTGTCGATGAACGACCGGAACTGAGCCCCGGTCACACCGGGCCCGCCGTGCGGGCGTCGGGTGGAGAAGAGGAGGGGTGGGACGAGGCAGGCGCCCACCGTGCCACGGGGGACCACAGGCACCCGGCGGGACATCCGGAACCCGGCCGGACCGCCCGCAAGGGGGAGCCGCTACGCCTCAGTCGCCGGGGCACCGGGCAGGGACACCCCCCGGCCGGCGAAGAAGCGCTCGAAGACCGCCAGGGGAAGGCCGGCCGCACGGGTGGTGGCCGTCGTCCCCGACGGATTGTGGAAGTGCACTCCTGCCCCGTCCGCCGTGCGGGAGGTCAGCAGCACCAGATGGCCGCCACGGCCGGGAGCCGGTCGCTCCGGGTGCCGGATCCCGTAGTGGACGGAGGCCATCACCGCCCGCCCCTCGTCCAGCAGGTCCAGGATCCCGGCGGAGGACAGGTGCGGGTGGACGACCGCGTCGAGGCCGTGGACCTCGCCGACGTAGCGGGCGAAGGGGGCGTAGACCAGCCCCTTGATCACCCCGTCGGGGTCCTCGGTGTACGCGTCGTACTTCAGCGCCCCGTCCCGCAGGGCGAAGAGGGACGGCGCCCCGGCGCCGAGCGCCATGCGCAGGCAGGTCATACCGCACAGATGACCTGCCCAGCGGGCGTACTCGGCGGGCGACGCCGCGCCCGAGTCGGCCCAGCGGGGGTCCTCGGCCGGATCGAGTCCGCCCTCCACGATCGCCTCCACCAGGCCGGGTGAGGCGAACTGGGTGTGCACCGGGGCAAGGCAGGTCCGGCAGGTCACTGGCGGTATCCGTTCAGGAAGCGGCCGATGCGGCTGATCGCCGCGTCCAGGTCGTCGGCGTGCGGAAGGGTGAGGATGCGGAAGTGGTCCGGGCGCGGCCAGTTGAAGCCGGTGCCCTGCACCACCTGGATCTTCTCCCGCAGCAGCAGATCCAGCACGAACCGCTCGTCGTCGACGATGTCGTGGACCTTCGGGTCGATGCGCGGGAAGGCGTACAGCGCGCCCTTCGGCTTCACGCACGACACCCCCGGGATCTCGTTGAGACGCTCCCAGGCCCGGTCGCGCTGCTCGCGCAGCCTGCCACCCGGGGCGGTCAGTTCCTTGATCGACTGCCGGCCGCCGAGCGCCGCCTGGATCGCGTACTGCGCGGGGGCGTTGGGGCACAGCCGCATGGAGGCGAGCATGGTGAGCCCCTCCAGATAGCTCCGGGCGTGCTGCCGCGGGCCCGACACCACCATCCAGCCCGAGCGGAAGCCCGCGACGCGGTACGTCTTCGACAGCCCGCTGAAGGTGAGGCAGAGCAGGTCGGGGGCCAGGACCGCCACGCTGTGGTGTTCCGCGTCGTCGTACAGGATCTGGTCGTAGATCTCGTCGGCGAACACCATCAGCCCGTGCCGGCGTGCCAGATCGAGCATGCCGTCGAGGACCTCGCGAGGGTAGACCGCGCCCGTCGGGTTGTTCGGGTTGATGATCACCATGGCCCGGGTGCGGTCGGTGATCTTCGAGGCCATGTCCGCGAGGTCGGGGTTCCAGTCCGCGCCCTCGTCGCAGGCGTAGTGGACGGCCTTCCCGCCCGCGAGCGTGGTGACGGCGGTCCAGAGCGGATAGTCGGGGCTCGGGATCAGGATCTCGTCGCCGTCCTCCAGGAGCCCCTGCACGGCCATGGAGATCAGCTCGGACACGCCGTTGCCGAGGAAGACGTCGTCGACTTCGACATCGGCCAGACCGATCGCCTGATAGCGCTGTGCCACGGCCCGGCGGGCGGACAGGATGCCGCGCGAGTCCGTGTAGCCGTGCGCCTGGGGGAGCATCCGGATCATGTCCTGGACGATCTCCTCGGGGGCCTCGAAGCCGAAGAGCGCCGGATTTCCCGTGTTGAGGCGGAGCACGCTGTGACCCGCCTCCTCCAGGGCGTTGGCCTGTTCGATGACGGGGCCCCGGATCTCGTAACAGACCTCGTTGAGCTTGCTGGACTGCCTGAACTCCATGCGTGCCTCCCCGATCTGACTGTGATGCTTGGTTTTACCAAGCTCGGGCTTGGAAAGTCCAACAACTTGTCTAGACTGCGTCGCATGCCACGTCAGCAGCAGCAGTCCGCCCGCCCCGCCCGTCGCCGGAGCTACGACCAGTTCTGCGCCACCGCCCGTGCCCTCGACTCCGTCGGCGACCGGTGGACCCTGCTGATCGTCCGTGAACTGCTGGCAGGCCCGCGCCGTTACACCGATCTGCACGCCGACCTGCCCGGCGTCAGCACCGACGTGCTGGCCTCCCGGCTGAGGGACATGGAACAGGGCGGCCTGGCCGTACGCAGGCGGCTCCCGCCCCCGGCGGCCGCCGCGGTCTACGAACTGACCGAGCACGGCCGCGGCCTGCTCCCCGTGCTCACCGCGCTCGCCGCGTGGGGCGCTCCCGCGCTCGGCGAGCGCCGCCCCACGGACGCGGTCAGGGCCCACTGGTTCGCACTGCCGCTGCTGCGCGCGCTGAGTGGCCTCACGCAGGGCGGACTCCTCGAAGTGAGGCTCCCGGAGGGGGACTTCCACATCCGGGCCGGTGCGCGGACGGAGGGTGCGGAGGTGTACGGATACGGACCCGCCGACCGTCCCGACGCGTGCCTCCTGCTCGGCACGGACGTCGCTCTGGAGCTCGGCCGAGGCGAGTACACGTTCGCGGAGGCGGTCAGGAGCGGCCGGGCCGAGGTGCTCGGCGAGGGCCCCTTCGCCGACGGACTCCGCGGCGGCCGGTGCGCGCACACCTGACGCTTTTCAGCCAACTCGCCAGTATTGTAGGCCTGTTCGATGGGCGGATGGTGAGGAGGCGTTCATGGGATTCGACGGCGCGGACGGTGTGGGGAACGGAAGGAGTGCGCGGCGGAGGAGGGTGCTGGGCAAGGTCCCCCTCGTGGGTGTCGTCGTGGCCGCGCTGGGCCTCCTGCCGGCGGCTGCGGTCGCCACGCCCGGCAGCGGGGTGAGTGCCACCGTCGTGGCCGAGGGCACGTCCGAGGGCAGGCTCAAGGTGAAGGCCCCCAAGGGCCGGACGGATGTCACCTTCCGGAAGATAACCGTGGCGCCCGGAGGCTCGACCGGCTGGCACACCCACAGCGGGCAGCTGATAGTCGTGGTCAAGTCGGGGACCCTGACCCGGACCCTCGCCGACTGCTCGGTCGAGGCGACACCCGCCGGAACCTCGTTCATCGAACCGTCCGGAGCCCGCCACCGGCACATCGGGCGCAACCTCGGGACCGAACCCGTCGTGCTGTGGGTGACGTACCTGCTCCCCGAAGGCAGCGAACTCTCCTACGACGCCGACGCGGCCGACTGCGCGGCGGTGAAGCAGCCCCCACGGCCGGGTCAGCCGGCCGGCGTCTCGCCGTAGGCGCCGAAGCCCGCCACGACCAGACCGTCCCGGAACGTCAGCACCTCGCTCACCCTGCCGCCGATCTGGTTGCGGTAGTCGATCACGAGCGCGTCGACGCTCGCCCGCACGTCCATCACCTCGAACCTCAGGCCGGGGATCCGCTCCAGCCCGGTCGCCCAGTACGCGCGCAGGGCGGCCTTGCCGTGCACCGTGCCGGCCGGGTCTCCCGTCAGCCGGGCGATCATGGGCGAACTGAAGGTCACGTCGTCGTGGTAGTGCGCGAGGATGCGGTCAAGGTCGTGGGAGTTCCAGTCGTCCTGCCAGACAGCGGCGAAGCGACGGGCGAAGGCAAGGTCCATGCGGATCATCATGGGGCAGAGCGATGATGGATGCGTGCACTTTGAACCCATCACCTGGGAGCGGCTGGCCCGTACCCTCGCCGCCCACGCCGACGGACTCGAGCCGGCCGACGGCGGGGCCTGGCTGAGGATCGGCGTCGACGGGGCCCCTGCCGCCCGGCCCGCGGAGCCCGCCGAACGCCTCGCCGAGGCGCTGCGCGCCCGCGGTCGCCCGGTACTCACCGTCTCGACCGGCGGATTCCTGCGCCCGGCCAGCCTGCGCTACGAATACGGCAAGGAGGACCCGGACTCCTACGCCGACAGCTGGTTCGACACGGGGGCGCTGTGGCGCGAGGTCTTCCGCCCCCTGGAGGCGGGCGGCAGCGGGCGTGTCCTGCCCGACCTCTGGAACCCCGGGACGGACCGGGCGACCCGCAGCCCGTACCAGGCGCTTCCGGAGGGCGGGGTGCTGATCCTGCACGGCCCGCTGCTCCTCGGACACTGGTTCCCCTTCGACCTCGCGATCCATCTGAGCCTCTCCCCGGGGGCGCTGAGGCGGCGTACGGAGGAGAGCGAGCGCTGGACGCTGCCCGCCTTCGCCCGGTACGAGGAGGAGGTCGCACCCGCCGGACGGGCGGACGCGGTCGTACGGGCCGACGACCCGCACCACCCGGCCTGGAAGGGGCTCGGCGCCTGAGGGCCGTCGTCCGGAGGTGCCGGAAGGACCAGGTCGGACCGGAAGGAACCTGAGGGTGTCACGCGGGGCGGCCCCCCACCGCCGCGACCGCCGCGGCCCCGGCCCGGCAGCCCGCCGCGGCAGCGGACACCTCGTCGGCCCCGGAGATGAGGGCGGCGAGGAACCCGCCGGTGAAGGCGTCCCCCGCTCCCGTCGAGTCGAGCGGGACACGGACCGATGCGGCGGGCACGCGCGCGGTCACCGTGCCGCCGGCGGCCAGCAGCGCGCCCCGGTCCCCGAGGGTGACGGCGACCCGGCCGACGTGACGGCTCAGCTTGGCCGCCGCGTCGGCGACGTCCGGCAGCCCGGTCAGCTCGCGGGCCTCGTCCGCGTTGGGCAGCAGCAGATCGACTCCTTCGACCAGGTCCAGGAACGCCGCGGCGCCGAAGCCCGCCAGGAACCCCGCCGAGGCCGGGTCCACGCTCACGGGGACGCCCCGGCGCCGGGCTTCCCGCAGGGCGAGTGCGGCGGTGGCCCTGCTCGTCGGCCCGAAGAGGAGATAGCCGGACAGGTGGAGCCGGGCCGCGCCGTCCAGGAACGAGGACGACCAGTCGCCGGGGGAGAGGCGCAGGACCGCCCCGCTGTCCGTGAGGAAGGTGCGCTCGGCCGAGGAGTCGACCAGCGCCACCACCGTGCCCGTCGGGGCGTCCTCGTCCACGGACAGGAGGGGCCGCACCCCCGCCCGCCGCAGCGCGTCCCGGTGCCAGTCCACCGAACCGGCTCCCGCCCGCGCCAGGAGCCGTACGTCCTCGCATCCCGAACGCGCCGCCCAGCATGCCGCGTTGGCACCGGCGCCGCCCGGCAGCGTGGTGATCCTCGCGGGCGTGTCCGTGCCGTGGAGCGGCGCGGACCCATGCCGTACGACCACATCGGTGACCACCTCCCCGACCACGAGCAGGCCGCCCCCGCTCATCGCGCCGCCTCCACGGCGATCCGCGCGGCCAGCCGCACATTCCCGCGTACGGCCGCCAGATTGGCCTCCAGGGAGGCGCCGCCGGTCTCCCGCGTCAGGTACGCCAGCAGGAACGGGGTGACGCCCTGGCCCGTGATCCCCCGGGTCCGGCACTCCTCCAGAGCCGTGGCGAGCACCCGGTCGTGCACCACCGGGTCCAACTGCTCCTCCCGTGGCACGGGGTTGGCGACGATCAGTGCCGCGGCAGGGCCGCCCAGCTCCTTCCGGGCCCGCATCACGGCCGCCACCTCCCGCGGCGTACGGACCGTCCAGTCGACCGGCTCACCGGAGCTGCTCAGGTAGAAGCCGGGGAACCGCTCCGTGCCGTAGCCGAGCACGCCGACACCGAGGGTCTCCAGGCGCTGGAGTGTCGCGGGCACGTCCAGGATCGACTTCACGCCCGCGCACACCACCGTGATCCCGGTCCGGGCGAGCAGCCCGAGGTCCGCGGACTCGTCCTGTGTCTCGGTCCACCCGCGGTGTACGCCGCCGAGCCCGCCCGTGGCGAAGACGCTCAGGCCGGCCCGTGCCGCGAGGAAGGCCGTCGCGGACACGGTGGTGGCCCCGTCGGCGCCCAGGGCCAGAGCGGGCGCGAGGTCGCGGTGGCCCAGCTTGCGCATCCCGGGGTCCCCCGCGACCCGTTCCAACTGGACGGCGGACAGGCCCACATGGGCGTGACCGTCCAGCACGGCGATCGTGGCGGGCACGGCGTCCGCCTTCCGCACGAGCTCCTCCAGCTCCTGGGCGACCTGGAGATTGCGGGGCCGCGGCAGCCCGTGCGCGATGATCGTCGACTCCAGCGCGACCACGGGCCGTTGTTCCTCGACGGCCTCCCGCACCTCCTCGGAGAGCACGGGTGCGTGACGGCCGTTTTCCTGCGACAGGGGTGCCGATGGATTGAGAGGCATGCCCCATCTCTGTCGCGGGTGCCGCGGACCCAAACCCTGACGGCGCGGTCCGGCACGGTGCGGCCCTCCGGTCCGTCCGGACCGCCCTCGTTCGTCCGGGGCCGTGCGGTCCGTCCGTCTGCGCGGTTCCGTGCGGCGTCAGGCGTCAGGCGTCAGGCGTCCTCGGGCTTCGGCACCGGACGGGCGAGTGCCCGGCGCAGGGCGAGTCCGGCCATGGGGAGGAGCAGGCAGGCGGCGATCGCGTTGAGCCACCCGTATCCCAGACGGGAGACGATCACTCCGGCGACCGCCCCGCCGACCCCGGCCGCGGTGTTCATCGTGAGGTCGGAGAACCCCTGCGCGGCGGCCCGGGCGGCCTGCGGGACCGACTCGGTCAGCAGCGCCGAGCCGCCGACCAGTCCGGCCGACCACCCCAGGCCCAGGACGAACAGGCCCGCGGCCGTCCTGGCGTGTCCGCCGCCCGACGTTCCGGCGAGCGCAGCGGCACAGCACAGCAGCCCGGCGGCCAGCCCGATGACGGCGAGCCGTCCTGCCTTGTCGGCGAGCCGGCCCATCAGGGGGGAGAAGGCGTACATGCCCGCGATGTGGCCGCTGATGACCAGCCCGATCAGCTGGATGTCCGCGCCGTGGTGCCCCAGGTGGACGGGGGTCATGACCATGATGGAGACCATCGCGGTGTGGGACACCGCGACCGTCACCAGCGCGAGCCGGGCCATCGGAGAAGCCCTGACGGCCGCGATTCCCGCCCGCAGCGAGCGGTTCGCCGCCGAACCCGAGTCCTCGGGGGAGAGCGCCCGGGCGGTGAGAAGGGGATCGGGACGCAGCAGCACGGCGACCAGGACGCCGGTCAGCAGGAAGATGCCGGCCGCCCAGGCGAACGGGCCCGCCGTCTCGGGCACCGCGGTACCGCGGAAGGCCCGGCCCGCCGGGGCGGCGATGTTCGGGCCGAGCACCGAACCGATGGTGGTGGCCCAGATGACCGTGGAGATCGCCCGGGCACGGCGGTCCGGCTGTGCGAGGTCGGCCGCCGCGAACCTCGCCTGGAGGTTCGCGGAGGAGCCGGCGCCGAACCCCGCCATTCCGAGGAGGAGCAGCGGGAAGCTGCCCACGACCGTGGCGGTCACCACCAGGGCGGCCCCGAGCGCCCCGATCAGATAGGCCAGGACCAGCCCGGGCCGCCTGCCCCGGGAGGTCATCAGCGCGGCCAGCGGCAGCGACAGCAGTGCCGTGCCCGCCACGGAGGCCGTCGGCGCCAGGCCGGACAGAGCCTCGGAGCCGCTCACCTCGGCCGCGAGGACCGGTGCGAGTGCGATGCCGATGGCCACGCCGAGGCCGCCGAGTATCTGGCTGCCGATGAGGACGGCGGAGGTTCTGCGCTGAAGCGCCGGCAGGTCCGCGGCCGTGAACCGGTGGGCGGGGAGGGCAGTCGTCACTGCCGCAGTGTGCCAGCTCGCACGCAGGTGCGGAAAGGAGTGGAGTGCTGCCGGCCGCCGCCTCAGAACAGCGGCTGCGGGAGTATCCCCTCCAGCGCCAGCAACCGCCGCTTCGTCTCCAGCCCGCCGCCGAACCCGCCCAGCCCTCCGTCGCTCTCCACCACCCGGTGACACGGAACGACCACCGGCAGCGGATTGGAGCCCATGGCGGCCCCCACGGCCTGGGCGGCGCCGGGCCGGCCGGCCCGGCTCGCCAGATCGCCGTACCCCACGACCGTCCCGTAGGGCACCCCGGAGGCCAGCTCCCGGAGCACCTCGCGGTGGAAGCCGGAGATCAGCGACCAGTCCAGTCGGAGGGAGAACTCCCGCAGCTCTCCGGCGAAGTACGCCGAGAGCTGGCGCACCGGTGCGGCGAGCAGGGCGGAGTCCGGTGCTTCCAGGGGCTCCGCGCCCAACCGCGCCCGCAGCTGCCCCAACGCCTTCTCCCGGACCGCCGGGCGGGCGTGGAAGCCGACGGTCACCAGGCCCGTACGGGTCGCGGCGAGCAGGAGCGGGCCGATGTCGCTCGGCACGACGCACCACTCCACGACCTGCTCGTCACTCTCCATGCGACCACCGTACGGCCGGCCACCGACAACGCCGTCCCGCCCGGTCAACGGCGGGTGGCGTCCCGCACGGTGTCGGGGTTGTTGGTGATGATGCCGTCCACGCCGAACCCGGCCACCTCCGCCGCCTTCGCCGCGTCGTTCACCGTCCACGTGTTCACCCGGAGCGGCTTCCCGTGGGCGCCCTTCAGCTTCCGCACCGCGGCGACGTAGTCGGCGCCGATGGTCGTGTACGACGGATTGATCTGGTCGGTGAACGCCGCGTACGACGGAAGTTCGGCCACCGCCGGGGTGCCCAGGAAGCCCGTCACGACGTCCGGACGCTGCGCGTGGACAGTTTTCACACTCTCTGCACCGAAGCTCTGGATGATCAGGCTGTGCTTCACGTGACGGCGGTCGAGCCACCCCTCCTGACGCAGGACGCGCAGGGTCTCCTTCTCGATGCCCGGGTAGATCTCGGGGCTCTTGATCTCCAGGAGCAGCTTCTGGTGGTTGCGCTCGAGACGGTGCACGTACTGCGTGAGCGTCGGCACCCGGGCCCCCGCGAAGCGGGCGCCGAACCAGCTGCCCGCGTCCAGCCTCGCGATCTCGGCCGCGGTGAAGTCCTTGACCGCCCAGGGTGCGCGGCCGGGGTAGACCTCCTCGGCGTCGGTGGTCCTGCTCAGGGTGGTGTCGTGCACGACGACCAGCACACCGTCCTTGGTGAGCTGTACGTCGTTCTCCACCCAGTCGATGCCCAGGTCGTCGGCGGCGTCCACCGCTGCCAGGGTGTTCTCCGGGGCGTAGGCCGAGGCGCCGCGGTGGGCGTAGACGACCGGGCCGTCCTGGGTTCCCGAAGCCTGCGCCTGGGTGGCGGGCAACAGGACACAGGCGCCGAGCAGGGCGGCGACGGCACCGGAGGCGGTTGCTGTGCGTACGGACACGTGTACTCCTCGCGTCGAGATGCGGACATGCAGAGATTCGCATCCGATGCCCAACGGACGGGAGGACGATGATGGCCATGTTGTGAACGGAATGTTGGGTACCGAATCCTCGGAGGCCCCGGAGGCGGATAAAATGCCGCTCTTATGTTTGCTTGCCGGGCCTTGCCCTTTAGGGTCACCCCGAACCCGGGCACACCGCGAAGGGCGTACCAGCATGCAGGGCACAGTTGACGGATTCACCTACGGCGCCGTGACCCCCGTCACGGCGTTCCTCATGGCGTGCCTCGGCGCCGCGCTCGGTCTCCGGTGCACCGCGCGGTCCCTGCGCACGAGGGGCGTGTCCAGAGCCGGCTGGCTGGCCCTCGGCGCGACCTCCATCGGATCCGGCATCTGGACGATGCACTTCATCGCGATGCTGGGCTTCAGCGTCAGGGAGGCGCCGGTCAGCTACGACAGGCCCCTCACCTACGCCAGCCTCGCCGTGGGCGTCGGGATGGTCGGGATCGGCATCTTCCTCGTCGGCTACCGGGGCGCGACCCGCATGGCGCTGGTCACCGGCGGGACGATCACCGGTCTCGGGGTCGCCTCCATGCACTACCTCGGCATGGCCGGAATGAACTTCGGGGGAGTGTTCGAGTACGACACGCTCACCGTCGCGCTCTCCGTCGTGATCGCCGTGGTGGCCGCGACCGCCGCGCTGTGGGCGGCCGTCTCCGTCCACGGCTTCCTCCCGAGCCTCTGCGCCAGCGTCGTCATGGGCGTCGCCGTGAGCGGGATGCACTACACGGGCATGGCCGCGCTCCAGGTGCACCTCCACCCCGACGCCGCGCCGGCGCCCCCGGGCGAGGACCCCACCTCGCTGCTGCTGCCGATGATGATCGGACCCGGCTGCTTCCTGCTGCTCGCGGCGGTGGTCGTGATGATCGACCCCCTGGTGGTGAGCGGCACCCCGCAGCGGGCGGCCGGGCCGGCCGCCCGCCACCTCCGGAGCGGCGGGCAGATGACCTCGATCCCCGTCCAGCGCCGCCACACCCCGCCCTACGAGACCGCCTCGCGCCGGGCGTACCGGCAGCCGCGCAGCCGCTGATCGCCAGCCGTTGTCAGTGGGGGGTCGTACCGTGGTTGCATGCGGCCAGTCTCGAAGATCGAACGTTCGGTGGCGCCTTTCGAGGTCGTCAGTCCCTACCAGCCCAGCGGTGACCAGCCCGCGGCCATCGCCGAGCTGGACCGGCGTGTCCGCGCGGGTGAGAAGGACGTGGTCCTGCTCGGTGCGACCGGCACGGGCAAGTCGGCGACGACCGCCTGGATGATCGAGAAGCTGCAGCGCCCCACCCTCGTGATGGCGCCGAACAAGACGCTGGCCGCGCAGCTGGCCAACGAGTTCCGCGAGCTCCTCCCGAACAACGCCGTGGAGTACTTCGTCTCGTACTACGACTACTACCAGCCCGAGGCGTACGTCCCGCAGTCGGACACCTACATCGAGAAGGACTCCTCGATCAACGAGGAGGTCGAGCGGCTGCGGCACTCCGCCACGAATTCGCTGCTCACCCGGCGTGACGTCGTGGTGGTCGCCTCCGTCTCCTGCATCTACGGCCTGGGCACCCCGCAGGAGTACGTGGACCGGATGGTCCAGCTCAAGGTGGGTGACGAGGTCGACCGCGACCAGCTGCTCCGCCGCTTCGTCGAGATCCAGTACACCCGGAACGACCTCGCGTTCACCCGCGGCACCTTCCGGGTGCGCGGCGACACCATCGAGATCTTCCCGGTGTACGAGGAGCTGGCCGTCCGCATCGAGATGTTCGGCGACGAGATCGAGGCGCTCTCCACGCTCCACCCCCTCACCGGCGAGGTCATCAGCGAGGACGCCGCACTCCACGTCTTCCCCGCCAGCCACTACGTCGCGGGTCCCGAGCGCATGGAGAAGGCGGTCACCGGCATCGAGCAGGAGCTGGGACAGCGCCTCGCCGAGCTGGAGAAGCAGGGCAAGATGCTGGAGGCCCAGCGGCTCCGCATGCGCACCACGTACGACATCGAGATGCTCCGCCAGATCGGCACCTGCTCCGGCGTCGAGAACTACTCGATGCACTTCGACGACCGTTCGCCGGGAACGGCCCCGAACACCCTCCTCGACTACTTCCCCGAGGACTTCCTCCTCGTCCTGGACGAGTCGCACGTCACCGTGCCGCAGATCGGCGCGATGTACGAGGGCGACGCCTCCCGGAAGCGGACCCTCGTCGACCACGGCTTCCGGCTGCCCTCCGCCCTGGACAACCGGCCGCTGAAGTGGGAGGAGTTCCTGGGCCGGATCAACCAGACGGTCTACCTCTCCGCCACACCCGGGAAGTACGAGCTGTCCCGGGGCGACGGATTCGTCGAGCAGATCATCCGGCCCACCGGACTCGTCGACCCGGAGGTCGTCGTCAAGCCCACCGAGGGCCAGATCGACGACCTGGTCCACGAGATCCGCAAGCGGACCGAGAAGGACGAGCGCGTCCTGGTCACCACCCTCACCAAGAAGATGTCCGAGGACCTCACGGACTACTTCCTCGAACTGGGCATCCAGGTCCGCTACCTGCACAGCGACGTCGACACCCTGCGCCGCATCGAGCTGCTGCGGGAGCTGCGCTCCGGCGAGTACGACGTCCTGGTCGGCATCAACCTCCTGCGTGAGGGCCTCGACCTGCCCGAGGTCTCGCTCGTCGCGATCCTCGACGCGGACAAGCAGGGCTTCCTGCGCTCGGGCACGTCGCTGATCCAGACCATCGGACGTGCCGCCCGTAACGTCTCCGGGCAGGTCCACATGTACGCCGACAAGATCACCCCCGCGATGGCGCAGGCCATCGACGAGACCAACCGCCGCCGCGAGAAGCAGATCGCCTACAACACGGAGCGCGGGGTCGATCCGCAGCCGCTCCGCAAGAAGATCAACGACATCGTGGCCTCCATCGCCCGGGAGGAGATCGACACCGAGCAGCTGCTCGGCACCGGCTACCGCCAGGCCAAGGAGTCCAAGGCTCCCGTCCCCTCGCTGGGTGGCAAGGCCGCCGCCGGTGGCAAGGGGAAGAAGGACGGCGCGGTCGTCACGGACCGGCCCGCCACGGAGCTCGCGGGGATCATCGAGGAGATGACCGACCGCATGCGTGCCGCCGCCGCGGACCTGCAGTTCGAGGTGGCCGCCCGGCTGCGTGACGAGGTGGGGGAGCTGAAGAAGGAACTGCGTCAGATGAGGGAAGCGGGGCTGGCCTGACGTGTGGGGCCCGCAGTGTTGCAGGACCGACACAAAAACGGCCCATCACTCCTTCTCGCCTGCGGGGACTGCGTAGGGTGCGGGGATACCGCACACCGACGGTTGCGGGGCAAGCGGAGAGGGGACAGCGCGTGACGGTCAACATGACCAAGGGCCAGGCCATCAGCCTGCAGAAGAGCGACGGGGGGACCCTGACCGCGGTACGGATGGGGCTCGGCTGGCAGGCGGCCCCGCGCCGCGGGCTGTTCGGCTCGCGCACCCGGGAGATCGACCTGGACGCCTCGGCGGTGCTCTTCGCCGACAAGCAGCCCGTGGACGTCGTGTTCTTCCGCCACCTCGTCAGCGACGACGGCTCGGTCAAGCACACCGGCGACAACCTGGTCGGCGGCGCCGGCTCGGGCGGCGACGACGAGGCGATCCTCGTCGACCTGCAGCGGGTCCCGGTCCACATCGACCAGATCGTCTTCACGGTGAACTCCTTCACCGGCCAGACGTTCCAGGAGGTGCGGCACGCCTTCTGCCGCATCGTCGACGAGACCAACGGCCAGGAGCTCGCCCGCTACACGCTGGACGGCGGCGGCCAGTACACGGCGCAGATCATGGCGAAGGTGCACCGCGTGGGCAGCGGATGGCAGATGACCGCGCTCGGCAACCCGGCGAACGGCCGGACCTTCCAGGACCTGATGCCGGCGATCCTGCCGCACCTGTAGGCGCGGCCGGGCACGGGCGACACCCGGTCCACAGACCAGTACGAGCAGCTCCCGGAGGCACGGCCGCCGGGAGCTGCGCCCATGGGCAGGGCACCACACCGAACGTCGAGGGGACAGGGCTATGACGGCCGAGCTGGTCCGGGGGCAGAACCACACCTTGCCCCAGACCCGTCTGGAGATCAGGGTGTCGGCGGGTTCACCCGTCGTGGCCGGGGCAACGCTCGGGGACGAGCGGGGCACGGTCCACGGCGCCGAGTGGATCGCCCACCCCGGATCGCACCGCCTGCCCGGCCTCGAAGTCTCCAGGCAGGCGGCCGCCGATCACCGGCTGGCCGTGGACCTGGACGCCCTGCCCGACGCGGTCCACCGCGTCACCGTGCTCCTCGCCCTGCCCGCGGGGGCCGGGAGGCCGGTCAGATTCGGCGCGGTGGCCGCTCCCTTCGTCGCCGTCACCGGACTCGACGGTGCCGAGATCGCCACCTTCACCCTCACCGGGCTGGACACCGAGTCGGCCGTCTCGGCCCTGGAGCTCTACCGCCGCCAGGGTGTCTGGAAGGTCCGCGCCGTCGGTCAGGGTTACGCCGCCGGGCTCGCCGAGATGCTGGCCGACCAGGGCGTGGCCGGGGCGGTGGAACTGGCCGCCGCGATACAGGAGGCCGTTGCCTCCGGGCTCGCCCGCTCCGTGACGCCCCCGCCCCGTTCACCTGACAGCGAGCGGGTACACCACCCCGCGGGCCCCACGGCGCCCGGAGACAGCGCTCGTCAGCCCGCCTCCCCGCCTGCCCCCGAGCCGCTGAGCGGCCCCACTCCACCGCACACGGAGACCCCGGGCGGGCCCATCGACTACGCGCACCCTCGGCGCCAGACCTCGGCGCCGCCCCCGCCCCCTCCGGCGGCGCCGCCCGCCGAACCCGGCCGGCCCGCGCAGCCCGTCGCCGGTGATGCCACCGGCTGGTCCATGGACGAGCGGCTCTACAACCAGATCTGGGGCATGTTCGAGGACCTCGCCCGCGCCGTCGCCGCCTATCGCAGCGCCGTCGACTTCGCCGAGTCCCGGATGGACCAGGAACTCGAGCGGACGCTCTCCGACCCGCGCAGCCGCATCGGCGGTACCGGCGACCGCGCCCGGGAGGAGGCCAGGGCCAAGCGGGACGAGCTCACCGGACGGGCGCGCGAGGCGCTCGAGCGCGATCTCGCCCAGCTCGCCGCCGAGTCCGCCGTGGTGGAGCCGGCCCTGCCCGCCTCCTACGCGGGCTGGGACAACCCCGTCTGGCACGGCTACCGCGTGCCGATGGAGATCCCGATGGCCCTGCGCATCGGCGACCTCCGTCTGCCCGAGGGAGCCGACCTGCGCATCCCGCTGCTGGTGCGGCTGCCCCTGGAGCGCGGGATCTGGGTGGACAGCGGCCGGACCGCCTCCGAGGAGGCCGCGACGGCGTCCGGCGACCGGCTGCGGGGGCTGGCCATGGAGACCGCGGTCGCCCTGGCGGCACGGCTGCTCGCCGTCTATCCGGCGGACGAGTTCTCCGTCCACGTCATCGACCCGGCCGGCGCCGCCGCCGGAGCCCTCGCACCCCTCGTGCGCTCCGGGGTGCTCGCCGGGCCGCCCGCCGCGGGCGCGGAAGGCGTGTCCTCGGTCCTCGCCCGCCTCACCCGGCGTGTGGACCTGGTGCAGATGGCGCTCAGGGCCGGCGCCTCGGACGCGCTGCCCCCGGATCTCGACACGGGGGAGCAGCTGCTCATCGTCAACGACTTCCCGCACGGCTTCGACGACAGGGCCGTCACCCAGTTGCGCTATCTGGCCGATGAGGGGCCCTCGGTCGGCGTCCACCTGCTGATGGTGGCCGACCGCGAGGACGCCCGGGCCTACGGCCCCGTGCTCGACCCGCTGTGGCGGTCCCTGCTGCGGATCACCCCCGTGGCGGACGACCACCTCGCCGACCCGTGGGTGGGGCACGCGTGGACGTACGAGCCGCTGAGGGCCCCACAGGGCAGCAACGTCCTGGAGCAGGTTCTCGCCCTGGTGGCGGCGGCCCGGCGCGGGGGCTTCCGCTGACCTCGGTGACGGCCGATCAGGTGGGGCTCACATAGCCACTGAACTGGCCTTTTGATCATGCCTTGGCGCGGACTTTACCGTTTCTTGGTGCTTCATGTACTGTTCTTGGTGCGGAGGGGAGTACTCCCGATCGCGGCGTTCCCGTCAGTACGGACTGTGACCGGTCCCGGGGCGTCGGCCCGGCGCGCATCCCGCGCTCCCGGGTGGAAGAGACCTCCGGCAGCGACGACGCTGATCTATAGCCGTAGCGAACTGCCGGAGGCGCAGTGGACGTTTCATGGACTCTCTGGACGCTGACCATTCTCGGTCTCGTCGCCCTCATCTCCGTCGACTTCTTCATCGGGCGCAAACCCCATGACGTGTCGACCAAGGAAGCCGGGATCTGGACCATCGTCTGGATCGCGCTGGCCGGGCTCTTCGGGCTGGGTCTGCTGGTCTTCGGCGAGAGCCAGGCCTCGGGCGAATTCTTCGCCGGCTTCATCACCGAGAAGTCACTCAGTGTCGACAACCTCTTCGTCTTCGTCCTGATCATGGCGAAGTTCTCGGTGCCCTCCCACCTCCAGCAGCGGGTGCTGCTCGTCGGTGTGCTGATCGCCCTGGTGCTGCGTGCGATCTTCATCGCCGCCGGCGCCGCGGTCATCGCCAACTTCTCGTGGATCTTCTACATCTTCGGCGCGTTCCTGATCTACACCGCCTGGAAGCTGATCCAGGAGGCCAGGGCCGACGAGGACGAGGAGGACTGGGAGGAGAACCGTCTCCTGAAGTCGATCGAGCACCGCTTCGGTGTCGCCGACCGCTACCACGGGACGAAGCTCTTCATCCGGAACAACGGCAAGCGCGTCATGACCCCCCTCATGGTGGTCATGCTCGCCATCGGCACCACCGATGTGCTGTTCGCGCTCGACTCCATCCCGGCGATCTTCGGTCTGACCCAGGACCCGTACATCGTCTTCACCGCCAACGCCTTCGCCCTGATGGGCCTGCGTCAGCTGTACTTCCTCATCGGCGGTCTGCTGAAGAAGCTGGTCCACCTCAGCTACGGGCTCTCGGTGATCCTCGGGTTCATCGGCGTCAAGCTGGTGCTGCACGCCCTGCACGAGTCCGGGGTGCACGTCCCGGAGATCTCCATCCCGTTCTCCCTCACCTTCATCTGCGCCGTCCTGGTGGTCACCACGATCACCAGCCTGATCGCCAACAAGAAGACGGCGGCCCGGGAGGCCGCGGAGAAGGACGACAGCGAGAACGTCACCGCGGAGAAGTAGCGCGGGACAGGCGTACGCCGACGGCCGGGGCCCCTGAGGGGGCGCCCGGCCGTCGGTGTGTCCGCCGGTTCACCAGCCGCGCTCGCGCCACTCCGGCAGGTGGGGGCGCTCGGCGCCGAGCGTGGTGTCGTGACCGTGTCCCGGGTAGACCCACGTCTCGTCCGGCAGCCGGTCGAAGAGCTTCGTCTCCACGTCGTGGAGCAGGCTCGCGAACGCCTCCGGGTCCTTGCGCGTATTGCCCACCCCGCCGGGGAAGAGGCAGTCCCCCGTGAACAGGTGCGGCGCCCCGTGCGGGTCGTCGTAGACGAGGGCGATGGACCCCGGCGTGTGGCCCGTCAGGTGCCTCGCGGTCAGCGAGACGCGGCCCACCCGGACCGTGCCCTCGTCCTCGACGAGCTCGTCGGTCGGGACCGGGATGCCCTCGGCGTCGTACCTCCCCGCGTACGTCCGCGCCCCGGTGGCCGCCACGATCTCGCCGAGCGCCTGCCAGTGGTCACCGTGCTGGTGCGTCGTGACGACGGACGCGATGCCGTCCTCACCGATCAGCCGCAGCAGGGTCCCCGCCTCGTTCGCCGCGTCGATCAGGAGCTGCTCGCCGGTGGCCCGGCAGCGCAACAGGTAGGCGTTGTTGTTCATCGGTCCGACGGCGACCTTGGAGATCATCAGATCCGTCAGCTCGTGCACGTCCGCAGGGCCGCCGACCCTGACCGTTCCGCTGTACGTCATGTGACGCAGCCTATAGCGGGGGCAGCGGGGGAAGGCCGCCGCCGTCGACGGTGAGCGCCGAGCCGTCACGGCGCCCGCAGAGCCAGCCGAGGATCTCGGGGGCCGTGCCCCGGACGGTGACCGGAGCGCCGTCGGCGCCGCCGCCCGTGGTCCACAGGCGGCCGTCCTCCGTCACCGCGGTCGTGGGGACGACGTCGGGATGTCCGGCGAACCGCTCGGCCAGGAAGTCGTTCTCCCGGGTCACGAACTCCTCGGGCAGGTCCTCCAGCTCGTATCCCACCCCCAGGTCGACGTGGTGCAGCTCGACCTCGACGAGGCGGCGGAAGGGGATCCGGGAGGCGGAATCCGTCACACCGTTGCGCAACGTGACCGTGCGCGACCAGTCGGCCGGCTCCTCGGCCGCGGACAGGAAGGCGTCTCCGCTCGCGCGCACGTCGGCGAGCTGCTCGGCCAGGGGCCGCGGTGCGTCGCGGGCGATGTCGGCGTCCCGGGTTTCGCTGTTCGCGTACATCGGCCGCCCTCGGAGAACATTTACGAGGGCGTCGGCGTTACGTGAAAGGTGGGCAAGAACATGGCCGCGGCTCCAGCCCGGCAGACGCGACGGCTCGGCAACGGCGCCGTCGTCCCGCTTGCCCATGGCACCGAGCAGCCGATCGGTCGCTTCACGTACAGCTTCCAGGTCGTGCGCATGATCAGTCATGGGCCGAGCGTAGACCTCGCCACTCATTCGGGTGATGGAGTCTTCGGCCGACCGTAAATCGAATGCGCGTGCTATACGCTCGGAGTCGAAAGCCTCCTACATCGCTGTGGCGCCCCCCATACCCTGGGACAAGGGCTCAGTTCCCCCACTTCTCTCCAGAAAGGTGCGGACCGGCGTGGCCGACCGTCTCATCGTCCGTGGCGCGCGCGAGCACAACCTGAAGAACGTCTCGCTCGATCTCCCCCGTGACTCCCTCATCGTCTTCACCGGGCTCTCCGGATCGGGCAAGTCCTCGCTCGCGTTCGACACGATCTTCGCCGAGGGCCAGCGGCGCTACGTGGAATCGCTCTCCTCGTACGCCCGGCAGTTCCTCGGCCAGATGGACAAGCCGGACGTGGACTTCATCGAAGGCCTCTCGCCCGCCGTCTCCATCGACCAGAAGTCGACCTCGCGCAACCCGCGCTCGACGGTCGGCACCATCACCGAGGTCTACGACTACCTCCGGCTGCTCTTCGCCAGGATCGGCAAGCCGCACTGTCCCGAGTGCTCCAGGCCCATCGCGCGCCAGTCGCCGCAGGCCATCGTCGACAAGGTGCTCGGCCTGCCCGAGGGCAGCCGCTTCCAGGTCCTCTCCCCGCTGGTGCGCGAGCGCAAGGGAGAGTTCGTCGACCTCTTCGCCGATCTCCAGACCAAGGGCTACAGCAGGGCCCGGGTCGACGGCGAGACGATCCAGCTGTCCGAACCCCCCAAGCTGAAGAAGCAGGAGAAGCACACCATCGAGGTGGTCATCGACCGCCTCACCGTGAAGGACAGCGCGAAGCGCCGTCTGACCGACTCCGTCGAGACGGCGCTCGGCCTCTCCGGCGGAATGGTCGTGCTCGACTTCGTCGACCTCGAGGCGGACGACCCCGAGCGTGAGCGGATGTACTCCGAGCACCTCTACTGCCCGTACGACGACCTCTCCTTCGAGGAGCTGGAGCCCCGCTCCTTCTCCTTCAACTCCCCGTTCGGTGCCTGCCCCGACTGCACGGGCATCGGCACGCGGATGGAGGTCGACCCGGAGCTGATCGTCCCGGACGAGGACAAGTCCCTGGACGAGGGTGCGATCCACCCCTGGTCGCACGGTCACACCAAGGAGTACTTCGGCCGCCAGATCACCGCGCTGTCCGAGGCCCTCGGATTCCGCACGGACATCCCGTGGGCCGGCCTGCCGCAGCGCGCCAGGAAGGCACTGCTCCACGGCCACAAGATCCAGACCGAGGTGCGCTACCGCAACAGGTACGGCCGTGAGCGCGCCTACACCACCCCTCGCTTCGAGGGCGCCGTCCAGTACGTCAAGCGGCGGCACTCCGAGGCCGAGAGCGACTCCAGCAGGGAGCGCTTCGAGGGGTACATGCGCGAGGTGGCCTGCCCGACCTGTGAGGGCACCCGGCTCAAGCCGCTGGTCCTCGCGGTGACGGTGATGGAGAAGTCCATCGCCGAGGTCGCCGCCATGTCGATCAGCGAGTGCGCCGAATTCCTCGGCCGTCTCAAGCTGAACGCCCGTGACAAGAAGATCGCCGAGCGGGTCCTCAAGGAGGTCAACGAACGGCTGAGGTTCCTCGTGGACGTCGGCCTCGACTACCTCTCGCTGAACCGTGCCGCGGGCACTCTGTCCGGCGGCGAGGCGCAGCGCATCCGGCTCGCCACGCAGATCGGTTCCGGACTCGTCGGTGTGCTGTACGTGCTGGACGAGCCGTCCATCGGCCTGCACCAGCGTGACAACCACCGGCTGATCGAGACCCTGGTCCGGCTCCGGGACATGGGCAACACGCTCATCGTCGTCGAGCACGACGAGGACACCATCAAGGTCGCCGACTGGGTCGTCGACATCGGTCCCGGCGCGGGTGAGCACGGCGGCAAGGTCGTCCACTCCGGCTCGCTCGAGGAGCTGCTGGCCAACAAGGAGTCGATCACCGGGCAGTACCTCTCGGGCAAGAGGGAGATCGAGATGCCGGACATCCGGCGTCCCGTCGACCCGAAGCGCCGGCTCACGGTGCACGGCGCCCGGGAGAACAACCTCCAGGACATCGACGTCTCCTTCCCGCTCGGCGTGCTCACAGCCGTGACCGGTGTCTCCGGCTCGGGGAAGTCCACCCTGGTCAACGACATCCTCTACACCCACCTCGCGCGTGAGCTCAACGGCGCCAAGTCGGTCCCCGGACGGCACACCCGGGTCGACGGCGACGACCTCGTCGACAAGGTCGTGCACGTCGACCAGTCGCCGATCGGCCGTACGCCCCGGTCCAACCCGGCCACGTACACCGGAGTCTTCGACCATGTCCGCAGGCTGTTCGCCGAGACGATGGAGGCGAAGGTGCGCGGCTACCTGCCGGGCCGCTTCTCCTTCAACGTCAAGGGCGGCCGCTGCGAGAACTGCTCCGGCGACGGCACGATCAAGATCGAGATGAACTTCCTGCCCGACGTGTACGTCCCGTGCGAGGTCTGTCACGGTGCGCGCTACAACCGGGAGACGCTGGAGGTCCACTACAAGGGCAAGTCCATCGCCGAGGTGCTGGACATGCCGATCGAGGAGGGGCTCGAGTTCTTCGAGGCCGTCCCGACGATCGCCCGTCACCTGCGCACGCTCAACGAGGTGGGCCTCGGATACGTCAGGCTCGGCCAGTCCGCGCCGACTCTCTCCGGGGGTGAGGCGCAGCGGGTGAAGCTGGCGAGCGAGCTGCAGAAGCGCTCCACGGGCCGCACGGTCTACGTCCTGGACGAGCCGACGACCGGTCTGCACTTCGAGGACATCAGCAAGCTCATCTCGGTGCTGTCCGGCCTGGTCGACAAGGGCAACACCGTGATCGTCATCGAGCACAACCTCGATGTCGTCAAGACCGCCGACTGGGTCGTCGACATGGGCCCCGAGGGTGGCAGCGGCGGCGGTCTCGTCGTCGCCGAGGGCACCCCGGAGCACATCGCCTCGGTGCCGGCCAGTCACACCGGGAAGTTCCTCCAGGACATCCTGGGCGCGGACCGGATCGGTGAGGCGGCGGTGCCCGCGGCCAGGAAGGCCCGAAAGGCACCGGCGAAGAAGGCCGTCGCCGCGAAGGCGTCCACGGCCCGCAGGACGGCCACCGCCAGGACGGCCGGAAAGGCCGCGGCCGAGCCCGCGCCGAAGAAGGCCACCCGCGCGCGGAAGGCCTGACACCAGGCGGACGGGGCGGTCCCGCGGCACCCGGGGCCCGCCCCGCCGTCGCCCGGTCCTCCCGTCCGCCTGCCCTCGTGCCGGCCCTCCGGCGGCGGCCGCACCCGCCGGCCGGGCGGGCGCCTGTCCGCCGGGACCGCCGTCCGCCCGCCCACCGCGGTGTCCTCCGGGGCCGGGGTCTCTCCGGGGCCGGTCGACGGCGCGGCGTTCTTCGTGGGTATGGTCGGGTCTGTCGCCCACGCTTCAGGTGCGGTCCGTGCTCCACGCTCCGTGTCCCACGTCCGTGGCACCCGGTGCCCCGGACGGTGACGGCGGCTCTCTGTCCCCCCGACCAGTGGAGACCGCATGTCCGGCCTGCCCGCCGCCCGCCGTACCGTACTGAAGGGTGCCGCGCTCGCCGGTGCCGCCGGGCTGGGAGCGGCAGCCTGCTCGACCGAATCGAAGCTCGGCCACGCGCAGACCCCGACGCCCACCGCGCCCGTGGAGCTCGGTGCCGCGGACGAGGTCCCGGTCGGCGGGGCGAAGCTCTACCGCGAGCAGCGGGTCGTCGTGAGCTGCCCGGCCGCCGGCCGGTACAAGGCGTTCAGTGCCCAGTGCACCCACGCCGGATGCCTCCTCGACAAGGTCGAGGGCACGGAGGGCAACTGCCCCTGCCACGGCAGCCGTTTCGACGTGACCACGGGCAAGGCGCTGCGGGGGCCGGCCACGGTGCCGCTGCCGTCCGTCCCGCTGAAGCTCGAGAACGGGAAGCTCGTCGCGGGCCCCGGGGCCTGACCTTCCGGCGCCGGCGCCCCGGGGTCTGTCCGCGCGATGACCCACGTCCCGGCCGGGAGGCCTGCCGCAGGTCTCCCCAGCCCCGGAGATCCCGCTCTGTCACCGTCCGCAAGTAGGGTGTGAGACATGGCAGACCCCTCCAGCTACCGCCCCAAGCCGGGACAGATCCCCGACTCCCCGGGGGTCTACAAATTCCGCGACGAGCACCGCCGGGTGATCTACGTCGGGAAGGCCAAGAATCTCCGCCAGCGCCTGGCCAACTACTTCCAGGACCTGGCCGGCCTGCACCCGCGCACCCGCACGATGGTCACCACGGCTGCCTCCGTGGAATGGACCGTGGTCTCCACCGAGGTCGAGGCACTTCAGCTGGAGTACTCCTGGATCAAGGAGTTCGACCCCCGGTTCAACGTCAAGTACCGCGACGACAAGAGCTATCCCTACCTCGCGGTCACACTCAACGAGGATTTCCCGCGCGTCCAGGTCATGCGCGGCGCCAAGAAGAAGGGCGTGCGCTACTTCGGTCCGTACGGCCACGCCTGGGCGATCCGCGAGACGGTCGACCTGATGCTCCGGGTCTTCCCCGTGCGGACCTGTTCCGCGGGAGTCTTCAAGAACGCCGAGCGGAGCGGCCGGCCCTGCCTCCTCGGCTACATCGGCAAGTGCTCCGCCCCCTGCGTCGGCCGGGTCACTCCCGAGGAGCACCGGGATCTCGCCGAGGACTTCTGCGACTTCATGGCAGGCCGTACCGGGACGTACATCCGCCGCCTCGAGAAGGACATGACGCAGGCGGCCGAGGAGATGGAGTACGAGCGGGCGGCGCGGCTGCGCGACGACGCCGAGGCGCTCAAGCGGGCCATGGAGAAGAGCGCCGTCGTCCTCGCCGACGCCACCGACGCCGACCTGATCGCCGTGGCCGAGGACGAGCTCGAAGCGGCGGTCCAGATCTTCCACGTCCGCGGCGGACGGGTGCGGGGCCAGCGCGGCTGGGTCACCGACAAGGTCGAGGCCGTCGACACGGCGGGCCTGGTCGAACACGCGCTCCAGCAGCTGTACGGGGAGGAGTCGGGTGACTCCGTCCCCAAGGAGGTGCTGGTGCCGGCGCTCCCCGAGGACCCCGACGCCGTGTCCCAGTGGCTCGCGGACCGCAGGGGGTCCCAGGTCAGCCTGCGCATCCCGCAGCGGGGCGACAAGAAGGACCTGATGGTCACGGTCCAGCGCAACGCCCAGCAGGCGCTGGGTCTCCACAAGACCAAGCGCGCCTCCGACCTCACGACCCGCTCCCGCGCCCTGGAGGAGATCGCCGAGGCGCTCGGTCTCGACAGCGCTCCGCTGCGCGTCGAGTGCTTCGACATCTCGCACCTGCAGGGTGACGACGTCGTCGCGTCGATGGTGGTCTTCGAGGACGGCCTCGCGCGCAAGAGCGAATACCGCCGCTTCCAGATCAAGGGCTTCGAGGGCCAGGACGACGTCCGGTCGATGCACGAGGTCATCGGCCGGCGCTTCAAGCGCTATCTGCAGGAGAGGGAGCGGACGGGGGAGTGGGAGGAGACCCCGGCACCCACGGGCCCCGTGCCCGCCCCCGCCCCACCCGCTCCCGCCGCCACCGGGGAGCCCGCCACCCAGGAGCCCGTCGTCGGGGAGCTTGCCGCCGTGGAGGCAGCACCCGGGGCACTAGCACCCGGGGCACTCGCACCCGGGGAGCCCGCAGCCGGTGCGGTCGCGCCCGACGCCCGGTCCACCGATCCCGCCCGGGAGGATCCCCGCGAGGACGACGGTCGTCCCAAGCGCTTCGCCTACCCGCCGCAGCTCGTCGTCGTCGACGGAGGGCAGCCGCAGGTCGCCGCCGCCAAGCGGGCCCTGGACGAGCTGGGCATCGACGACATCGCCGTCTGCGGCCTCGCCAAGCGCCTCGAAGAGGTCTGGCTGCCCGACGACGACGACCCGGTGGTCCTGCCGCGCTCCAGCGAGGGCCTCTATCTCCTGCAGCGCATCCGGGACGAGGCCCACCGCTTCGCCATCACCTACCAGCGGGCCAAGCGCGCCAAGCGGATCCGCAGCAGCCCCCTGGACGACGTCCCGGGGCTCGGCGAGACCCGGAAGCAGGCGCTGATCAAGCATTTCGGCTCCGTGAAGAAGCTCCGGCAGGCGACAATCGACGAGATCTGCGAGGTGCCGGGCATAGGGCGCAGGACCGCGGAATCGGTCGCCGCCGCGTTCGCCGCGGCCGCCCCGGCAGCGCCCGCCGTGAACACGGCCACAGGAGAGATCATCGAAGAGGACGACGGGGGCAGCAGGACATGACCGAACACGCGCACGAACACCAGGAACACCACGACGAGCGCGGCCGAGCAGACGGAGCAGCACACGTGAGTACGGGAAGCACCACGGAGGAGGCCGAGGCCACCACGCCCGCCATCCCCGAGCTGGTGATCATCTCCGGCATGTCCGGCGCCGGGCGCAGCACGGCCGCCAAGTGTCTGGAGGACCTCGGCTGGTTCGTCGTGGACAACCTGCCGCCCGCGCTGATCCCCACGATGGTGGAGCTCGGCGCCCGGTCCCAGGGCAACGTCGCCCGTATCGCCGTCGTCGTCGATGTGCGCGGCCGCCGCTTCTTCGACAACCTCCGGGAGTCGCTCGCGGATCTGGAGGCCAAGCACGTCACCCGGCGGATCGTCTTCCTGGAGTCCTCCGACGACGCCCTCGTGCGCCGTTTCGAATCGGTCCGCCGCCCGCACCCGCTCCAGGGTGACGGCCGCATCGTCGACGGCATCGCGGCCGAGCGTGATCTGCTGCGCGAGCTGCGGGGCGACGCCGACCTGGTCATCGACACCTCCAGCCTCAACGTGCACGAGCTGCGCGCCAAGATGGACGCCCAGTTCGCCGGGGACGAGGAACCGGAGCTGCGGGCGACGGTGATGTCCTTCGGCTTCAAGTACGGGCTGCCGGTCGACGCCGACCTCGTCGTCGACTGCCGCTTCCTGCCCAACCCGCACTGGGTCCCGGAACTCCGCCCCTTCACCGGGCTCAACGAGGAGGTGTCCGACTACGTCTTCGACCAGCCGGGTGCCAAGGAGTTCCTCAACCAGTACACGGAGCTGCTCCAGCTGATCGCCGCGGGTTACCGCCGCGAGGGCAAGCGGTACGTGACCATCGCC
The DNA here is from genome assembly GCF_044765765.1 of Streptomyces sp. NPDC102402. NCBI lineage: Bacteria > Bacillati > Actinomycetota > Actinomycetes > Kitasatosporales > Streptomycetaceae > Streptomyces > Streptomyces sp. NPDC102402. The sequence goes on from NZ_JBIWKR010000008.1 coordinate 190,402, forward strand.
GTCGGCTGCACGGGCGGCAAGCACCGTTCCGTCGCGATGTCGGAGAAGCTGGCCGGCCGACTGGCCGGCGAAGGGATCGAGACCGTCCTCGTCCACCGGGACATGGGGCGCGAGTGACCAGTCGCCATCTGCGTCAGCGCCGGCTGAGCAGGGCCACGGCCGCGCTCTCCGGCCGCAAGCGCGGTGCACAGCCCAAGGTCGTCGCCCTCGGCGGCGGCATGGGGCTGTCCGCCTCGCTGACGGCGCTGCGCCGGATCACCGGCGACCTCACGGCGGTGGTCACCGTCGCCGACGACGGCGGCTCCAGCGGCCGTCTCCGTGAGGAGCTCGGTGTCCTCCCGCCGGGCGACCTGCGCAAGGCGCTCGCAGCGCTCTGCGGGGACGACGAATGGGGCCAGACGTGGGCCCAGGTCATCCAGCACCGCTTCGAGTCCAAGGGCGACCTGCACGAGCACGCGGTGGGCAACCTGCTCATCGTCGCCCTCTGGGAACAGCTGGGAGACCACGTCCAGGCCCTGGACCTGGTCGGCAAGCTGCTCGGGGCGCACGGCAGGGTGCTGCCGATGTCCGCGGTCCCCCTGGAGCTCCAGGCGCTCGTACGAGGACACGACCCCGGTCGCCCCGAGGACGTCGTCACGGTCCGGGGGCAGGCCACGGTCGCACTGACCCCCGGCGAGGTGCAGTCCGTCCACGTCGTCCCGGCCGACCCGCCGGCGGTTCCCGAAGCGGTGGCCGCGGTGCTCGACGCCGACTGGGTGGTGCTCGGCCCCGGATCGTGGTTCTCCTCCGTGATTCCGCATCTGCTGGTGCCCGAACTGCTCGACGCACTCGTGACCACGAAGGCCCGTAAGGTCCTCTCGCTGAACCTCGCACCGCAGCCCGGTGAAACAGAAGGCTTCTCACCGCAGCGTCATTTGGAGGTTTTGGGACGACACGCCCCTAAACTCGCCATGGACGTGGTGCTGGCCGACGAGGCCGCCGTGCCCGACCGTGAGTCGCTCGCCGACGCCGCACAGCGGCTCGGAGCCGCGGTCGAGCTGGCCCCCGTGGCCTCACCCGACGGCGTTCCGATTCATGATCCGGAGCTGTTGGCCGCCGCGTACGACCGTATTTTTCGGATGCATGGAAGGATCGGCCCATGGCGATGACGCCAGCGGTGAAGGACGAAGTCTCTCGGCTTCCCGTGACCCGGACCTGCTGCAGAAAGGCAGAGGTCTCGGCGATTCTTCGGTTCGCGGGCGGGCTGCACCTGGTGAGCGGCCGGATCGTGATCGAGGCCGAGCTGGACACGGCGATGGCCGCCCGCCGGCTCAAGCGGGACATCCTCGAGATCTTCGGCCACAGCTCCGAGCTGATCGTGATGGCCCCCGGCGGACTGCGCCGTGGCTCCCGCTACGTCGTGCGGGTGGTGGCGGGCGGCGACCAGCTCGCGCGCCAGACCGGGCTGGTGGACGGGCGGGGCCGGCCGATCCGCGGGCTGCCCCCGCAGGTGGTCTCGGGGGCCACCTGCGACGCGGAGGCGGCCTGGCGCGGTGCCTTCCTGGCGCACGGCTCGCTCACCGAGCCGGGCCGTTCCTCCTCGCTCGAGGTGACGTGCCCCGGTCCGGAGGCCGCTCTCGCTCTGGTCGGTGCCGCACGCAGGCTCTCGATCGCGGCCAAGGCCCGGGAGGTGCGTGGGGTCGACCGTGTCGTCGTCCGCGACGGCGACGCCATCGGAGCCCTGCTGACCCGCCTCGGCGCGCACGAGTCGGTGCTGGCCTGGGAGGAGCGCCGGATGCGGCGCGAGGTCCGTGCCACCGCCAACCGGCTCGCCAACTTCGACGACGCCAACCTCCGCCGCTCCGCCCGTGCCGCGGTGGCGGCGGGCGCTCGCGTGGGGCGCGCGCTGGAGATCCTGGGCGAGGAGGTCCCCGAGCACCTGGCGGCCGCCGGGCGCCTGCGGATGGAGCACAAGCAGGCATCCCTGGAGGAGCTGGGGGCGCTGGCCGACCCGCCGCTGACCAAGGACGCGGTCGCGGGCCGGATCAGGCGTCTGCTGGCCATGGCCGACAAGCGTGCCCAGGACCTCGGTATCCCCGGTACGGAAGCGACCCTCAGCGAGGAGCTGGCCGACGGCCTCGTGGGCTGAGAGCTCCGCGAGAACGCCCCGGAAACGCTCCGCCGGAGCCCCGGCCCGCCCTCCGGCGCGGGCCGGGGCTCCGGCGCGGGGACTCCGGACGGCTGTGGCCGCCGGGACCCCCGAGACGCGGCGTTCGCCGGCGTTTTCCGTGCCGGGGCAGGAGCCATTCCCCGAATTCGACCGAGAGCCATTCTCGAAATTTCGAGTACCACCCCGCACGAATGAGCGCCGCGCGCTTCCCCGGCCCCGCCGTCCGTGTGCCGTGGCGATAAGCGGACGGCCGGGCACTTTTATCGATTGAGTGCGACGCCGCACGATTGAGCGCCGTTCTGGTGGTGCACTCCGCGCGGGCCCCGCGGCGGAGCCCGCCGGGACAGCCCGTTGCCGAATCCGTGGAGCCGAATCCGTTTCCATGACTCCCGGTGACTGTTCCGGGCGGGTGGCGCCGTCCGCCCTGCCCTCGCAGGGCGCGCGACTCCGATGGATGGACACACTCGGTGACCGGGCCGCGCGTGGCGGACGCCCCTGCCGCACTTTCCGGTCGGAAGCCCGCACTCCTACTCGGCAGTAAGGGGATCCCTCTCCGTACCGCCTCTCTCGATGTCACTCCGGGGCCTTCGGAGAGGTAGGGTCGGAGGCGGTCGGGGACATCCCTAATAAACTCGCCGGCATCGAAACCGGCGTTCCTAACGAGGAGATCGGTTCGTGACGATCCGCGTAGGCATCAACGGCTTTGGCCGCATCGGTCGTAACTACTTCCGCGCGCTGCTGGAGCAGGGTGCGGACATCGAGATCGTGGCTGTCAACGACCTGGGTGACACTGCGACCACGGCTCACCTGCTGAAGTACGACACCATCCTGGGTCGTCTCAAGGCAGAGGTCAGCCACACCGCCGACACCATCACCGTCGACGGTCACACCATCAAGGTGCTCTCCGAGCGCAACCCGGCCGACATCCCCTGGGGTGAGCTGGGCGTCGACGTCGTCATCGAGTCGACCGGCATCTTCACCAAGAAGGCCGACGCCGCGAAGCACATCGCCGGTGGCGCCAAGAAGGTCCTCATCTCGGCTCCGGCCAAGGACGAGGACATCACCATCGTGATGGGCGTCAACCAGGACAAGTACGACGCGGCCAACCACCACGTCATCTCCAACGCCTCCTGCACCACCAACTGTGTGGCGCCGATGGCCAAGGTTCTCGACGAGAACTTCGGCATCGTCAAGGGCCTGATGACGACGGTCCACGCGTACACGAACGACCAGCGCATCCTGGACTTCCCGCACTCGGACCTGCGCCGCGCCCGCGCCGCCGCCGAGAACATCATCCCGACCACGACGGGCGCCGCCAAGGCGACCGCCCTGGTCCTCCCGCAGCTCAAGGGCAAGCTCGACGGCATCGCGATGCGCGTCCCGGTCCCGACCGGTTCCGCCACCGACCTCGTCGTGACGCTGCAGCGCGAGGTCACCAAGGACGAGGTCAACGCCGCGTTCAAGAAGGCGTCCGACGACGGCGACCTCAAGGGCTTCCTGACCTACACCGAGGACCCGATCGTGTCCTCGGACATCGTGGGTGACCCGTCGTCCTGCACCTTCGACTCCTCCCTGACCATGGTCCAGGAGGGCAACTCGGTGAAGATCCTCGGCTGGTACGACAACGAGTGGGGTTACTCCAACCGCCTCGTCGACCTGACCGTCTTCGTCGGCGCCCAGCTCTGATCCTAGGATCGGCAGGCATCCAGGTGTGATGTGAGGGGCTCGGACGGCGCGACGTGGCGCCGTTCGAGCCCCCTCGCATGCTCATCAGTCCTTCCAAGGAGTATGGGAACAGATGAAGACGATCGACGAACTTCTCGCCGAAGGGGTCGCGGGCAAGCGGGTATTCGTCCGCGCCGACCTCAACGTGCCGCTGGACGGCACCACGATCACCGACGACGGCCGGATCCGCGCCGTCCTGCCGACGGTCGCCCGGCTCGCCTCTGCCGGTGCGCGGGTCATCGTCGCCTCGCACCTCGGCCGCCCCAAGGGAGCCCCGGACCCGGCCTTCTCGCTGGCTCCGGCCGCCGCCCGCCTGGGTGAGCTGCTCGGCAGCGAGGCCGCCTTCGCGACGGACACGGTCGGCGAGTCCGCCCGCGCCACGGTCGCGGCCCTCACGGACGGCCAGGTCGCCGTCATCGAGAACCTCCGCTTCAACGCAGGCGAGACGTCCAAGGACGACGCCGAGCGCGGCGCCTTCGCCGACCGGCTCGCCGAACTCGCAGACGTGTACGTGGGCGACGGCTTCGGCGCCGTCCACCGCAAGCACGCCTCCGTGTTCGACCTCCCGGCCCGGCTGCCGCACGCGGCCGGCGGCCTGATCGCCACCGAGGTCGGCGTCCTGAAGAAGCTCACCGAGGACGTCGCGCGCCCCTACGCCGTGGTCCTCGGCGGCGCCAAGGTCTCCGACAAGCTCGGGGTCATCGACCACCTGCTGGAGAAGGCCGACCGCATCCTGATCGGCGGCGGCATGGCGTACACCTTCCTCAAGGCCAAGGGGTACGAGGTCGGCAGCTCCCTCCTCCAGGAGGACCAGATCCCCGCGGTGCTCGAGTACCTCAAGCGCGCCGAGGAGAAGGGTGTGGAGTTCGTGCTCCCCGTCGACGTCGTCGTCTCGGAGCAGTTCCCCGACCTCAAGGCGAAGACCCCGGGCAGCCCCGCCACCGTCGCCGCCGACGCCATGCCCGCCGGCGCGATGGGGCTGGACAACGGCCCGGAGACCAACAAGCTGTACGCCTCGAAGCTCGCCGACGCGGCCACCGTGTTCTGGAACGGCCCGATGGGCGTCTTCGAGCACCCCGACTACGCCGAGGGCACCAAGGCGGTCGCCCAGGCCCTCGTCGACTCCCAGGCCTTCAGCGTCGTCGGAGGCGGGGACTCCGCCGCCGCCGTCCGGATCCTGGGCTTCGACGAGAACGCATTCGGCCACATCTCGACCGGCGGCGGCGCCAGCCTCGAATACCTCGAGGGCAAGACGCTTCCCGGACTCGCCGCACTGGAGGACTGACCCTCAATGACTGCCCCCGCACAAGGCCGTATCCCGCTCATGGCGGGCAACTGGAAGATGAACCTCAACCACCTCGAGGCCATCGCGCACGTCCAGAAGCTCGCCTTCGCCCTGGCCGACAAGGACTACGACGCGGTCGAGGTCGCCGTCCTGCCGCCCTTCACGGACCTGCGGTCCGTGCAGACGCTGGTCGACGGCGACAAGCTGAAGATCAAGTACGGTGCCCAGGACATCTCGGCGCACGACTCCGGCGCGTACACCGGTGAGATCTCCGGCCCCATGCTCGCCAAGCTGAAGTGCGCCTTCGTCGCCGTCGGTCACAGCGAGCGCCGCCAGTACCACGGCGAGAACGACGAGATCTGCAACGCCAAGGTGAAGGCCGCGTACAAGCACGGCCTGACCCCGATCCTCTGCGTCGGCGAGGGACTGGACATCCGCAAGGCCGGTGACCAGGTCTCCTACACGCTGGCGCAGCTCGACGGCGCGCTGAAGGACATCCCGGCCGAGCAGGCCGAGTCCATCGTGATCGCCTACGAGCCGGTCTGGGCCATCGGTACCGGCGAGGTCGCGACCCCCGAGGACGCGCAGGAGGTCTGCGGCGCGATCCGCCGCCGGCTCGCCGAGCTGTACTCGCAGGAGCTGGCCGACGCCGTCCGCATCCAGTACGGCGGTTCGGTGAAGTCCGGCAACGTCGCCGCCATCATGGCGCAGCCCGATGTGGACGGTGCCCTCATCGGCGGTGCCGCGCTCGACGCCGACGAGTTCGTCAAGATCGTCCGCTTCCGCGACCAGTAGGATCGTCCGCTTCCGCGGCCGGTGAGTATGCGGTGGCGCGGATCCGTCGTACCCTTGCGGGGGCCAGGGGGGTGTACCCCCGGGCCCCCGCTGTTCGTACATGCAGTCCTAGGAATTCCGGAAAGTAGGGACCAGCCGTGGTTTTGGCGTTCGAGATCGCCCTGATCGTCTTCAGCCTGCTGCTGATGCTGCTGGTGCTGATGCACAAGGGGAAGGGCGGCGGCCTGTCCGACATGTTCGGTGGCGGGATGCAGTCCTCCGTGGGCGGCTCGTCGGTCGCCGAACGGAACCTCGACCGCATCACCGTCGTGGTCGGCCTGGGCTGGTTCGCATGCATCGTCGTCCTCGCTCTGCTCATCAAGCTGGACAGCTGACCCGTCGTCCGCGAATCCCGGTGATGGTGTAACTCCTTTCACCGGACGCGCGTTGGGCCTTACGTAGACTGGCGCATCTTCGAGCACCATCACGCAGGGAGTTACGACCGTGGCAAGTGGCAACGCGATCCGGGGAAGCCGGGTCGGAGCGGGGCCGATGGGCGAGGCCGAGCGGGGCGAGTCCGCGCCGCGCCTCCGCATCTCCTTCTGGTGCTCGAACGGGCACGAGACGCAGCCGAGCTTCGCCCATGACGCGCAGGTACCGGAGACGTGGGACTGCCCGCGCTGCGGCTTCCCGGCCGGTCAGGACCGGGACAGCCCCCCGGCTCCGCCCCGCACCGAGCCGTACAAGACGCATCTGGCGTACGTACGCGAGCGGCGCAGCGACGCGGACGGCGAAGCGATCCTCGCCGAAGCCCTCGCCAAACTCCGCGGCGAGATCTAGACGTTGTTCACCGGCCGGTCACCCCCTGGGTGCCCGGCCGGAATCCGTATGCCCCCTCGTAGCCCGCCGTTGCCCCGGCGCACCCTTCAGATCAATTAGGTTGGAGGGGCAGCGGGGAAGGTTGCAGTACGAGAAGAAGTGGGCGATTTCCGGGATGAACGCACAGAGCCGAACCAAGCTGAACCAGACGCCCGAGTGGGCGGCGCTCGGCAAGCACCGTGAGGAGTTCGGCGACACCCAACTGCGCCGGCTGTTCGCCGACGCGCCGGACCGTGGGACGGCGTACACCCTCCGGGTCGGCGACCTCCACATCGACTACTCCAAGCACCTGGTCACCGACGAGACGCTGCGTCTGCTGCGTGACCTCGCGGACGCCACCGGAGTGGCCGGGCTGCGGGACGCCATGTTCCGCGGCGAGAAGATCAACACCACCGAGGACCGTGCCGTCCTGCACACCGCGCTGCGCGCCCCGCGCGACGCCGTGATCGAGGTCGACGGCGAGAACGTGGTGCCCGCCGTGCACGCCGTCCTGGACAGGATGGCGTCCTTCGCCGACCGGGTCAGGGCCGGCGAGTGGACCGGGCACACCGGCAAGCCGGTCAAGAACATCGTGAACATCGGAATCGGCGGTTCCGACCTCGGGCCGGCCATGGCCTACGAGGTGCTGCGCTCCTTCACGGACCGCTCGCTCACCGTCCGCTTCGTGTCCAACGTCGACGGCGCGGACCTCCACGAGGCCGTCCGTGACCTGGACCCGGCCGAGACGCTGTTCATCGTCGCGTCCAAGACCTTCACGACCATCGAGACCATCACCAACGCCACGTCCGCCCGCGACTGGCTCCTCACCGGGCTGAGGGCCGGTCAGGAGGCCGTCGCCAAGCACTTCGTGGCGCTCTCGACCAACGCCGACAAGGTCACGGACTTCGGCATCGACACGGCCAACATGTTCGAGTTCTGGGACTGGGTCGGCGGCCGCTACTCCTTCGACTCGGCGATCGGCCTCTCGCTGATGATCGCCATCGGACCCGGGCGCTTCCGCGAGATGCTCGACGGCTTCCACCTCGTCGACGAGCACTTCCGCACCGCCCCGGCCGAGGAGAACGCCCCTCTGCTGCTGGGCCTGCTGGGGGTCTGGTACGGCCAGTTCTTCGGCGCGCAGTCACACGCGGTCCTGCCCTACAGCCACTATCTCTCCAAGTTCACCGCGTACTTGCAGCAGCTGGACATGGAGTCCAACGGCAAGTCCGTGGACCGGGACGGCAACCCGGTCGAGTGGGAGACGGGCCCGGTCGTCTGGGGAACGCCGGGCACCAACGGGCAGCACGCCTACTACCAGCTCATCCACCAGGGCACGAAGGTCATCCCGGCCGACTTCATCGGCTTCGCCGCGCCGGTCCAGGACCTGCTGCCCGGGCTGATCGCCCAGCACGACCTGCTGATGGCCAACTTCTTCGCGCAGACCCAGGCCCTCGCCTTCGGCAAGACGCCCGACGAGGTCCGCGCGGAAGGCGTCGCGGAGGAGCTCGTGCCGCACAAGACGTTCCTCGGCAACCACCCGACGACGACGATCCTCGCCGAGCGGCTCACCCCCTCGGTACTCGGCCAGCTCATCGCGCTGTACGAGCACAAGGTCTTCGTCCAGGGCGCCGTCTGGAACATCGACTCCTTCGACCAGTGGGGCGTCGAGCTGGGCAAGGTCCTCGCCAAGAAGATCGAGCCCGTCCTGACCGAGGGCACCGGCGGGGACCAGCTGGACAGCTCCACCGCGGCGCTGGTCTCGGCGTACCGCTCGCTGCGGGGCCGCTGAGCCATGGCGGAGGGGGAGGGGACCATACGGCTCAGGCCGCCGCGCAACCCGCCGGCCCCACGGGCCGTCGGCTGGTGGCGTGCCCGGTGGCTGCTGCTGACGGCGGCGCCGGTGGCGGTGCTGGGCCTCCTGGGGGCGCTCATCGCTCCGGCGAGGCCCTGGCTGCTGGTGCCCGCCGCGGTTCTCGCGGGCGCGGGCCTCCTGTGCGCCGTCCTCCTCCCCCTCTGGTGGTTCCGCACGCACCGCTGGGAGGTCACCGACGACGCGGTGTACGTGAGCACCGGGGCCTTCCTGCGGGAATGGCGGATCGCGCCGATGTCCCGCATCCAGACCGTGGACACCGTGCGGGGCCCCCTGGAACAGCTCTTCGGGCTTGCCACGGTCACCGTCACCACCGCGTCGGCCAAGGGCGCTCTGGAGATCGAGGGGCTCACCCATGAGGCGGCCGCCGAGCTCGCCGAGCGGCTGACCCGGATCACCCAGGACACACCCGGGGACGCCACGTGAGCACGGCAGCCGACAGCGGCGCCGGCTGGCGGCGCCTCCACCCCCGCACGGTCCTGGTCACCGCGCTGGTCACGGCGGGGGTCGCCGCGGGTGCCGCGGTTCCGGTCACGGTCGCTCTGGCCGGCCGCTTCGGGTACGCGGCAGCCGTCGGATGGGCGCTGGCCGGAGCGGTCCTGCTGATCGGCGGTGCGGCCGCCGGCGACCACGTGCGGTGGCGGCGCACCCGCTACCGCGTCGGCGCCGAGCGCGTGGATCTGCACACCGGGCTCCTTCTGGTGAAGCGCCGCTCGCTGGCCCGCGAGCGGATCCGCAGTGTCGACCTCACCGCCCACCCCCTGCTGCGGATGCTGGGGCTGGTCTCGGTCCGTATCGGCACCGGTGAGCACACGGGCGGCGACTCCACACTGGAACTCGACCCCGTCTCCCGCGCGGAGGGCGAGCGGCTGCGGCGTGACCTTCTCGACCGCGCCGTCGCGGAGGTCTCCGGGACGCACGGCGAGGGCGTGCTGGCCACGCTCGACACCCGGTGGATCCGCTACGCGCCGGTCTCCTTCGCCACGCCCGTGCTCGCCGGCGCCGCCGCAGGCGGTGTGATGCAGGTCAGTGACTGGGTCGGGGCGCAGGCCGAGGTGATCCACTGGATCGCCGGCCGCTTCCGGGACACCCCGCTGGTCTGGACGATCGCGGTGCTGGCCGTGGCGGCCCTGGCCGCCGGTGTGGCCGGAGCCCTCGGGCTCTGGATCGAGATGTGGTGGAACTACCGCCTGGAGCGCGAACCGGGCGGCACCCTGCGGGTGCGGCGCGGACTGTTCACCTCGCGCTCCCTGTCCGTCGAGGAACGGCGGCTGCGCGGGGTCGACCTCGTGGAACCCCTGGGCGTGCGGCTCGCGGGCGCCGCACGGGTCGACGCGATCGCGACCGGCCTGGCCAAGGGCGAGGAACGGGCCGCCGACCACAACACCCTGTTGCCGGCCGTTCCCCGCGCGCTGGCCGGCACGATCGCCGCCGTGGTGCTGCGGGAGACGGCAGCCCCGACCGGCGCGCTCCTGACCGCGCATCCCCGCGCCGCCCGGGGCCGGCGGCTGCGCCGCGCCCTGGCCGTGACCCTGGTGCCCGTGCTGGTCCAGGTCCTCCTGGGGGTCCTGCTGACGCCCGTGCTGCTGTGGACCGCGCTCGGCTGCGCCGTGGTCTCCGTGCCCGTCGGAGTGCTCCTGGCCCTCGACGCGTACCGGTCGCTGGGGCACACGCTCAGCGGCGGCTACCTGGTGACGCGCTCCGGTACCGTCCGGCGCTCGACGGCGGCCCTGCGGCGTGCGGGCGTGATCGGCTGGACGGTGAAGCAGTCCTTCTTCCAGCGGCGGGCCGGGCTGCTGAGCGTCACCGCCACGACGGCCGCCGGAGGCGGTGCCTACACGGCGCACGACGCGGACGCCTCCGAAGGCCTCGCCTTCGCCTCCGAGGCCGTCCCGGGGCTCCTGGAGCCCTTCCTGGAGCGCGGCTGAGTCACCGGGCGGGCGCGGCATCGCGCGGAGTCCTCGCCCCGTGAGCCCGCGGGCTCACGGGGCGAGCAGCGCGGTGGAGCCGAAGGCGGCGATGCCGGCCGGCGGGGGAGCGTCCTGCGGCACCGGAGCGGGGTGCCCGGCGGCCAGGACGTACAGAGGGGTGTGGCCGGTGTTGTCCAGGCCGCAGCGGTCGGCGACCGCGGCGTCCCTGAAGGCGCCGGTCTGGGCAGGGCCGAGCCCGAGTGCCGTGGCGGTGAGGGCGAACGTCTGGCCCAGGTGCCCCGCGTCGAGCAGGCAGACACGGTAGGCGCGCGGCGTCGGGTATTTGACGCTCATCCGCTCCAGCCGCGCGGCGAGTACGACGAGGAAGGCCGGCCGGGCGGCCCACGACTGACCGGCGCAGAGACGGGCGGACTCCGCGGGCGTGAGGCCCTCGGAGAGCAGTTCCAGGGCGTGCTGCAAGCCGTTGTAGTGGTACCAGCCCGGGGAGAGGCCACTGACGCCCAGGACGCCGACGTAGGCGTCGATCTCCTGGCGGGACCCACCCTGAGGACTCGTACGCCGGTAGAGGGCGCCCCGCCCGCAGTCGATGAAGTCGACCGGACCGAAGGCCACCGCCAGCAGGGCGGCCAGCGTGTCCAGCGGCACCGGCGCGCCGGTGAAGTCGCGGTGGGTGCGGCGGTCGTACAGGACGCGTTCGAAGGGTGCCCCGAGCTCCGCCGGCCTGCGGGGCAGGAGGATCCGGGGAGCCTCCGGGTACCCCGTGAACAGCGGCGGCAGCGGGGCCCGCTCGCCTCCCGCCCCCACGGACTTGCCGGCGCCGGACGGTTCGCCCCCGGCGGAGGGTTCGCCCTCGCCGGAGGGGGTGTCGTACACGTCCTGGGTCGCGTAGTGGAAGAACGACGCCTCGGGCATCCACGCCCCCCACTGCGTGGCGATCCGCTCGTCGCGGTGTGCGGCCTCGCTGCCGCTGGTCAGCAGGGCTCCGCTTCCGGCCAGAGCCGTGACGGCCTCCTCGACGGTGTCCGGGGTGAGGTGGCCGAGGAGGCCGGCCACCTCACCGGGAGTGCTCCAGTCCTCGAAGGCGGCCAGGATCTCCGCGGCGGCCGGATGCAGTGCGGTGGGCGTGCCGTGGGGGTGGGGATGGACGACGAAGGCGCCGTCGTGCCAGTAGCAGGTCAGGCACCGGGAGCGGCGTAGGCGCAAGGTGACTCCTCGACGTGGGGCAGGGAGGGACGGGGGGCCGGACGTACGCGTGGGGCCGGGGAGGGGAGCCCGGCCCCACGCTGCCGGGTCAGGCCTGGCGGTAGGCCCACGTCCAGTTCCATGAGGAACCCTCACCGGCCTTGGGGCGGTCGGTGCGGACGGCGGTCCGGTGCTTCATCTCGATCCTGCGCATTACTTCGTCACCTCCTTCCGATGTCACGTGCTCACCATGCGTCGCGCCGGCTTCTCGCAGCGGCGACTTCTCCATGACGCAATACGGAACCGCGATATGCAAGAGGTGAATTCCTCCGTCACTCCTTCGAGGTGAACCCGTGGCCTTCGTTTATTCGTCGAGTCGCATTCATGGGGAAGGAAATTACGCGCCGTCAGTGCGTTTCGTATACGGCCGGCGGGCCGGGGTGTGTGCTTCCGCTTGCCTGCGGGAGATGCGGGCCCTGATGTGGCCAGCTGTGAAACGAAGAGGGTGATGAGGGTATCGGTGCAGGTCAGGGCGTTCTTCCGTGACTGCTTACTCATTTCTTTCAGGCTTTTTTCGGCGACCTTTCGATGCGGGTGAAGCCGTCCCGCAGGTGGCATAGCGTGCGGACATCGACGCTCGAAGACGGGGCGTACATATCGCCGGGCGGACGGGAAAGTCCGCTCCGGATGATTCCCATCGTGCGGTGACACCCGGAAGTGAAGCCTTCGTTCTTCGCGGGCGGGGCGTCGGGCCGCTGAAATCGTGAAGGGGAAGCATGACCGTATTTCCGTCCAGTGAAATGGCCTCCGATGTGTTCGGCCGGCTTTTCGGTGTGCTGCTGGAGGACGAGCAGTTCGTGACGAAGGCACGCGACGAAGGGCTGTCGGTGCAGCTGGTGCACACCAAACCGGACTGCCGGATCTTCGTCTCGTCCGAGGGCGTCGTCCTCGGCGACGAGGCGCCGTCCAAGGCCGCGATCACTCTCAAGATGTCCTGCGACACCGCGCACGCGCTGTGGATGGGACGCCTTCTGGTGCCCGCCGCGATCGCCACCGGCAAGCTCCGGATCCGCGGCCGCATCGCCAAGGTGCTGGAACTGGTGCCGATGCTCCAGCCCGCCTTCGACAGCTACCCGACGATCGCCGCCGAGTCCGGCGTCGGTGCCTGACATCCCGCGCACCTGCCCGACGACACCTGTGCCCAAGGAGCCACGAAAGACATGACCACCGACGTACCGGCAGATCTCGTCCCGGAACTGAACTTCGACACGCTGCCCCCGGACGTGCAGCGGCTCAAGGAGGCCGCGCGACAGTTCGCGCAGGAGACCGTCAGGCCTCTGGTCCGCCGGCTCGACCAGGCGCCGGCGGAGGAATTCGACTGGGACGTGGTGCGCCGGGGCCACCGGATCGGCCTGACCCGGGCCGCGGTCCCCACCGACTACGGCGGCCTCGGCCTCGGGATGCTGGGGGTCGCCACCGCACTGGAGGAGGTGGCCGCGGTGTGTCCCGGAACCGCGCTCGTCTTCGGGGCCACGATGCTCGGCCAGGCTCCGCTCCTGCTCTCCGGCGATCCCCGGCTCCAGGCGCGGTACCTTCCCCAGTTCTCGGGCGACGACCCGGTCCTCGCCTGCAACGCGGTGACGGAGGAGGACGCCGGGTGCGACCTGATCATCCCGGCCAACGCGCATCACGCACGCAACGTCATGACCGCGCGCAGGGAGGGTGACCAGTACGTCCTGACCGGCAGGAAGCGGTTCATCACCAACGCCCGCTTCGCGTCCTTCGCCTCCGTCTTCGCGAACATGGAGGGAAGCCCCGGCGCCACCGGCCTCACCTCCTTCATCGTGCCCCTGGGCCTCCCCGGAGTGGTCCGCGGTCCCGTCGCCGACAAGATGGGCTACCGGGCCTGCCTGGGGAGCGAGCTGGAGTTCGACGAGGTCCGGGTGCCCGCCGAGAACATGATCGGCGGCGAGGGCGAGGGCATGCCCATCAACATGGCCCAGAGCAACATGGCCCGGGCCGCGGTCGCCGGCATCTCCACCGGTGTGGCCCGCGGGGCCCTGGAAGCGGCCGTGACCTGGGCCGGTGAACGCGTACAGGGCGGTCAGCCGCTGCACCGGCACCAGTTCACCGCGGCGAAGCTCGCCGACATGAGCGCCAAGGTGGAGGCGTCCCGCCTGCTGTACCTGCACGCGGCGAACACCGTGGACACCCAGCTGCCACCACCCGCCTACGAGCCGGCGATCGCCAAGCTGTTCGCCGACCGGGCCGCGATCGACGTGGCCGACACCGCTCTCTCCCTGGTCGGCGCGCGCGGCTACCTGCGGTCCCACGGGGTGGAGAAGATGCTCCGCGACGCCTACGGAACCCGCGTCTACGAGGGGACCCCCGAGGTGCTGGCGCTCACGATCACCGAGAGCCTCTACACGGAGGACGACGAATGAGCACCACCTCCCCGCTCGCGGGCGGTGACGGGCACGCCCGCACCACCATCCCCGTCTCGGCCGACCCCGCGGGCTCCCGCGCCCTGCGCTACGTCGCCGACATCCTCGAACTGCACGAGAGGCTGACCTACCGGCAGCTCCCCTCCGAGATCGACGGGCCACCGCTCTACCACGCGGAGGACGCGCACAGCGGTCTGGTCACCCTCACCGCACGCGACAGCCAGTTCCCGGCCCGCTACCTCAGGGGCATCCTCGGGTTCCGGCTGGCCCAGTACCTGCGGCTCAGCTGGATCTCGGCCGACCTCGTCTACCGCACGGCGGCCTTCCACGAGCCGCTGCCCCGCTCAGGGCAGATGGAGAGCGTCCACACCGTGACGCTCTGCTCGCGCACCGGGAGGATCCGGGGCTACGTCGGGCTCAGCTGCTCGGCGGACACGGTGAGCCTGCCCCTCGACTCGCCACGGCGCGCGCTGTTCCCGACCGAGGCGGCCCACGGCATCGACCTCCTGGGACAGTACGCACGCCCAGGCCTGGGAACCCACCAGGTCTTCGAACTCAAACGCTTCCTGCGGGACCAGACGATGCCGCGAGGCGTCCAGCACGACCGGGTGCCGTGGCACCTCATGCTCGGCATGGGCGAGGCGATGATCCAGCTCGGTGACGCGATCCGCCTCGTGCTGGGCGACGCCAAGGAACACGTGGCCCTGCGGCATCTGCGCCTGGCCGGCTTCGACCTGCGGGTCGTCGAGGACACCTCGCCGAGCCTGCCCACGTCGGATCCGCTGGCACCGATCTACCACCAGGACGTCCTCGCCAAGCCGTTCGTCGCACCGGTGCCCGAGGACCTCCCCTGGTACCGGGACGTGGTCCGTTCCTACCTCGACGGCAGCAGCGACCTGACCTCGTACCACGCGATGGTCGCCCGGCTCGCCGGACGAAGGCAGGCGGACGGCGGCTCGACGATCCCCCGCCAGCGTGGAGGTGCCGGATGAGCGCGGACAGCACGGGCCTCCCGCCCACAACCACCGGGGAGTCGGGGCCGCACAGGGAGTTCTACGAGGAGCTGATCACCCGGAACGCCGGCGTCGTCCCGGCCGGCGCGCAGTCCGCGCTGCGCAACGCCACGATCCTCGTGGCGGGTTGCGGGTCGATCGGCGGGGCGGCCGTGGAGCCGCTGACGCGCCTCGGCGTACAGCGCTTCCTCCTGGCGGACCCCGGGACGTTCGAACTGAACAACCTCAACCGGCAGAGCGCGGTCGCGGCCGACATCGACCAGAACAAGGCCGCCGGTGCGGCGGAACGCATCATGTCGATCAACCCCCACGCCAGGGTGACGGTGTTCACCGAGGGGGTGACCGCGTCGACGGTGCAGAGGCTCACGGCGCCCAGCCAGATCATCATCGACGGGGTGGACGTCACCACCATCGACGGATGGCGGGCGAAACACCTCCTGCACCGGGTGGCGGTCCAGCGGAGGCTGCCGCTCATCACCGGCTGGGACATGGCCGGAACCCAGTACGCGCGCTGCTACGACTACCGGCGCATCCGGGAACCCTTCGACGGCGCCATCCTCCCGGACGACATCGAGAGCGTGGACACCTGGGAACTCCTGCGCCGTGCGGTGCCGCTGCGCCGCGTGCCCGTCGAGATGCTGGCGGAGATCCGGGCGAACCACACGAGGCCGGACTACAGCTTCCCGCAGGTCGCCTACACAGCGACCGCCTTCGGGGTGCTCAGCTCCTACATGGCGCTACGCGTCCTGGCCGGGGAACGGGTGCGTCAGGAGATCAGCCTGGACGTGCACCAGATGGCCCGGCCGCTCGGTGAGCGATGGCTGAACCGGATGCGGTGGCCGTTCGAACTGGCCGCCCTGGTGCCGCCGATGCTCCACCTCATGCGCCGTCCGAACGCCCGCTGAGCACGACAGCGCCCCTGCCGGCGGCGTGCCCGCGGGCTTCCGCGGGGACGCCGCCGCCGTCCGGTCCGCGTCCCGTCCTCCACGAGAAGGCAGTCATGCAAGATTCCAAGCGGAGCGTCCTGTGGACGTTCCTGTGCTGTGGCCTCGGCGTGGCCATGGTGTCCCTCGACAACCTGGTGGTCATCACCGCCCTCCCCGCGATCCGCGAGAGCCTCGGCGGTGACATCCAGCAACTCGAATGGACGGTCAACGCCTACACCCTCACCTACGCCGTCCTGATGCTCCCCGGCGCCGCCCTCGGTGACCGGTTCGGACGGCGGAGGATGTTCGTGGTGGGCCTGGGTGTGTTCACCGCCGCGTCGGCGGCGGCGGCTCTCGCGCCCGGCATCGGCGCGCTCATCGCCGCCCGCGCACTGCAGGGCCTCGGGGCCGCCGCGCTGATGCCGCTCAACCTGACCCTGCTCACCGCGGTCGCTCCGGCGGCCCGCCGCGGAGCCGTTCTCGGGGCGCTCAGCGCCGTCGAGGGGCTCGCCATCGCGATGGGTCCCCTCGTCGGCGGGGTGATGGTCGAACACCTGGCCTGGCAGTGGATCTTCTGGATCAACGTGCCGATCGGGCTGCTCCTGCTGCCGCTCGGCCGGTGGAAGCTCGCCGAGAGCAGAGGCCCCAACTCCCGGCTGGATCTGCCCGGGACCGTACTGGCCGGTGCCGGCCTGTTCGGAATCGTGTTCGGCCTCATCCAGGGACCCACCGACGGCTGGACCGCTCCCTCGGTGCTGACCGCGCTGGGCGGGGGAACCCTGCTCCTGGCCGCCTTCGTGACCTGGGAACTGCGCACCGACATGCCCATGTTCCCGATGCGGCTCTTCCGCCACCGGACCTTCAGCGGGATGAACGCCGCCGGGCTGCTGATGTTCGCGGGCATGTTCGGTTCGGTCTTCCTCCTCACCCAGTTCTTCCAGGGGCCGCGCGGCTACTCCCCGATGGAGGCGGGCCTGCGCATCCTGCCCTGGACCGCGGTGCCGATCTTCGTCGCGCCACTGGTCGGATTCCTCTCCGACCGGATCGGCGGCCGGCCCATCGTGGCCGTCGGCCTGCTCTTCCAGGCCTGCGGGCTGGGCTGGATCGCCGCACGCGTCTCACCGGACGTGGACTACCTGTCCCTGGTGCCGGCACTCGTCCTGTGCGGACTCGGAATGACCTTCTACTTCTCACCGACCGCGAACCTGGTGATGAGCTCGGTCGACGCACAGGACCGGGGGATGGCCTCCGGCGCGGTGAACTCCCTGCGGGAGCTGGGCGGGGTGTTCGGCGTCGCCGTGCTGGCCTCCGTGTTCACCGCGCACGGCGACCTCGCCACACCGGACGGCTTCACCGACGGCATGGTCCCCGCTCTGTGGACGGGGGCCTGCCTCATCGCCGTCGGCGCACTCGCCGTTCTCATGACGCCGAGACGGCCCGCCGCCGCCCGCGCCGAGGGAAAGGACGCGGGCCTGACGGTGCCCGGCGCCGGGAGCGCGCGGGCCTGACCCCGGCCGGCAGCCCATGGCCGGTGAACCGGCCCACCCCGGCGTGTGCACACGCCCCGCTGGAAGGAGAAGTCCGATCGCCGCACCCGTCCGCGTCCTGCTCGTCGACGACCGCGCCATCACCCGGGCCGGTATCCGGGCCGTTCTCGACCGTGACGATGCCGTCGAGGTGGTCGGGGAGGCCGCCGACGCGGTGGACGCCGAGCGTGAGGCACTGCGCCTCCGCCCCGCAGTGGTGCTCGCCGACGCCCACTCACCCCGCCTCGACGCCGCCCGCCTGGTCTCCGCGCTGGCCGCCCGGTTGGGGGACACCATGCCGTCGGTGCTGCTCACGGCCCACAGCACCGACGGCGCCGCCCGGAAGGCCCTCCGGGCCGGCGCCAAGGGGGTGGTGCTCAGCGACGCCACTCCGGAGCAGCTGCTCTTCGCCGTCCACATGGTCGCGGCGGGGTACGCCCTCTTCGCGGCCCCAGGCATCCGGAACACCGCGGGCGGCGAGGGAGCGTGGCCCGTGATCGCGCCCGGCGCGGAGCCGGACTCGGACCGCGCCGCCCGCGACCCGCTGACCAGGCGTGAGCGCGAAGTACTGCAACTCCTCGCCCGCGGCCTCAGCAACGCCGAGATGTCGGCCGAACTCGTGGTGAGCGAGAGCACCGTGAAGTCGCACGTGCAGAACCTGCTCGACAAGCTGCACCTGCGCAACCGGGTGCACGCCGTGATCTACGCACACCGCGCGGGGATCGCGCCCCCGGTCTGCGCCTGCTCCGGGCCGCCGCTGACCGGAGTGCGGTGAGCGGGGCCGGAGGCCGCGTGCCCATGGGCCGGGCCCACCCACGGAGCCCCTGCCGGACCGATGTCCGGCAGGGGCTCCTTGGTCAGCCCGGACCTTCCAGCAGGTAGCCGCGCCGACTGGCGGTGCGTACCCGAAGACCGAGGGGCAGGACACGGCGCCGGATCCTCATCACATGCAGGTCAAGGGCGTTGCGGCTGGCCGTGTTGCCACCGCTGCTCAGCAGCGTGAGCAGTTCGTCCCGGGCCACCAGACTCCCGAAGCGCTGCACCAGAGGCCGTAACAGGTACATCTCGGTCGGGGACACGGGCACCACGCGGGTGCCGTACCTGAGCAGGCCGTCGTGGTCGAGCACCGGTACGTCGTGGGACGAGGCCCTGGCGCGCAGTGCCGACACGCGCGCGGCGAAGTCCTCCCGGGTGATCGGCGACCGGACCCAGTCCTCCCGCATGTCTGTCGACACAGGGGGAGTGGCCCCGTTCTCGATCACGAGAAGGCGGAGGACGCCCTTCTGCCTGAAGTGTTCCAGCTTCGATGCTTCGAGGGGCCAGCGGACTACTTGGACCTGCTCCTCGGCCGAGGAGGGCGGAGGCATTTTGGTGTGCGGCATTGCTCTCTCTTTCCGGATTTTGCAGAAAAACAGGAAAGTCGCCCCTGAGTCCCTGCCCCTGTAGTGCGTTAATTCACCGTTAAAGTGAATCGGGGGTGCGGGGTAGGTGCTGAAAAACCGTTCTCTGCAGCCTCTTTCTTTACTATGCAGCATTCCTGAGCGTGGTGGCAATAAGCAATAGTCGAAGGCATTGTAAGACAAGTCAGAAAAAATTTGATCATGGTTCGGAGCTGGGCATACTGTACGCGTAGAGAGGGGTGAAGCGCTCTCTTGTCGGGGTTTCCGCTCCCTTGCGCCCCCCTTGTGGCGGAGGATCCTCTAAAAGGGGGAGTCGATAATTCGACAGGATAGGCGAGGCGAGGGTGAGTGGTGCCGCATAGGTTGGGTGCGGTCGCGGAGAGGAATCCTCGGCCGGTAACTCGACAGTGCCTCCGTGGCATTCCGTGCGCCCGTCCGGGCTCTACGGCATTTTCAAGCCACGCTCGGCGCAAAGGAATGGGGAGCGTGTGTGACTGTGGAAATTAATGCATTTCACGATGCGGGGGAGCCCGCGCGGAGAAGCGGCCCGAACAGTGCGACCGCCGCGCCCTGCACCCGGACCCCGGGCCCGGCGGAGAGCCGTACGGCCCCGCCGGCCGCGGCCGGCCCGGGCGCCCACGACAACCCCGCCCAGGTGGCCGGCACCCGCGATCTGATGCTCGCCGTGGCGCGGCTCGCCGCGGCGGGACTGAGCGCGTACGCCGTTTCCTCCGGCGGCTTCGGTGAGAGGGGCCGTCGTGCCGCGTACGGCGGGTGAAACCGCGCGCCACCACGGTGCGCCGAGCAGCGGTGCGCAGGGCAGGGGCGTGCCGGGCAACGACGTCCTCGTGACGGGCATGGGGGCCACCACCCCGCTCGGCGCCGACGTCGCGGGCACCTGGGAGGGACTGCTGGCGGGCCGCTCCGGCATCTCGCCGATCGTCGAACCCTGGGTCACGCGGCTACCGGTGCACATCGCCGGCGCCATGCTCCAGGACCCGTACGACGAGGTGGACAGGGTGCAGAGGCGCCGGCTGGACCGGAGCCAGGCGGCGGCGATGGTCGCGGCCAGGGAGGCGTGGTCCGACGCCGGACCGCCGGAGGTCGAACCCGAACGGCTGGCCGTCGTCGTGGGCACCGGCATCGGCGGCGCGCTCACGATGCTCGACCAGCACGACCGTATGGGGGAACGCGGCCGGCGCGCCGTATCGCCCTACACGGTCCCCCGGCTGATGCCCAACGGCGCCTCGGCCGTGGTCAGTCTGCTGCTCGGGGCGCGGGCGGGGACCCATGCGCCGACCAGCGCCTGCGCCTCGGGTGCCGAGGCGATCGCGGTCGGCGCCCTGCTCATCCGCGCCGGCCGGGCCGACGTCGTGGTGGCGGGAGGAACGGACGCCTGCATCCACCCCCTCTCGCTCGGGGCCTTCGCGCAGATGAGGGCCCTGTCGCTGCGCAACGACGCGCCCGACCGCGCGTCCAGGCCGTTCGACCGGGAGCGCGACGGCTTCGTGATGTCCGAGGGCGCGGGGATGGTCGTCCTGGAACGGGGCGACTTCGCACGTGCGCGGGGGGCGCGCGCCCATGCGGCACTGGCGGGCGCGGGTGTCACCTCCGACGCCCACGACCTCACCCTGCCCGATGCCGTCGGCCAGGTACGCGCCATCGAGGAGGCGCTGCGCGACGCCGGGCTCACCGGCGGCGACATCGGCCACGTCAACGCGCACGCGACCGGGACGCCTCAGGGGGATGTCGCCGAGTCCCGGGCGTTGGCGGCCGCGGTGGGCCGTCATCCGGCGGTCACGGCGGCGAAATCCTCCACGGGGCATTTGCTGGGCGCCTCGGGCGCGGTGGAGGCGATCCTCACGGTGCTCGCCCTCAAGGAGTCGCTCGTGCCTCCGGTGCGCAACCTGGAGAAGGCCGGGGACGGCATCGACCTCGACCTGGTCACCGGCGCACCGCGGAGGGCCGTCGCGACGGCGGCCCTGTCGACCTCCTTCGGATTCGGCGGACACAACGTGGTGCTGGCCTTCACCCGTGACTGAGTGCCCAACGGGCGCACCGGCGGCGCGGAGGCGGTCCGCCGCGGCAGCGGCCCCGGTGCGGCCTCCTGGTACGGGCCGGCGGCCGCTAGCGTGCCGCTGCCCGCTCCCTCACCCGGACCAGGTGGGCGGCGAGGTCGTCGGGATGTGTGAGCTGGGGGTAGTGACCGGCCGCGGCGATCTCGGTGACCGGCAGTCCGCTCGGCTCCTCCAGCGGATCCCGTGCGCCGACGACGAGTTCCACCGGCACCGTGACGCGCGGCAGAAGGCTCCGCAGCGCGGCGCGCTGTCCGTACGCGGAGCGCAGGGCGGCGACCACGCGGACCGCGGCCCCCGCTCTCCCGAGGTTTGCCACGGGGCCTTCGAGACAGCTGTCGTCCGGCAGTTCGAGCGACTTCGCCAACTGCTCGGCGGACATCCGGCGCAGGACCGGGACGGCGAGAGGAGAGCGCGTCAGCCACGAGGACGCGGGCTGGAGGAACGCGGGGGAGACGAGGACCACGGCACCCACGCGTCCCGGATACCTGAGCGCGTAACGCAGGGCAGGTCCGCAGGAGTAGGAGTGCGCCACCAGGACGGGCCTGCCCCGGACCGGTGCGAGGAGGTCCGCCAGCCACTCGTCGTGGGACCGGCGCGGTACGGGTGCCGACCGGCCGAACCCCGGCAGGTCGGCCGCCAGGGTGGCGGCGTCCAGCCGTTCGGTCACGGGCGACCAGGAGTCGGCGTCGACGGGAAGCCCGTGGAGGAAGACGTAGTCCGGCCGCTCCCGGTCACCGGCCACCCAGGTCCTGTCCGTGCCGACCTGCTGGAATCCGCACGGCACCCGCGGTGCCCGCCCCCGCCCGAAGCGGGCGGCGACCAGATGGTCCGCCCACTCCCGCAGGGCGTCGTCGACCGGCGGCATCTCCAGCCCGCAGGACGCCGCGAACTTCCGTGCGGACGACGTGTCGTAACGGTCGGTGGAGAGGAAGGACAGGGTCTCCGGATCCGCCCTGGTGAGGGCACGGGGAAGCCGCTTCACGAGCCCGACGGGGACGGAACGGCGCGGAGCGCGCACACCCATGTGCCCGGCGAGCAGGGCCACCAGTTCCGGCAGCGGGGGTGTGGTGTCGTCCAGCACCCAGTAGGTGCGGCCGGCGCTCTCCTGGTGCTCGGGGAGGGAGGCCAGGAACCGGACGAAGTAGTTCAACTCGACGACGGGAAGGAAGACGTCCGGGCCGCCGGGCAGTGCGGCCAGACGGCCCCGCCAGAGCTCCCCGGCGAGGTCCGCCAGGCCGACGTACTGTCCCGGGCCGATCACCGTGCTGGGGTTGGCCACCGTCAGCGGGACGCCCAGCTCCCGCGCCCGCTCGCGGACCGTCGCGTCGCCCTGGCGCTTGGAGGCCTCGTAGGCGCCGTCCCGCCGGTAGTCGGGCGAGCCCGCGTCGGCCGCGGCCATGCGGTAGCCGCTGATGTGCACCACCCGGCGCAGCAGCGGGCGGGCGGCGGCCCACTCGACCACGTGCGCGGCCCCGTCCACATTGACCGCCCTGGCCTCGGCCGGATCCATGCCGAAGGCGAAGCGTGCCGCCGCGTTGTACACGTCGCGCACGTCGTCCATGCCCTGCTCCGGCAGTCCCAGCCCGGTCCGGGTGATGTCGGCCCGGACGACCGTGAGGCCGCTGGTGTCCACCCGCTGCTCCTCGAGCCACCGGGTCAGCCGGTCGCCGTGCCCGTGCACGGCCGCGGCGACGCCCTGGCCCCGGCTCAGGAGTTCCGCCACGAGGGAGCGGCCGATGAAGCCACCGGCACCTAGGACAACCGACTTCGGGGGCATGCCATCTCCTTGCGCCCGGGCACGAGGCGGCGTGGCGCGTCAGGTGAGGGGGCGGCCGCAAAGGCCCGCACAGGACTTCCTCCACCGTACCGGTGCGATCACTCTGCGTGAACACCTCTGGGGGTGGTGTCACCCGAAAGCGGGTGGGTCCGTGCTCCGGCCGCCGCTGGGCCGGCCGGCCGGCGGAGGCCTCCGGCGGGCCCGGGGCCCGCCCGGCAAGGACCCCGCGACCGAGACGGGTGACACCACTTCAGCTCGCGTTCCGACGCACCCCTGAGAACCATCCGGGAGGTACCCCCATGCAGGTCCCGCATCTCCGCACCACCGGCCTCACCGTCCCCGACACCCCGGCGCGGCCGGGCCGCAGGACCCGTCCCCCGGGCCGCGGTCACCGCGGCCCGGCCCGCAGGGCGGTCCTGCCGGGCGTCCTCGGCCTCCTTCTCCTTCTCCACGTCCTGTGGTCCGCTCCGGCCGGCCGTCCCCTGGATACCGCCGCCTCGGCGGAGGCCGGGGCCGTGGACAACGGACGGCTGCGCTGGAAGCAGGCCTTCCTCGCCTCCGTGGACCATCCCGACGCCCCGCCTCGCGGGGCCAACGACTGGAACTGTGTGCCAGGCGCACGGCATCCCCGGCCCGTCGTGCTCGTGCACGGAACGTACGAGAACGCCTCCAGCAACTGGAGTGCCCTCTCGCCCCGGCTGAGGGCTGAGGGCTACTGCGTCTTCGCCGTCAACTTCGGTGCCCCGCGCGGCGACGTCAACAAGGGCAGAGCCGCCGTCCCGCGGTCCGCCGACGAGGTGGCCCGATTCGTCGACCGGGTCCTCGACCGGACCGGTGCCCGGCAGGTCGACATGGTGGGCCACTCCCAGGGAGGTGGCATCCTGCCGCGCTACTACCTGAAGTTCGCGGGCGGTGCCGTACCGGGCGAGCCCGCCCGCAACAAGGTGCACCACCTGATCGGCATCGCCCCGGCCAACCACGGCAGCACCGTCTCCGGGCTGGCCACTCTCGCCCAGCGGTTGCGCATCCTCGCCCCCGCGGCCGAGTTCGGCGGCCAGGCACTGGCCGACCAGACCATCGGCTCACCCGTGAACCGCAGGCTCGACGCGGGTGGTGACACCATGCCGGGCGTGCGGTACACGACCGTGGTCACCCGGCGGGACAGGATCGTCACCCCCTACGAGCGCCAGTACCTCCGCCCTGCGCGCCCCACCGACCGCGTCACCGCCGTCACCGTCCAGGACGTGTGCCCGCAGGACCGGACGGGCCACATGGGGAGCCCGTACGACCCCGTGGTCCTGCGTCTGGTGAGCGACGCCCTCGACCCCGCGACGGCAGGGCCGCCCGACTGCGCCGACGCCTCGGAGGCCACCGACTGAGCACCCGTCCGGCCGCGCATACCCAGAGGCCCGGCCCTCCGCTCGGGGAGCGGGGGGCCGGGCCTCCAGGTACGCGCTACGCGGACGCCGGCGGGTACAGGGCCCGCGGCAGCTTCGAGGCCGCCGCGGCGTCCAGCAGCCACAGCGTGCGGCTGCGGCCGTACGCCCCCGCCGCCGGTGCCTGGATCTCCCCGGCCCCGGACAGCGCGATCTCCGCGGCCTCCGCCTTGTCCTCACCCGCGGCCAGCAGCCACACCTCACGCGCCGCCCGGATGGCGGGGAGCGTGAGCGAGACGCGGGTGGGCGGCGGCTTGGGGGCGCCGTGCACACCGACGACGGTGCGCTCGGTCTCCCGCACCGCGGGCAGCTCCGGGAAGAGCGACGCGACATGGGTGTCAGGGCCGACGCCCAGCATCAGCACGTCGAACGCCGGTACGTGCCCGTGGTCCTCCGGCCCCGCGGCGGCGGCGAGCTCCGCCGCGTACCCCGCGGCCGCGGAGTCGGCGTCGCCGCCGTACGGGCCGTCCGAAGCGGGCATCGCGTGGACCCGGGAGGGGTCCAGGTCCACCGAGTCCAGCAGGGCCTCACGGGCCTGCGTGACATTGCGCTCCGGGTCGCCCTCGGGCAGGAACCGCTCGTCGCCCCACCACAGGTCGAGCCGCGACCAGTCGATCGCGTCGCGTGCCGGGGAGGCGGCGAGCGCGGCCAGCAGGCCGTTGCCGTTGCGGCCCCCGGTGAGGACCACCGAGGCGGAACCGCGGGCGGCCTGGGCGTCCACGATCTTCGTGATCAGCCGGGCCGCCGCGGCCTGTGCCATCAGCTCCTTGTCGCGGTGCACGACGAGTTGCGGTGCACTCACTTCGACGCCGCCTTCTTGGCCGCCGCCTTCTTCGCGGCAGGGGCGGCGGAACCCGTGGGCTCCGGCCGCTTCTGCCCCGTACCGACCGACGACGCCTCGGCGGGCCCGCCGAGGCGCTCCACGCCGAACTTCACCGTGGCCTCGTAGATGTTGTCCGGGTCCAGACGGCGCAGCTCCTCCGCGAGGAGCTCGGCGGTCTCCCGCCGCTTCAGAGCGACCGCGCGGTCCGGCTGGCCGGCCATGCTCAGCGTCGCCAGGGAGCCGTCGGGACGGTCCAGGACGATCACGCCGTTCTTGGTCTCCAGCCGCACGGCCGTCAGGCCGGGACCACCGGACAGGGTGCGCTCCACGGGGACCCCCAGCCGGTCCGCGAGCCACATGGCCAGCAGTTCGCAGCTCGGGTTGTCGGACTCGCCCTCGACCGTCGCCGAGACGACCTGCGCGGGCTGCTGGTCGAGCGCCGCCGCCAGCATCGAGCGCCACGGCGTGATGCGCGTCCAGGCCAGGTCCGTGTCACCGGGCCGGTACGTCGCCGCGCGCACCGACAGCTCGTCGAGCGGGTGCTCGGCCGAGTAGGTGTCGGTGATACGGCGCTGGGCGAGCGCGCCCAGCGGGTCCCTGGCCGGGTCCGCCGGAGCGTCCTCGGGCCACCACACGACGACCGGGGCGTCCGGCAGCAGCAGCGGCAGGACGACCGACTGGGCGTGGTTGGCCAGTTCACCATGGAGACGCAGTACGACGGTCTCGCCCGAGCCCGCGTCGGAACCGACCCGGATCTCGGCGTCGAGCCGTGCGTC
Organism: Streptomyces sp. NPDC102402; assembly: GCF_044765765.1. NCBI lineage: Bacteria > Bacillati > Actinomycetota > Actinomycetes > Kitasatosporales > Streptomycetaceae > Streptomyces > Streptomyces sp. NPDC102402. The sequence goes on from NZ_JBIWKR010000008.1 coordinate 216,375, forward strand.
GCGCCGGGCGCGCGGCGACTTGCTGACCCGCTTGATCACCGCGATGATCCGCGACGGGTGCTCGCGGGACGAGTCGCTCGCCGCCCTGAGCGCGTCGTAGGCGTTCTCCTCGTCGGTGACGATGACGAGGGTGAGCACCATGCCGATGGCCGGCGTGCCGATGGAACGGCGCGCCGAGACCAGCGCCTGGTTGATCTTGCTGGACGTGGTTTCCGTGAGATCGATCTTCATGGCCGGCGCCAGCTCCGTCCGTCGCGTGCGAGCATCTCGTCGGCCTCGGCCGGGCCCCACGTGCCGGCCTGGTACTGGGCGGGCTTGCCGTGCTTGTCCCAGTACTCCTCGATCGGGTCGAGGATGTTCCAGGAGAGCTCGACCTCCTGGTGGCGCGGGAAGAGGTTGGCGTCGCCGAGCAGGACGTCGAGGATGAGCCGCTCGTACGCCTCCGGGCTGGACTCCGTGAAGGACTCGCCGTAGGCGAAGTCCATCGTGACGTCCCGTACCTCCATGGAGGTACCGGGCACCTTGGAGCCGAACCGGACGGTGACACCCTCGTCCGGCTGCACCCGGATGACCAGGGCGTTGCCGCCGAGCTCCTCCGTCGCACCGGACTCGAAGGGGAGGTAGGGGGCACGCTTGAAGACGACCGCGATCTCGGTGACCCGGCGCCCGAGGCGCTTGCCCGTACGGAGGTAGAACGGCACGCCCGCCCAGCGGCGGTTGTTGATCGTCAGCTTGATCGCGGCGAAGGTGTCGGTCTTCGACTTGGGGTCGATGCCGTCCTCCTCCAGATAGCCGAGCGCTTCCTCGCCGCCCTGCCAGGCGTGCGCGTACTGACCGCGCACCGTGTGCCTGCCCAGGTCCTCGGGCAGCTCCACCGCGGTGAGCACCTTCAGCTTCTCGGCGACCAGGGCCTTGGGGTGGAAGGAGCCGGGCTCCTCCATCGCCGTCAGCGCCAGCAGCTGGAGCAGGTGGTTCTGGATGACGTCGCGGGCGGCGCCGATGCCGTCGTAGTAGCCGGCCCGGCCGCCGATGCCGATGTCCTCGGCCATCGTGATCTGGACGTGGTCGACGTACGACCTGTTCCAGATCGGCTCCCACATCGTGTTGGCGAAGCGCAGCGCCAGGATGTTCTGGACCGTCTCCTTGCCGAGGTAGTGGTCGATGCGGAAGACCTCGTTCGGCGGGAAGACGTCGTGCACGAGCTGGTTCAGCTCCTGCGCGCTCTCCAGGTCGTGACCGAACGGCTTCTCGATGACGGCCCTGCGCCAGCTGCCTTCCTTCTGGTCGGCCAGCCCGTGCTTCTTGAGCTGCTCGACGACCTTGGGGAAGAACTTCGGCGGCACGGAGAGGTAGAAGGCGAAGTTGCCGCCCGTCCCCTGTGCCTTGTCGAGCTCCTCGATCGTGCCCTTGAGGGTCTCGAACGCCGCGTCGTCGTCGAAGGTGCCCTGGACGAAGCGCATGCCCTGGCTGAGCTGCTGCCAGACCTCTTCGCGGAACGGGGTGCGGGAATGCTCTTTGACGGCGTCGTGTACGACCTGGGCGAAGTCCTCGTCCTCCCAGTCGCGGCGCGCGAAGCCGATGAGCGAGAAGCCCGGCGGCAACAGGCCGCGGTTGGCCAGGTCGTAGACAGCGGGCATCAGCTTTTTGCGGGACAAATCGCCCGTGACGCCAAAGATCACCAGGCCCGACGGCCCCGCGATACGCGGGAGCCGTCGGTCCTGTGCGTCACGGAGCGGGTTGGCTCCGGGAACACCAGACAAGGTGGTCAGCCCTCCGAAGGAGCGAGGCGCTTGAGCTCCGCCTCGGTGGAGTTGAGCAGGTCGATCCAGGCGGCCTCGAACTTATCGACGCCCTCGTCCTCCAGTACCTGGACGACTTCGTCGTAGCTGACCCCGAGCTTCTTGATCGCGTCGAGGTCGGCACGAGCCTGGTCGTAACGTCCGGCGACGGTGTTGCCGGTGATCTCACCATGGTCGGCCACGGCGTCCAGCGTCGCCTCCGGCATGGTGTTGACCGTGTTGGGGGCGACGAGGTCGTCGACGTACAGGGTGTCCTTGAGGGACGGGTCCTTCACGCCGGTGGAGGCCCACAGCGGGCGCTGCTTGTTGGCCTGCGCCTTGTCCAGGGCGGCCCAGCGGTCGCTCCCGAAGACCTCCTCGTACGCCTCGTAGGCCAGACGGGCGTTGGCGAGGGCGGACTTGCCCTTCGCGGCCTTCGCCTCGTCGCTGCCGACGGCGTCCAGGCGCTTGTCGATCTCGGTGTCCACGCGGGACACGAAGAAGGACGCCACGGAGTGGATCTTGGAGAGGTCCAGGCCCGCGGCCTTCGCCTTCTCCAGGCCCGCCAGGTAGGCGTCCATGACCTCGCGGTACCGCTCCAGCGAGAAGATCAGCGTGACGTTGACGCTGATGCCCCGCCCGATGGTCTCGGTGATCGCCGGCAGCCCGGCCTTGGTCGCCGGGATCTTGATGAGCGTGTTCGGCCGGTCCACCAGCCACGCCAGCTGCCTGGCCTCGGCGACCGTGGCCAGGGTGTTGTGGGCCAGGCGCGGGTCGACCTCGATGGAGACCCGGCCGTCCTGGCCGTCCGTCGCGTCGAAGACCGGGCGCAGGATGTCGGCGGCGTCACGGACGTCCGCGGTCGTGATCATGCGGATCGCCTCCTCGACCGTCACCTTGCGGGCGGCGAGGTCGGTGAGCTGCTGGTCGTAACCGTCGCCCTGGGAGATCGCCTTCTGGAAGATCGACGGGTTGGTCGTGACGCCCACGACGTGGCTCTGGTCGATCAGCTCGGCGAGGTTGCCGGACGTGATCCGCTTGCGCGACAGGTCGTCCAGCCAGATCGCCACGCCCTCGTCGGAGAGGCGCTTGAGTGCGTCTGTCATGAGAATTGCATCTCCTACTAGTCGTATGACCGCGTCAGCGCGCGGCGGCGGCGAGAGATTCCCGGGCGGCTTCCGCCACGTGCGCGGCGGTGAAGCCGAACTCGCGGAAGAGGACCTTGGCGTCGGCCGACGCACCGAAGTGCTCCAGCGAGACGATCCGGCCGGCGTCACCCACGTACCGGTGCCAGGTGAGTCCGATGCCCGCCTCGACGGCGACCCTGGCCTTCACGGACGGCGGCAGCACGCTGTCCTTGTACGCCTGGTCCTGCTCCTCGAACCACTCGACACACGGCATGGAGACCACACGGGTCGGAACACCGGCCGCCTGGAGCTCGTCGCGGGCCTCGACGGCCAGCTGGACCTCGGAGCCCGTGGCGATCAGAACGGCCTGCGCCTCGCCGCCCTCGGCGTCGAGGAGCACGTAGCCGCCCTTGGCGGTGTTCTCGTTCGCCGCGTAGGTGGGCAGGCCCTGGCGGGACAGCGCCAGACCGTGCGGGGCGCTCGTGCCGAAGTCCTTCTTGCCGCGCTTGAGGATCTCGCGCCAGGCGATGACCGTCTCGTTGGCGTCGGCGGGGCGGACGACGTTCAGGCCCGGGATGGCGCGCAGCGAGGCGAGGTGCTCGACCGGCTGGTGGGTCGGACCGTCCTCACCGAGACCGACCGAGTCGTGCGTCCACACGTACGTGACCGGGAGGTGCATCAGCGCGGAGAGGCGCACGGCGTTGCGCATGTAGTCGGAGAACACCAGGAAGGTGCCGCCGTAGACGCGGGTGTTGCCGTGCAGCGCGATGCCGTTCATGGCCGCGGCCATGGAGTGCTCGCGGATGCCGAAGTGGATCGTCCGGCCGTACGGGTCGGCCTCGGGCAGCGGGTTGCCGGCCGGGAGGAACGACGACGTCTTGTCGATCGTGGTGTTGTTCGAGCCGGCGAGGTCGGCGGAGCCGCCCCACAGCTCGGGGATGACACCGCCGAGCGCCTGGAGGACCTTGCCGGAGGCGGCACGCGTGGCGACGCCGTGGCCCGCCTCGAAGACGGGGAGCTCGTCCTCCCAGCCGGCCGGCAGCTCGCCCGCGGCGATCCGGTCGAAGTCGGCGGCGCGCTCCGGGTTGGCGGTGCGCCAGGCGGCGAAGGTCTTCTCCCACTCGGCCTTGGCCTCACGGCCCCGGTCCAGCGCCTCACGGGTGTGCGCGATGACCTCGTCGGAGACCTCGAAGGTCTTCTCGGGGTCGAAGCCGAGGACCCGCTTGGTGGCCGCGATCTCGTCGTCGCCGAGCGCCGAGCCGTGCGCGGCCTCGGTGTTCTGGGCGTTCGGCGCCGGCCAGGCGATGATCGAGCGGGCCGCGATGAACGAGGGGCGCTCCGTCTCGGCCTTGGCGGCCAGGAGCGCGAGGTGCAGGCCCTCGGGGTCCAGGTCACCGTTGGGCAGCTGGTCCACGCGCTGGACGTGCCAGCCGTAGGACTCGTAGCGCTTCATGGTGTCCTCGGAGACCGCGGTCTCCGTGTCGCCCTCGATCGAGATGTGGTTGTCGTCCCACAGCAGCACCAGGTTGCCGAGCTTCTGGTGCCCGGCGAGCGAGGACGCCTCGGCCGAGATGCCCTCCTGGAGGCAGCCGTCACCGGCGACGACCCAGACGGTGTGGTCGAACGGGGAGGTGCCGGGGGCCGCCTGCGGGTCGAAGAGACCGCGCTCGTAGCGGGAGGCCATCGCCATGCCCACGGCGTTGGCGACACCCTGGCCGAGCGGGCCGGTCGTCGTCTCGACACCCGTGGTGTGGCCGTACTCCGGGTGGCCCGGCGTCCTGGAGCCCCAGGTGCGGAACGCCTTGAGGTCGTCCAGTTCCAGGCCGTACCCGGCGAGGTAGAGCTGGATGTACAGCGTCAGGCTGGAGTGGCCCGCGGAGAGTACGAACCGGTCGCGTCCGGTCCACTCCGCGTCCGCCGGGTCGTGGCGCATCACCTTCTGGAAGAGGGTGTACGCGGCAGGAGCGAGGCTCATCGCCGTACCCGGGTGGCCGTTTCCGACCTTCTGTACGGCGTCCGCGGCGAGGACGCGGACGGTGTCCACGGCCCGCTGGTCCAATTCGGTCCACTGGAGGTCTGTGGTGGTCGGCTTGGTGCTCACCCTGAGTCAGGGCTCCTCTCCACTGTTCGTAAACCGGTGGCTGTAACCGCACCGGGCATTGTCGAGCCTACCCCCGCCGGAAGGCCGTACTTCTGCCCTTTCCACAGTGCGGGCGACCTGCGGAGTTCGCCTCCCGTATGAGCGCTCCCGTTCACTTCTGCGCCACCCCAACACGACCCCACCCCCGCGAAGAGCGGCGTGTGCCCAACGTCTACAGTGGTCTGGTTCGCGCAAGTCTTTACCGGGCCTTCATGCCCGGAGCTTGCTGGGATTTCTCTGTCAGGGGTGTGCGTGACGGCCGTCGAGTCCCGACCCGCAGGGGTCGCCTTGACTCCGAGCCCAAGGGGCCATCGCCCGTTCGGGGCCCGCATCAAGGCATTCGTGGCTCTTACCAAGCCGCGCATCATCGAGCTGCTGCTGATCACCACCGTTCCGGTGATGTTCCTCGCGGCTCAGGGCGTGCCCGATCTTTGGCTCGTAGTGACCACCACCATCGGCGGATATCTCTCCGCGGGCGGTGCCAATGCGCTCAACATGTATATCGACCGTGACATCGACGCGCTGATGGACCGTACGTCCCAGCGTCCGCTGGTCACCGGCATGGTGAGCCCCAGGGAGTGCCTCGCCTTCGGAATCGCCCTCGCGGTGATTTCCACGGTCTTCTTCGGACTGCTCGTCAACTGGCTCTCCGCCGCGCTCTCACTCGGCGCACTCCTGTTCTACGTCGTCGTCTACACGATGCTGCTGAAGCGCCGCACCTCGCAGAACATCGTCTGGGGCGGAATCGCCGGGTGCATGCCGGTGCTCATCGGCTGGTCCGCCGTGACCAATTCGATGAGCTGGGCCGCGGTCATTCTTTTCGCCGTGATCTTCTTCTGGACACCGCCGCACTACTGGCCGCTGTCGATGAAGGTCAAGGACGACTACGCCCGCGTCGGCGTCCCGATGCTGCCCGTGGTCGCCTCCAACCGGGTGGTGGCCCGCCAGATCGTCGTCTACAGCTGGGTGATGGTCGCGGTCTCGCTGCTGCTCACCCCGCTGGGCTACACCGGCTGGTTCTACACGGCCGTGGCCCTGCTGACCGGCGGCTTCTGGCTCTGGGAGGCGCACGGCCTGCAGAACCGGGCGAAGGCCGGCGTCACCGGTGCCAGGCTCAAGGAGATGCGGCTGTTCCACTGGTCCATCACCTATGTCTCGCTCCTCTTCGTCGCCGTGGCCGTGGACCCCTTCCTGAGGTAGTCCCGCACGACCGGAGCTCCGCCGACGGGCGGGGTGCGTGGCCCACGCCACGCACCCCGCCCGTCGCCACGTCTCCTACCCGTCGGTAGCATCCTGTCCATGGCAGAGACGGCTGAGACCCACCAGGTGGACGGCAAGCAGGCGGCGCGCGCGGAGCGCAGGGCGGCCCGGCTGGCCAAGCAGATCGGCGCCTTCGCGAAGGCGCACGGCGGTGCCGAGGGGCAGCTCGCCCACCTCGGCCAGGCCGGCACCCGCATCGTCCTCGTCGGCGAGGACGGAGGCTGGGGCGACCTGGTCGCCCCGTCGTACGCGGTCGCCGAGAGCGCGGCGGCGAAGGCCGGGATCACGATGCACGAGGACTTCGACGGCGAGTTCGCCGCGAAGGTCCGCACCGGCCCGTACGAGTGGTCGCGGATGGCCGGGATCCAGGTCGGCGGGCCGTCCGGCAGGCGCTGAGCCCCGTCACCCGTCCGCCCCGCGGCTCCGTGCCGCGGGGCGCTTCCGTGTGTCCGGCCGCGGGCCGTTCCGGCCTCCGGGTACCCCGCGGTGGCCCTCGGAACTGCGGGGACCACCATGGAGGCAGCACCACACGCACCCCAGAAGAAGGAGGGAACCCGGACGTGGAACTGCTCACCGCGCTGCGTACCCACCGGATCGTCGCCATCGTGCGCGGCACCGACGCGGACGCCTCACTCAGGACCGTCCTCACCCTGGCCGAGGAGGGCATCGCGCTCATCGAGGTCTCCCTGAGCGGCGAGGACGCCCCCGGCGTCATCCGCCGGGCCCGCGCCGAACTCGGGCCGGCCGCGCCGCTCGGCGCGGGCACCGTCCTGACCGCACGGGACGCCCGGACGGTCGCCGACGCCGGCGCCGACTTCGTCGTCACCCCCGCCGTCTGCGAGGGCGTCACGGAGTCGAAGCGCCTGGGGCTTCCGGTGCTCGCCGGAGTGATGACCCCCACCGACATCGTCGCCGCGCAGCGGCTCGGCGCCGACGGGTACAAGATCTTCCCCGCCGCCCAGGCCGGCGGGCCCGGCTTCCTCAAGGCGCTGCGCGGGCCGTTCCCCGACGCGCCGTTCGTGCCCGTCGGGGGAGTGGACGCCGAACTGGCGCGCACCTACCTGGCACACGGGGCCACCGCCGTGGGCGTCGGATCGCCGCTGATCGGCGACGCCGCGGACGGGGGCGGCCTGGACGCGCTGCGCGAGCGGGCCCGCGCCTTCCTCGACGCCGTACGCCTCGCCCCGGACGCCGGGCGATGAGCGCCGCCGCCCGCCGGCGGGGAGGTCCCGCATGACCGCGGCATCCCACGTGTCGCCTCCGGTGGCCTGCGTCGGGGAGACCATGGCCGCGCTGGTGCCGGATCCCGCCGCCCCGCTGGAGGAGGCGGCCGCGCTCGGCGTACGGATCGCGGGTGCCGAATCCAATGTGGCGGTGTACCTCGCGGACCACGGCGTGCCCGCGCGCTGGGTCTCCGCTCTCGGCGACGACCCGTTCGGCCGCCGGATCCGCGGAGAGGTCGCCGCGGCAGGTGTCGATGTCAGCGGGGTCCGCACCGACCCGGACCGGCCCACGGGGCTCCTGGTCAAGGATCCCGGCCCCGACGGGACCCGGGTCCACTACTACCGCCGTGGCTCCGCGGCCTCGGCCCTGACGGCGGACGTGCTGGAGGAGGACGCGGTGCGCACCGCCGGGCTCGTCCACCTCAGCGGCGTCACCCCGGCCCTCTCACCGGGCTGCCGGGAGCTGGTCGCCGCACTGCTGGACCCCCCGTCCGCCGAGCGGCCCCGGCCGGTCAGCTTCGACGTGAACCACCGCCCGGCCCTCTGGCCGGACGGCACCGCGCCGGCCGTGCTGCTGGACTTCGCCCGCCGGGCGGACATCACCTTCGTCGGCCTCGACGAGGCCCAGGCCCTGTGGGGCGAGGGGTTGGAGGACGCGGAGGCCGTGCGGGCGCTGCTGCCCGAGCCGGGCGTCCTGGTCGTCAAGGACGGCGGAACGGACGCCACCGCGTTCGACGGGACCGGGGTGCACCGGGTCCCCGCGCGCAGGGTCGAGGTGGTCGAGCCGGTGGGCGCGGGCGACGCGTTCGCCGCCGGGTTCCTCGCCGGGCTGCTCCGAGGGGAGTCCACCGTCCGGGCGCTGAGGCTCGGGCACATCACCGCCGGTGCCGCGCTGGGCGTCACCGGCGACCACGGCCCGCTGCCGGACCCCGACCGGATCGCCGGGCTGCTGGACGCGACGCCGCGGGAGTGGGCGGGGGACCGCTGAAGCCGGGCGGGGTCACCGCCCGGCAGGGGGACCGGCTCAGCCGGCCGCCGTCACGGGCTCGGGCAGTCCGGCCGCCTGGCCGGGCACCGGGCCCGTGCCGACGGCCGGGCGCTCGCGCATCGACAGCAGCAGGCGCAGCACCGAGATCCACATCAGGGACGAGCCCAGCATGTGGAGGCCGACCAGGATCTCCGGTACGTCGTTGAAGTACTGGACGTAGCCGATGAAGCCCTGCGCGAGCAGCACGACCAGCAGGTCACGGGCGCGCGCCCGGGTGTCGGCCGGCGCGTCGACGACGCGCAGGGCGAACCACATCGCGACGGCCAGGGCGCAGACCACCCAGGCGGCGATCGCGTGCACGTGGGCGGCGGCGCTCCAGTCCCACGGCATCCGCGGCACGTCGCTGCTGTCGCCGGCGTGCTTGCCGGAGCCGGTCACGGTGGTGCCGAGCGCGATCAGGACGACCGAGGTGGCGACCACGGCCCAGGACAGCTGCCGCACCGGCTTCGGGGCGCGAGGGCGCGGGGCGCCCTCACCCTCGCCGATCCGTACCCAGGTGACGACGGTCACCGTGAGCAGGCAGTTGGCCAGCAGGAAGTGCCCGGCCACCGACCACGGGTTCAGGCCGGCCCAGACCGTGATCCCGCCGATGACGGCGTTCCCCATCACGAGCCAGAACTGCGACCAGGCCAGGCGGGTCAGTCCGCGCCGCCGGGGCTTCAGGGAGCGCGCCGCGATGATCGCCCAGCCGACCGCGGCCGACAGGACGTAGGTGAGCATCCGGTTGCCGAACTCGATCGCGCCGTGCAGTCCCTGCTCGGGCGTCGCGAAGAGGCTGTCGTCGGTGCACTTGGGCCAGGTGTCGCAGCCCAGGCCGGAACCGGTCAGCCGGACCGCGCCGCCGGTGATGATGATGAACACGCTCATCACCACCGCGGTGAGTGCGGCGCGCTTGGCCGTCCTCACCGACGGAGTCCAGCGCTTGGCGATGTAGGAGATGGGGGTTTCCACGCGCACCATCGTAAGGAACGGCTTGTGCATGTTTTCACGAGGGGTGGCATTCGGGATGGGCCGGACATCCGTGTGGCCCCGCCCACTCACTCCCAGCGGAAGAAGCGGGCCGCCGCGCCCAGCCCCAGGACCGCCCAGACGGCCAGGACCGCCGCGTCGCCCCAGGGCATCGCCGCGCCGTGCTGGAGGACGTCCCTGAGTCCGTCGGAGAGCGCCGAGATCGGCAGCAGGCCCAGCACGGACTGCGCCGCGTCCGGGAACTTGTCCAGCGGCACGATGACGCCGCCGCCGACCAGCAGCAGCAGGAAGACCAGGTTGGCCGCGGCCAGCGTCGCCTCCGCCTTCAGCGTCCCCGCCATCAGCAGCCCCAGCCCGGAGAAGGCCACGGTGCCCAGCACCAGGAGCAGCAGCACGGCGAACGGGTTCCCCTCGGGCGACCAGCCCAGGGCGAAGGCGATCACCGTCAGCAGGACGATCTGCAGGACCTCCGTGACCAGCACCGAGAGGGTCTTCGCCGTCATCAGGCCCCAGCGGGGCAGGGGAGAGGCCCCCAGCCGCTTGAGTACCCCGTAGCGCCGTTCGAAGCCGGTCGCGATGGCCTGGCCGGTGAAGGCCGTCGACATCACCGCGAGCGCCAGGACGCCGGGCGCCAGGAAGTCGACCGGCTCACCCGCGCCGGTGTCGACGATGTCGACCGCGCTGAACAGCACGAGCAGCAGCGTGGGGATGACCACCGTGAGCAGCAGCTGCTCGCCGTTGCGCAGGAGCATCCGCGTCTCCAGCGCGGCCTGCGCGGCGATCATGCGGGGCAGCGGGGCGGCGCCGGGGCGCGGGGTGTACGTACCGGCGCTCATGCGCGCAGCTCCTTGCCGGTCAGTTCCAGGAAGACGTCCTCGAGGGTGTGGCGCTCCACGGCGATGCCGTCCGGCATCACGCCGTGCTGGGCGCACCAGGAGGTGACGGTCGCGAGCAGCTCCGGGTCGATCTGCCCCGTGATGCGGTAGGCGCCGGTGGTGAGCTCCGCCGCCCCGCTGCCGTCGGGCAGCGCCTTCAGCAGCGAGCCGAGGTCCAGGCCCGGGCGGCCGGTGAAGCGCAGGGTGTTCTCGGCGCCCCCGCGGCACAGCTGCTCCGGGCTGCCCTGGGCGATGACCCGGCCCGCGTCGATGACGGCGACGTCGTCGGCGAGCTTCTCGGCCTCGTCCATGAAGTGTGTCGTGAGGACGACCGACGCCCCGTCGGCGCGCAGCTCCCGGATCAGGTCCCAGGTCGAGCGGCGCGCCTGTGGGTCGAGGCCCGCCGTCGGCTCGTCCAGGAAGACCAGCTCGGGGCGGCCGACGACGGCCATGGCCAGCGCGAGGCGCTGCTGCTGGCCGCCGGAGAGGCGGCGGTAGGCGGTACGGCCGCAGCTGCCGAGGCCGAGGCGTTCGACGAGGGCGTCGACGTCCAGCGGATGGGCGTGGAGCCTGGCCATGTGGCGCAGCATCTCGTCGGCGCGGGCGCCCGGGTAGACGCCCCCGGACTGGAGCATCACGCCGATGCGGGGGCGGAGCGCGGCGGCGTCCGCGACCGGGTCGAGACCGAGGACCCGTACGGTCCCGCCGTCCGGGCGGCGGTATCCCTCGCAGGTCTCGATCGTGGTGGTCTTGCCGGCGCCGTTGGGCCCCAGGACCGCGGTCACCGCGCCCGCCGCGACCTCCAGGTCGAGGCCGTCGACCGCGGTCTTCGTGCCGTACCGCTTGACAAGGCCCCTGGCCTGTACGACGGGCTCGCTGCTCATGGCGGGCAAGTCTAGGCGGGCGGGTCAGGGGTCCGGCGCGCCGGGTTCCCCCGCCTTCTCGGAGCGTTCCCGGCGGTCCGGCCGCGGTCCGGCCCGGACGGCGCCCACCTGCGGCGGCCTGGGTGATCGTCCGTTTTCGCAGGTCAACTTAGGTTTGCCTAAGTGATGAAGGGCACCGTGCCCGGTCCTGGGGCGGGTTGTCACGCCCGGAGGAATTACGCAACAATGGCGTTGTGAAATACGTGGGCGAGGCTCCTCAGGAGGAACTCGCGACCGGTGAGCGTTCGACGCGCAACCGGGTCGCGCGCTCCATCCTGGACCACGGCCCGTCCACCGTCGCCGACCTCGCCAAGCGCGTCGGCCTCACCCAGGCCGCCGTGCGCAGGCATCTGGACGCCCTCGTCTCGGACGCCGTGGTCGAGGCCCGCGAACAGCGGGTGTACGGGGCGCGGACCCGTGGCCGCCCGGCCAAGGTGTTCGCCCTCACCGACTGCGGACGGGACGCGTTCGACCAGTCCTACGACAAGCTGGCCGCCGACGCTCTGCGCTGGATCGCCGACACGGCGGGGGACGAGGCGCTCGTCGCCTTCGCCCGCGCCAGGATGGCCGCCCAGTCCGAGACGTACCGCGCGGTGATCGAGGCCGCGGACCCCGAGGCGCGCACCGAGGCCTTGGCCAAGGCCTTGTCGGCCGACGGGTACGCTGCTACGGCGCGCAGCGCGCCGGGCCCCCAGCAGGGCGAACAGCTCTGCCAGCACCACTGCCCGGTCGCACACGTCGCCGAACAGTTCCCGCAGCTGTGCGAGGCGGAGACGGAATTCTTCTCCAGCCTGCTCGGGACCCATGTGCAGCGTCTCGCCACCCTCGCCCACGGCGACGGGGTGTGCACGACGTTCGTCCCGCGCAGCAGCCCCACAGCACCACAGCCTTCACAGACCACTCATTCAGCATCTGCAAGTACGGCCGGGAGGAACCCCGCATGACGCTCCCCACGGAGACTGCCCACCCTGAGCTCGATGGCCTGGGCACGTACGAATTCGGCTGGGCCGACTCCGACGCGGCAGGCGCGGCGGCGAAGCGCGGCCTGTCCGAAGCTGTCGTCCGCGACATCTCGGAGAAGAAGAACGAGCCGGAGTGGATGCTCAAGCTCCGGCTCAAGGGCCTGAAGCTGTTCGGCAAGAAGCCCATGCCGAACTGGGGCTCCGACCTGTCGGGCATCGACTTCGACAACATCAAGTACTTCGTGCGGTCCACGGAGAAGCAGGCGGAGTCCTGGGAGGACCTGCCCGAGGACATCAAGAACACGTACGACAAGCTCGGTATCCCCGAGGCGGAGAAGCAGCGCCTCGTCGCCGGCGTCGCCGCGCAGTACGAGTCCGAGGTCGTCTACCACCAGATCAACGAGGAGCTGGAGGCGCAGGGTGTCATCTTCATGGACACCGACACCGCGCTGAAGGAGCACCCGGAGCTCTTCAAGGAGTACTTCGGCACCGTCATCCCCGTCGGTGACAACAAGTTCGCCTCGCTGAACTCCGCCGTGTGGTCCGGCGGCTCCTTCATCTACGTGCCGAAGGGCGTGCACGTCGAGATCCCGCTCCAGGCCTACTTCCGTATCAACACGGAGAACATGGGCCAGTTCGAGCGGACGCTGATCATCGTCGACGAGGACGCCTACGTCCACTACGTCGAGGGCTGCACCGCGCCGATCTACTCCTCGGACTCGCTGCACTCCGCGGTCGTCGAGATCATCGTGAAGAAGGGCGGCCGCTGCCGCTACACGACCATCCAGAACTGGTCGAACAACGTCTACAACCTGGTCACCAAGCGCGCCGTGGCGTACGAGGGCGCGACCATGGAGTGGGTCGACGGCAACATCGGCTCCAAGGTCACCATGAAGTACCCGGCCGTCTACCTGATGGGCGAGCACGCCAAGGGCGAGACCCTGTCCATCGCCTTCGCGGGCGAGGGCCAGCACCAGGACGCCGGCGCCAAGATGGTCCACATGGCACCCAACACCTCCTCCAACATCGTCTCCAAGTCGGTGGCGCGAGGCGGTGGCCGCACCTCCTACCGCGGTCTCATCGAGATCGGTGAGGGTGCGCCGGGCGCCAAGTCCAACGTGCTGTGCGACGCGCTGCTCGTGGACACCATCTCCCGCTCCGACACCTATCCGTACGTCGACGTCCGCGAGGACGACGTGTCGATGGGTCACGAGGCGACCGTCTCCAAGGTCTCCGAGGACCAGCTCTTCTACCTCATGAGCCGCGGCATGACCGAGTTCGAGGCCATGGCGATGATCGTGCGCGGCTTCGTCGAGCCGATCGCCAAGGAGCTGCCCATGGAGTACGCCCTGGAGCTCAACCGGCTGATCGAGCTGCAGATGGAGGGCTCGGTCGGCTAGCACGCCCGCCGACCGCGTCCGCAAGAGTTCTTGACTGAGAAAGCGAGCACTACGACAGCCATGGCTGAGGCTCAGAACATTCCGGCGGGCTCCACCACCGCCGGGTCCATCGCGGTGGCTGCCGAGTCCACCGTCGCCACGCGCATGAGCGCACCCCCGTCCTTCGACGTCGCGGACTTCCCGGTCCCGCACGGACGCGAGGAGGAGTGGCGGTTCACGCCGCTGGAGCGGCTGCGCGGCCTGCACGACGGCACCGCCGTCGCCACCGGTGACGGTGTCAAGGTCGTCGTGGACGCGCCCGAGGGCGTCACGGTCGAGACCGTCGGCCGCGACGACGCGCGGCTCGGCAGGGCGGGCACCCCGGTGGACCGGGTCGCCGCCCAGGCGTACTCGTCCTTCCGGCAGGCCTCGGTCGTCACGGTCGCCAAGGAGGCCGTGCTCACCGAGCCGGTCCGGATCACCGTGCACGGCGAGGGCGGGGTGGCCTACGGCCACCAGGTCATCGAGCTGGAAGCCTTCGCCGAGGCCGTCGTCGTCATCGACCACACCGGCGATGCCGTGCTCGCGGCCAACGTCGAGTACGTCATCGGCGACGGCGCGAAGCTGACCGTCGTCTCCGTCCAGGACTGGGACGACACGGCGGTCCACGTCGGCCAGCACAACGCGCTGGTCGGCCGGGACGCCACCTTCAAGTCGATCATCGTGACGTTCGGCGGGGACCTCGTCCGTCTCCACCCGCGCGTCGCCTACGCCGCTCCGGGCGGCGAGGCGGAGCTCTTCGGCCTGTACTTCACCGACAAGGGCCAGCACCAGGAGCACCGTCTCCTGGTCGACCACAACACCCCGCACTGCAAGTCCAACGCGGTGTACAAGGGTGCGCTCCAGGGCGACGACGCCCACGCCGTGTGGATCGGCGACGTGCTCATCCAGGCCGCCGCCGAGGGCACCGACACCTACGAGATGAACCGCAACCTGGTCCTCACCGACGGTGCCCGGGTCGACTCCGTGCCCAACCTGGAGATCGAGACCGGCGAGATCGTCGGCGCCGGCCACGCCTCGGCGACCGGCCGCTTCGACGACGAGCAGCTGTTCTACCTGCAGTCCCGCGGCATCCCCGCCGAGGAGGCCCGCAGGCTCGTCGTGCGCGGCTTCTTCGCCGAGCTGGTCCAGCAGATCGGCCTGCCGGACGTCGAGGACAGGCTCCTCGACAAGATCGAGGCCGAGCTGAAGGCGTCGGTCTGAGATGGCCTTCGTCAAAGCCTGTGCGCTGAGCGAGCTGGAGGACGACACCCCCAAGAGGGTGGAGCTCGACGGCACGCCGGTATCCGTCGTCCGCACCGAGGGCGAGGTGTTCGCGATCAACGACATCTGCTCGCACGCGAACGTCTCGCTGTCCGAGGGCGAGGTGGAGGACTGCGCGATCGAGTGCTGGCTGCACGGATCGAGCTTCGACCTCCGCACCGGCAAGCCGTCCGGTCTTCCCGCGACGCGCCCCGTCCCCGTATACCCCGTAAAGATCGAAGGGGACGATGTGCTCGTCTCCGTCACCCAGGAGTCCTGAGTCACCCATGGCAACGCTTGAAATCCGCGACCTGCACGTCTCCGTCGAGGCCGACAACGCCACGAAGGAGATCCTCAAGGGCGTCGACCTGACCGTGAAGCAGGGCGAGACCCACGCCATCATGGGCCCGAACGGGTCCGGCAAGTCCACCCTCGCCTACTCGCTCGCGGGTCACCCCAAGTACACGATCACGAGTGGCACGGTGACCCTGGACGGCGAGGACGTCCTGGAGATGTCCGTCGACGAGCGGGCCCGCGCCGGCCTGTTCCTCGCCATGCAGTACCCGGTCGAGATCCCCGGCGTCTCGGTCTCCAACTTCCTGCGCACCTCCGCCACCGCCGTCCGCGGCGAGGCCCCCAAGCTGCGGACGTGGGTGAAGGAGGTCAAGGAGACGATGGCCCAGCTCCAGATGGACCCGGCCTTCGCCGAGCGCAACGTCAACGAGGGCTTCTCCGGTGGTGAGAAGAAGCGCCACGAGATCCTTCAGCTGGAGCTCCTCAAGCCGAAGATCGCCATCCTCGACGAGACCGACTCCGGTCTGGACGTCGACGCGCTGAAGACGGTCTCCGAGGGCGTCAACCGCGTGCGCGAGACCGGCGAGGTCGGCACCCTGCTGATCACGCACTACACGCGCATCCTCAAGTACATCAAGCCCGACTACGTGCACGTCTTCGCCAACGGCCGGATCGCCGCCTCCGGTGGTGCCGAGCTGGCCGACCAGCTGGAGAACGAGGGCTACGAGGCCTACACGAAGGGTGGCGCTTCCGCGTGACTGACGCCCGACAGGGGCTCTCCGGCCTCCTCGACACCGAGGCGATCCGCAAGGACTTCCCGATCCTGGACCGCACGGTCCACGACGGCAAGAAGATCGTGTACCTGGACAGCGCGGCGACCTCGCAGAAGCCGCGCCAGGTGCTCGACGCTCTCAGTGAGTACTACGAGCGGCACAACGCCAACGTCCACCGCGGTGTGTACACCATCGCGGAGGAGGCCACCGCGCTGTACGAAGGCGCTCGCGACAAGGTCGCGGCCTTCATCAACGCTCCCAGCCGCAACGAGGTGATCTTCACCAAGAACGCCTCGGAGTCGCTCAACCTCGTCGCGAACATGCTCGGCTGGGCGGATGAGCCCTATCGGGTGGACAGTGACACCGAGATCGTCACCACGGAGATGGAGCACCACTCCAACATCGTGCCGTGGCAGCTGCTCTCGCAGCGGACCGGTGCGAAGCTGAAGTGGTTCGGCATCACGGACGACGGCCGCCTCGACCTGTCGAACATCGACGAGATCATCACCGAGAAGACGAAGATCGTCTCCTTCACGCTGGTCTCCAACATCATGGGCACCCACAACCCGGTCGAGCAGATCGTCCGGCGTGCCCAGCAGGTCGGTGCGCTGGTCTGCATCGACGCCTCGCAGGCGGCCCCGCACATGGTGCTCGACGTGCAGGCGCTGCAGGCCGACTTCGTGGCCTTCACCGGCCACAAGATGGTCGGCCCCACGGGCATCGGCGTGCTCTGGGGACGGCAGGAGCTCCTCGAGGACCTGCCGCCGTTCCTCGGCGGCGGCGAGATGATCGAGACCGTGTCGATGCACTCCTCGACGTACGCCCCCGCGCCGCACAAGTTCGAGGCGGGCACGCCTCCGATCGCGCAGGCGGTCGGCCTCGGCGCGGCCGTGGACTACCTCTCCGCGATCGGCATGGAGAACATCCACCGCCACGAGCAGGTCATCACCGAGTACGCGGTGAGGCGGCTCCTCGAGGTCCCCGACCTCCGGATCATCGGCCCGGCGACGGCCGAGAACCGCGGTGCGACGATCTCCTTCACGCTCGGCGACATCCACCCCCACGACGTGGGGCAGGTGCTCGACGAGCAGGGCATCGCCGTCCGGGTCGGACACCACTGCGCGCGACCGGTCTGCCTGCGGTACGGAATTCCTGCGACGACGCGAGCGTCGTTCTATCTGTACTCCACGCCCGCCGAGGTCGACGCGCTGGTGGACGGGCTCGAGCACGTGCGGAACTTTTTCGGTTAGAGGCAGAGGGTTGACTGGTGAAGCTTGATTCCATGTACCAGGAAGTGATCCTGGACCACTACAAGCACCCCCACGGGCGTGGCCTGCGGGACGGCGACGCCGAGGTGCACCACGTCAACCCGACGTGCGGCGACGAGATCACGCTCCGCGTGAAATACGACGGCGACACCATCGCCGACGTCAGTTACGAGGGCCAGGGCTGCTCCATCAGCCAGGCCAGCGCCTCCGTCCTCAACGAGCTGCTGGTCGGCAAGCAGCTCGGCGAGGCGCAGAAGATCCAGGAGACCTTCCTGGAACTGATGCAGTCCAAGGGTCAGCTGGAGCCGGACGACGCGATGGAGGAGGTGCTGGAGGACGCGGTCGCGTTCGCCGGCGTCTCCAAGTACCCGGCCCGGGTCAAGTGCGCGCTGCTCAGCTGGATGGCGTGGAAGGACGCGACGGCGCAGGCGCTGTCCGAAGGGAAGACGGCATGAGCGAGAACGAGACTCTTACCACCAAGCCGGCCTCCGAGGAGGAGGTCCGCGAGGCGCTGTACGACGTGGTCGACCCCGAGCTGGGGATCGATGTCGTCAATCTGGGCCTGATCTACGGCATCCACATCGACGACGCGAACATCGCGACGCTCGACATGACGCTGACGTCCGCGGCCTGTCCGCTGACCGATGTCATCGAGGACCAGGCGAAGTCCGCCACCGACGGCATCGTCAGCGAGCTGCGGATCAACTGGGTCTGGATGCCGCCGTGGGGCCCGGACAAGATCACCGACGACGGCCGCGAGCAGCTTCGCGCGCTCGGCTTCAACGTCTGATCCACGACGTCACGGACGGCCCCCGGCACACGCCGGGGGCCGTCGTGCGTTGTTCGTCCGCCGTATCCACACCGTGCGCCCGCCGTTGGTGCCGGGGCCGGAGCCTGCTCCTCGACACCACGCCGACGAGAGGCACGCAGTGCTGCACCAGCTTTCAGTACAGAACCGCCGGGGGGCCGCAGTCGCGGCCGGAATCCTCACGCTGGCCGCCCTGGGGAGCAACGCCCCGGCGCACGCGGCGAGTTACGGGACGCCGACGATCAGCCTGTCGGCCGCCTACCTCTCCGGCGCCGTCGGCGCGACGGGTGACCCCGTGGTGAACGTGACCGTCGCACAGAGCGGCGCCGACGTCTCCGCCCTCACGGTGGCCGCCTCCGCCAGCTCGAAGTCCTCCGTCGCCGGCACCTCCGACGTGACGGTCACGGGGACCGGGGCCACCCGCAGGCTCTCCGTCGCCGCGCACGCCCGCGGGTACACCGACCTCACGATCAAGGTCACCGGGCTCGGCGGCAAGACCGCCACCAAGAAGCTGTACTACGCCGCCTCGGCGGCCGTGCAGAACTCCTCCGACACCCGCTACGTGACGGGTTCCTCGGACGCCTCGGCGGCCGTCGACGTCGGGGGCGGCTACGCGGTGGTGGCCGATGACGAGTCCAACGTCCTGCGGCTGTACGACCTCGCGGTCTCGGGTGCGCCCGTGCGGACCTGGGACGTCGCCTCGAAGCTCGGGGTGAGCAAGGAGATCGACATCGAGGGCGCGGCCCGGGTCGGGAACACCATCTACTGGACCGGCTCGCTCGGCAACAACAAGGACGGCGAGTACAAGGCCGACCGCAACACCGTCTTCACCACGACGGTGTCGGGCTCCGGTGCCTCGACCCAGCTGACCGTCGGCCGGAAGTACGGGAAGCTGCGTGACGACCTGGTCGCCTGGGACGAGGACAACGACGACCGCTACGGCTTCGCCGAGGGCACCGAGGACGGCCAGGCGCCCAAGCAGATCGACGGATTCAACGTGGAGGGGCTGGAGTTCGCCCCCGGCTCGACGAGCACCGCGTACATCGGCTTCCGCGCGCCCCTCGTGCCGCCGGAGGCGGGCGGCAAGGCGCTCATCGTGCCCGTGACCAACTTCGACAAGGTCCTGAGCAGCGGGACGAAGGCCGCCTTCGGCACGCCGGTCGAGCTGGACCTCGGCGGGCTGGCCCTCCGGGACATCCGGAAGAACGCCGCGAACCAGTACCTGATCGTGGCCGGTTCCTGGGAGGCCGACGACAACTCCGACCCGTACGCCCTGTACAGCTGGGACGGCGTCGCCGGGCACGCCCCGGTGAAGCGGGCCTCGCTGCCCACCACCGACCCGGGCGGCT
The DNA here is from genome assembly GCF_044765765.1 of Streptomyces sp. NPDC102402. Taxonomy (NCBI): domain Bacteria; kingdom Bacillati; phylum Actinomycetota; class Actinomycetes; order Kitasatosporales; family Streptomycetaceae; genus Streptomyces; species Streptomyces sp. NPDC102402. Next base: position 235,853 of record NZ_JBIWKR010000008.1, read on the forward strand.
GGGAGGCCGTCGTCTCGGTGCCGGACCTCACGGCCTCGGGGACGCGCGCCCAGGTGATCACGGACGCGGGTGCGGCCGACCTGTACGGCGACGGCACGGAGGCGAAGGACCTGGACCACGCCGAGTGGAAGAAGTCCCGCGCGACCTGGTTCACCGTGGGCGGCTGACCGTGACCTCCCCCGCACGTGCGGGCAGGGGAGCGTGAAGGGCCCGCCACCTCTCCCCGCGCGGAACCCCGGCCCCTGCGCGCACGTGCGCGCAGGGGCCGGGGCGCGGGTGTCAGCGGTGCATGCCCCCGTACGGAGGCATGCCGTACGGGGGCACACCCCCTGCGGGGACACCGGCGGCCTCGGCCAGTACCGGGGCCAGGTCCTCCGTCCGGATGCGCCGGTCGACGTAGAGCAGGCCGGTCACCAGCTGCGGGAACGTCGTCGAGATGATCTGGCTCACCAGCTGGCCCAGCAGGGTCGCGACCAGGTAGCCGCTCATCGCGACCACCACGGCCGCGGAGCTCGGGTCCTCGTCCAGGGACCCGCTCCCCATCATGCCGGGAAACACGCCCAGCACCGAGAACGGGATCTGGATGACGTAGCCGGCCACACCCGCCATCACCCCGGCCAGCAGGGTGATGCCGAAGATCCGCCACCAGTCCCCGCGCACCAGCTGGGACGAGCGGCGCAGTGCGGCGATCGGCCCCCGGCCCTCGAAGACCACGGCCGCCGGTGCGAGGCAGATCTTGATCCAGAGCCAGACCGCCAGCGGTCCGGTGATCAGCACTCCGACGACGCCGAGCGTCACGGCGACGGCTCCGTTGCCGCCCGTGGCGACGAGGCTGATGACCACGCCGACGAAGGCGGCCATGAGGAGCAGCACCGGCACGATCGCGACCAGCGCCGTGAGGATCAGCGTGCCGATCACCGGGGCGACGCGGGACCACGCCCTGCGCCACACCGTCGCGACGGCGACGGGCCTGCCCAGGACCGCTTCCTGCAGTACGACCGGGACCACCGCGTACATCAGGCCGGAGACGACTGCCATGGTGGCGATGCCCAGCAGGGCGAGGACGCAGCCCGCGATCACGAGCGGGGCGACGTCCGAGGACGAGGCGCTCTCGCCGTGGTCGAGGGAGACCACCCGCTCCAGACGGTCGGAGACGGCGGAGTAGGCGATGGCCACCGCCGCGGTCATCAGGAGCGCGGCGCCGCCGTAGAGGGCGGCGGCCAGTCCGAACAGCTGCTTCCAGTACCTGCCCATCGTCGAGAACGCCCCGCCCAGCACGTCCCCCAGCCTCAGCGGGGCGAGCGGTATCACCCCCGGCCGCGGCGGCGGCACCCAGCCTCCCCACCCCGGAGGCCCCCCGTAAGGGCTTCCGCCGTACGCCGCGCCCCCGTAGGCGCCCCCGCCCCACCCTGCGTCCTGCGCCACTACCGCTCCGTTGTTCGCGTCGTCCGGTTGTCATCCGGTCCTACCGGTGCGGACACCGTAGCGCCCCGGACCTCACCGGAATCCCGTCCCGGCCGGTCACGGAAGGGTTCCGACGTGTTGTGTACAGGCGTACGCAACGTTGTGTACGCTTGTACACATGGGATACGGATTGCTGGCCGCGGCCATCGCGGCGGAGGTGGCCGGGACGACGGCCATGAAGTACAGCGAGGGGTTCACCCGGCTCTGGCCCTCGCTCGTCACCGTCGTGGGCTACGTCGTGGCCTTCGCACTGCTCGCCCAGACCCTCAAGACGCTCTCGGTCGGCACCGCCTACGCCATCTGGGCCGGTGCGGGCACCGCGGCCGTCGCCGCCATCGGGATCCTCTGGATGGGCGAGTCCGCCAACCTCGCCAAGCTGGCCGGCATCGCGCTGGTCATCGCCGGGGTCGTGGTCCTCAATCTCGGAGGTGCCCACTGATGGTCCGGCGGTACGACCCCGAGCGGCGCGAGCGCATCATCGACGCGGCGATCCGCGTCGTCGCGGACCGGGGCATCGGGGGGCTCAGTCACCGCACCGTGGCCGCCGAGGCCGATGTCCCGCTCGGCTCGACCACCTACCACTTCGCCTCGCTGGACGAGCTGCTCGTCGCCGCGCTGCGCCGCTGCAACGAGCGCTTCGCCCGGGTGGTGCGGGAGAGCCCGCACTTCGACGATCCCTCGGTCCCGCTCGCCGACGAGCTGACCCGGCTGCTGGGGGAGTGGTTCGCGAGGGGGCGCGGGCCGCTGGCGCTGGAGTACGAGCTGTACCTCGCGGCCCTGCGGCGGCCCGCGCTCCAGCCGGTCGCCGCCGAGTGGGCCGACACCCTGGCCGTGCTGATCGCCCACCGCACCGACCGGGCCACCGCCCGTGCGCTGGCCGCGCTGCTGGACGGCATCAGCCTTCAGGTGCTGCTCTCCGGGGCCGAGTTCGACCCGGAGTACACCAGGGAGATGCTGGCCAGGGTCGCCGGCGGGGCGGACCGCTGAGCCCGGCCCCTCCTGCCGGCCGGCGCCCGCCGTGTGGAAACGCCCCGCGACGGCCGGAGGCGCGCACGGGACCCTCCAGGACCGGACACGCTCCGGCAACTGAGACCGGTTCGCCCGCGCGGGCCTCGGCCGGTTAGGTTCTGTGCATGACCGACACGACTTCCCAGGGCTCCGCCCGCACCACCGGCGCCGTCGCCGCCGGCCTCGCCACCATCGCCGGTGACGGCACCGTCCTCGACACCTGGTTCCCCGCCCCCGAGCTCACCGCCGAGCCCGGACCGGCCGGTACGCAGCGCCTGAGCGCCGACGAGGCGGTGAACCGCCTCGGTGAGGGTGCGGCCAGGGCCATCGGTGTGGACGCCCGCCGCGGTGTGGAGGTCGTCGCCGTGTCCACGGTCATCTCCTCGCTCGATGACAAGCCGCTCGACGCGCACGACACCTACCTGCGGCTGCACCTGCTCTCGCACCGCCTGGTCAAGCCCCACGGGCAGAACCTCGACGGCATCTTCGGCTTCCTCGCCAACGTCGCCTGGACCTCGCTCGGCCCGGTGGCCGTCGACGACCTGGAGGAGGTGCGGCTCAACGCCCGCGCCGAGGGCCTGCACCTCCAGGTCACCTCCGTGGACAAGTTCCCCCGGATGACGGACTACGTCGCACCCAAGGGCGTACGCATCGCCGACGCCGACCGGGTCCGGCTCGGCGCGCACCTGGCCTCCGGCACGACCGTGATGCACGAGGGCTTCGTCAACTTCAACGCCGGCACCCTCGGCACCTCCATGGTCGAGGGCCGCATCTCCGCCGGCGTGGTCATCGGCGACGGGTCGGACATCGGCGGCGGCGCGTCGACCATGGGCACGCTGTCGGGCGGCGGCAAGGAACGCATCGCCATCGGACAGCGCTGCCTCATCGGCGCCGAGGCGGGCATCGGGATCGCGCTCGGCGACGAGTGCGTCGTCGAGGCCGGGCTCTACGTCACGGCGGGCACCCGGGTCACCATGCCGGACGGACAGGTCGTCAAGGCCCGGGAGCTCTCCGGGGCCTCGAACATCCTCTTCCGCCGCAACTCGGTCTCCGGCGCCGTCGAGGCCCGCCCGAACAACGCGGTGTGGGACGGGCTCAACGACGTACTGCACAGCAACGACTAGCCGGTAGCGGCGAGGAGTTCCTCGTACAGCCCACGCAGCCCGTCGACCGCCTCGCGGCCGGCGGGCTGCAGCGGTTCCCGGACCGGCCCCGCGTCCAGCAGTGCCTTCGCGGTGACCGTGCCGGGCAGGCCGGAGGACATCATCGCCTCCACCAGACCGGCGGTGAGCCCGTTGAGACGGGCGGCCTCCGCCGTGTCACCGGTGTCGAACGCGTCCAGCACGGCCCGCATCTGACGCGGCGCCGCGTTGGCGACCGTACTGACGTAGCCGGTCCCGCCGAGGGCGTACAGGGGCAGGTTCAGCTCCTCGCAGCCCGAGTAGTAGGCCAGCGAGGTCCGCGCCATCACCTTGGTGGCGGCGAGCAGGTCGTAGGAACAGTCCTTGACCGCCAGGACGCGCGGGTGCTCCGCCAGGCGGAGCATCGTCGCCGGTTCGATCCTCGTGCCGGTGCGGCCCGGGATGTCGTACAGCATCAGACCGAGGCCCGTCGCCTCCGCGACCCGCAGGAAGTGCGCCTCCACCGCCGCCTGCGGGGGACGGCTGTAGTAAGGGGTCACCACCAGCAGGCCGTTGGCGCCCGCCTCCTCGGCCTCCCGCGCCAGCCGGACCGTGTGGCGGGTGTCGGAGGAACCCACTCCCGCGACGAGCGGGACCGAACCGCCGACCGCCTCCCGGACGGCCCGCAGCAGCGCGGTCTTCTCCTCGTCCGTCGTGGTCGGCGACTCTCCGGTGGTCCCGCTGAGCACCAGGCCGTCACAGCCGTCCCCGACGAGAGAGGCGGCGTGGCGGCGCGCGGCGTCGAGGTCCAGTTCACCGTCGGCGGTGAAGGGGGTGATCATGGCGCAGAGGGCGCGGCCGAAGGGCCCGGCCGTGTGGGATGTCATCTCCGCAGTCTCGGCGCCCCGTGCGCACCGGTCCACTTAGATCTGCTTGGGGTGAGTGCCAAGAGACGCTGAACGGTGGCCCCGCCGTCTGGCATGATCGAACGGATCGGCGACGTACGTTCCAGGGGGGCCGGACCGCATGCGAGTACGCAGGACGATCCCGGCTGCCGTGACCACGGCGGCCGTACTGGCTCTCTCGGGCTGTTCAGGATTCCTGGTCCCCGCGGGGGAGGGCGAGCCGGCGCCGAGTGCCACCGCCGAGGCGATGCCGTCGGCTTCCGTACCCGCCCCCGGCCCCGCGGCCACGGCGGACGCGCCCGCCCAGGGCGCTCCCACCTCCGCGTCGCCGACGGACACCACGTGTCCCGCGTCGGGTGCGGCCGTGGACATGGGCCCCGTGCAGACGGCGATGTTCCACCGCGCCGTCACGCTCACACTCACCAACTGCGGGAAACGGCCCTACCGCGTCCACGGCTACCCGTCGGTCCGGGCACTGGGCGACGACGGCGAGCGCATCCCCGTCCCGGTGAACGCGGGCGGGTCGATGTTCGGCAACGACGAGGGGCCCGAAGAGATCGTGCTGAAGCCCGGCGGGAGTGTCTCCTCGACGCTGGCCTGGGTCTCCACCAAGGAGGGCGGCGACCTCATCGAGGGGGACGCCCTGGAGATCGCCGCCGCCCCGGACACCGGTGCGCGGGTCTTTCCTCTGGAGGGCCACGACGTGCGCCTGATGGACGAGTTGAACACGACGGCCTGGCGGGTGCCGAAGGCGGGGTGAACGGTCTCGCCCCCCGGCGCGCTCCACCTGTGAGGGTGGTGGGCACCGCTCGGGTGCGCCCGGAGACGATCCCGCCATGCCCTGCGCGCACTTCGACTCCGCTGCCGGAAGGGCCCGTTCCGGCGCCGGCCTCGTCAAGGCCGGTACTCCGGCGCGGTGGCACCGCGTCCGGAAGCACCCCGGCCTGACGAGCAGCACCGTGCGCCGCCGGACGTCCGCGCTCCGCGCCGGGGCGGGTGAGCGGTGGAACCGGGCGGCAGGGGACGAATTGCGTCTACGCTTGGGCGGTGGCCGCGAACCCGTGCGTACCGGGACGGCGGCCCTGGACACAGCCCGCGCAACGCCCCGAGGAGAACCCCCTGATGTCCGCAGAGCGCCCCTCCCTGCCGCCGGTGCGGCTGCACACCGAGGCCGAGCTGGCACGGGACGCGCTGGCCGCTCCGCTGCTCGCCCGTGCCGCCCGACTCGCCCGCTGGGCGGGGCCCGACACCCGGGTGGGCGCCGGCGGCGAACTCGTCGACGCGCAGCTGCCCGGGGCCGCACGGCATCTGGGGCTCGCGGACGACGAGGACGGCGCCGCCTCCGCCAGCGAGGCATGGCGCCTCGCCGTCGACACGGGGCTCGTCGACGTCGAGGACCCGCAGGACGTGGAGGAGTCCGAGGACCACGACGCGGAGGGCACCGTCACCGCCGGCGAGAACCTGGCCCTGCTGACCTCGGGTTCCCCCGCGGACGTCCTCGCGATCTGGCTCGACGGCCTGGACGCCGTGCACGCGGATGCCACCGCCCCGGCCTTCGACGACTTCGCCGACCTCATCATGGAGGACGGCAGCGTCGACTTCGACGCCCTGGACTGGGACCCGGAGGAGGAGGCCGAATTCCTCGACGGGGTGCTCGGCAACCTCTACCTGCTGACCCTCGCGGAGGCCGGCCCCGCCGACGGTTTCGTCCCGCTGCCCGCGCTCGCCGCGTCCGTGGTGGTGCCCGAGGACATGGACGAGCCCACCGACGACGTCCTGGAGCTCGTGTCGGAGGCCATGATGCGGCTCGACGACCAGTTCCAGGTGCTGGAACCCATCGGGATCATCGAGTACCGGCCGGTCGACGAGGCGTTGCTGACCGAGGAGGGCGAGGAAGCGACGCCCCCGGCGGACGACGAGGACATCACCCGGTACGGCATGGTGAGGCTGACGCCGCTCGGCCTCCACGGCATCCGGGAGCGGATGCTGGAGGCCGGTGTGGACGCGCCCGCCGTCGGTGACCTCTCCGACAAGGGCGCCGACGTCCTGCTCGACGGGATCGCCCACTACCCCGAGGACGCCGCCCGCACCGAGGTCGGCCTGTGGCTCGGCCGGCGCGGGGCGGACGGGGCGGCGACAGCCGCCGCGGAACTCCTCGCCGCGGCTCGCGGCGCCGACCGGCGGGCCCCGCTGCGCCGGCTCCACTGCCAGCAGGCCCTCGCCCTGGTCGGGCCGGAGGCCGAGCCCGCGGTACGCGCGGTGCTCGGTGACCCCGAACTCGGAGGGCTGGCACGGGTCTGGCTCGCGGAGCGCGGCGCCGCGGACGTTCCTGCCCCGCCGGAGTCGATGGTCTTCTGGCTCGCCGTGGACACCATCGCCGCGCAGCTGGACGCCGACGGCGATCTGGACGAGCTCCAGGAACTGGTCGAGGGGCTCTCCGGCCAGCACACCGGCTTCTTCGACGAGGCATGGCGGGTGGAGCACCCGGCGACCGCCGAGGTGCTGGAGACCGTGGGGCGGCTGCACCGGGACCGGAGGATCGCGAAGGCCGCCCGTAAGGCCGCCTTCAAGGCCCGCTCCCGTACGAAGAGCTGAGCGGCGGAACCCTTTTCGGCCAGTCGGGCGGGCCGGGACCGTGCGGGGTGTCCTGGTTCGTCACCGAACAGCCCACGGTTTGGCGAGAGGGCTCACTCCACGTCGTGCGCCGTTCAACTCCTGTTGGTGCGGGGGAGGGAGCGTGATCGCGCCAACCCACCCGGCCACGCACCACCAGGAGCTCCCGATGTCGATCAGCCGCAGGGAATTCAGCAGACAGTCCGCCCTCACCGGTGCCGGTATAGCCCTGACCGGCGCCGTCGGCGCCCTGGCCACGGCCCCCGGAGCACTGGCGGCCGAGGACGCGCGGCACGGTCACGGGGACGGGCACGGCGACCACGACCACGACCACGGGCACGGCAAGGAGCTGGGCTACGGCCCGCTGCTCCCCGACCCGGAGGGCATCCTCGCGCTGCCGGCCGGGTTCTCCTACCGCGTCATCACCCACAGCGGTGTGACCAAGCTGGAGACGGGCGAGCCCACCCCCTCCAACCACGACGGCACCGCCGCCTTCGAGGGCGCCCGCGGTGTCACCCTCCTCGTCAACAACCACGAGCTGAGCGGCGTCCGGGCCGGCTGGGAGCACCCCGTACCGCTCACCGAGGGCCTCGTCTACGACCCGGTCGCGGCCGGCGGCTGCACGGTCGTCGAGACCCGTCGTGACGGCCGTACCGCCGAGTGGGTCGGCATCGCCGGCACCTCCACCAACTGCGCGGGCGGCAGCACCGCGTGGGGCACCTGGCTCACCTGCGAGGAGACCGAGGACAAGGCCGGCAAGAACGGTCTCCTCAAGGACCACGGCTACGTCTTCGAGGTCGACCCGTACGACAAGCGGGCCAACCGCGACCCGCGCCCGATCAAGGCGTTCGGCCGGTACGCCCACGAGGCCGTCGTCATCGACCCGAAGCAGGGCCACGCCTACCTGACCGAGGACGCCTCGGGCCCCAACGGCCTGCTCTACCGCTGGGTCCCGCCGCACGGATTCCGGCACGGCCGCGGCAGGCTGCGCACCCTCGCCGACGACGCCGGTGTCCTCCAGGCCACCAGGTGCTTCGACAGGAACGGCGCGTTCGTCGACGACCTGTCCCGTGCCACCGAGGTCGGCACCGTCTACGGCGTGGACTGGGTGGACGTGCCCGACCGGGACGCGAGGACCGTCTCCGTGCGCAAGCAGTTCACCGACGGCCAGGTCACCCGTGCCCGCAAGCTCGAGGGCATGTGGTGGGGCGACGGCGGTGCCTACATCGTCTCCTCGTTCGCCCGTGACGAGAGCCCCGTCGCCCATGACGGCCAGGTCTGGTTCTACGACCCGAAGCGCCGCACGCTGACCCTGAAGGTGCTCCTCGGCGTCAACGCCGATCCGTCCGTGGACGGCGCCTTCGACGGCCCGGACAACATCACCGTCTCGCCCTACGGCGGTCTGGTCATCGCGGAGGACGGCGAGGGCATCCAGCACCTCTTCGGTGCCACGGACAGCGGCCGCACCTACCCGATCGCGCGCAACGAGCTGAACGGCGGCACGGAGGAGGACCCCTCCTACAGCGAGTTCACCGGCGTCACCTTCTCCCCGGACGGGAAGACGCTGTTCGCCAACATCCAGACACCGGGCATCATGCTCGCCATCACCGGGCCCTGGAAGCGCCAGTCCGACAAGCGCTGACGCCTTCGGGCGACAAGCGCTGACGCCTTCGGGCGCGGCGCGGTGCGCGGGGGAAAATCCCTCGCGCACCGCGCGGTCGTTCTCCTAAGGTCATGGCCATGCACCTCCCGGTGCGAAGGCAGCGGCTCCTTCCTCAACCGAAACGCCGCAGCCGTCCTGATCTCGGGAGGCACAAGTGCCGGGGTGCCCGGTGCGCAGGCGACGGATACTTCTACGGATCTGAGGGTTGCGGGTTCGAGTCCCGCCCGGCCACGGCCGGTAGCTCAATCGGATAGAGCATCGGACAAGCACCGCCGCCGACTCCTGATCTCGGGCACCCCTTCCTCGCTGTGCCCTCCTTCATGCATTCATGCATTCATGCATTCATGAATTCGGGGGAATTCACATGGCACGCTTCAACACCCGCCTCACCCGGCCCCGCGTCACCTCGCCCGTGACGTCGACCGCGCTCACCGCCCCGAACCACCAGGGCGCTCCCGGGCACCTGCGGGACAGCCGCTCCGAGCTCTTCCTGCTCGCGGTCGCGAATTTCGTGTCCCAGGAGACCTTTCACGAGGACGGGGAGGGACGCGACACCCGCTTCGCCGCACTGGTGCGGACGCTCGCCGTCGAGGACCCCGCGTGGACCGCGGGGCTGCTGAGCTGGCTGCGCCGGGAGGGGCGGATGCGCACCGCGGCGGTCGTCGGCGCCGCCGAGTACGTGAAGGCACGGCTCGACGCGGGCGCGACGGACGGCCCGTCCAACCGGCGGGTCGTGGACTCCGTGCTGCTGCGCCCCGACGAGCCCGGAGAGCTGCTCGGATACTGGACCTCGCACTACGGGCGCGCCGTGCCCAAGCCGGTCAAGCGCGGGATCGCCGACGCCGCGCGCCGCCTCTACAGCGGCAGGGCGCTGCTGAAGTACGACACCGCCTCCAAGGGCTACCGCTTCGGCGACGTCCTCAACCTGGTGCACGCCGCGCCGGACCCCGCCAAGCCCTGGCAGGGCGATCTCTTCCGCTACGCCCTGGACCGCAGGCACCACCCCGAGGACGCCGTGCCGCCCGCGTCGAACCGGACGCTCACCGCGCACCGTGCGCTGATGGCGGTGCCGGTCACCGAGCGCCGGGCCCTGGTCACCGGGCCGGACGGGGCGGACCGGCTGGCGGACGCGGGCATGACCTGGGAGTCCCTGGCGGGCTGGCTGCAGGGCCCGATGGACGCGGCGGCCTGGGAGGCCGTGATCCCGTCGATGGGGGCGATGGCGCTCGTCCGCAACCTGCGCAACTTCGACGAGGCGGGGGTCTCGGACGAGGTCGCGGCCGGTGTGGCGGCGCGGATCAGCGATCCGGAGGCCGTGGCCTCCTCGCGGCAGTTCCCCTTCCGCTACCTGGCGGCGTACCAGCACGCGCCTTCGCTGCGCTGGTCCTACCCGCTCGAGCAGGCGCTCGGGCACTCGCTGGGGAACGTTCCGGCGCTGCCGGGCCGCACCCTGATCCTGGTCGACCGCTCCGGTTCCATGGGGGCGCCGCTCTCGGACCGCTCCCTGCTGAACCGGGCCGACGCGGCCGCCGTCTTCGGCGCGGCGCTGGCTCTGCGGGCCGCCGACGCCGATCTGGTGGAGTTCGGCACGGGCAGCGCGTCGGTGGCGTACCGCCGGGGCGAGTCCGTGCTGAGGATCATCGAGCGCTTCGGCAACCTGGGCGGAACCAACACGGTGCAGGCGGTGCGCAGGCACTACCGCGCACACGACCGGGTGCTGATCGTCACGGACGAGCAGGCGTCGTTCACCCACTTCGGCGACGTCACCGGGGGCATCCCGCTGACCGTGCCCGTGTACACCTGGAACCTGGCCGGTTACCGGGTCGGGCACGCGCCCTCGGGAAGCGAGAACCGCCACACCTTCGGGGGTCTTTCCGACGCGGCGTTCGGCATGGTGCCCCTGCTGGAAGCGGGCAGGAGCGCGGACTGGCCCTGGAACCGCTGATTACGAATCCGGCACTACTGCCCCCTCCGGAGCGGTCGGGCATGGCGTCGGGCGCTTACAGGGCGCATACTCGACCGTAATGAAACAGTCAGCCGGTTCCCGGCGTCACCTGCCTTCCAGTCCCTTCAACCGCCCGGCCCAGGCGGCCCCACCGGTCGAATGCTTCGATGTGGGCGACAGGGTGTCGCACGACCAGTTCGGACTCGGACGAGTCCTTGCTGTCGAGGGCGACAACGACGCAGTGCTCATCGACTTCTCGGGGCGACAGGGGAGGATCCTGAGCCCGTATTCCAAGCTGACCAAGCTCTGAGAGAGCGGACGAGCACGTACAGCGTCCCACCGGAGACTCTCCGGATCCGGGGCACCTGAGGGGGGAGACCCGTCAGGTGCCCCGGAAGCCGTTCCAGGGGCGGTGGCGGCGCTACAGGGCCTTCGCGGCGGGCTTGACCATGCCGCGAACGGTCCGCGACTTCACGAACTCGCCCATTCCGGTCATCTCCCACTCGCCGGAGAACTGCTTGATGAGCTTGGCCATCATCACGCCGGTCTGCGGCTCCGCTCCGGTCAGGTCGAAGCGCACCAGCTCCTCGCCGGTGGCCGCGTCGATCAGCCGGCAGTAGGCCTTGGCCACCTCGGTGAACTTCTGCCCGGTGAACGAGTTGACCGTGAAGACCAGACCGGTCGCGTCGGCGGGGATCCGGCCGAGGTCCACGACGATCACCTCGTCGTCACCCGCTCCCTCGCCCGTGAGGTTGTCGCCGGAGTGCTTGATCGCGCCGTTGAGGATGGAGAGCTTGCCGAAGTAGCAGCTGTCCAGGTGATTCCGGTTGGGGCCGAAGGCGATCACCGAGGCGTCGAGGTCGATGTCCTTGCCGCGGAACGCCGGCTCCCAGCCGAGGCCCATCTTGACCTGGGAGAGCAGCGGCCTGCCGCCCTTGACCAGGGAAACCGTCTGGTTCTTCTGGAGGCTGACCTTGCCCTTGTCGAGGTTGATCTTGCCGGAGCCGGCGGGCGCGGGCGGTGCGGGCGGTGCCACGGGCGCCGGCGGGGCGATCCGGGGGTCGACGGGCGCGGCCGCCGGGGGAGCGGTGGGCGGTGCGGGCGGTGCCGCGGCGGGGACGGGCGGGGCGGCCGCGGCGGGCTCCTCCACGGAGACACCGAAGTCCGTGGCGATGCCCGCGAGCCCGTTCGCATAGCCCTGGCCGACCGCGCGGGCCTTCCAGGCGCCGTTGCGCAGGTAGATCTCGATGACCACCAGTGCCGTCTCGCCGCCCAGCTGCGGCGGGGTGAAGGTGGCGAGCGCGCTGCCGTCGTCCGCGTTGCGCACGGTGGCGGTGGGCTCGACGCCCTGGAAGGTCCGGCCCGCCTCGTCGGGGCTCGCCGTGACCACGATCTTCTCGATGCCCGGAGGGACCGCCGTGGTGTCCACGACGATCGCGTCGGGTGCGGACCCGCCGCCGGAGCGGTAGGTCACGCCGGGGCCCGAGGGCTGGTTGTAGAAGATGAAGTCGTCGTCGGAGCGCACCTTGCCGTCGGCGGTGAGCAGCAGGCCCGAGACGTCGAGCCGCACCGGGGCGGCGACGTCCACCGCCACGCGGGCGGCGGAGAGAGGGATGTTCGAGCCGGGGGTCATTGCGGTCATGCACGGGGTAACGAACGACCCGGCTTTGCCGTTCCCTTACCTTCGGTGGCCTGATCCGGATGGCTCAGCGCCCGGCCCGGCCCCGGTTGCGGGGGTGCTCGCGGGCGGTGCGCTCGTTGCCGTGCCGGTAGGCGCCGGTCCAGCGCGCCATGACGAGCTGGGCGTCGCCGGACACCACCTCCGCCAGGAACTTCTCGGCCCGGCCGCCGCGCAGGGTCCCCGCGGGGCGGCCGTGGTGCGTGACGGTGACGCTCCCGTCGTTGTGCTGCTCGTACCGGAATCCGGAAGGTCTGGGCATGGCCCGTATGGTGCCCGCCCCGCGGCGACGCGTCACGTGAATATCGGGTCGCCCGCCGGGTCGCCCGCCCGGCCGCCCTCGGCTCCGGTCACCACCCCGCCCCGCCCGCGCGGCGCGGGCCGGGCGATGTCAGTGGACGACGTCGAAGACGTTCTTCTGGAGGCCGTTCGCGTAGGTCTCGTGCTCGACGAGCCGCAGCTTCTGGGTGTCCTTGTCCGTGGCGCTGAAGAGGCGCTTGCCCGCTCCGAGGAGAAGAGGGAAGACGAGGAGGTGGTAGCGGTCGACGAGACCGGCGTCCGAGAGGTGCTGGTTGAGGGTGGCGCTGCCGTGGACGATGATCGGGCCGCCCTCGGTCCTCTTCAGCGCGGCGACGTCCTCGAGCGAGCGAAGGATGGTGGTGTCGCCCCAGTCCGGCACCAGGGCGTCGTCGGTGAGCGTCGTGGAGACGACGTACTTCGGCATCTCCCTGTAGTCGGCGAAGTCCTCCATGCCGGGCCACACCTGGCTGAAGGCCTCGTAGCTCGTGCGGCCCAGGAGCATCGCGGTGGCCTCCTTCTGCTCCCGGCCCTTGATGTCGAACGCCTCGGGGAGGAACTCGACGTCCTTGAAGGTCCACCCGGAGTTCCGGTAGCCGGGCTCACCGCCCGGTGCCTCCATGACACCGTCGAGCGAGATGAAGGCGGAGCTGATCAGAGTGCGCATGAGTGTGTCCCCGTTCCGAGTGACCGTCAGATCCGGTCGGTGCATGCTACGGCCGCTCCCGCGGCCGCGGCGTGCACCGATCGTGATCTGTGGACCGCGGGCCACGGCGAAACTCATCGGTCGCCGCCCGTCCCGCGTCCGGCGGCCCGGGCCGGGGCCACGGGGTCGGCGCTCAGTAGGGCCAGATGGGCGGGTTCGTGACGAAGTGGCCGCCGAGGTGGGCGTGGTCGGGGTTCGCCGGGTCCAGCTCGCCGTGCTCGGCGACGAGCTTGTCCGCGTACTGCTCGGAGTCGTCCTGCGGCTCGTAGCCGAGGGAGCGGGCCGACGTCAGGTCCCACCACAGGCGGGTGTTGTCGGACGAACCGTGGACCACGGTGTGCCGCACGTCCTCCGCGGTGAGTGCCGCGTGGAAGAGGCGGGCGCCGTCGCCGGGGCTCATCCAGACGGACAGCATCCGTACCGAGGTCGGCTCCATGAAGCAGGAGCCGATGCGCACGGAGACGGTCTCCACGCCGTGCTTGTCCCAGTAGAACTGGGCGAGGTCCTCGCCGAAGGACTTGGACAGCCCGTACAGGGTGTCGGGCCGGTGGGGCGTCTCGACCGGGATCAGGGGGTCACCGGCGAGCGGACGCGGGGTGTAGCCGACGGCGTGGTTGGAGGACGCGAACACGACGCGCTTCACGCCCTCCTCGCGCGCGGCCTCGTAGAGGTTGTACGTGCCCTCGATGTTGGAGTGCAGAATCTTGTCGAACGAGGCCTCGAGGGAGATGCCCGCCAGGTGGATGACCGCGTCGACGCCCCGCACGGCCTCCCGAAGCGCCGCCTTGTCGCCGAGGTCGGCCGTGACGGCGTCCGGTTCGCCCTCGATGGGGGTGAGGTCGAAGAGCCGGAGGTCGTAGCCGTACGCGGGGAGCAGCCCTCGCATCAGGGTGCCGAGGCCGCCGGCGGCTCCGGTGAGAAGGACGGTGCGGGGTGCGGGCATACGGGGATCTCCTCGGTGCGGGCGCAGGGCGCGTGCGCGGCGTGCGCGGACGGTGCGGTGCTGTGCTGCGTGGGGGCCGGACGTACGGACAGCAAGGTACGCGGGGCACGCAGAGGTCGCACAGCCGCCCGATGCCTCAAATTCATGGACGGCATTCACATGCGTGGACACGCTAAGAACTCGCGACCGACGCGTCAAGTGTCCGGCGGGGTCGGCCGGTTCACCCCGCCGTCGGGTGTTCGTCTCTTGACCGGCGCCGCGAGGCTGGCTTAGCGTGGCGGCGTTCAGAAATATGGACGCCGATCATAATTGTGCACGCCTGAATCTGCTCAGGGAGCGCCCGTGACCTCAGCCCCCCTTGCCGCCCGACTCACCCATGTCGCCGGGCCGCTCTTCTTCCCCGTCACCGCCTACGGGCCGGACGGCACCGTCGATCTCGACGTCTTCCGCGCGCACGTGCGCGCGGGCGTGGACGCCGGTGCGGCAGCCGTCTTCGCCTGCTGCGGCACAGGCGAGTTCCACGCCCTGGCCCCGGAGGAGTTCCGGCTCGTCGTCGCGGCGGCCGTCGAGGAGACCGCGGGGCAGGTGCCCGTGGTCGCCGGAGCCGGCTACGGCACGGCGCTCGCGATCCAGTACGCGAAGCTCGCCGAGGAGGCCGGTGCGGACGGCCTCCTCGCCATGCCGCCCTACCTGGTCGTCGCCGGCCAGGAGGGGCTGCTCGCGCACTACGCCGCCCTCGCCGCCGCCACCTCCCTGGAGACGGTCGTCTACCAGCGGGACAACGCGGTCTTCACCCCGGAGACCGTCGTCGCCCTGGCCCGGACACCCGGGATCATCGGGCTCAAGGACGGCTACGGCGACCTCGACCTGATGCAGCGCATCGTCAGCGCCGTGCGCACCGGACTGCCGGGCGAGGACTTCCTGTACTTCAACGGGCTGCCCACGGCCGAGCTCACCGGGCTCGCCTACCGGGGCATCGGTGTCACGCTCTACTCCTCCGCCGTGTTCGCCTTCGCCCCCGACATCGCCCTGGCCTTCTACCGGGCACTGGAGGCCGGCGACGACGACCTGGTCAACGCGCTGCTCGACCACTTCTACCGGCCGCTCGTCGAGTTGAGGGCCAAGGGCCGCGGCTACGCGGTGTCGCTCGTGAAGGCGGCCGTCCGGCTCGAGGGCCTGGACGTCGGCCCGGTGCGCACCCCGCTCACCGAGCCCCCGGCCGAGCACGTCGACGAGCTGGTCTCGATCATCGCCGACGGCCGCGCGCTGCTGGAGAAGTACCGTCCCCAGGAGGCCAGGTGAAGGCCTCAGCCTTCCTGTACCCCTGGGACGTCGTGGGGGATCCGGGCGCGGCCTCCCGCCTCGCCGGGCTCGGTGTCCAGCAGGTGACGCTCGCCTCCGCCTACCACTCCACCCGGGCCCTGACCCCGCGCCACCCCGGCAGCCGGATCGTGACCGCCGAGCACGCGGCCGTGCTCTATCCGCCGGGCGCCGCGCGGTGGGCCGGCCGGGGCCTGCGCCCCTACGGGCAGTCCTGGGTGGCGGGGGAGGACCCCTGGGCCGAGGCGGCCGAGACCCTGGCCGGCGCCGGCCTCGAGGTGCACTCCTGGGTGGTCCTCGCGCACAACTCCCGTATGGGCGGCGAGCATCCGGAGACCTCCGTGGTCAACGCCTACGGAGACCGCTACCCCTGGGCGCCGTGCATCGCGCAGCCCGCCGTCCACGCCTACCTGGTGGACCTGGCGGCGGAGGCGGCCGCACGGCCCGGGGCGTCGGGCACCGAGCTGGAGTCGTGCGGCTGGTACGGCTTCGCCCATCTGCACGCCCACGACAAGGTCTCCGGGGTCGCCCTCGGGGACGCGGCGCAGTATCTGATGTCCCTCTGCTTCTGCGCCGACTGCCGGGCCGGCTACGGCTCGGTGGGGCTGGACGGCGAGGAGCTGCGCGGCGCCGTGCGCCGTGCGCTGGAGCCGGTCTGGGCCGGATCCGGCTCCGGTGAGCAGGGCTGGGGCGGGGTGGAGAAGCTGCTCGGCGAGGGTCTCGCCGACGCCACCCTGCGATGGCGCACCAAGGTCGCCAGGGGTCTGGCGGAGGCGGCGGTCGCCGCCGTGCGGGGCGCGGCGCCGGGGCCCGGTTTCCAGGTCCTCCTGCACGCCGACCCCGCCTCCTACCGCACCGGTGCCAACGTGGGGACGGACCCCGCCCACATCCTGTCCACGGCGGACGGGGTCGTGCTGCCCTGCACCGGCGGCGACGCGGCACGTGAGGCTGTGCTCGGCCCCTTCGCGGGGCTGTCCGGGGTGCTCGCCGCCAACTTCAACGTGGTGAGCGGCATGGGCGGCAGTCCCGGTACTCTGGAGCGGGACGCCGCGCACGCGGCCTCGCTCGGGGCGAACGAACTGCGCCTGTATCACGCGGGACTTGCCTCCGGGCCGGACCTGGAGGCCGTCACGGCCGCCCTCCCGGCCCTCGGCGGCGGCTGACCGCCGGGCGTCTCCCACCGACGAAGCGCAGGTCCCCGGCACGCAGCCGGGGGCCTGCGCCGTTCTCCGGCCCCTGACCGGCGGGCCGCGGCGGCCGGCCCGCACGCGCACGCCGGCCGGACGCCGCGCCCCACCGGTTTCCGCGTTCGTGAACTTCTTTTGCCAGAAGCGTTGACGAAACATTCTTACCGCTCTAGCTTCATCCGCGTCGTACTTCGTACGTCATATATGAGACGCGATACGCGAGATGCGAGAGCTCTTCACCCATGACCTTTGCGCCTGCCCCCATTCCGTCCAGGACCCAGTACGTGCTGGAGGCGATCAAGCACGCCATCCTCACCGCGCAGCTGCAGCCGGGACAGGCGCTCGTGGAGACCGAACTCGCCGCGCAGTTCGGGGTGTCGAAGACTCCCGTACGCGAAGCGCTGAAGACGCTGGCCGGCACCGGACTCGTGGTCATGAGCCAGTACAAGGGCGCGACCGTGCGACTCGTCGACGCGGCCATGGCGCGGGAGGTGTACGACGTGCGCCTCCTCCTCGAGCCGGAGGCACTGCGCCGCTCCATGACCCGCAAGGCCTCGCTGGAGGCGGCCCAGGAGGCCCTGGAGCGCTCCGACTCGGCGATCGACAAGGCGGACAGGTCGCTCGCCAACCGGGAATTCCACCGGGCCCTCTACCTGCCCTGCGGCAACCCGCTGCTCGCCCGGATGCTCGACGAGATCCGCGACCAGGCCGCACTCGTGTCGACCGTGGCCTGGTCGGCGATCCCGTCCTGGGAGCGGGAGGCCGCCGAGCACCGCG
This sequence comes from Streptomyces sp. NPDC102402, assembly GCF_044765765.1. NCBI lineage: Bacteria > Bacillati > Actinomycetota > Actinomycetes > Kitasatosporales > Streptomycetaceae > Streptomyces > Streptomyces sp. NPDC102402. The sequence goes on from NZ_JBIWKR010000008.1 coordinate 253,480, forward strand.
AGATCCTTCGACTGGCGCTCTCCGGCGACACGGACGCCGCCGCGGGGGCCCTGCACGACCACATCGCATCGTTCGTACGCCGTGCCTTCCCCGACGACGAAGACGGGGGTGAGACGACGTGAACCACCAGCTGGACATGGATCACCAGCACCTCGACGAAAGGTCAGTCCGCATGGACTTCTCACCGCTGAAGGCGGCCCTCGCAGACGTTGTGGCGATCCCGGTGACGCCGTTCGCCGAGGACGGCGGCATCGACATCCCGGCGCACCGCGCCCTGCTGCGACGGCTGCTCGACGGCGGCGTCCGCATCGTCACCCCGAACGGCAACACCGGTGAGTTCTACGCACTCACCCCCGACGAGCGGCGCACCGTCACCGAGCTCACCATCGAGGAGACGGGCGGCCGTGCCACCGTCCTGGTCGGTGTGGGCCACGACGTGCCGACCGCCGTGGCGGCCGCCGAGCACGCCAGGGAGTCCGGCGCCGAGATGCTGATGGTGCATCAGCCGGTGCACCCCTACGTCTCGCAGGACGGCTGGATCGACTACCACCGGGCCATCGCCGAGGCCGTCCCCGAGCTGGGGATCGTCCCCTACGTCCGCAACCCGCTGCTCGCCGGCGAGGCACTCGCCGAGCTCGCGGACAGCTGCCCCAACGTCATCGGCGTGAAGTACGCCGTCCCGGACGCCGCCCGCTTCGGAGCGTTCGCCCGGGACGCCGGCCTGGAGCGGTTCGTCTGGATCGCCGGGCTCGCCGAGCTCTACGCCCCCTCCTACTTCGCCACCGGCGCCACCGGCTTCACCTCCGGGCTCGTCAACGTCGCCCCCGGTGTCTCGCTGACCATGCTGGAGGCACTGCGCGCGGGCGACTACGTCGCGGCGATGAAGGTCTGGGAGCAGATCCGCCGCTTCGAGGACCTGCGCGCCGACCGGCAGTCCGCCAACAACGTGACGGTCGTCAAGGAGGCCCTGGCCGCGCTCGGGCTCTGCCGCCGCGACGTCCGCGCACCCAGCCGGGTGCTGCCCGAGGCGCAGCGCGCCGAGGTCGCCGGCCTGGTCGCCGGGTGGTCCGTATGACCGACGCGTCGACGGAGCGCCGCCTCACCCCCGAGGAGCTGCGCAGCCACCAGTGGTACGGCACGGACGGGCTCCGCTCGTTCAGCCACCGCGCCCGCACCCGGCAGCTCGGCTACCTCCCCGAGGAGCACCTGGGCAAGCCGGTCATCGCGATCCTCAACACCTGGTCCGACATCAACCCCTGCCACGTGCACCTGCGTGAACGCGCACAGGCGGTCAAGCGTGGCGTCTGGCAGGCGGGCGGCTTCCCGCTGGAGTTCCCGGTCTCCACGCTCTCGGAGACCTTCCAGAAGCCCACTCCGATGCTCTACCGCAACATGCTGGCGATGGAGACGGAGGAGCTGCTGCGCTCCTACCCCGTCGACGGCGCCGTGCTGCTGGGCGGCTGCGACAAGTCCACGCCCGCGCTGCTGATGGGCGCCGCCTCCGTCGACCTCCCGGCGGTCTTCGTGCCCGCCGGACCGATGCTGCCGGGGCACTGGCGCAACGAGGTCCTGGGCTCCGGCACGGACATGTGGAAGTACTGGGACGACAAGCGGGCCGGCCTCATCGGCGACTGCGAGATGGCCGAGCTGGAGAACGGGCTCGCCCGCTCCCCGGGCCACTGCATGACGATGGGTACCGCCTCGACCCTGACGGCCGCCGCCGAGGCGCTGGGCGTCACGGTGCCGGGCGCCTCGTCCATCCCTGCCGTGGACTCCGGCCACGACCGGATGGCGGCGCAGTCCGGGATCCGCATCGTCGAACTGGTGTGGCAGCAGATGAAGCTGTCGCGGATCCTCACGGCGGACGCCTACGCGGACGCGGTCGCCACCGTCCTGGCGCTCGGCGGCTCCACCAACGCCGTCATCCACCTGATCGCGATGGCCGGCCGCTCCGGGGTGAAGCTCACGCTGGACGACTTCGACCGCATCGCCCGCACCGTGCCCGTCCTCGCCAACCTCCGCCCCGGCGGAAAGTACCTGATGGAGGACTTCCACTTCGCCGGAGGGCTGCCGGGCTTCCTGTCGCGGCTCACCGACGTGCTGCACCTGGACCGGCCCACCGTCACGCACGCCACCATGCGGGAGCAGCTCGACGGGGCGCTGGTGCACGACACCGACGTCATCCGGGAGCGTGACAACCCGCTGGCCGAGGAGGGCGGTGTCGCGGTGCTGCGAGGCAACCTCTGCCCCGACGGCGCGGTCATCAAGCACATCGCGGCCGAGCCCCACCTGCTGCGCCACACCGGGCCCGCGGTCGTCTTCGACGACTACAAGGAGATGCAGCGCACCATCAACGACCCGGCGCTGGCCCTGACCCCGGACCACGTGCTGGTGCTCCGCAACGCCGGCCCCAAGGGCGGCCCCGGGATGCCCGAGTACGGCATGCTGCCGATCCCGGACTACCTGCTGAAGGAGGGCGTACGGGACATGGTGCGGCTCTCCGACGCCCGGATGAGCGGAACCAGTTACGGCGCCTGCGTCCTGCACATCGCGCCCGAGTCCTTCGTCGGCGGGCCCCTCGCCCTGGTCCGCACCGGTGACCTGATCACGCTGGACGTCGAGGCGCGGCTGCTCCACCTCGACGTCTCCGACGAGGAGCTGGAGCTCCGCCGGTCGCGGTGGACCGAGCCGCCCGCCCGCTACGGGCGCGGTTACGGGGCCCTCTACCAGGACCAGATCACCCAGGCCGACACCGGCTGCGACTTCACGTTCCTGGCCCGGCAGGGAGAGGTGCCCGACCCCTACGCGGGCTGACCGGGCGAGACGAATTCCGCGCACCGCTCCGTCCGGGATACCGAACGGCATGCGGTAAGCGCTTGCACCATGCACCGAACGCACGGCACATCCAGCACTTCCCAGAGATCGGAGACGCGTCATGGCCCAATCCGCAGCCGTGGCCACACCGCCCCCCAAGGGGCAGGCGCCCAAGCGCCGCTCGGCCAGTCCCCGCCGCCTGCCGTACCTGCTGATCGCGCCCGCGGGCCTGCTGATGCTGGGCTTCATCGCCTATCCGGTGGTCAGCGTCTTCTACTACAGCCTGCAGAACTACAACGTCACCAAGCCGTGGCGGAACGGCTTCGCCGGCTTCGACAACTTCACCCGCATCTTCACCGAGGACGACCAGTTCTGGTCGACGCTCGGCTTCAGCGCCCAGTGGGTCTTCACCCAGGTCACCCTGCAGCTCGCGCTCGGCCTGGCGCTCGCGCTGATCGTCAACCAGACCTTCATCGGCCGCGGCATATCCCGCGCCATGGTCTTCTCCCCCTGGGCCGTCTCCGGTGTGCTCACCAGCACCATCTGGATCCTGCTGTACAACTCCTCGACCGGCTTCAGCCGCTACCTCGCGGACGCCGGGATCGGTGAGTACGGCACATCGGTCCTCTCCGACACCGGGACCGTCTTCTGGGCGGCGACCATCTCCGAACTCTGGCGCGGGGTCCCCTTCTTCGCGATCCTCATCCTCGCCGACCTGCAGTCCGTCTCGAAGGAGCTGTACGAGGCGGCGTCGGTGGACGGTGCGGGCAGGATGCGGCAGTTCTTCCACATCACGCTCCCGCACCTGCGCGACGCGATCATCCTCGCCACCCTGCTGCGCGGGGTCTGGGAGTTCAACAACGTCGACCTCCTCTACACCCTCACCGGCGGCGGGCCGGCGGGCGAGACCACCACACTCCCGCTCTACGTAGCCAATACCGGCATCGAGGGCCACGACTTCGGATACGCCTCGGCGCTCACCACCGTCGCCTTCGTGATCCTCCTCTTCTGCTCGATCGTCTATCTGCGCCTGAGCAAGTTCGGAGGCGACCACAAGTGACTGCCGCACTCGTAGAGAAGCACGACGCCCGCACGCCGGGACCGTCCCGGGGCAGCGACGCCCCGCCGCCCTCCAGGCCCCGCCGCTCCAAGCGCGAGCGAGCCTTCGACGACGTACCGCGCTGGCAGATCTACGTGCCGCTCGGCATCTACCTGCTCTTCACGCTCATCCCGTTCTACTGGATGTTCCTCTTCGCCGTACGGCCCGCCGGCTCCACCTCGCTGGTGCCCTGGCCCATGACGGGGGACCACTTCTCCAAGGTCTGGAACGAGCGCAGCTTCGCCCTCTTCTTCCAGAACAGCATGATCGTCGGTGTGGCGACGCTGATCGCCACGACCCTGGTCGCGCTGGCCGGCGGCTACGCCCTGGCCCGCTTCGACTTCAAGATCAAGAGCGCCTTCATGCTGGCGCTGCTCTGCTCGCAGTTCATCCCGGGCGCCCTGATGCTCGTGCCGCTCTTCGAGATCTTCAAGAACCTCCAGATGATCAACTCCCTGGGGAGCGTCGTCATCGCGGAGACGGTCTTCCAGCTGCCGCTGTCGATCATCCTGATCAGCGGATTCATCAAGAACGTCCCGGTCTCCCTCGAAGAGGCCGCCTGGGTGGACGGCTGCTCGCGCTTCAAGGCGTTCTGCGCCGTCGTGCTGCCGCTGCTGCGCCCCGGGCTGATCGCCGTCGGCTCGTTCGCCTTCGTCCACAGCTGGAACCACTTCCTGTTCGCCCTGATGTTCCTCAGCGAGCAGGACAAGCAGACGATCCCGGTCGGCCTGAACACCCTCATCGGCGCCGACAGCGTCGACCTGGGGGCACTGGCCGCGGGCGGTGTCATCGCCGCCGTGCCGGTGGTCATCGTCTTCGCCTTCATCCAGAAGTGGCTCATCACCGGCTTCAGCGCCGGCGCCGTGAAGGGATGACCGACATGACCTGGAAGCTCCACCTCCGCGCCGCCGCCGCGGTGGCCCGCGGGGCCGGAGCGGGGAGGGCGGACCGATGAGCGCGACCACCCCCCTGCCCGTCGTCCTGGCCGGCGCCCGCGGCCACGGCCGCTGGCACCTCGCCAACATCCGCCGTCTCCAGCACCAGGGCCTGGTCAGGCTGGCCGGGATCTGCGAGCTGAACCCGCTGACCGACGACGAACTCGAACCGTTCGCCGACGAGATGCCCGAGCAGTCCGCCGACTTCGGAGCCCTCCTGGACTCCACCGGCGCCCGTGCGGCCGTCATCTGCACCCCCATCCCGACGCACACCACACTGGCCCTGACCGCGGCCGCCCGGGGCGTCCACCTCCTCCTGGAGAAGCCCCCCGCCGCGACCTGGGACGACTACGCCCGCATGGCGGACGGAGTGCGGGAGGCGGGGATCTCCTGCCAGATCGGCTTCCAGTCCTTCGGCTCGCACGCCGTCCCCGCCATCAGGGACCTCGTGGCCTCCGGAGCCGTCGGCAACGTACGGGGCATCGGCGCCGCCGGTGCCTGGGTCCGCGACGACGCCTACTTCAGGCGGGCCCCCTGGGCCGGGCGCCGCAGGATGGGCGGCACCGACGTGGTCGACGGGGTCCTGACCAACCCCCTCGCGCACGCCGTCGCCACCGCACTCGAACTGGCCGGCCGGGGAACGGCCGAGGACGTGGCGTCCATCGAGACCGAGCTCTTCCGGGCCCACGACATCGAGTCCGACGACACCAGCTGCGTCCGGATCACCACCGCCGACGGGATGCCGGTCACCATCGCGGTCACCCTCTGCGCGGAGGAGGCCGGTGAGCCGTACGTGATCGTCCACGGCGACCGCGGACGCATCACCTTCTGGTACAAGCAGGACCGGGTCCTGGTCCAGCGCGCCGGACACGGCCCCGAGGAGGCCGTGCACGGGCGGACCGACCTGCTGGAGAACCTCGTCGGCCACCTGGAGCACGGCACCGAGCTCCTCGTGCCGCCGGAGCGCACCGGCGCGTTCATGCGGGTCCTGGAGGCCGTCCGCACCGCCCCCGAGCCCACCGCACTGCCCGCCACGGCCTGGCACACCCGGCCCGCCGACCAGGGCGACGGCGTACGGCGCATCGTGCGCGGCATCGACGGCACCGTCGCCGCCGCGGCCGACACCCTCACCCTCTTCTCCGAACTAGGCGCCTCCTGGGCGCACCCCAGAGAGGTGAGCACACCATGACCACCGCACTCCTCAGCTGCGCCGGACGCCCCGTCGGCCGCTACGGCTACCGGCACGAGACGGACGGCCGCCCCTATCTGCACCCCGTCACCACCCTCGCCGGCACCCCCGTGACCGAGGAGCGCCCGGCCGACCACATCCACCACCTGGGCGCCTCCGTCGCGGTGCCCGACGTGGCCGGACACAACTTCTGGGGCGGGCGCACCTACGTCCGCGGCCAGGGACCCACCGCGCTCGACAACCACGGGACGCAGCGCCACCTCGGCTGGAAGCTCCGCGACCCGGACGGCTTCGTGGAGGAGCTCAGCTGGGAGGCCGACGGCACCGAGCTGCTGCGCGAACACCGCACCGTCGCCGCCGCCGGACTCTCCGACACCGCCTGGGCGCTGGACTTCTCCTTCTCCCTCACCAACCGCGGTTCCACGGACCTGTCCATCGGCAGCCCCGCCACCAACGGCCGCCCCGGCGCCGGATACGGCGGCTTCTTCTGGCGCGCCCCCAAGGAGGCCGCGCCGCCCGCCGTGTTCAGCGGAACGCTCGACGGCGAGGAGGCCGTGCACGGCAGGGCCGCCGACTGGCTGGCCCTCGCCGGGGACGGCTGGACGCTCGTCTTCGCCGGCGCGACCGACGAGACCCGCCGCGACCCGTGGTTCGTGAGGACCACCGAATACCCGGGGGTCGGCTCCTCCCTCGCCGCGGACCGGCGGCTGCCCGTCGCCGCCGGAGCCACCGTCGTGCGCAGGGTCGTCACCGTCGTCGCCGACGGACGCCTCGGCCGGGACGACGCCGCCGCCCTCGTCCGCAAGGCGGTCGCCGCATGACCACTCCCTGGAGGGCCGACCTCGGCGACGGCACCTACCGCAACCCGGTCCTGAACGCCGACTGGTCCGACCCCGACGTCGTGCGCGTCGGCGACGACTACTACCTGACCGCGTCCAGCTTCGGCCGGGTCCCCGGACTGCCCCTGCTGCACTCCCGCGACCTGGTCAACTGGACCCTGATCGGCCACGCCCTCGACCGGCTCGGACCCGACGCCGACTTCGCCGTGCCCCGCCACGACTGCGGGGTGTGGGCACCCTCGCTGCGCCACCACGCCGGACGCTTCTGGATCTTCTGGGGGGACCCCGACCACGGCATCCAGCAGGTCAACGCCGAGGACATCCGCGGCCCCTGGAGCGCCCCGCACCTCGTCAAGGCGGGGAAGGGACTGATCGACGCCTGCCCCCTGTGGGACGAGGAGACCGGCGAGGCCTATCTGGTCCACGCGTGGGCCAAGTCGCGCTCCGGCATCAAGAACCGGCTCACCGGCCACCGGATGAGCCCCGACGGACGCGAACTCCTCGACGAGGGCGCCACCCTGGTCGACGCCGACACGATCCCGGGCTGGTTCACCCTCGAAGGCCCCAAGCTCTACCGGCACGACGGCCACTTCTGGATCTTCGCCCCCGCCGGGGGAGTGGAGACGGGCTGGCAGGGCGCCTTCCGCTCGCGGACGTTCACCGGCCCCTACGAGGAGCGGGTCGTCCTCGCCCAGGGCAGGACCGAGGTCAACGGTCCGCACCAGGGCGGCTGGGTCAGGACCGCCGCGGGCGAGGACTGGTTCCTGCACTTCCAGGCGCGCGGGGCCTACGGCCGGGTCGTGCACCTCCAGCCGATGCGCTGGGGCCCGGACGGATGGCCGGTCATCGGCGACGAGGGCGAACCCGTCCTCACGCACCGCAGCCCCAAGGCCCCGGAGCAGGCCGTCGAGGCACCGGCCTCCAGCGACGGCTTCCCCGGCGGGCGGTACGGCCGGCAGTGGCAGTGGACGGCCAATCCGCGGCCCGGCTGGACGGTCGGGCACGGGGGCGACGGGCTGCGGCTCAGCTGCGTACGCACCGCCTACGCACACGATCTGCGGGCCCTGCCCAACGTCCTGGTGCAGCGGCTGCCCGCCGAGGAGTTCACCGTCGACGTCGGCATCACGCTCGACACCGGCGAACCGGGCGCCAAGGCCGGGCTCGCCGTGCTCGGGGACGCCTTCTCGTGGATCGGCCTGGAGGCCGGGGCCGACGGGACGCCGCGGCTCGTGCACCGGTACGCCGAATCCGTCGCCGAGCACGAGCGGGACGCCGAGCACCCCCGCCCCGCACCGGGCGCGGCCGTCCGGGTGCGGATCGAGGTCACCCGGGGCGCCCGCTGCCGCTTCTACGCCGACACCGGCGACGGCGCCGGATTCCAGGCGTCCGGCCAGGTGTTCGCCGCCACCCCCTGGCGGTGGGTCGGCGCGCTGCTGGGCCTCTTCGCCACCGCACCAGCCGGCTCGGGGCCCTCCGGAACCGCCGGCTTCACCGCTTTCCGCACCACCGGAAGACCTCACACCGTCTGATCCCGCACCGCTGTATGGGAGCCGCAATGACGCACCTCCGTACCGAGCGCACCAACGCGAGACCACTGTCCACCGCCTTCACCCCCGGCACCTTCCCGCACGCGTGGGGCCTCGGCACCGGCCGTCGGAAACAGCTGCCACGGGAGCGTCCGGTGCACCCGCCGGGCCGACGCCGCGTCCGAGCCGGTCCGGTGCGGACCCGCGCAACGGCGCCGCACCGCACACACCACTGACCTCCCCCCACGTACGCGTAAAGATCCGAGAGAGAAGAGCCGACATGAACATCTCGAAGACGCTCCGGGGGCGTGCCGCGACCGCGGTGTCCCTCACGGCGGTCCTGGCCCTCGGGGCCACCGCCTGTGGCGACGACGGCAGCGAATCCGGCACGGAGGGCAGCGGGAAGGGCGAGATCACCTTCTGGGACAACAACGGTGGCCCGCGCACCGCGATCTGGACCGAGATCATCAAGGACTTCGAGAAGAAGAACCCGGACATCAAGGTCAAGTACGTCCCCATCCCGATCGCCGACGTCCAGTCCAAGTACGACACGGCCATCGCCGGCGGCGGGCTGCCCGACGTGGGCGGCGTCGGCACCGCGTACCTGGCCAACATGGTGTCCCAGGAGGCCCTGGAGCCGGTCAACGACCGGCTGGACGGGTCGCCGCTGAAGGGCAAGCTCGTCGAGGGCATGGTCGAGAGCGTCAGAGCCGCGGCCGGCCGGGGCGACGACCTGTACTCCGTGCCCACCTCCGCGAACAACGGTGCGCTCTGGTACCGCACCGACCTGTTCGAGCAGGCCGGCCTGGAAGCGCCCACCACCTGGCCCAAGTTCTACGAGGCCGCCGACAAGCTGACGGACGCGAAGAACAACAAGTTCGGCTACACCATCCGGGGCGGCGCGGGCTCCATCGCGCAGGCCCTGGACGCGATCTACGGCCAGACCGGCATCACGGAGTTCTGGGACGGCGAGAAGACGACCCTGAACGACCCGAAGAACGTCGCGGCGCTGGAGAAGTACGCCGCCCTCTTCAAGAAGACGACGCCGTCCGCCGACGTCAACAACGACTTCACCAAGATGGTCGCCCAGTGGGACTCCGGCACCATCGGGATGCTGAGCCACAACCTCGGCTCCTACCAGGACCACCTGAAGGCGCTCGGCGAGGACAAGTTCGCCGGCATACCCGCCCCCATCGGGGACGGCGGCACGCGTGTCCAGGTCTCCAACCCCGTCGACGGCCTCGGTCTCTTCCGGTCCAGCAAGAACAAGAACGCGGCCTGGAAGTTCATCGAGTTCGCGGCCTCCCACGAGTCGAACAGCAAGTGGAACGAGTCCGCGGGCGCCATCCCGGCGAACACCGAAGCGGCCAAGGACCCCTGGATCTCCGAGACCGAGCCGACCGCGCTCGCCGCGAAGGCCCTCACCGACGGCTCCACCAAGATCGTCGACCTGCCGTACTACCTTCCCGACTGGAACAACATCAGCAAGGCCGACAACGAGCCGGAGTTCCAGAAGCTGCTCCTCGGCAAGGTCACGGCCAAGGCGTTCCTGGACAAGATGGCCGATGAGCTGAACGCCGCAGAGAAGGAGTGGAAGGAACTGGGCAACGGCTGACCCGGCCGTCCCGCCACGGACGGCACTCCGTCCAGCCGCGGACGACACCCCGTCCCTCACGGACGGGCCCCATGACCGGGGGACCGGCGGCGGTTCGGGTCGCACCCCGCCGCCGGTCCTCCACCCCGGTGCCACCCCACGCTTGTCCTCCGAGAGAGGCAGTCATCCTGTGTCACTCACCCGCAGACGGACGGCAGCCGCACTCCTCGCGCTGCCCCTCGCCCTCAGCGCCACCCCCGCGCTCGCACACGGCGGAGGGGGCCGGCCCCGGCCCAGGACCCTCCACATCGCGGGCGACTCCACGGCGGCCCAGAAGTACGCCGACGCCGCACCCGAGACCGGGTGGGGCATGGCCCTTCCCTTCTTCCTCGGCCGCGGCCTGACCGTCGCCAACCACGCGATGAACGGCCGGAGTTCCAAGAGCTTCATCGACGAGGGCCGTCTCACCGCCCTCCTGGACGGCGTCCTTCCGGGCGATCTCGTCCTCATCCAGTTCGCTCACAACGACGAGAAGACCGAGGACCCCGCCCGCGGCACCGACCCGTACACCACGTACCAGGAATACCTCCGCCAGTACGTCAAGGGCGCCCGCGCCCGGCGCGCGGAGCCCGTGCTGATCACCCCGGTCGAGCGCCGCCGCTTCGCCGCGGACGGCACCGCGAGCCCCACGCACGGGGAGTACCCCGCGGCGATGCGCGCGCTGGCGTCCGAGGAGCGCGTCGCCCTGCTCGACATGCAGGCCCTCTCCCTCGCCCGCTGGCAGGGACTCGGCCCGGACGGCACCAAGGCGTACTTCAACTGGCTGGAGCCCGGCGAGTCGCCGAACTACCCCGACGGCAAGCAGGACAACACCCACTTCCGGCCGGACGGCGCCGTGGAGGTGGCGAGGATGACCGCCCGCGCCCTTCTGAACGGACGCGTGCTCGCCCCGCGCGACCTGCGCCGCCTCGACGAGCCGGTGCCCGCGACATGGATCAGCTGGCCGCAGGCCTGATCCTCCGCTCCACCGCGGCCGGCCTCTCAGGCCGCCCGGCCTCCCCCGGATTTCCTCAGCTTCCTCCGCGCACGACAGTTAGGGATCAGCCATGTCCGCACACATGAGACACGTCCGCGCCATCGCCGTGGTGATGGGCACCGCCTCGCTCGCCCTCGCCGTGAGCGTCCCCGCCCAGGCGACCACCCACCACGGCAGGGGCATCGAGCGTTCGGTGCTCCCGGCCGGTGACGGCTGGGCCTCCGCCGACGGCTCCACCACGGGCGGTGCGGCCGCCACCCCCGACCACGTCTACACCGTCACCAACCGCGCCGAGCTCATCGCCGCCTTCGAGGACGCCGGGGACGCGCCGAAGATCATCAGGATCGCCGGCACCGTCCACGGCAACTCCGACGCCGCGGGCACCCCGATCGGCTGCGAGGCCTACCAGCAGGACGGATACACCCTGGAGAAGTACCTCGCCGCCTACGACCCGGCCGTCTGGGGCATGGACGAGGTCCCCTCCGGCCCCCTGGAGGACGCCCGTGTCGCGTCGGCGAAACTGCAGGCCGCCGCGGTCAACGTGAACGTGCCGTCGAACACCACGCTGGTCGGTGTGGGCGACGACGCGACGGTCATCGGCGCCAGCCTTCAGGTGAAGGGCGTCTCCAACGTCATCATCCGCAACATCTCCTTCGAGGACACCTACGACTGCTTCCCGCAGTGGGACCCCACCGACGGGGAGACCGGCCACTGGAACTCCGAGTACGACAACCTGGTCGTCTACGGCTCCACCCACGTCTGGGTCGACCACAACACCTTCAGCGACGGCGACCGGCCCGACTCCGAGCAGCCCAGCTACTTCGGTGAGAAGTTCCAGCAGCACGACGGCCTCTTCGACATCGTGCGCGGCGCCGACCTTGTCACCGTCTCGTGGAACGTCCTCAAGGACCACGACAAGACGATGCTCATCGGCAACAGCGACAGCGCCGGGGCCACCGACAGCGGTCACCTGCGGGTGACGCTGCACCACAACCTGTTCAAGAACGTCAACGAGCGGGCGCCCCGCGTCCGCTTCGGCCAGGTCGACTCGTACAACAACCACTTCGTCGCCACCACCGGCAGCGTCTACGGCTACACCTACGGCATCGGGAAGGAGTCCCAGCTCGTCGCCGACTCCAACGCCTTCACGCTCGGCTCCGGCTTCGACAAGGCCAAGATCCTGAAGAAGTGGTCCGAGTCCTCCGTCTCGGCGGACGGCAACTACGTCAACGGCCGCAAGACCGACCTGATCGCCGTGCACAACGCCGGCGTGCCCGCCGAGCAGCTCACCGAGGGCGCCGGCTGGACTCCCACGCTGCGCACCAAGGTCAACCACCCGCTCGTCGTCCCGCTCCTGGTGGGTCTCGGCGCGGGCGCCGGCAAGCCGCTGGTCCGCTGACCCGCTGATCCTCCCGGACCACTGGTCCACCGGGACCCGCCCCCAGAACGGCCGGAGCGGCACCGCACGCCTTCCACCACCCCGGAAGGCGCCGCTCCGGCCCCCTTCCTCCCCTCCGCAAGCCCCGCAAGGAGTACCGCCATGCCCAGCAGACGCAGTGCCCTGACCCTGTTCGCGGGCGCCGGTGCGGCCCTCGCCCTGGGCGCTCCCGCCGCCCACGCCCGCCCCGTGCCCGCGCGCCCGTTCGGCCGCCACGGTTCGCCGTCCCGGCGGCTCGACGCCCTGACGCTCTACGTCGATCCGCACGGCAGGGGCGACTTCACCGACGTGGGGTCCGCGCTCGCCGCAGCCACCGGCACCGGCCGGACCCTCGTCATCGCCCCCGGCACCTACCGCGGCAAGCTCTCCGTCCCCGCCGACCGCACCGGCCTCACCCTGCTCGGGGCGAGCGGCGACCCCCGTGACACCGTCATCGTCCACGGCGACGCGGCCGGCACCCCGAAGCCCGACGGGTCCGGCACCCTGGGCACCAGCGGCTCCGCCTCCGTCACCGTCCAGGCCGCCGACTTCACCGCCCGCGACGTGACCTTCGCCAACGACTGGCTGCGCTCCGACAACCCGGAGTACACCGGCACCCAGGCCGTCGCGATCAAGGTGCAGGGCGACCGCTCGGCGTTCTACGGCTGCCACTTCCTCGGCCACCAGGACACCCTGTACGCCGACACCCTCGCCCTCACCGCCTTCGCCCGCCAGTACTACCGCGACTGCTACATGGAGGGCGACGTCGACTTCGTCTTCGGCCGCGCCACCGCCGTCTACGACCGCTGCCACTTCCGCACCCTGACCCGGACCGACCTGGCCGCCGCCCCGTACGGCTTCGTCTTCGCACCCAGCACCGCCGGGGCCAACCCGCACGGCTACCTGGTCCAGCGCTCGCGCGTCACCAGCACCGCCCCCGACGCGTACTACAAGCTGGCCCGCCCCTGGGTGCCCTCATCGGACCTCACCGCGCACCCGATGCTGACCGTCCGCGACAGCCACCTCGGTGCGGGCATCGACGCGGTCACCCCGTACGGCACGATGTCCGCGGGCTTCCCCTGGCAGGACCAGCGCTTCGCCGAGTACCGCAACACCGGCCCCGGCGCGCGGATCACGGTCCCGGACAACCGGCCGCAGCTCAGCCGGTCCGAGGCCCGCGTCCACACGCCCGCCGACTACCTCGGCGACTGGTGCCCCCGCGGGTGACCCTGGGGCTCAGCGGACGCGTACTCCCCGCGTTCCACCAGCGGTTGAAGGACGAGCTGACCTTCCCGCTCTCCTGGGCGAGGTCCGCGACCCGCGACTTCCCGGCCTGGCGCGCCGAGGCGCGTGCCAGGGTCGGGGAGGCGCTGCTCCAACCGCCGGGGCCCGGCCCGGAACCGTATGCCCCGGTGACCGTCGACGCACACGACGCGGGCCCGTACACCGCCCGCACCGTGGAGTTCGCCCTCACCCGGTACGGGCGGGCGCGCGGCTCGCTCCTCGTACCGCACGGGGAGGGGCCCTTCCCGGCGGTGCTGGTCCTGCACGACCACGGCTCGGAGTTCGCGATCGGCCGGGAGAAGGCCGTGCGCCCGTGGTCGGCCCCGGACCGTCTCGACCGCGCCACCGCGTGGGCCGCCCGGCACTACGGCGGCCGGTTCACCGGGGACGAACTGGCCTCCCGCGGCTATGCCGTGCTCGCCGTGGACACCCTCGGCTGGGGCGACCGGGGACCGCTCGCCTACGAGGACCAGCAGGCCCTGGCAGCCAACCTCTTCCAGTTGGGCACCTCGGCGGCCGGGCTCGCAGCCCACGAGGACATCCGCGCCGCGGCCTTCCTCGCCTCGCTGCCTGAGGTGGACGAACGCCGGGTGGGGGCGCTCGGCTTCTCCATGGGCGCCTACCGCGCCTGGCAGCTCTCCGCCCTGTCCGACCGGATCCGCGCGGCGGCGGCGGTCTGCTGGATGACGGGCCTGCGCGAGATGCTGGTCCCGGGCGACAACACCCTGCGCGGCCAGTCCGCGTACTTCATGCTCCACCCGGGCCTCAACCGCCTCCTGGACATCCCGGACGTGGCGTCCCTGGCCGCCCCGAAACCCGCCCTCTTCCAGGCGGGCGGCGCGGACCCGCTGTTCGCGCCGGTGGGGGTCGCCGCGGCGTACGGGAAGCTGCGCGCGGTCTGGGAGTCGCAGGGGGCGGGCGACCGGCTCACCACCGAGGTCTGGCCCGGCCAGGGGCACACGTTCGGGACGGGCATGCAGGAGGCGGTGTTCGCGTGGCTGGACACCTGGCTCGGCCGCCGGTGAGCCTGGACACCTGGCTCGGCCGCCGGTGAGCCTGGACACCCGGCTCGGCCGCCGGTGCGCGGACGGTGGGGACGGGACCGGGCAGAGCTGAGGCGACCGGCGGCCCCGTCCTCCAGCGCCCCGGAAGCGGCACCGTGGGCCATCGCGCGTGACCGGGTGCGCTGACGGCCCGGCGTGCGGGACGGGGCACGCCGTCGTCCACCCGGGCACGCCCCCGGCGTCGGAAGGGGGCCCGGACCCGCGCCGCCGCGCCGGTCCGGGCCCCCGGTCCGGAGGTGCCCCTCGGGGCTCTACTCGTAGCTGATGTCCGACTCGGAGTAGAGGCAGTACGTGCCGTCGGGGCCGCTGCCGACCTCTTCCGGCTCGTCACCGTCGTCGTTGCCCTCGTAGCGGACGCACGGCTCGATCTTCTTGCTGTCGTCGCCGTGGATCCGGATCGAGCTCAGCGTGGCGGTGTCCCCGTAGTTGCTGTTGATGCCGACCAGCGACTTGCCCGGCGCCGTGACGTCGACGTCCTTCACGACGATGTCCCGCTTGTACATCGTCGAGCAGTTGCCGCAGGAGCGGACGAGCTTGCCGAAGTCCTCGACCTGGAAGCCCGAGATGGTCAGCTTGCCCGCGCCGTTGAACTGGAAGACCTTGTCCTCGGCCCCCTTGGCGCCGCCGCCGTTCACCGTGTAGGCGGAGCCCGACGACTTGCCCTTGAAAGAGGCGGCGTCCTCGCCGACGTCCGTCCACCAGACGTTCTCGAGGGTGCAGCTGCCGGCGCAGTGGACCCCGTCGGCCGCGGGGGAGCCCAGGACGACGTTCTTGAGGGTCGCGCCGTCGGCCAGTTCGAAGAGGGCGTCCTGGCCCTCCTCCTGACCGTCGCCACCGAGGTCGCCCTCGCCGTAGAACTCCTTGAGGTCGCCGTCGTACGTCCCCGAGACCTCGATGCTCTCCGAGACCCCCTGACTGCCGGTGGGCGTGGGCCACTCGGCCACCGCCGCCGTGGCGGCACCGGCGGGCTGCACCATCATGTTCGTGGCCAGGGCGGCGCCGGTGAGGCTCAGTGCCGCGGTCAGTGCGGCGGCCATACGGCGTTTGCCGGTGGGGCGGCGGTGCGTGTGTGCTCGTTCACTCATGTCGACCGATCCCGATTCTGGAAGGTGGGGGGAGTGTCTTGCACTCATGGGTCGCCACCGCCCGCGAAAGGGTTGCCGTGTTTCGGAATCGTTTCCTCCGACGTGTCCGGCGGTCGCCGACGCGGCCCTGAACAGCACCGGCTCGTGCACGACGAGGGGGCGGACACAGAAGCGGGGGCGCGGACACCAGGATGTGTCCGCGCCCCCGCACTCCTGCCGGTCAGTCGTAGCTGAGGTCCGACGCCGTGTAGCGGCAGTACGTGCCGTCCGGGCCGCTGCCCGTCTCCTTCGGCTCGGCTCCCGTGCTGTTGCCGGTGTAGCGGACGCAGGGCTTGATCTTCTTGCTGCTGTCGCCGTGGATCCGCACCGAACGGAGCGCGGCGGTGTCCCCGTAGTTGGTGTTGATGCCGACCAGCGACTTGCCCGGCGCCGTGATGTCGACGTCGTTCACGATGATCTCGCGCTTGTACTGCTTGGAGCAGTTGCCGCAGGAGCGGACGAGCTTGCCGAAGTCCGCGACCTGGAACTTCGTGATGACCAGCTTGCCCGCGCCGTTGAACTGGAAGACCTTGTCCGAGGCCTTCCTCGCACCGCCGCCGTACACCGTGTAGACGGAGCCGGTCGACGTGCCCTTGAAGGACGCGGCGTCCTCGCCGACGTCCTCCCACCAGACGTTCTGGATCGTGCAGCTGCCGGAGCAGTGGACGCCGTCGGCGGCGGGGGAGCCCAGGACGACGTTCTTGAGCGTCGCCCCGTCGGCGAGCTCGAAGATCGGGTCCTGCCCTTCGTCCTGGCCGTCCCCGCCGAGGTCGCCGCTCCCGTAGAAGCGCTTCAGCGAGCCGTCGTACGTCCCTGAGACCTTGATCGTCTTCGAGACGGCCTGGGATCCGGTGGCACTGGGCCAGGAGGGCACCGCGGCCGTCGCCGCTCCCGCCGGCTGCAGCATGACGTTGGTGGCCAGGGCGGCGCCGGTGAGGCCGAGGGCGGCGGTCAGTGCGGCCGCCATACGGCGCTTGCCGGGCCTGCGCCGATGCGTGTGCGCTCGTTCGCTCATGTTCGTCGGTCCCGATTCCTAGGGGGCGGGGGATGGTGGTGCGTTCCTGGGTCGTCACCGCCCGCGAAAGGGTTGCCGTGTTCCGGACGTGTTTCCGCGGGGTCCGTCCTCGTGCCCCGCCGCAGGGGCGGTGGGCTCAGTGCGTCTCCGCGAAGTCGCCGCCCACCGAGGTCCGTCCGTCCGCCGTGCGCGCCCGCGCCGTGTAGTCGTCCCGCCCGGTGTCGCGGGCGCCCTCCGCGTGGTTGTACTGACCGGCGAAGGTGTGCGTACCTGTCGGCACGCCCCGTCCCGGCTTCAGCGTCCACCGGTAGACGAGGAAGCCGCCCTCCTCGCGGGCCGACGCGGCGAAGTCCTCCACCGGCAGGGAGCGCCAGGAACCGGTGGTGTCCACCCCGCCGTTCAGCGCGATCCGCAGTTCCACGGTGAGCTCCGTCAGCGGCCGGGTCGTCTTGACCGTGACCTCGCTCTGCGCCCAGTAGTTGTTGCTGTTCGGGTTCAGCGAACCGTCCGACCACAGCGGGCCGCTCCCGGCGGGCAGCGCACCGCCCCGGCCGGGGGAGGGGGACGCCGGACCGGACGGTGTGGGCTCGGCGGCCACCCGCTGCCCGCCCGCCGGCTCCTCCTGGCCCGCCGACGTGACGGCGAGCGCACCGGCCGTCAGCACCCCGCACACCGCCGCCGTCGCCCCGGCTACCCGCAGCCACGGCATCGGGGAGCGCGGGGCACGCGTGGGACGGGCGGGCGGCTCCTCCGCCATGCCGCGCTCGATCCGGGCCAGCATCCGCGCCCGGTCAGGGCGGTGCGAAGCGGCGGCCGTGCGCAGCCGCTCCCGCAGGTCCTCGTCCATCACTGCCTTCCTCCGGCGCGCTGCCCGGCGGCCGCCACCTGTACCTGTGCCGCGGGGGCCTCGGGTCCGAGCAGCCGCTGCAGCTCCGCCACACCGCGCGACGTCTGGCTCTTCACCGTACCGACCGACACCCCGAGGACGAGCGCGGTGTCCCGTTCCGAGAGGTCGAAGGCGTGCCGCAGCACCACGCAGGCGCGCTTGCGGAACGGCAGCCGCCGCAGGGCGCCTTGGACGTCCACCACCGCCGACACGTCGGGCCCGTCCGCCGCATAGCCGTCCCCCGCCCCGCGGGGCGCCCAGAACAGAGCGATCCGGCGGCGCTCGCGCACCGCGCTGCGGATGCGCGTACGGGCCAGGTTGGCGACGACGCCTCTCGCGTAGGCCCCCGGGTGGTCGGCGCCCCTGACCCGGTCCCAGCGGTGCCAGAGCGCCATGAGCGCGTCGGCCGCCAGGTCGTCCGCCGCATCGGCCTCGCCCGTCAGCAGATGGGCGAGCCGGGCGAGTTCGGCGTAGTGCGCCTCGAAGAACGCACGGAACTCGACCGCGGCGGCATCGTCCACGACTGTGCCCACGGGTACCTCTCCTCTGCTCCTCCGCACGGGATTCCTGCGCGCGCTCGAACCGGTTGTGTACGTTCCCAAGCGCGTGTGCGGGGCGAGAGCGTACCAACGTGTACCCCGGAAGCGCTTCGACGCGTGTGCGCCTCCAGTAAGGCGCAACACGGCGAAAACCTGAACCCCCCTGCATCAGGTGAAGCGCCGGACGGCTGATCCGGCGGCACACCGGGAACAGCACGACGGGGCCGGCAGGGGGGTGCGATCACGCAAGACGTAACACGGGGAAAACCTGAAATCCCCGCGGCCGGTGAACAATCCGGCTGACCGCCGCGTGATACGTACACCAGGAGGAGTGCCATGCCGGACAGACCTGATCCCACCGTGCCCGTTCCCGCGCCCAGGACCGACGAGGCGGAGGTCCCCGAGCCCACCGGGCCCCCCGAGGCGGTGCGGAAGGGCGGGCGGCCAAACGCGGTCGACCGGTTCTTCGCCGTCAGCGCCCGCGGCTCGGACTTCGGACGTGAGATACGCGGCGGCTTCGCCACCTTCTTCACGATGGCCTACATCCTGGTGCTCAACCCCATCATCCTCGGCTCGGCCGAGGACAAGTTCGGCGACCACCTGTCGGGCCCCCAACTCGTCACCGCCACCGCCCTGGTGGCCGCCGTGATGACCGTCGTCATGGGGATCGGCGGCAATCTGCCGCTGGCCCTCGCCGCGGGGCTCGGTCTCAACGCCGTCGCGGCCTTCCAGCTCGCCCCGCTGATGAGCTGGCCGGACGCGATGGGCCTCATCGTCATCGAGGGCCTGCTGATCTGCGTCCTGGTGGTCACCGGGCTGCGCGAGGCGATCATGCACGCGATCCCCGCCTCCCTCAAGCAGGCCATCAGCGTCGGCATCGGACTGTTCATCGCGTTCATCGGCTTCGTCGACGCCGGCTTCGTCTCCCGCATCCCCGGCGAGACCGGCTCCGTCCCCGTCCAGCTCGGCGCCACCGGCCACCTCTCCGGATGGCCGGTCCTGATCTTCTGCCTCGGAGTCCTGCTCACCGTCGCGCTGCTCGCCCGCAGGACGAAGGGCGCCATCCTCATCAGCATCGTCGTCACCACCGTCGTGGCGGTGGCCGTCAACGAGATCGCCGACATCGCCCCCACCGCCTGGGGCCTGACCGTGCCCGCCGTCCCCGACGACCTGGTCGCCGCCCCGGACTTCGGGCTGATCGGCTCCTTCAGCCTCTTCGGGGCGTTCCAGCAGGTCGGCGTCCTCACCATCGTGCTGCTGGTCTTCACCCTGCTGCTGAGCGACTTCTTCGACACCATGGGCACCGTCGTCGGCGTGTCCCACGAGGCCGGACTCCTCGACGAGGACGGCAGGGTGCCGCACCTGGGCCGGGTCCTGCTCATCGACGGCGCGGCGGCCGTAGCGGGCGGCGCGGCGTCCGCCTCCTCCGCCACCTCCTACGTCGAGTCCGCCGCGGGCGTCGGCGAGGGCGCCCGTACCGGCGTCGCCTCCCTGGTCACCGGCGGCCTGTTCGCCGTCGCCCTGTTCCTCACCCCGCTGGCCACGATGGTGCCGGCCCAGGCCGCGGCGCCGGCCCTGGTCGCGGTCGGCTTCATGCTGATGGCGCAGGTGCGGCACATCGACTGGGAGAGGTACGAGATCGCCATCCCGGCCTTCCTCACGATCGCCGTGATGCCGTTCACGTATTCGATCACCAACGGCATCGGCGCGGGCTTCGTCGCCTACGTCGTGATCAAGGCGGTCCTCGGCAAGGCCAGGGAGGTCCACTGGCTGCTGTGGGGGACCGCGGCCCTGTTCGCGGTGTACTTCGCCATCGACCCGATCGAGCAGCTGCTCGGCGTGAAGTAGGCCGCGGGGCGTTCCGCCACCGCCCGGCCCGGCGGTGGCGGAACGTGCTCAGCCCTTCAGCGCCGCCTTCATCATCTTCTGCGCGACGGGCGCGGCCAGGCCGTTTCCGCTGACCTCGGAACGGGCGGCCCCGGAGTCCTCGACGACCACCGCGACAGCGACCTGCTTGCCGGTGGAGTCGTCCTTCGCGTACGAGGTGAACCAGGCGTACGGGGTGTTGCTGTTGTCCACGCCGTTCTGCGCGGTTCCCGTCTTGCCGCCGACCTCCGCACCGTCGATCTTCGCGTTGCTCCCGGTGCCTTCCTCCACGACCGTGACCATCGCACTGCGCAACTGCTCCGCCGTCGACTCCCTCACGACCCGCTCGGTGTCGCCGTCCGGGTACTCCTGGAGGGTGGAGCCGTCGGCGTCCGTCACCTTCGAGACCATGTGGGGCGAGGCCAGCTCACCGCCGTTGCTGAGAGCCGCGGAGACCATGGCCATCTGCATCGGGGTGGCGGTCACCTCGAACTGCCCGATGCCGGTCAGCGCGGTCTGCGCCTTGTCCATGTCCTTCGGGTAGACGCTCTCGGACGCCCGCACGGGCACGTCCAGCTCCTTCGTGTCGAAACCGAAGGCGTCCGCCATCGCCTTCAGCTTGTCCTGGCCGAGGTCGGCCGCGACCTTCGCGAACACGTTGTTGCAGGAGTACTGGAGCGCGGTGCGCAGCGTGGCGTTCTCGCAGGGCGCCGAGAGGTTCTCGTTCTTCAGGACCGTGCTCGTGCCCGGCAGGGTGTAGGGGTCCGGGCTGTCCGTGGCCTCGTCGACCGAACCGTACAGACCGTTCTCCAGCGCGGCCGACGCCACCACCAGCTTGAACGTCGAGCCGGGCGGCAGCGGCTGCCGCAGCGCCCGGTTGACCAGCGGCTTGCTCTTGTCGTCGAGGAGCTTCTGCCAGGCGTCGGAGTCCCCCGTCCCGCTGATGCCGGACGGATCGTAGGAGGGTGAGGAGACCATCCCCAGGATCCGCCCGGTCTCCGGGTCCATCGCGACCGCCGCGCCCCGGTCGTCACCGAGCGCGTCGGAGGCCGCCTTCTGCACACCCGGATCGATGGTCGTCAGCACGTCGCCGGGGGCCGTCTGCCTGCCCGTGATCAGATCGGCGGGGTTCTTGAGCCGGTCGTCGGTGCCGTCCAGGACATCGCTGTAGATGCCTTCGAGCTGGGTGGCGCCGTAGGCCTGCGAGCTGTAGCCGGTGACCGACGCGTACAGATCGCCCTGGGTGTAGGTGCGCTTGTAGCGGAGGTCGTCGCCGTCCGTCTCCTTCGAACCGGTGACCGGGGATCCGGCCACGATGATGTTCCCGAGCGGCTGCGCGTACTGCGCGATCGTGTTCCGCCGGTTGTGGTCGTCGTCTGCGAGCGCCCGGGCCTCGTACGCCTGCACCCAGGTCGCCCGCACCAGCAGGGCGAGAACCATGAGCAGACAGAAGACCGAGGCGCGCCTGATCGTCTTGTTCATCCCGCTGGAGGGACGAACGGGGACACCTGGGGCGTTCCCGTTCGTGTTCCTTCTCACCGGTTTCTCAGGCACGCCGCACCGGGCCCCGGTGCGGCGTGCCCGGCGGTCAGAGCCTGCGGGTCGCGAGGGTGAGCCGGTCGCGGGCGTCGAACAGGGCGTCCTTGACCATCTGCTCGTGCGCCGGGGTGAGCCGGGCGACCGGCACCGAGCAGCTGATCGCGTCACGCGACGGGGTGCGGTACGGGATCGCGACGCCGAAGCAGCGCAGCCCCAGGGTGTTCTCCTCGCGGTCCACCGCGTACCCCTGCTCGCGGATGACGTGCAGTTCCTCGATGAGCTTCTCGCGGTCGGTGAGGGTGTGCTCGGTCAGCGCGGGCAGGGTCTCCGGCAGCATCTTGCGGACCTGCTCGTCGCTGTGGGTCGCCAGGAGCGCCTTGCCGAGCGAGGTGGAGTGGGCGGGCAGCCGGCGGCCCACGCGGGTGAAGGGGCGCAGGTAGTGCTGGGACTGCCGGGTGGCGAGGTACACCACGTTCGTCCCGTCCAGCCGGGCCAGGTGGATGGTCTCCGTGGTGTCGTCGGAGAGCCGGTCCAGGGTGGGGCGGGCGGCGGCGACGACCTCGTCGCCGTCGATGTACGAGGTGCCGACGAGCAGGGCCCGCACGCCGATCCCGTACCGCGTGCCCGTGGCGTCGGTCTCCACCCAGCCGAGCTCCACCAGGGTGCGCAGCAGCATGTAGAGGCTGGACTTGGGGTAGCCGACGGCCTCCTGCACAGCTGCCAGCGAGTGCATGCCGGGGCGCCCCGCGAAGTATTCGAGGAGTTCCACCGTCCGTACCGCGGACTTGACCTGTGCCCCACCGGGCTCGCCAACCGACATCCCTTATGCCCCTTCCAGCCTTCTTGTACGACCCTGCGACTTCTTGCCAACACGGAGCGCCCGGAAATAGAGTTCCCGTGTATTCACGTTCAGGAACGCTGTTCAGAATACCGAACAACTTCTCCTGTGTGGCAGTGGAACCGGAAGGAAACACGGTGGCAGCAGCACCAGTCTGGAGCGTCGACCCCCGTACGGGGAACCCGCGTGAGCAGGTTGCGGTGGAGGCTACAGCGGAGGAGGTCGACCGTGCGGTCCGGGCGGCGCACGCCGTGCGCGGCGCGCTGGCCGACCGCACCGTGCGCGCCGCCTTCCTGCGGACCGCGGCCGATCTCCTCGCCGAGGCCAAGGAGCAGGTCATCGAGGCGGCCGACGCGGAGACCGCGCTCGGCCCCGCCCGGCTGACCGGTGAACTCGCGCGTACGGCCGCCCAGTTGCGGGCCTTCGCGGAGGTCGTCGACGAGGGCGCCTACCTCGACATCCACATCGACCACGAGGACGGCAGCCGGACGCCGCCCTGGCCGGACCTGCGCCGCTACAAGATCCCGCTCGGCGTCGTCGCCGTCTACGCCGCCAGTAACTTCCCGCTCGCCTTCTCCGTCCCCGGCGGCGACACCGCGAGCGCCCTCGCCGCCGGCTGCCCGGTCGTCGTCAAGGCGCACCCCGACCACCCCGCGACCTCGGAGATCTGCGCGGCGCTCCTGCGCAGGGCCGCGGCGCAGAACGGCCTGCCCGAGGACGTCCTGACCGTGGTCCACGGCTTCGAGGCGGGCGTCGAGCTGGTGAAGCACCCGCTCGTCTCCGCCGCCGGTTTCACCGGCTCGATCCGCGGCGGTCGCGCCCTCTTCGACGCGGCGGCGGCCCGGCCCACCCCGATCCCCTTCCACGGCGAGCTCGGCTCGCTCAACCCCGTCGTCGTCACCGAGGCGGCGGCCGCCGAGCGCGGTGAGCAGATCGGCGCCGGTCTCGGCGGCTCGATGACCATGGGCGCGGGGCAGTTCTGCACCAAGCCCGGCTTCGTGTTCGCCCCCTCGGGCGAGGCGGGCGACCAACTGCTCAAGTCGCTGACCAAATCGGTCAGCGGCACCGGCGCGGGCGTCATGCTCGACCACCGGATGCGGGACGCCTTCGTCCACGGGGTCGCCGAGCGGGCCGCGCTCCCCGACGTCGAGGCCCCGGTCACCCCGGGCGCGGGTGGCGAACACACGGTCTCCCCGGGCTTCTTCACCGTGCCCGCGCGGCGCCTCGCCCAGGAGGGGCCGCACGACGCGCTCCTGGAGGAGTGCTTCGGCCCGGTCACCGTCGTCGCGCGCTACGACTCGCCGGACGAGATCACCGCCGTGCTCACCCGCCTTCCGGGCAACCTCACCGCCACCCTCCAGATCGCCACGGAGGAGGCCGACGGCAGCGCCGCCGGACTCCTGTCCGAGCTGACCCCGGTGGCCGGACGCGTCCTGGTCAACGGCTGGCCGACCGGCGTCGCCGTCGCGCCCGCCCAGCACCACGGAGGCCCCTACCCGGCCACCACCTCCACCTCCACCTCGGTGGGCGCCACCGCGATCGAGCGCTGGCTGCGCCCGGTCAGCTACCAGTCGACGCCCGAGGCGCTGCTGCCGCAGGAGCTCCGCGAGGACAACCCGCAGAACCTGCCGCGCCGGGTCGACGGGCGCCGCGCATGACGACGGTACGTCTCCCGGAACTCCCCTTCGCCCTGGAACCGGCCGGCCCGGAGGGCGGATGGGCGTACGCCGACGGCGTGCTCACCGGCACGGCGGGTGCGAAGCAGGACCGTTTCGTCCCGCCGGGCGGTGACAGCCTCGAACCCGCCTCCGACGCGCCGCGCCTGCTGGGCGCGGCGCCCGAGGGCGACTTCCAGCTGATCGCCCGCGTGGACGTCGGCTTCGCAGCCGCCTTCGACGCGGGGGTCCTCTACCTCCACGTCGGGGAGCGTGAGTGGGCGAAGCTCTGCCTCGAGCTCTCCCCGGAACGCCCCACGGTCTGCACCGTGGTCACCCGGGGCCACTCCGACGACGTGAACTCCGCCGTCGTGGAGGGGAACAGCCACTGGATGCGCCTCAGCCGCGTCGGCGGTTCCTTCGCCTTCCACGCCTCGGCGGACGGTGAGCGGTGGACCTTCGTCCGGGTGTTCACCCTCGGTACGGAGGAGGAGCGGGCCGCGGCCCGCATCGGCTTCCTCGTCCAGTCGCCCACGGGTGACGGGTGCACCGCTTCGTTCGACCGGATCGAATTCCGGCCGGCCGGCCTCGGTGATCTGCGGGACGGCAGCTGACGGACCGCACGCACACGCACGAGGGCCCGGATCCGAGAGGATCCGGGCCCTCGTGCGTGGTGGACCCATGGCAGGTGTGCGCCTGATGTCCACCCGCGGTCTCTCGCGACCCGACACGGCCGCGTCCACCTAGACCGCCCGCGCGGCCGCCGTGGTCCGCAGCGCGTCGAGCAGCCCGCGCAGCGCGGGCTGCTCGGCCGGGGACGACTCCCGTACCGCCGCGTGGATCGACCTGACCGGCTCCGGGTTGCGGACCCTGCGAACGGCCACGCCCGGATGGGAGGTGCCGATCCCCAGTTCCGGAATCAGGGCGACACCGAGCCCCGCGGCCACGAACGCCTGTGCCGTGGCGTGGTCCTCGCTCTCCACCACGAACGCCGGACTGAAGCCCGCCGAGGCGCAGGCGTCGAGCACGGGGTCCAGGCAGGGACCCGGCCGGTCACTCCTGATCCAGGGCTCATCGGCGAGGTCGGTCAGCTCGATCTCCTGGTGGGCGGCGAGCGGGTGCTCCTCGGGCAGCACGGCGAGGTACCCGTCGTCGAGCAGGGAGAGGAACCGGATGCCGTCGACGGGCGGCTGATCCCGTGGCCGGACCACGAGGGCCAGGTCGGCACGGCCGTCCTTCACCTCCGGCAGAGGGTCCTCGGGGTCACTCAGCTTCAGCTCGGTCTGCACGCCCGGCTGTTCGCGCCGGAGCCGTGCCAGTGCGGGGGCCACCAGGGTGGCCCCCGCACTGGCGAAGTAGCGGATCGACACCCGTCCCGTGCGCCCGGCTCGCAGGTCGGCCAGCGCGGTCTCCGCCTCGGCGACGTGGTGGCTGATGAGGGTCGCGTACTCGTTGAGCAGCAGCCCCGCGTCCGTCGGCCGGACGCCTCGCCCGGACCGCTCCAGGAGCGTGATTCCGGCCTCCTTCTCCAGCGCGGCCATCTGCTGGCTGACCGCCGAGGGCGTGTATCTGAGATTCCGTGCCGCCGCGGTGACCGACCCACTGGTGATCACCGCTCGCAGGAGCTGCATGCGCCGCAAATCAAGCATGTAGTACAGCTTAACGCTCCATGCAAACTTTTTCGCTTGTCTTACGTGAGCCGTCAGGGCAGTGTTCGAAGCCGGACATCACTCTGGAGGCGGACAGTGCTCAGCGGTCAGCGGGGAACCCTCGTACGCATGGCTTTACTCGCCCTGTTGTGGGGATCGAGCTTCCTCTGGATCAAGATCGCCCTGAACGGCGGTCTCTCCCCCCTGTACATCACCGTCATCCGGTGCGCGCTCGGCGCGGCCGTCCTCCTGGTGCTCGCCCGCTCGGCCGGCCAGCGGCTCCCGCGCAGCCGAAGGACGTGGGGACACCTCGTCGTGGCCGCCTTCTTCTGCAACGCCCTGCCGTTCCTGTTCTTCAGCATCGGCGAACAGACCGTCGACTCAGGGGTGGCCGGCGTCCTGAACGCCACGACTCCCCTCTGGTCCATGGGAATCGGCCTCGCCCTCGGTACGGAGCGCGGCCGGCATCCGCTCCGCCTGGCCGGCCTCCTCCTCGGCTTCGCCGGCGTGCTGGTGGTCTTCGCCCCCTGGCAGGAGAGCGGCCTGACCAGTGGGGGTGCGCTGTTCCTCCTCGCCGCGGCCGTGAGCTACGCCGTCGCCTTCGCCTACATGGCCCGCAACCTCCTTGGCGGGGACGGCGCCCCGCTCGCCCTGTCCGCGGCCCAGCTCGTCGCCGCGACGGGCCTGACCGCACTCGCCCTTCCCACGGACCCCGGCCCGTTGGATCCCGGTCTCGGAGCGGTGCTCGCCGTCATCGTCCTGGGCATCTTCGGCACGGGGATCACCTTCCACCTCAACTCCAGGCTCATCGCCGACGAGGGCCCCACGGCCGCCGCCACCGTCGGGTATCTGCTGCCGGTCGTGTCGGTGGGCCTGGGTGCCCTGGTCCTCGACGAGCAGCTGAGCGCCCGCGTCGTCACGGGCATGGCCGTCGTACTCGTCGGAGTCGGCCTGACCCGCACCCGTCCGCCGCGAAACCTTGCCGACGGTCCCGCCGACGCGCGGCCACGCGTCGGATCGACCACGGGATGAACGCCCGGTCTCCTCGGCGGCCCTCCGGGCCGGTCCCGGCGTCCTGACACGTGTGCGCGCCGACGGGTTCCGGGAGCCGGTCCGCCTCCTGGCCGCCTCCATCGGGCCCTTTCCTGATCTTGCCCGGGCGAAGGGCCGTTTGTGAGAATCCGACCGTCGCGAGCTCACGAGCTTGAGTCTCCAGCAGGGGGAGACAGGAGGGTGGGGACATGAACGGCCACACGCTCTACCCGATCGGCGAACTGGCCCGGCGGACCGGCACCACGGTCAGGACCATCCGGTTCTATTCCGACCGCGGACTCGTACCGCCTGCCGACCGCAGCCCGGCCGGCTATCGCCTGTACGACAGCGGTGCCGTCGCGCGCCTCGATCTCGTGCGAACCCTGCGCGACCTGGGAGTGGACCTTGTGGCCATCCGGAAGGTCATGGACCGGGAACTCACGCTGCCGGAGGTTGCCGCGGCACACGCCGAAGCGTTGGACGTGCAGATCCGGACGCTGCGGCTGCGACGTGCAGTGCTGACCGCCGTGGCGAAGCGCGGGGCCACCCCTGAGGAGACACATCTGATGCACAGACTGGCCAAGCTGTCCGAAGCCGAACGCCGGCAACTCGTCGGCGATTTCCTCGACGCCGCGTTCGATGGTGTGGGTACCGGCTCCGTGTTCACGGGAGTCATGCGCTCGATGACTCCGGAACTCCCGGACAACCCCGACGCGGAGCAGGTCCAGGCGTGGGTGGAACTGGCCGAGCTGTCCCAGGACGCGGACTTTCGCGCCCTCGTGCGGCAGATGGTCCAGGATCAGACGTCCGGGTACGCCCAGGGTGGTCCACCCGTGCTGCGCGGCAACTTGGCCGCGATCGTCCGTGACCAGATCGCCCCGGCCGTGGCAGCGGACATCGAACCGGCTTCACTTCAGGCCGATCCGGTCGTCGCGGTCCTCGTGTCCCGCTGCGCACATCTTCTCGACTGCCGCGACGAGGCGGAGTCCCGGTGGCAGCTCCTGGCCCGGCTGGAACGCGTGAACGATCCGCGCAGAGAGCGGTACTCCTCGCTGCTCGCGGTGATCAACGGCTGGCCGGGTCCGGAGAGCCTGCGGCCGGTGCTCGACTGGTCCGTCCACGCTCTGCGGGCCCGGACGCGGTGATGGGGGCATGGACCAGCTGCCGCCGATCCCGGATCAAGTCCTGCTTCAGCGCGGCTAGGGTGCGGACATGGCTGCCATAGAGGTCCACAACCATTCCGAAGGATGGCTCGTCATGTGGCTGGAGCCACTGGGTGAGGACCGATGGCTCAGGCCGGACGAGACGCTCCGGGTCCGATCCGAGTACAGCGGTGACGAGCCGGCCTTCTCCCTGAGCGTCCTGGTGGATGACGACGACCGGTCGGCGGGAATCGAGAACGTCGCCGTCTGGATCGAGAAGGGTGACTGTTACGCGGAAGTCACCGACAGGGCGGGCAACCTCGTCGAGTGCGGGCACCAGAGGCCTGAAGAGGTCAACAGGCGATGGCAGTCCGCGCTCCAAGAGGCGCAGGTGCGGGCAGCGGAGCGGAAGGCCGGAGGGGAGGCAACGGGATGACCGCGGGCGGTCCTTTTCCCCGGGCGGGCCGTCGCCGGCGCGGTCGCGGTCAGCAGGGTCGCGCCCCAGGCCCCGGGCGTGCCCGGGGAATCACCTGCCCGGGTCCCGCGTTGAACCGGCGGCGGAGGGCCCCTCCGCCGCCGGTCACAGCAGAGCTGGAGAGTAGAAGAGTCATGCGCGTCGAGATATGGAGTGATATCGCCTGCCCGTGGTGCTATGTCGGGAAGGCCCGTTTCGAGAAGGGGCTCGCCGGCTTCGCCCACCGTGACGAGGTCGAGGTCGTCCACCGCTCCTTCGAGCTCGACCCCGGCCGGGCCAAGGGCGACACCGAGCAGGTCCTCGACATGCTGGCGCAGAAGTACGGGCGCACCCTCGAGGAGGCCCGGGGCATGGAGGCCAACGTCGCGGCGAACGCGCAGGCCGAGGGGCTCGGCTACCGCACCGAGGGGCGTGATCACGGCAGCACCTTCGACATCCACCGGCTGCTCCACCTCGCGAAGGCCCGCGGGCGCCAGGAGGAGCTGCTGGCGCTCGCCTACCGGGCGAACTTCGCCGAGGAGCGCTCGGTCTTCGACGACGCGGTGCTGGCGGACCTGGCCGCCGAGGCGGGACTCGACGCCGACGAGGCGCGTGCGGTGCTGGCCGACCCCGAGGCGTACGCCGACGACGTGCGGGCCGATGAGCGCGAGGCCTCGGAACTGGGTGCCCATGCCGTGCCGTTCTTCGTGTTCGACCGGCGCTACGGCATCTCCGGAGGGCAGCCCGCGGAGGTCTTCGCGCAGGCCCTGGAGCAGGCGTGGAAGGACCGGCAGGTCACCGGCCTCACCCGGGTCGGCGGTGACGCCGCGGCCTGCGACGCCGACGGGGCCTGCGAGGTGCCCCAGGCGTAGGCGCCCGACCAGCGCACATAAGGATGTCTTGGGCGCGCCGCTCGAACATGCGTGATTGACGTGTAGTTGAGCGGCCGTCAGGCTGGCCCGCATGGAGAACTCTGCGATCGACCAGGTCAGGGCCGCCGAATTCACATCCGGATCCACCTATCTCAACACCTCGACCTGCGGGCTGCTGCCCCGCCGTTCCGTCGAGGCCGTCAAGAAGCTGGCCGGTGAGAGTGCCATGGGCCTGCGGGGCGGCGTGGGCAGCTTCGAAGTGGTGGACGCCGCCCGTGCGGGCTTCGCGCGGATCGCCGGTGTCCCGGCCGCCCGGGTGGCCGTCGGAGGTTCTGTGGCCGCCCATGTGGGGCTCGTCGCGGCGTCCCTGTCCAGGGGGGCCGAAGTGCTGGCGCCGACCGGGGAGTTCAGCTCGGTCGTCAGCCCGTTCGCCGTACGGGGCGATCTCAGGATGCGTTACGTCCCCCTGGCCGAGCTGGCGGACTCCGTGCGGCCCGGCACCGCGCTCGTCGCCTTCTCCGCGGTCCAGTCGGCCGACGGCCGGGTCGCCGACCTGGACGCGGTCCGCGCGGCCGCGGCCGCGCACGGGGCCCGGACGATGCTCGACGCCAGCCAGTCGGCCGGATGGCTGCCGCTGGACGCCGGGGCGTACGACTACACCGTCACCGGCGGGTACAAGTTCCTGATGTGCCCCCGGGGCTCGTCGTTCCTGACCGTGACCGAGGAGGCGCAGACGACCCTGCCGGCGCTCTACGCGGGCTGGGTCGCGGCCGAGGACCGCTGGAACAGCACGTACGGGCCGGTCGAGAAACTCGCCTCCGACGCCCGGCGTTTCGACGAGCCGGTCGCGTTCCTCGCCTACCACGGGGCCGAGCGGTCCCTGGACCTGCTGACCGAGGTCGGTGTGGACGCCGTGCACACCCACGCCACCGGGCTCGCCGCCCGCCTCCGGGAGGGGCTGGCTTCGATCGGTCACGCTGCGGTTCCCGGCGCCTCCGCGATCGTCGCCGTGCCCGGTCTGGGCGGCAGGGAGCCCGATCTGGCGAGGGCGGGGGTGATGGTCTCCGCCCGGGCGGGCAATCTGCGGGCGGCCCTCCACCTCTACAACACCGAGGCGGACGTCGACCGGGCCCTGGACGTGCTCTCCGGCTGAGCTCCGCCCCGGGTGTGCTGCCCGGGGCCTGACCCGGGCCACGGTCCCGGGCCGGACCCCGAGAAAACAGTAGCCATGGACATAATAGCTATGTACTTTATATGTCATGAGCAGGAGTTCGCCGGGTCCCACGCCCGGATATCTGGTGTGGCGGCTCGCCAACAAGTGGCGCGTCGCCGTCGACCGCGCGCTGGCTCCGCTGGGCCTCACGCACGCGCAGTACTCGCTGGTCGCGTCGTTGCACGGCATGCAGCGCGCCGGGGAACGGCCCAGTCAGCGCCGGCTCGCCGACCACACCGGCCTGGAGGCGCTGTACGTCTCGAAGCTGGCGCGCGCCCTGGAGGCGGCCGGTCTGATCGAGCGCACCCGCGACCCCCGCGATCCGCGTGCCGTGCAGCTCGCCCTCACCGAGGCGGGCCAGGACGTCACACGACGGGCCGTCCGCGTGGTCCAGCAGCTCCTCCAGCAGCTGCTCGAGCCGCTCGGCGGCCTCGACAGCCCGCGCACGCGTGCGTTCACCGACGAGCTGACGACCCTGCTCGACGTACCTCTCGCTCCGTCCGTACCGAACGACGAGACCACTCAGGGGACGACACCATGACGACCACCGCATCCACCGCCACCGCCACCGCCGCCGCATCGACCGTCACTGCATCCACCGCCGCACCCGCCGCCGACGCCCGCACCCTCGGCCTGGCCCACTACGCCGCCCGCGGCGTCCTGGAGCACTTCCTGACGCGGCACGGTGCCACGTTCCCGCAGCAGATCACCCTGCGCGCCGCCGCCACCGCCGACGTCCCGCAGACGGCGGACGACCTCGTCGCCCAGGTCCGGGGCTTCCTCAAGGCGGATCCGGCCGGCATCCGGGTCACGCTCGACGAACTCCTGGCCAAAGGGCTGCTCATCGAGGAGGGATCGCACCTCCGTCCCACGGACGCGGGGCGCGAGCTGCTCGCCGCCGTCGCCGCGGAGTCGGCCCCCGTCTCCGCCCGGATCTGGGGCGGGATCCCGGACGGGGACCTGGCCGCCGCCGGCCGTGTCCTCGCCCTGGTCACCGAGCGCGCCGAGGCGGAGCTCGCGGCGCTGGAGGCCTGACCGCCGCCCGCGCGGAGATCTTCCCGGAAGGCGGCGAGGACGGCGCACCGGGCGGTCACCATGGGAAACTTCAGCCGTGAACGACACGACGGCACACGGCATACGGATCAGGCCGGGCACTCCGGCCGACGCACCGGCCATCCTGGACATGCTCGACTCCGCGGTGGCCTGGATGAACGCCCGCGGCAACACCGAGCAGTGGGGCACCGTCCCCTATTCGCAGACGTCCGGCGGGGTCGCGCGGGTGGAGCGCTACACCACCGAGAACGCGCCGTACGTCGCCGAACTGGACGGCGTGGCCGTCGGGGCGATGGTGCTCGACCACGGCCCCAGCCCGCAGATGCCGATCGAGGCGGCCGGGGAACCGGAGCGGTACGTACGCCTGCTGGTCTCCGACCGGGCGCACGCCGGCCGGGGCATCGGGGCGGCCCTGCTCTCCCATGCCGCGGACGAGGCCCGGCGGGCCGGAGTGGACCTGCTGCGCGTCGACTGCTGGGCGGGCGGCGGGGGCGAACTGGTCGCGTTCTACGAGCGCAACGGCTTCGCCCCCACGGACCGCTTCCTGTCCGGGAGCTGGCCCGGTCAGGTGCTGGCCCGCCGGATCGGGTGAGACCGGCACGGATTGTCCTGCGCCCCGGCACGGATTGTCCTGCGCCCCGGCACGGACCGCCCTGCGCCCCGGCACGGCGCCCGCCCTGCCCGGGACCTACGCCGAATCCCGGCGTACCAGCTCCGTGGGCAGGATCACCGCGGCCGGGTCCTCCCCGCCGATCTGCGCCAGCAGTACCCGCACCATCTCGGCGCTGATGCGGTCCCAGGGCTGACGGACCGTCGTCAGCTCCAGCCGCCCCGTGAGCGCGGCCGGCGAGTCGTCGAATCCGCCGACCGCGATGTCCTGCGGAACCCTCCGGCCCGCCCGCTCCAGCGTGCTCAGCACCCCCTGCGCCATCAGGTCCGACGCGACGAACACCGCGTCCACGTCGGGTGCCCGCTCCAGCAGCAGCGCTGCCGCCGCCTCACCGCCGGCCCGGCTGTAGTCGCCCGGCACGATCAGGGCCTCGTCGACGGGCAGCCCGCACTCGGTGAGCGTCTCGCGGTAACCCGCCAGCCGCTCCACCCCGCCCGGGGTGTCCAGCGGCCCGGTGACCGTGGCGATCCGGCGACGCCCCGACTCGTACAGGAACCGGACCATGTCCCGGGCCCCGCTGCGGTCGTCCGCCGCCACGTAGCTGACCCGGGAGCCCTGTCCGAGCGGCTTCCCGCAGGCGACCAGCGGCACACCGGCCTCGTGCAGCTGGGCGGCGACCGGGTCGCCGGAGTGGCTGGAGACCAGCAGCACCCCGTCCACGTGCCCGGCGATGTAGCGCATGTTGCGGCGGCGCTCCGCCTCCGTGCCCGCGATCATCAGCAGCAGCGGGATGTCGTGCGCGGCGAGCGCGGTGGTGCAGCCGCGCAGCAGCACGTTGAAGTTCGGGTCCTCGAAGAAGCGTTCCTGGGGTTCGGTCAGGAGGAACGCCACCGAGTCGGAGCGCCCGGTGATCAGCGACCGGGCGTGCCGGTTCACGGTGTAGCCGGTCCGCCGGATGGCGGACTGAACCGCTTCGAGCGCGGCCGGGCTGACGTTGTGACCGCCGTTGAGCACCCGCGAGACCGTGCCCCTGGAGACCCCGGCCTCCCGGGCGACGTCGTGGATCGTCGGCGGCCTGCGGCGTCCCGCGCCGTTCTGTTCTGTGCGGTTCATGGTGCTCGATCTTTCATGAAGAAGTGCCCTGTTGAGGAGCTGTCAGGACTTTACGGCGCCGGAGAGCAGGTCGAGGCTCCAGAACCGCTGGATCACCAGGAACAGGGCGATCAGCGGGATGATCGCCAGCAGCGCGCCGGTGATGACCAGCGTGTAGAGCGCCGGGGTGTTCGAGCCCTGCTGGAGCAGGGTGTAGAGCCCCAGGGTGACCGGGAACTTCTCGTCGTCGCCGAGCATGATGTAGGGCAGCAGGAAGTTGTTCCAGACCGCCACGAACTGGAACAGGAAGACCGTCACCAGTCCCGGCAGCATCATCGGCAGCGCGATGGTCCGGAAGATCCGCCACTCGCCGCCGCCGTCCATCCGCCCCGCCTCGATCACATCGGCGGGAACGGCGGCAGCCGCGTAGATCCTGGCCAGGTAGACGCCGTACGGGGAGAGGATCAGCGGCAGCAGTACCGAGAGGTAGGAGTCGGTCATGTCGACCTCGGCCAGCAGCAGGTACTGGGGTACGGCCAGGATCACCGGAGGCATCAGCACCCCCGCGAGCAGGATGTTGAAGACCGTCTCCCGGCCGCGGAAGCGGTACACGGCCAGGGCGTAGCCGGAGACCGCGGAGACCGCGGTCGACAGCAGGGCGCCCGCCCCCGCGTAGAAGGCCGAGTTGGCCATCCACCTCCAGTACACCCCGTCCCGGTACTCCGTGAGCTCGGCGACGTTGTCGGCGAATCCGGAGCCCGGCAGGAAGGTGAAGGTGGAGAAGAGCTCGCTGCCGGACTTCGTCGAGGCGACCAGGACCCAGGCGACGGGCAGCAGGCAGTACAGGGCGCCGAGCAGCAGCGCGGCGGCCGGGACGAGCGGGACGCGCCGGCGGCCGGTGGCGAGGGACCGGGTGCTCATCGGGAGTCTCCCTGCTTCGTACGGGAGTTGGCCGCCTTGAGGAAGCCGAAGGAAAGGAGGAGGGTGGCCAGGGCGATGATGACCGCCTGGGCGGCCGCCGCGTGGATGTCGTTGTTGACGAAGGCGTCCTGGTAGACCTTCATCAGCGGACTCCACGTGGTGGAGAGGGAGTTGGTCAGCGGCTTCAGGGTGGTGGGCTCGCTGAACACCTGGAGCGTCGCGATGATCGAGAAGAAGAAGGTCAGGATGAGTGACGGCGCCACCATCGGGATCTTGATCCGCAGGGCGATCTGGAACTGCGAGCAGCCGTCGAGCCGCGCGGCCTCGAAGATCTCGGCCGGGATGGCCCGCAGCGACGTGTAGATCACGATCATGTTGAAGCCCGTGCCGCCCCAGACCGCGATGTTCGCCAGCGAGAGGTACAGCGGCCCGCCGTCCAGCAGATCGGGCCTCGGCAGTCCCGTCGCGTCGAGCACGTACAGGAAGGGGCTGACGTCGGGCAGGTAGAGGAAGCCCCACATCAGTGCGGCGATGACGCCGGGGATCGCGTACGGCAGGAAGATCGCGAGCCGGGTGAAGCCGCGTACCCGCAGCCGCTCGGTGTCCAGGAGCAGGGCGAAGAGCAGGGCGAGTCCGAGCATCACCGGGACGACGATCGCGCCGTAGCCGAGGATGCGCAGCGCGCCGTGGAGAAGCTCCGAGTCGGAGAGCGCGTCGGTGTAGTTGGCCAGGCCGGCCCAGATCTCCTCCCGGGCGCCCTTGCCGAGCCCGAGCCCCTTGACCTCGGTCCGGCGGAAGCTCAGGTGGACGGCGTAGCCGATGGGCAGGGCGAAGAAGAGCAGGAACAGGACGGTGGCGGGGACCAGGAAGGCGTACGGGGCGCTCCTGACCCCGTACGCCTTCCCGCGGGGTGCGCGTGTCACTCGGAGACCCCGAAACCCTGCTTCTTCAGGTCCGCGACCGTGGCGTCCTGCATGGCTGTCAGCGCGGCGCCGAAGTCGGACCTGTTCTTGGCGGCGGCCGCGAAGTTGTCCTTGAAGGCGCTGTACGCGACGTTGACGTTCGGGCCCCAGGCGGCGGGTGCGGTGCCCTGGGCGATCTTCGCGGCCTCGGTGTAGAACTCGGGCTGGCCGGAGAAGTAGTCCGGGGCCTTCGCGAGCGCTCCACCGGTCTGGGCCGCGGTCGCGGCGGGGTAGATGCCGCTCTCCTTCACCAGCGCGGCCAGCGCCGCCGGGTCCGTGTTCAGCCACTTCGCGAAGGTGGCGGCCGCCTTCTTGTTCCTGGAGTCGTTGGTGACGGCCGTGGAGGAGCCGCCCCAGCTCCCGGTGACGTTCTCACCCGCGGTCCACTGCGGGAGCGGGGCCATCGCCCACTTCCCCTTGGTGTCGGGCGCGGCGGTGGTCAGGGTCCCGGGGGCCCAGACGGCGCTGACCCAGGCGACCTGCTTGCCGGTGTTGAGGGCCTTGTTCCAGGCGGGGGTGTACATCGGCTGGTTGTCGATGGCGCCCTCCTTCACCAGGCCGCCCCAGAAGTCCGCGACCTTCCGCGTGGCCGGGTCGTCTATCGCGACCTTCCACTTGTCGCCGCCGGTCGTCCACCACTGAGCGCCCGCCTGCTGGGCGAGGCCCGCGAAGAGGCCGGAGTCGTTGGAGGAGAAGGTGGTGAGGTCCTTGTCCGGCGCCTTCTTCTTCAGCGCACGGGCGGTCTCGGCGAACTCGTCCCAGGTGGTGGGCACCTTCAGGCCGTACTGCTCGAAGAGGTCCTGGCGGTAGTAGAACATCAGCGGGCCCGAGTCCTGCGGCAGGGCGTACAGGGCGTCCGAACCGAGCGTGGCCTGCTGCCAGATCCCTTCGGCGAAGTCGCCCTTCACGTCGCCCGCCTCCCCGGATATGTCGGCGAGGACGTCGTTGGAGACAAGGGTGGGGAGCGCCTGGTACTCGGCCTGGACCAGGTCGGGGGCCTTGTGGGCCTTCGCCGCCGTGATGATCTTGGTGACGAGGTCGTCGCCCGACGCCTGCTTCTTGACCGTGACGGTGATGCCGGCCTCCTTGCCCGGCCCCTTGTTCCAGATGTCCGCGACCTTGTCCAGGCCGGGTGCCCACGCCCAGTACGTGAGCGAGGCCGGTCCGGAGGCGGCCGGCTCGTCGCCGCCGTCGTCCGAGCCGCATCCCGAGAGCAGGGCGGTGGCGGCGAGAGCGGCGGCGGTGGTCACCGCGACGGTGCGGTATTTCATGGTTTCTCCCCTGACGAGACCGGCGAGCGCATCGGCGAGACGGCCGAACGAGGCGCTGTGAGCGTTCACAGTAGAGAAACGAAACCGACACTTGTCAATGGTTGTTGCTGTGCGGTTATGTTGGCCCTGCGCCGCCGAGAGTGTGTGTGCACGTTCCCAGAAGTTGTCCCAAAGAGCTAGGAGCTGTCCATGCCGCACTCAGAATCCGCCGCTTGTCCGGTGGGCCTGCACAAGCTGGCCTTCGGCGGCGACTACAACCCCGAGCAGTGGCCCGAAGAGGTCTGGCACGAGGACGTACGTCTGATGCGGGAAGCCGGTGTGACCATGGTCAGCGTCGGGATCTTCTCCTGGGCGCTGCTGGAACCCGAGCCGGGCACCTATGACTTCGGCTGGCTCGACCGCCTCCTGGACCTGCTGCACGTCAACGGCATCCGCGCGGACCTGGGCACCCCCACGGTCGCCCCGCCCGCCTGGTTCTACCGCGCCCACCCCGAGGCCCTGCCCGTCAGCCGGGACGGGGTTCGCTACGCCTTCGGATCACGCGGCGCCATCTGCCACAGCTCGGCCCCCTACCGTGCGGCGGCGGCGAACATCACCGAGCAGCTCGGCCGCCGGTACGCGAACCACCCCGCCCTCGCGATGTGGCACGTCCACAACGAGTACGGCGTCCCGGTCAGCGCCTGCTACTGCGACAACTGCGGCGCGCACTTCCGCCGCTGGCTCACCGCCCGGCACGGCTCGGCCGAAGCGGTCAACGAGGCCTGGGGCACCGCCTTCTGGGGCCAGCGCTACCGCGGCCTGGACGACATCGACCCGCCCCGCACCACCCCGACCGTCGGCAACCCCGCACAGCAGCTCGACTACGCCCGCTTCGCCGACGCCACCATGCGGGAGAACTTCACAGCCGAACGCGACATCCTGCACCGCCTCGCCCCCGGCGTCCCCGTCACCACCAACTTCATGACCGCCCTCAGCCAGTGCGAGTCCGTCGACTACTGGGCCTGGGGCCGCGAGGTCGACATCGTCACCAACGACCACTACCTGATCACCGACGGCCGCCGCACCCACGTCAACCTCGCCATGGCCGCCGACCTGACCCGTTCGGTCGCGGGAGGCGCGCCCTGGCTGCTGCTGGAGCACTCCACCAGCGGCGTCAACTGGCAGCCCCGCAACCCCGCCAAGCGCCCCGGGGAGATGGCCCGCAACAGCCTCGCCCACGTCGCCCGTGGCTCCGAGGGTGCGATGTTCTTCCAGTGGCGGCAGTCCCGGCGCGGCGCCGAGAAGTTCCACTCCGCGATGGTCCCGCACGCCGGTACCGACTCCAGGATCTGGCGCGAGGTGAGCGCGCTCGGCGCCGCGATCGGTCTGCTGGAGGAGATCCGCTCCACCCGGACCGTCGCCGACGTGGCCGTGGTCTGGGACTGGGAGTCCTGGTGGGCGCAGCGCCTGGAGTGGCGCCCGAGCGAGGAGCACGACGCCCGCGAGCGCGCCGACACCTTCTACGCCTCGCTCTACGACCGGCACCTCACCGTGGACTTCGCCCACCCGGACGCGGACCTCTCCGCCTATCCCCTGGTCGTGGTCCCCGCCCTCTACCTGGCCACCGAGGAGACCGGCCGCAATCTGCGCCGGTACGTCGAGAACGGCGGCACCCTGGTCGTCTCGTACTTCTCCGGCATCGTCGACGCCGACGACGCGGTGCACCCCGGGGCCTACCCCGGCGCGCTCCGGGACGTGCTCGGCCTGACGGTCGAGGAGTTCTCCCCGCTCGGCGAGGGCGGCACCGTCCGCCTGATCACCCCTGAGGGCGCCCCCGAGGGCCCCGAGCTGACCGGTGACCTCTGGTCGGACGTCGTGATCCCGCGCGGAGCCGAGACGCTCTGGTCGTACGCCGACGGCATCCCGGCCGGCCGGCCCGCCGTCACCCGGAACCGGCTCGGCGAGGGCACCGCCTGGTACGTCTCCACCCGGCTCTCGGGAGCCGACCTGGACACCGTCCTCGCCCGCGCCGCCGCCGACGCGGGCATCGCACCCCGCACGGACCTCCCGTACGACGTCGAGGTCGTACGCCGCACGGGCGAGAGCGGCACCTACCTCTTCGTCATCAACCACACCGACGCCGAGGCCCAGGTGGCGCTGGACGCCCCCGGCACCGAACTCCTCACCGGCGAGCCGGCCGTGGACAAGCTCGCCGTCCCGGCGGGCACGGTCCGTGTCGTACGGCTCGACGGCTGAGGCGCCCAGCCCACCCCGCACAACTGTCGAAGGGACATCGACGATGTACGGAACGACGCACACCCGCGCGAAGGCGGCCGGGGCGGTGGCCGCGCTCTCCGGCCTCGTGTTCGCCGCACTGCCCGCGCAGGCCGCCCACGCGGCCACCACCCCCGCCAACACCGGCTTCGAGTCCGGCGCGACCGGCTGGTCGACGTACTCGGCCGGCGGACAGGGGGCCGCCTCCTTCACCGAGGCGGGCGGACACGGCGGCAGCACCCGGCTCAGCCACTGGTCGGCCTCGGCGTACAAGGTCGAGACCTTCCAGTACCTGAGCGGCCTCACCGACGGCGCGTACACCCTCAGTGCCTGGGTCCGCTCCGGCGGCGGACAGAACTCCGCCTACATCGCCCTGCGCAACTGCGGCGCCGCCGAGCAGCGGACCGACCTGCCGCCCACCGCGGACGGCGCCTGGATCCGGCTCGTCACCTCCGTCAGGGTGACCGGCGGATCCTGCACCATCAGCCTCAACTCCGACGCCCACGCGGGGGAGTGGGCGAACTTCGACGACATCGCCTTCACCCCCGGGACCACCGGACTCGGCGTCAGGGGCGGCGACCTCTCCACCCTCCCGAAGAACGAGGCGCACGGCGCCACCTACCGCGACGCCGGCGGGGCGGCCGGGGACGCCATGAGCATCCTCAAGAGCTCCGGGATGAACTACGTACGCCTGAAGGTGTGGGTGAACCCGGCCGACGGCTACAACAGCAAGGCCCGCGTCCTCGCCATGGCCAAGCGCGCCAAGGCACTCGGCATGAAGACGATCATCGACTTCCACTACTCCGACGCCTGGGCCGACCCCGGCAAGCAGAACAAGCCCGCCGCCTGGGCCGGACACGGCTACAGCCGGCTGCGCACCGACGTCTACAACCACACCTACGACGTGCTGAACGCCCTCAAGGCCCAGGGCACCACGGCGGACATGGTGCAGATCGGCAACGAGATCAACGGCGGAATGCTCTGGCCGGAGGGCTCCACGGCCAACTGGTCCCAGCTGGCGGGCCTGATCACCTCCGGGGCGGACGCCGCCAAGGCGGTCTCCTCCGGCACGAAGGTGGTCCTGCACCTCGCCGAGGGCGGCGACAACGCGGGCACCCGCTGGTGGTTCGACAGCGCCGTGGCGCAGAAGGTGCCGTTCGACGTCATCGCCCTGTCGTACTACGGCTACTGGCACGGCTCCCTGTCCGAGCTCCAGACCAACCTCGACGACGCCGCCTCCCGCTACGGGAAGCCGGTGATGGTCGCCGAGACCGCCTACGCCCACACGCTCGCGGACGACGACGGCCTGGAGAACAACGTCGCCACCGCGAGCCAGCTGGTCCCCGGCTACCCGGCCACCCCGGCCGGCCAGGCGGCGAACCTCCGGGACGTCATGAACGTCGTCGAGGCCGTCCCGAACGGCCGGGGACTCGGCGCCGTCTACTGGGAGCCCGCCTGGACCGCCGCCACCGGCAGCGGCTGGGACCCGGCCGACCCCGCGTCGGGCAACGCCTGGGAGAACCAGGCGGTGTTCGACTACGACGGCAAGCTGCTTCCTGCGGCGGGGTGGTTCTCGCACCGGTAGCCGCTACAGCGGCGCGCCGTGCCACTTCCACGAGGTGACGCGGTCGCGGCCCGGCAGATCGGCGCGGCCGGTGGACCAGAGCAGGACGGTCCACCGGTCCTCGTCGTCCGGGGCGTCGGGGAAGAGCCTGGCCAGCACCCGGTCGCAGAGGTCCTGGGGAGGCGCCCAGGAGAGCGACAGCCCCGAGGCCACGTCGTAGGTGTGGACGAGGGTCTCCACGATGCCCATCGCGGCGAAGCCCTCGGGATCGGACAGCCCGAACACGTGGTGGGAGCGGACGTCCGAAGGGGTCGTCCGCACCATCGCCGTCAGGAGGGCGCCGCTCGACTCCAGCGTCTGGAGCAGCCCCGGGGTTCCCGCCTCGGGGTCCGCGAAGATCGAGTTCCAGGGGCCGCCCTCGCGGTCCGGCGCGTACCGGTAGGGCACCTCGCGGTTCTGCGGGGGCCTGCGGCCGCCCAGCTGGACCGCGTACGCGAAGAGGTCGTCGCTCAGGTGCTCCACCGTCTCCCAGCAGTCCCAGGTCAGCGACCCGGCCGGGACGTGCCAGTCGTCCGCCGGGGACGTCGCGAGGGTGTCGACCGCCAGCCGTACGGCCAGGGTGACGTCGTCGGCGGTGACGGGGAGCCGGGTACCGGTCAGCGCGGCGCGTTCCCGCGCACCGCACTCCACGCAGAACTCGTTGCCCTCGGGGTCGGCCAGCGTCGCCCAGCCACGGCCGTTCGGCTTGCGGTGGTCGGCGACCAGCGTGGCGCCCAGTGCCAGGAGACGCTCGACCTCCTCGTCGCGGGTGCGGCTCTCGGGCCGCAGGTCCAGGTGGATCCGGTTCTTGGCGCTCTTGGCTTCGGGCACCGTGACGAAGAGCAGGGCCCCGCGGGGTGATTCGACGAGCGCCTCGGGGTCACCGGGCGCGTCGTCGTCGGACACGGGGGAACCCAGGACCCCGGCCCAGAAGCAGGCCAGCTCGTATGCGTCGGCGCAGTCGATGGTGATGTGCTGTACGAACGAAGTCATGGGCGCCACTGTCGCCGCTGACAGAGGCCCGGGTCCAGCGAGTTGAACTGCCGTGGGGGCTCACACGGCGGCGCGCACCACAGCTCTTGCCAGGTCGGTGCTCGCGGAAAGGGTGTCCATCGGAAGCGGCTGCGTGGCGAGAGCGCCCTCGTGCAGTACGAGGAGCTGGGCGGCGAGGGCGGCGGGGCTCGGACAGCCCGCCGCCGTGGCGAGTTCCACGAACAGGTCCAGCAGCCAGCGCTTCTGGTCCGCGGCGACGCGGAACGCGGGATGCGAGGGGTCCGGGATCTCGGCCAGCGCGTTGATGAACGCGCATCCACGGGTGTTGGTCCCGCTCCAGGTCCGCAGCGCGTCGAAGGGCGCGGTGACCGCCTCGACGGGGCTCTCGCAGGCCTCGACGGCGCCGCGGACCAGTGACCGCCAGCGCTGGTCACGCTCCATGAGGTAGGCCGCCACGAGGCGGTCCTTGGAGCCGAACTGGTTGTACAGGGTCCGCTTGGTCACCCCTGAGCGCTCAGCGATCAGATCCACGCCGACCGCCGTGATGCCGCGGTCGTAGAACAGCTCTTCGGCAGTCGCGACGATGCGCCTACCGGCCGGCGTCATGGTCCGTGGTCCCTCCATGGGGCACCCCTTCACCGATCGGTGTACCGTGGAAGATGTTCACAGATCAGTATACCCAGGAGGAGGTCCAGCGATGGGAGCGACCGAGACCATGCGCGCGGTGCGGATCACCGGGCACGGCGGGCCGGAGGTCCTCGAACCGGCCCGGACGGCGGTGCCCGTCCCCCGGGCGGGAGAGGTGCTGGTCCGGGTCGGCGCGGTGGCGCTGAACAACACGGACCTGTGGACCCGGGAGGGCGCCTACGGTCGCCCGGGAGATCCGGAGGCCCTGTCGGGCTGGCGGGGCCCGCTCGACTTCCCGCGCATCCAGGGCGCCGACGTGGCCGGCCGGGTCGCGGCGGTCGGCGCGGACGTGGACGAGGGCCTCGTCGGCCGCCGGGTCGTCGTCGACCCGGCGGTCTACGACACGGAGGGCCCGGACGCGAACCCGGTGGGCCTGATGGGGAGCGAACGCGACGGCGGATACGCCGAGTACGTGACCGCGCCGGCCACGCAGGTGCACGACGTGACGGAATCCCCGCTCACCGACGACCAGCTGGCGACACTGCCGACCGCCTACGGCACGGCGCTGGGAATGATCGAGCGGGGCCGGCTGAAGGAGGGGGAGACCGTCCTGGTCTCGGGAGCCTCCGGCGGTGTCGGCGTCGCGCTGATCCAGATCGCCCGTGCGCGCGGCGCGAGGGTGATCGCCGTCAGCAGCGGGTCCAAGACCGGTGCGGTGCGCGAGGCGGGCGCCCACGAGGTCGTCGACCGCGGGCGGGACGTCGCCGGCCAGATCCGCGCCGCCGCACCCGAAGGCATCGACGTCGGCCTCGACGTCGTCGCCGGAGACCTGATGGGAGAGGGGCTGCCACTGCTGCGTGAGGGGGGCCGGTGGGTCGTCGCGGGCGCACTCGGGGGGTACGACGTCGCCTTCGACGTGCGCCGTCTCTACCTGCACAACGCGCAGGTGATCGGCTCCTCGATGCACACGCCCACGCACTTCGCCCTCCTCATGGACCTGGCCCGTCGCGCCGCGTTCCAGCCCGTGATCGCGGCGACGTTCCCGCTGGACCAGGCCGCTCGGGCGCAGGAGGAACTCGCCCGCAGGGGGCACGTGGGAAAGATCGTCATGCACCCCTGACGCGGGGGAGGGGCCCGTCGCCGGTCACCACGGGGAAGATCCACCGGCGGCGGCCGCAGCGGCACCGGGTCTACGAGCCGGCGGCGTCACTCATGTCCAGAACCTCCGCCGACGCCGGCGGCCGGATGTCCAGCGGCTCGTCGAATCCGCTGAAGGACGTGGTGGTGACCTGCTTGCCGCTCCTGTATTCGGCCCTCAGCAGATGCGGCTCGCCCTCGCCGGCGACATAGAAGGTGTACCTGCCCTCCTTGTCCGACGGATCCGTCACCTTCAACGCGAGCGCCTCACGGCCGTCGATACGGGTGGCTCCGCCCTTCGTCGCCTTGCCGAACGACTCGAACGGCCGCGTGCACCGGGACAGCCCGTCGCCCGGCTCCGACCGGGCGACGGGCACCTTCGCCCACTTGCCCGGACGGGCGGCACCGAGATCCTTGCCGCTCCAGGTCTCCAGGTACGCCTTGTCCGGACGGACGTAGTCCGTCTCGCCGATCCGGATCTGTTCCAGGGTGCCACTGCTGGAGAAGGTGTTCCTCACCTGGCACCGGCTCTTCAGGTCGGTGGTCATCCGCCATGTCACGTGGTCGTCGCCGACCGTGTTGGTGATCTTTATGGTGACGGAACTCAGCTTGCTCATCCTGGCGTTGGCCTCTTCGAGCAGGTCCGCCGCCGACTTCTGAGCGGAGCCGTCGTCACCGCCCCCGCACCCGACGAGACCGACCCCGGCCAGCAGGCACAGCGTCACCGCCGAAGCCCCGCGCGTCACTCGCATCAGGTTCCCCACCTCTCCACCGCGAACACGATCATGGCTGTGACCGGCAGTGGAGCTTACCAACGGCCCGTGGCGGCCCATCGCGCCGGACGCCCCTGCCCGACGCCCGTCAGGAGGAGGGCGAGGCGGACGCCGGAAGGGCGGGACGCGTGGAGCGTCCCGCCCTTCCGGACCGTCGTGCGTCCCTACTTCACGGGTGTGAAGTCGCGTGCCCCGATGAACTCGGGCCGGCGGATCGGAGCCGCGAAGGGCTCCTGCGCCAGGTTGTCCACGCTGTTGAACACGATGAAGACGTTGCTCCGGGCGTAGGGGGTGATGTTGTCCCCCGACCCGTGCATCGCGTTGCAGTCGAACCAGGTCGCCGAACCGGCCTTGCCCGTGAAGAGCTTGATGCCGTGCCGGTCGGCCAGCTTCGTCAGGACCTCGTCCGACGGGATGCCGGCGTCCTGCATCTGCAGGGACTTCTTGTAGTTGTCCTTCGGCGTCTCGCCCGCGCAGCCGACGAACGACTTGTGCGAGCCGGGCATGATCATCAGCCCGCCGTTGGTGTCGAAGTTCTCGGTCAGC
Source organism: Streptomyces sp. NPDC102402 (assembly GCF_044765765.1). Classification (NCBI taxonomy): domain Bacteria; kingdom Bacillati; phylum Actinomycetota; class Actinomycetes; order Kitasatosporales; family Streptomycetaceae; genus Streptomyces; species Streptomyces sp. NPDC102402. The sequence continues at coordinate 297,942 of NZ_JBIWKR010000008.1, forward strand.
GCGATCGAGACGGACACCGTCCGCATGTTGGGCAGGCCGTCCTCGGCGTGCCACGTCTCGAAGTCCGAGTGCCAGTAGAAGCCCGAGGCACCGAAGCCCGGCTTGACGTTGATCCTGGACTGATGGACGTACACGTCGGAGCCGAGGATCTGGCGGGCGCGGCCCACGACGCGCTCGTCGCTGACGAGCTTCGCGAAGACCTCGCTGAGCTTGTGGACCTCGAACACGGACCGCACGCTCTGCGACTTCGGCTCGATGATCGAGCGCTCGTCGGCGCGGACCAGCGGATCGTCGACGAGCCGGTCCAGCTCCGCCCGGTAGACGGAGACCTCGTCCGGGCCCACGAGCTGGTCGACGGCGAGGAAGCCGTTCTCCTCGAAGCTCTGCAGGTCCTTCGCGGTGATCGGCCCGGGCGCGCCCGGCGCGGACCAGATGACCGGGTCCTGGCGGGGAGTGGTCATCTCGGCGGCGCCGCGCGAGGGGTACAGATCGGCGCGTACATCGGTGGTCATGGGCTCAGCCCTCCTCTGTCAGCAGCGGGTATACACCGTTCTCGTCATGGTCCTCCCGTCCGGTGACGGGGGGATTGAAGACGCACACGCAGCGGAAGTCGGTCTTGGGCCGCAGCGTGTGGTGCTCGTGCCCGTTCAGCAGGTACATCGTCCCGGGGGAGATCCAGTGCTTCTCGCCGGTCTCGTCGTTGGTGAGCTCGGCCTCGCCCTCGGTGCACAGAACGGCTTCGATGTGGTTCGCGTACCACATCGACGTCTCCGTGCCCGCGTACAGCACGGTCTCGTGGAGCGAGAAGCCCACCTTCTCCTTGGCGAGCACGATGCGCTTGCTCTCCCAGGTACCTGAAGCGGACCTGATGTGCCGGTCGGTGTTCTCGATGTCGCTGAAAGATCGGACGATCACGGTGGGATGGTGCCTTTCTCTTCTGTCCTGCTCAGTTGTGCCTGCGCGGGGGAGCGCCCCGTTCAGGCGGTCTCGCGGACGGAACGGGCCAGTGTGCGCAGGCCCTCGTCCAGTTCTTCGGGGGTGACGGTCAGCGGCGGGAGCAGCTTCACGACCTCGGACTGCGGGCCGGAGGTCTCCAGCAGCAGGCCCAGCTCGAAGGCGCGCTTGCAGACGGCGGACGCGCGCTCCGGGTCGGTGAACTCCAGGCCCCAGACCAGGCCGCGGCCACGGAACTGCGCGGTGTCGTCCTCGCCGCAGATCGCCAGCAGCGTCTGCTCGACCTGCTCGCCGCGGGCCAGGGTCTGCTTCTCCATCTGGCCGTCCGCCCAGTAGGCGTCCAGGGTGGCCGCGGCGGTGACGAAGGCCGGGTTGTTGCCGCGGAAGGTGCCGTTGTGCTCGCCCGGCTCCCAGACGTCCAGCTCGCCCTTGAAGAGGCAGAGGGACATCGGCAGGCCGTAGCCGCTGATGGACTTGGACAGCGTCACGATGTCCGGGACGATGCCGGCCTCCTCGAAGGAGAAGAAGCCGCCGGTACGGCCGCAGCCCATCTGGATGTCGTCGACGATCAGGAGCATGTCCTGGCGGTGGCACAGGTCCTGGAGCGCGCGGAGCCACTCGGCGCGGGCGACGTTGATGCCGCCCTCGCCCTGCACCGTCTCCACGATCACGGCGGCGGGCTTGTTCAGCCCGGACCCCTGGTCCTCCAGGAGCCGCTCGAACCAGAGGAAGTCGGGGACCTGGCCGTCGAAGTAGTTGTCGAACGGCATCGGGGTGCCGTGCACCAGCGGGATGCCGGCGCCGGCGCGCTTGAAGGCGTTGCCGGTCACGGCGAGCGAGCCGAGCGACATGCCGTGGAAGGCGTTGGTGAACGAGACGACGGACTCGCGGCCCTTGACCTTGCGGGCGAGCTTCAGCGCCGACTCGACGGCGTTGGTGCCCGTCGGGCCGGGGAACATCACCTTGTAGGGCAGGTCGCGGGGGCGCAGGATCACGTTCTCGAAGGTCTCGAGGAACGCCCGTTTGGCCGTCGTGGCCATGTCCAGGCCGTGGGTGATGCCGTCGCGCTCGATGTAGTCGATCAGCGCGCGTTTCAGCACCGGGTTGTTGTGCCCGTAGTTGAGGGATCCGGCACCGGCGAAGAAGTCCAGGTACGAGTGGCCGTCCTCGTCCGTGAGCCGGGCACCCTGCGCGCGGTCGAACACCGCGGGCCAGCTACGGCAGTAGCTGCGCACTTCGGACTCAAGGCTCTCGAAGACACTCAGGGCGGGCGGGGTGATGGTCACAGCGAATCTCCTGCTCGAGGGGGGTGGTGTGACAGGCGGCGGGTCAGGCATGCCCCAGGGAGCCGCGCCCGGGCGGGGCGCGGTGGGGCGATGGAGGCCCTAGAACGGACCGATGCGGTACAGCACCTCCGGCAGGTGCGTTCCCTCGGGGAACAGCGACCCGTCGAAGAGCACCTCGCGCTCCAGGGGCGCGTCGTGCCGCTGGGCGAAGGAGGTGAACAGCCGGTCGGAGGCGGTGTTGTCCGGGGTGATGGTCGTCTCGACCGATGTCAGTCCCTGGTCGGAGGCGACCCGGGTGGCCAGCGCGTCCAGCAGCGTGGCCGCCAGTCCCTTGCCACGGTGGGCCTGGTCCACGGCCACCTGCCAGACGACGAGCGTCTCGGGGCGGTCGGGGCGGATGTACCCGGTCACGAAGGCGACCGGGTCGCCGTTCTCGTCGCGGGCGACCACGGAGGTCGCCGCGAAGTCACGGCACCACAGCAGGTAGCTGTACGAGGAGTTGAGGTCCAGGACCTCGGAGTCGCGGGCAATGCGCCAGATCGCAGCTCCGTCCTCCACTCGCGGGGCGTCGATCCTGATGAATTCGCTTCGGGCACGTGCAAAATCTGCTGGTGCGGCGGTCATGTGAATTGAATTTACCCAGTGAAAATCAAAATTGCATCGTCAGAAGGGGTTGGGTGAACGGGACCAATGTGCTATCACGCGGGCGCGGGCCACCCCAGACAGGGTGAAGTATTCAACCATTTTGTCCCGAATTAATCGCCCAAATGGGTGATGGTGTGGGGTCGGTCACAACGTTGTAACCGTCGCGACACGTGTTTGGATTGTGCGGAGCGGCCCGTTCGTAACTGCTGCGTTTAGGAAAGGGATGAGCGGGAAGAAGAATGCGGGGAGCTGCTCCCGGAAAAGCAGCTCCCCTTTCTTGTCCCCGGAAATGCCGTCCGGTCCGGCCGAAATTAATTCAGCTGCTGGGCCAGGTTTCCGCCACGGCCGCGCGGGCAGCATCCGGGTGGCTGTCCCGTCCCGCGTCCGCCAGTGCGGCCCCCAGGGCCGTCAGGGACGCCAGTACCGCGTCCCTGGTCGCGTCCGCGCCGTAGTGGTTGACCCGGACCATCTCCTTGGAGAGGGCCCCGCCGCCCGCGATCAGCGGCAGTGAGGGGTCGGCCGCCAGAGCCCGCTCGACCAGTGCCGCGGCGTCCACACCCGCAGGCGTGCGCAGGGTCGTGGCCACCGGGGCCGCGTCACGGGCGTCGTGGACGTAGGGCTCCAGCCCGCCGCCGAGCGCCGTGGCGCCCGACCGGGTCGCCGCCGCCGCCGACGCGTGCCGCGCCATGACGCTGTCCGGGCCGTCCGCCTCGATCCGCTCCAGGCACGCGTCGAGCGCCAGCATCTCCAGCTGGGCGGGCGCGTGCGGCAGGGCCCTGCGTCCCCCGTCGATCCAGCGGGCCTTCCAGTCGAGCAGTGAGAGGTACGACTGGCGCGGGGCCTTCGGGTTCGCCGCCATCCGCTCCCACGCCCGGTCGCTCACCGACACCGCGGACACCCCTGCCGGGCCGCCCATGGCCTTCTGTGCTCCGATGACGCACAGGTCCACGCCCCAGGCGTCCACCAGCAGCGGCTCCGCAGCCACGGACGCCACGGCGTCCACCATGAACAGTGCGCCGTGCGCCCGGACCACCTCGCCGATCTCGCCGACCGGATTGGTGTTGCCGGTCGCGGCCTCGGCGTGCACCAGTGACACGAAGTCGATCTCCGGGTGCTCCGCGAGGGCGCGCTCGACCTGCCCGGCGGTGACCGCGGAGTGGAAGGGGACCGTGAGGTCGACGACCTCGGCGCCGCAGTCGCGCAGCCAGTTCCCGAAGGTCTGGCCGTACGGGCCGGTGACGACGTTCAGCGCGGTCGAGCCGGGCCGGGCGCCGCCCCGGATACAGCCTTCGAGAGGCAGCAGCGCCTCGCCCTGCATGATGACGACGTCCTGCTCCGTGTGCAGGAGGGCGGCCACCCGCCGCTCGATCGCGGCGAAACGCGCGGCGGTGAGCGGGGCGAGGTCGAGGAACGGGTGTGTCACGGTGGTGCTCTCTTCGGGTCGGCCGGTGCGCGGTCAGCGCCTGCGTCGAGGGTACCGAGCACCCCCCGGACCCCCGGGCGGGCCGCCTCGTACAGTGCTGCCCATGAGCGATCACGAGGTGGCGCCGGTGCTGCGGATCAAGGGACGGGTGCTCGTCGGACCCGACGAGGTGGAGGACGGGCTCTGGGCCGTCGACGGGCGCGTCACCTATGAGAGGCCGCCGGGCGCGGACGCCGCCGTGACGCTCACCGGCTGGGTGCTGCCCGGCCTCGTCGACGCGCACTGCCACGTCGGCCTCGATCACCAGGGCCCCGTCGACGCGGCGACCAGCGAGAAGCAGGCGCTCACCGACCGTGAGGCGGGCACCCTGCTCATCCGGGACGCCGGATCGCCCTCCGACACCCGCTGGGTGGACGACCGTGAGGACCTGCCGAAGATCATCAGGGCGGGGCGGCACATCGCCAGGACCCGCCGCTACATCCGTGACTTCGCCCATGAGATCGAGCCCGGCGACCTCGTCGCGTACGTCGCACGGGAGGCGCGCCGCGGCGACGGCTGGGTGAAGCTCGTGGGTGACTGGATCGACCGGGACGCCGGCGATCTGACCGCCTGCTGGCCCCGCGGCGAGGTCGAGGCCGCGATCGCCGAGGCGCACCGGCTCGGTGCCCGGGTCACCGCACACTGCTTCGCCGAGGCAGCCCTGAGGGACCTGGTCGAGGCGGGGATCGACTGCGTCGAGCATGCGACGGGGCTGACGGAGGAGACCATTCCGCTCTTCGCGGAGCGCGGTGTGGCGATCGTCCCCACGCTCGTCAACATCGCCACCTTCCCCCGCCTCGCGGCGGGCGGCGAGGCCAAGTACCCCCGCTGGTCGGCCCACATGCGGCGGCTCCACGAACGCCGGTACGACACCGTGCGCGCGGCCTACGACGCCGGGATCCCGGTCTTCACCGGTACGGACGCGGGCGGATCGCTGGCCCACGGCCTGATCGCGGACGAGGTCGCCGAGCTGGTGAAGGCCGGCATCCCCGTCCTCGACGCGCTCTCCGCGACGGCCTGGGGCGCGCGCCGCTGGCTCGGCCGCCCCGTGCTCGAGGAAGGGGCCCCGGCGGACCTGGTGATCTACGACGAGGACCCCAGGGCGGACGTACGGGTGCTGTCGTCCCCGCGGAAGGTGGTGCTCAACGGGCGGGTGATGGGCTGATCGCCGGTTGACCCCGGAACAGGCGCCGTGTTGACCGGCGGTTACCACGGGCCTCGTCTCTCGTTGGAACACGGCACGCGCGGCCCGGAGCGCCCGGTACGTGCGTCCCGGGCGCGGTGAAACGGGTGATTTCGAGGAACTCCTGTGCCGGTGGATTCGAATGCGCACGCGGAAACCCCTCTTTGGAGTGAACTGGCTTTAGGTGTCTGCCAGTTCACTCTCTGTGCGTAAAGATTCACGGAGTCGAGGCCGCTGGTGCCCGCGATGTCCCCCATTGGACGGCGCCGGCGGCTCCATGTCTCTTGTGGGGGTTCCACCATCTTGAACAGCAACACCTTCCGTCTGGCCGCCCTGGCGATCGCCGCCGCACCCGTCGCCCTGCTCGTCGCCGTCCCCGCGCACGCAGCCACCGCGACGAGCCCGGCCACCCCGGGCGGCGGCCACGGAAAGGCGAGCGCGGTCGTCCTCCGCGCCGGGCTCGACGTCTCCCTCCTGAACAAGTCGGTCCAGGTGCCGCTCAAGGCCACGCTCAACGAGGTGCACGCGCCGGCGAGCGCGGAGAAGACCGCGCTCAGCGTGGAGCTCGACGGTGCCGAGAAGGGCCGTCCCGTCCACGTGCTGAAGGCCCATGTCGCCACGGCGAACGCCACCGTGGACGCGCGCAGGGCGCAGGGGTACACGAATCTCGTCGGCGCGCGGGTGCACGTCCCGGGGCTGCCGCTGCTCTCGCTGATCGAGGTCGAGGAGGTCACGTCCAAGGCGGTGTGCGAGGTGGGCCGCAAGCCGGTCGCTGAGTCGAACGTGCTGGGGCACGTGTCGGTGCTCGGCAAGCGGATCCGGCTCACGTCGGGCGGTACGACGAGGGTCGAGGTCCCGGGCGTCGGTGAGGTGACGCTCGACCTGTCGAAGACCGGGACGACCTCGCGGACGGCCGCGGCGACGGCTCTGCGACTGCGCGTCTCCGTGAACCCGCTGAAGCTGAACGTCGCCGAGGTGGAGGGTGAGGTCACGCTGGCCGAGGCCACGTGCGAGACGCCGCGGCGGGGCGGCGGTTCCGGGAACGGGGGCTCGGGCAACGGCGGTTCCGAGGACGGGGGCTCGGAGAACGGCGGCTCGGGCAACGGCGGTTCCGAGGACGGCGGCTCCTCCGGTGACGGCGGATCGACCGGCGGCGACAACGGTTCCGGTGACACGGGCGGCAGCGGTGACACGGGCGGCACCGGCGGCAGCGGTGACGCGGGTGACACCGGCGGCAAGGAGAAGCCGGTCGACGTGAAGCCGCAGACCGGTGCCGACCCGGTCCAGGCCGCCGGCACCGGCGACCTCGCCGAGACCGGAGCCGGCTCCTCGACGCCGTACATCGCGGGTGGCGCTGCCGTGCTCCTGGCGGCAGGCGCCGGCGCCACGGTCATCGCCCGCAGGCGTGCCCGGGGCTGATCACACCCGGGCCAGGGAGAGCGGTGCCCGCGCGGTGGGACACCGCTCTCCAGGTGAGCGGTGTCCGCGCCCTGGAGCACCGCTCACCGGTGAGCGGTGGATCCGTGTCCTGGAGCACCGCTCACCGAAGCCGGGGAGCCGTCAGTCGGCGGCTCTCCGGGGCAGTCCCTGCACGGCCAGGTCGAGCGCCTGGAGGAACCGGTTGGTCGTCACCCGGTCGCGTACGGCGATCCGTAGCCACTCGCTGCCCAGCCCGGGAAACGTGTCCCCGCGCCGCGCGGCGAAACCGCGCGAGCGCAGGAGGTGACGCACCTCGTCCGCCCGGTCCAGCCGCAGCAGCACGAACGGCCCGGCGGCCGGCTCCACCACCCGCACCTCGCTGAACTCCGCGAGCCCGGCCAGCAGATGCGCCCGGTCCACGGCGATCCGGTCCGCCGCGTCCGCCGCCTCGACCAGCGCGCGAGGCTCCATGCACGCCTCCGCGGCCGCCAGCGCGGGGGAGGAGACCGGCCACAGGGGCTGCGCCTCCTGCAGCAGCGCGACCGTCGCCGGATCGGCCAGCACATAGCCGATCCGCAGACCCGCGAGCCCCCAGGTCTTGGTCAGGCTCCGCAGGACGACGAGCCCGGGGACGTCCTGGCGGGCGCACAGAGCCTCCCGTTCGCCCGGCACGGCGTCCATGAACGCCTCGTCGACCACCAACGTCCGCCCGGGCCGCGCCAGTTGCTCCAGGGTGTCCGCGGGGTGGAGCACGGACGTCGGGTTGGTCGGGTTGCCGACCACCACCAGGTCCGCGTCCTCGGGCACCGCCGCCGGATCCAGCCGGAAGCCGTCCTCCGGGCGCAGCAGCACCCGCCCCACCTCGTGCCCCGCCGCGCGCAGGGCCGCCTCCGGCTCGGTGAACTGCGGGTGCACGACGACGGGCCGCCGGGCGGGCAGCGCCCGCGCGATCAGCACGAACGCCTCCGCCGCGCCCGCCGTGAGCAGGACCCGCTCGTCGGGCAGCCCGTGCCGTCCGGCGACCGCCGTCCGCGCCGACCGTCCGTCCGGATAGGCGGCCAGCGAACCCAGCGACGCGGCGATGCGCTGACGCAGCCAGTCCGGGGGCGTGCCGGTCCGTACGTTCACGGCGAGGTCGGTCAGGTCCAGGCCGCGTACTTCAGCGTCGCCGTGGTGCCGCAGGTCGGGCCCGGCGCTCTCGATGTGCTTCGTGGGGGGCAGCATGGCAGCCATGGTGGACGGCTCGGCGCCATTCGTCGATGCCCGGTTTCCGTCCGGTGGCGTCCGGCGGGCCACGGCACAGGTCGCCGAGGCCGACTTCCGCTTGGGAACCAGCAGTTCACCGGCCTCCACGAGCGCCGCGGCCTCCGCCACGGACCCGGTGGCCGCGGCCGCACGCGAAGCCTTCGAGGGATGCGGCACCGGGACCCGGTCGAGCACCGCGGCCGGGTACGACCACACGGGCACCCCCAGGCGCACGGCCGCGGCGGCGATCCCGGGCTCGTCCGCCCTGGAGTCGAGCGTGGCCAGCGCGACCACGTCGCCGGCCGCCGGACCGGCCTCCTCCAGTGCCCTGAGGACCAGCCCGAGCACCTCCTCGGCAGGGACGCCCCGACGGGCGCCGACACCGACGACGAGCGTGGCTCGGGTCATGGGAGGAGGTCCTTTCGGGGCACGGCCGGTGGGACGGGCAGCGGTACGGGCCGGGGACGCGGGCGGAGCCACGGGCGGCAGGGGGACACGGACGGGGGTACGGGTAAGGCGGCCCTGAGGTGCGGGGGACGGGGTGGATCCGCTAGCAAGGGCCCATGGCGGTATTCGTCGCGCTCGGCGCGTTCCTGATGACCCTGGCGGGCGGCTGGGTCGCGCAACGCGTCAGCGACCGCCGCCACCTCGTGCTCGGCTTCGCCGGCGGACTGATGCTGGGAGTCGTCGGCCTCGACCTGCTGCCCGAGGCGGTGGAGGCCGCGGGCGGAGTCGTCTTCGGTGTCCCCGCCGCCCTCCTGCTCTTCGTGGGCGGCTTCCTGACGGCCCATCTCGTCGAGCGCTCACTCGCCGTACGCCAGGCGGCACACGGGGCGGGCGAGGAGCGGGTGCCGCAGGTGGGGCTGACGGCGGCGGCCGCGATGGTGGGGCACAGCCTGATGGACGGCGTCGCGCTCGGCGCCGCGTTCCAGATCGGCGGCGGGATGGGAGCAGCCGTCGCGCTCGCCGTCATCACCCACGACTTCGCCGACGGATTCAACACGTACACGATCACCAGTCTCTACGGGAACGCCCGCCGCAAGGCGCTCCTGATGCTCTACGCGGACGCCCTCGCCCCGATCGTGGGCGCGGCGACCACCCTGCTGTTCACCCTTCCGGAGGAACTGCTCGGCTGCTATCTCGGCTTCTTCGGCGGAGCGCTCCTCTACCTCGCCGCCGCCGAGATCCTCCCCGAGGCGCACCACGACCACCCGGCCCGCTCCACACTGCTGTGCACCGTCGCGGGGGTGGGCTTCATCTGGCTGGTCGTCGGCATCGCGGAGTGAGATCACCCCCGGCACCGCTCCACGAAACGCCGGGCCACCGAGGGCGCGGCCGCCCAGTGGGTGTGCAGGTAGCTGGCGTGCACGCCCCCCTGTACGAAGCCCTCCACCCGCCGCTCCGGCTGGTGCAGCCCCCACGCGGGCGTCGGCCCCGCCCCGGGTTCCAGGACCGTCCGGTGGAACTCGTGCCCGCGCAGCCGGGTCCCGGCCACCGCCAGCACGCTGTCCGACACCGCCACGGCCTGCCGGTAGCCGAGTGTCAGCCGCTCGGACATGCGGGCCGAGGCGTCCAGAACCCCGCACATGGGCCGGCCGTCCAGCTCGCGGGCCAGGTAGAGCAGCCCCGCGCACTCGGCGGCCACCGGTGCGCCCGACAGGGCCAGTTCGGTCACCGCCCTCCGCAGCGGCTCGTTCGCCGACAGCTCCGGCGCGTACACCTCGGGGAACCCGCCGCCGACGACCAGTCCCGCCGTGCCCGCGGGCAGCTTCTCGTCGTGCAGGGGGTCGAAGACGACCACCTCCGCGCCCGCCGCGGTGAGCAGTTCGGCGTGCTCCGCGTAGGCGAAGGTGAACGCCGCGCCACCCGCCACGGCCACCACCGGCCGCGCCGCCGGTGCCGGAGACGGCTCCGGCCGCCACGCCTCGTCCGGAAGGGCGGGCGCCGTACGGGCCAGCGCCATCAGGGCGTCCAGGTCGCAGCCCTCGCGTACGCGGTCGCCCATCGCCCGCACGGCGTCGAGCGCGTCGGTCTGCCGCTCGGCGACCGGCACCAGCCCCAGATGGCGGGACGGGGTCGCCACCTGCGGCGCCCGCCGCAGCACCCCGAGCACCGGCAGCCCGGACTCGTCCAGAGCCTCCCGGAGCAGCGCCTCATGACGGTCGGACGCCACCTTGTTCAGGATCACCCCGCCGATCCGTACCTCCGGGTCCCAGGAGGCGAAACCGTGGACCAGGGCGGCGACCGAACGCGACTGCGAGGAGGCGTCGACGACCAGCACGACCGGTGCCCGCAGCAGCTTGGACACCTGGGCGGTCGAGGCGAGTTCACCCTGCCCCGACGCCCCGTCGTACAGCCCCATCACCCCTTCGACGACGGCCAGGTCGCAGCCGCCCGCACCGTGGGCGAACAGCGGGGCGACGAGACCGGGCCCGCACATGTACGCGTCGAGGTTGCGTCCCGGCCTGCCGGTGGCCAGCGCGTGGTAACCCGGGTCGATGTAGTCGGGTCCCACCTTGTGGGGGGACACCGCGAGGCCGCGTTCCGCGAACGCGGCCATCAGGCCCGTGGCGACCGTGGTCTTGCCGCTGCCCGAGGCCGGTGCGGCGATGACCAGACGAGGAACATTCACCACTCGATGCCTCTCTGGCCCTTCTGGCCGGCGTCCATCGGGTGCTTGACCTTCGACATGTCGGTCACCAGGTCCGCGGCGTCGATCAGCTTCTGCGGGGCGTTGCGCCCCGTGATCACCACGTGCTGCGTGCCCGGACGCTCGCGCATCACCTCGACGACCTCGTCGGTGTCGATCCAGCCCCAGTGCATCGGATAGGCGAACTCGTCGAGCACGTAGAGCTTGTACGTCTCGGCGGCCAGGTCCCGCTTGACCTGCTCCCACCCCTCGCGGGCCTTCTCCTCGTTGTCGGAGTTGTCGCCGTGCAGGCCGCGCTGGACCCACGACCAGCCCTCGCCCATCTTGTGCCAGTCGACGGTGCCGCCCTCGCCGCTCGCCCCGAGCACCTTCAGGGCGTTCTCCTCGCCGACCTTCCACTTCGCCGACTTCACGAACTGGAACACCCCGATCGGCCAGCCCTGGTTCCAGGCCCGCAGCGCCAGCCCGAAGGCCGCCGTCGACTTGCCCTTGCCGACGCCCGTGTGGACGAACAGCAGCGGGCGGTTGCGCCGCTGACGTGTCGTCAGTCCGTCGTCCGGTACCGATACCGGCTGTCCCTGTGGCATTAAGCGGCCCTCCCGGCAGCAGTGATGTCCTTGACCAGCCCGGCGATCGAGTCGGCGCGCAGTTCGTCGAGCGTGACCGCGGTGCCTCCCAGATCCCGGGCGAGCTGTGCGGCGAGACCGAGGCGCACGATCCCCGACTCGCAGTCCACGACGACGGACGCGGTCCCCTCGGAGGCGTGCAGCCTCCCCGCCCGCGCGGCCAGTGCCACCGGATCGACGCCCCCCGTGGCCCGCCCGTCCGTCACCACGACGAGCAGCGCCCGCCGTGACGGGTCACGCAGCCGCTCCACACGCAGCACGTCGTGCGCCTTCAGGAGCCCGGCGGCCAGCGGGGTGCGCCCGCCGGTCGGCAGCGTCTCCAGCCGCGCGGCGGCCGCGTCCACCGACGAGGTCGGCGGCAGCGCCACCTCCGCGTCCCTGCCCCGGAAGGTCACCAGACCCACCTTGTCCCGGCGCTGGTAGGCGTCCAGCAGCAGCGACATCACCGCGCCCTTCACGGCGCTCATCCGCTGCCGGGCCGCCATCGACCCGGAGGCGTCCACGACGAACAGCACGAGATTGCCCTCGCGCCCCTCCCTCGTCGCCTGCCGCAGATCGTCCCGCCGTACGACGAGCCCTCGCCCCGACCGGCCGCGCGCCCGCTGGTGCGGCGCCGCCGCCTGCACGGTCGCCGCCAGGTGCAGCTTCGTCAGCGCCCCCTCGGGCCGCCGCGACCCGGTGGTCCGCCCGTGCTCGGTACGCGCCCGGGACCGCCGCCCCGCCGCGCCCTCACCCAGCCCCGGCACGCTGAGCATCTTCGTGCGGAACGGCTCACCGGACCGCACGGGCTGCCGCTCCCCGGCGCCTCCGCCCGGGGCGGGCGCGTCGCCGCTCCCGTTCTGCTCCGGGCCGGGCGCGTCGGTACCGCCGTCGTCGGGACCACCCGTGTCGGTACCGCCGTCGTCGGGGCCACCGCCCTGCGGGGGCACCCCGCCGCCGGGCCCGTCGGGGTCCGGGTCGTCGTCCCCGCCGTCGCCGTCCGCCGCGTCCTGGAGGGCCTCGTCCAGCTTGTCCTCGTCCAGGCCGGGCGCGTCGAACGGATTGCGCCGGCGCCGGTGGGGGAGCGCCAGGAGCGCGGCCTGCCGGACGTCGTCAGCGACGACCTCGTCCCGCCCCGCCCACGCGGCCAGCGCCGTCGCCGTACGCGCCATGACGATGTCGGCGCGCATCCCGTCGACCTCGAAGGCCGCGCACGTCGCCGCGATCTGCCGCAACACGCCGTCGCCGAGCACCACACGGGGCAGCAGGGCGCGCGCGGCGGTGATCCGCTCGCGCAACGCGGCCTCCTCGTCCGCCCACCGTGCGGCGAAGCCGGCCGGATCGTCGTCGTAGGCGAGCCTGCGCCGTACGACCTCGACCCGCAGGTCCGTCTCGCGCGAGGCGGCCACCTCGACGGTCAGCCCGAAGCGGTCCAGCAGCTGGGGACGGAGCTCGCCCTCCTCCGGGTTCATCGTCCCGACCAGCAGGAAGCGGGCGGCGTGCCGTACGGAGACACCCTCGCGCTCGACGTACGAGGCGCCCATGGCCGCGGCGTCGAGCAGCAGGTCCACCAGGTGGTCGTGGAGGAGGTTGACCTCGTCCACGTACAGGATCCCGCGGTGGGCGTCGGCGAGGAGCCCCGGTTCGAAGGCCTTCACACCCTCCGACAGCGCCCGCTCGATGTCCAGCGCCCCGACGAGCCGGTCCTCCGACGCCCCGACCGGCAGCTCCACGGTCCGCGCCGGGCGCGACACGCCCGCCGCCGCCTCGTGGGGGCCGTCGGGACACGCCGGGTCGGGCGCTCCGGGGTCGCAGGAGAAGCGGCACCCCGCCACGACCGCCACCTCCGGCATGAGCGCGGCGAGCGCCCGCACGGCGGTGGACTTGGCGGTCCCCTTCTCACCCCGGACCAGCACCCCGCCGACGGCGGGACTGACGGCGTTGAGCAGGAGCCCCAGCCGTAGATCGTCCTGCCCGACGATGGCGGTGAAGGGATACGGCGTGCTCACGGAGCCTCCTCTGTAGCGATCACATCAGTACGTTCCGGGCCGGCCGCACCGGGCGCCGCACGCGGGGGAGCCGGCACGGCGGGCGCCCCCGGAGCGAGGAACGGCAGCCCCTCGGGCGCCCCGCCCTCGATCAGCCGCCACAGCGCGTCCGTGTCCGCGTGTTCCTCGATCAGGTCACCCAGCCGGTCCAGCTGTTCCTCCCGCAGCGCCCCGAAGCTGGTGTCCGGCGCCGCCGTGAACCGCCGCCCCGCGGCCCGCGCGACCTCGCCCAGGAACGCCCGCCGGAACGCGTCGCTCTCCAGCGACCCGTGCCAGTGCGTCCCCCAGACCGAGCCCACCCGGCAGCCGTCCAGGAAAGGCTCACCGCCCCGCACGTCGGCGACCCCGTGATGGATCTCGTACCCCTCCACGGGTTCCCCGAGCGCCGACCCGACGGGCCGCTCCAGGACCTTCTCCCGGCCGAAGCGGACGCGTACGGGCAGCAGCCCGAGCCCCTCGACCAGACCGGCCCGCGACTCCACGTCGTCCTCGATCCGCTCGCCGAGCACCTGGAAACCGCCGCAGATCCCCAGCACGGGCCGCCCCTCGGCGGCCCGCCGGAGCAGCGCGTCGGCGAGTCCTCGCTCCCGCAGCCACGCGAGCGCCTTCACGGTGCCGCGTGTCCCGGGCACGATCACGAGGTCCGCGTCGACGAGCTCCTCGGCCCGGTCCACGAACCGCACCACCACACCCGGCTCGGCCGCCAGGGCGTCCACGTCGGTGAAGTTGGACATCAGCGGTACGGCGCACACCGCGACCCGCAGTACGTCCTCGCCGTGCGGGGGCGCCACGACCGACTCCCGTACGGTCCCGCGCATCGAGACGCGCAGCCCGTCCTCCTCGTCGATGCCGAGCCCGTGGGCGTAGGGCAGAACCCCGTACGTCGGCCGCCCGGTGAGACCGAGCAGCATGTCGAGGCCGGGTTCCAGCAGCGACACGTCACCGCGGAACTTGTTGACCAGATACCCGGCGATCAGCGACTGGTCCTCGGGGCTCAGCAGCGCCGTCGTGCCGAAGAACGAGGCGAACACACCGCCGCGGTCGATGTCCCCGACGACCAGCACCGGGAAGCGGGCGGCCCGCGCGATGCCCATGTTGACGATGTCCGTGCGCCGCAGATTGATCTCGGCCGGACTGCCCGCCCCCTCGCAGATCACCGCGTCGTACGTGGAGCGCAGCTGCTCCAGACAGTCCGTGACCGTCCCCAGCAGCGCCTCCTGCCGCCCTCCGTGGTAGCCGCGCGCACTCATCTCGCCGACCGGCTTCCCCATCAGGACGACCTGGCTGGAGCGGTCACCGCCGGGCTTGAGCAGCACCGGGTTCATCAGCGCCGACGGCTCCACCCGGGCGGCCTGGGCCTGCATCGCCTGGGCGCGGCCTATCTCCGCCCCCTCGCGGGTGACGAAGGAGTTCAGCGACATGTTCTGCGCCTTGAACGGCGCGACCTTCACCCCCCGGCGGACCAGCCACCGGCAGATCCCGGCCGTGACGACGCTCTTGCCCGCGTCCGATGTGGTTCCGGCGACCAGCAGCCCGCCGCTCATGTGGCTCTCCGTCCCATGGCCAGGCGCCCCGCCGCACACACGGCGAGGGCCAGCACACTCACCCGGTGCGACAGCCGCACCGCGCGTTCGATGTCCGCGACCCGCACCTCCCGGCCGGCCTCCCCGTTCAGCACCGGCCGGTGCTCCACCCGTCCGCCGTACGCGAGTGTCCCGCCGAGCCGCACGCCGAGCGCTCCGGCGAACGAGGCCTCCACGGGGCCCGCGTTGGGGCTCGGATGCCGCCCCGCGTCCGCCCGCCAGGCCCGGACGGCCTCGCGCGGACGCCCTCCGGCGGCCACGGCGAGCGCGGCGGTCAGCCGCGCGCCCGGCCAGCCGGCCAGGTCGTCGAGCCGGGCCGAGGCCCAGCCGTAGCGCCGGTGGCGGGGCGACTTGTGCCCGACCATGGCGTCGAGCGTGTTGACGGCCCGGAAGCCGACCAGCCCCGGTACACCGCCCAGGGCACCCCACACCAGGGCCCCCACCACTGCGTCGGAGGTGTTCTCGGCGACGGACTCCACCACCGCGCGGGCGATTCCGGGGCCGTCCAGGGCCTGCGGATCGCGGCCGCAGAGATGCGGCAGCCGCTCGCGGGCCAGCTCGATGTCCCCGGCCTCCAGCGCGCCGCCGATGGCGCGGGCCTCCCGGCCCAGCGACGTACCCCCGACGACGGACCACGTGGCGGCGGCCGTCAGTGCCACGGCGGCGGCGGGACGGTTCCGTACGGCACGGGCGGCCAGCGCGGCGGCGCCCGTGGCGCCTCCGGCGCAGACGAGCGTGTGCAGGGCGCCCCAGCCGCGGTGGTCGCGCCACAGCCGGCCCTCGACGCCCGCCGCGGCGCGCCCGAAGGCGGCGACGGGGTGGCCACGCCGGGGATCACCGAGCAGCAGGTCGCCGATCAGGCCGGCGACGGCGCCGTACGCGAAGACGCGGTCGGCTCGCACCGCTCAGCCGGCCGTCGCGCCTCGAAGGGCCTTCGTGACAGGTGGTGCGCCGACCGACGCAGGGCAGCCAGACATGGCGTGTGTCCTCACTCAGGGTCCGCGCCCTGGTTCGACGTGACCGGCGACGAGAGTCTCCTGGCTCCCCGGATCCGCACGTCCTCCGGCCTTCCGGTCCGCGGTGGCGGGCCGTGGCTTCCGTGTGGAGGCTGCTCCCCGGTGACAGTGGCGGGACCGCGCCGGATTCGCACCGGCTTCCTCTCCTGTCGCCGTAATGGCTCCGGCAGTCCACCACGCCCCGTGAACGCCCGTCAACCTGCCGTTGACCTGCGAGGCTTCAGTGTGCTGAGACGCACACCGGGCCGGACACACCTCGGTGTGTCCGGCCCGGTGCGCGTCCGCGCGGGTGATCAGGCGACGATCAGGTAGATCCCGTACGCGACCGCCGCCGCGCACAGCGCGAAGCAGGCGTACGCGCCGGTGCGCGCCAGGGCTCCGGCGCCGGAGCCCTGGGACGTGGACGTCTGCCTGGCGAGGCCCGTGATGCCGAGGGTGAAGAGGCCGACGAGCGCGACGGTGATCACGAGGCTGACGCCGAAGACGGAAGCGAGAGCTGCCCAGTCGATGTTCATGCGGTTCTGTCCTTACACCGTGGCCGGTCGGGCCGGGTCGGCCTGGGTGTCCGGGGCGGGGATCGTGGTCTTGAGTTCCGGGACGGCCACGCCGACGGGCGGCGGGCTGACGGCCGCGATGGCGGTCGTGACGACGCCCGCGGGTTCGGAGGCGCCCTCGTTCACGTTGGTGTGGTCGACCGGCTTGCGGCGCGACAGGAGCCAGATGGCGCCCGATCCGGCGACGAGCAGGACGGCGACCACCGCGACACCCCAGGGGCCCTGCTTGGTCAGGAACTCGGCTCCCGCGCCGACCAGGCCGGCGGCCGGAAGCGTCAGGCCCCAGGCGACGAACATCCGGGTGGCGGTGGACCAGCGGACCACGCCCCCCTTGCGTCCGAGGCCCGCGCCCATCACCGCGCCGGAGCAGGACTGGGTGGTCGAGAGGGAGAAGCCGAGGTGCGAGGAGGCCAGGATGACCGTGGCCGCGCTCGTCTGGGCGGCGAAGCCCTGCGGCGGGCGGAGGTCGGTGAGGCCGCTGCCCATGGTGCGGATGATGCGCCAGCCGCCGAGGTAGGTGCCCAGCGCGATGGCGATACCGGCGGAGGCGATGACCCAGACCGGCGGGTTGGAGCCGGGGGAGAGGACGCCGCCGGTGACCAGGGCCAGGGTGATGATGCCCATGGTCTTCTGCGCGTCGTTGGTGCCGTGGGCGAGCGAGACGAGACCCGCGGAGGCGATCTGGCCCGCGCGGTAGCCCTTGGCGGTCGACTTCAGCTGGGCCTCGTCGGTGATCTTCCGGTTGAGGCGGTACGTCAGCTTCGTGGCCAGCAGTGCGGCGACACCCGCGACGAGGGGCGCGGCGATCGCGGGCAGCAGGACCTTCGTGACGACGGTGCCGCCGTTGATCGAGGACCAGCCGGCCGACATCACCGCGGCACCGATGAGGCCGCCGAAGAGTGCGTGGGAGGAACTGGAGGGCAGGCCGACCAGCCAGGTCAGCAGGTTCCACAGGATCGCGCCGACGAGCGCCGCGAAGATGACCTCGGTTCTGAGGCCGTTCTCGTTGATGATCCCGCCGGAGATCGTCTTGGCGACCTCCACCGACAGGAACGCGCCGACGAGGTTGAGAACGGCGGACATGGCCACCGCTGTCTTGGGCTTGAGAGCGCCGGTCGAGATGGTGGTGGCCATCGCGTTGGCGGTGTCGTGGAAACCGTTCGTGAAATCGAACACGAGAGCTGTCACGATCACGATCGCGAGCAGCAGCGTGATGTGTTCCATTTACCCAGGCAATCGTTCGACGTCATTGGCACGTGGAACGTAAGCAACCAGGGTGAACGGAAGATGAACTGGGCAGGGCGGCGTGGTGACCCCAACCGTGTGTGCCGGTTCCGCTTGTGTGCGCGGAGAACATCCGGAGGCTCTCGCTCCGGGGCGTGGGCCGGGCGTGGGCGGGGCGTGGGCGGGGCGTGGGCCGGGGCCGGCCCCGCACCTGTCGTCATCCCTCGGCCCGATGTGTCCCCCGGAAGAGACATCGGTCACCACCCCTAGGATCCCCGCATGGGTGACGAGCGGCAGGACGCGATCGAACAGGCGTGGCACGGAGTCGTCGCGACGGCCCGGCGGACGGCGGCGGACGGCCTGGTGGTCGGCACCTCGGGCAACGTCTCGGCCCGGGTCGGCGACATCGTGCTGGTCACCCCCAGCGGGGTTCCCTACGACCGCCTGGGTCCCGGCGACGCCGTCGGCGTCGACCTCGAAGGGCGTCAGGTCCTCGGCGGCCTCGTCCCGACCAGCGAGCTGGCGCTCCATCTGGCCGTCTACCGCGAGAGCGACGCCGCAGCCGTCGTCCACACCCACGCGGTGCACGCCACCGCTGTCTCCACCCTCGTCCACGAGGTGCCGCTCATCCACTACGCCGCCGCCATGATGGGCGGCCCCGTCCGCACGGCCGCCTACGCGCGCTACGGGACGCGGGAGCTCGCCGACAACATGCTGACCGCGCTGCGCGGCCGCACCGGCTGCCTCCTGCGGAACCACGGGACCGTCACGTACGGCAGCACCCTCGACGAGGCCTACGACCGCACCGCCCAGCTCGAATGGATGTGCAGGCTCTGGCTCACCGCGAGCTCCGTGCCCGGCCACAGCCCCGCCCTCCTCTCCGCCGCCCAGCTGCGTGACGTGCAGGAGGCCCTGGAGGGCTACGGCCAGCCCGGCTGAACCCGGGGCGCCGCTCCGTACGGCCCCTGCCCACTGGCAGAGGGCGCCCAGGCCCAGGACACTGGAGCCGTGCGCCAGGCAACAGCGGCGGCAGTGGCCGCAACCTCGATCCTCGGCGCCGGCGCGGCAGCGGTCGCCGCCGGCCGCTACGCCAGCGACGTCGCCCTCGGGGCGTCCTCGCCGCGTCCCTTCCCGGCCGACCGCCGTCTCACGGTGCACGCCACCGCCGCCGGGCAGGTCACCCTGACCCGCTCCTTCTCCGCGCTGCGCCCCGGTACCTACGGCCTGGCCGGCCGGGGCGTCCACGCGGTCGTCGGCCCGGCGGCGGATCAGCCGCCCGGCTCTTCCGGCGCCTCCGCCGACACCGTCGTACGCCGGCTGGAACGCGTCACCCTCGGCAGCCTGAAGCCGGGCACCCGGGTCCGCCTCACCCCGGAGCTCCACCGCGGAGACCCCCTCGCCGCCCTCGGCCTCGCGTACAAGGAGGTCGAGGTCCCCGGAGAGCTCGGAGCCCTGCCCGCCTGGTTCGTGCCCGGGGCCCGCGACACCTGGGTGATCACCGTGCACGGTCTCGGCACCACCAGGGACCACCCCCTCAACGTGATGGGGTTCCTCCACGACCAGCAGTTCCCGGTGCTCGACCTGGCCTACCGGGGCGACCCGGGCGCCCCGCGCTCCCCGGACGGGCTCACCCACCTCGGCGAGTCCGAGTGGCGCGACCTCGACGCGGCCATCCGCTACGCGGTGCGCTACGGGGCCGAGGGCGTGATCCTCCACGGCTGGTCGACCGGCGCCTCGATGGCCCTGCACGCGGCCGTCAACTCCGCGCTCCGCGACCGCGTCCGCGGTCTCGTCCTCGACTCCCCGGTCCTCGACTGGCGGGTCACCCTGCGGGCGCTGGCCTCGGCGCGGGGTGTCCCCGCCGCGCTGCTGCCCCTCGCGGTCCGCGCGGCCCAGGGGCAGACCGGTCTGCGCGGTGCCCCGCTCCTGGACACCTCGGTGCCGACGGCCCTGCACGCCCCCACCCTGATCGTCCACGGACCCGACGACACGCTGGCCCCCTGGCAGCCGTCCCGGGAACTCGCCGCACGCCGGCCCGACCTGGTGACCCTGCACTCCGTGGCGCAGGCTCCGCATGCGGCGATGTGGAATGCCGACCCGGCCGGCTACGAAGAGGCGCTCCGGCGCTTCCTCACGCCCCTGATGTGAGCTGATGGGCCGGAACCGCCCGGTTGGTGACCCGGCCCCGAAGCCCGCCGAACCCTGGTGACACGGCTTCCGTTTGGGCTTTCGGCCCGTCAGAGGCAAGACTGCTCCCGTGACGTCCCGTACCCCGCGCGACTCCAGGCTGCGACTTGTCCGCCCGCGACCCCAGGCGACCGCCCGTAAGGCCGTGACGACCCGGCGCACCCGGCCGGCCCCCCGCCCACCCGAGGGCACACCGCCCCCGGCGGAACTGGCACGCCAGGCCAGGGCCGTGCTCGCCGACGCCGTACGGATCGCCCACTGGGCCGCGGACGGTACGAGTACGGGCTCCGCCCCCCTCGCCGCCCAGGCCCTGCGACGGGCCTCCGCCGCGCTGGAACTGCCCCCGGCCCAGGTGCGGGCCGGCTGGGACCGGGCCAGGCTGGCCGGACTCATCGAGCTGCACGGCGACACCGCCCGCCCCGGCTGGCGGCTGCGTGCCTGGGACCGGGACGACTCCGCCGTGCTCCGCGGCTGGGTGGCGCTCTTCGACGCCTGGTCCCTCGTCCACGCCTCACCCGACGGCATCGAGGCGACCGCCGTGGCGGAAGCCGTCGAGGCCGTGCCCCAGGTGCTCTCCCTCCTCCAGCTCTCGGCGGGCCCCGTCACCGTGCCCGCGCTCCTCGACCTGCTCGGCCAGCGCGTGGCCGAACTCCACGAGGAGCGGTGCGAGGTGCCCTACGGGCCGCAGGAGCGGCCCGTCCCGCCCGCCGGGCACCCCGCCGACCTGAACGCGCTCCTGCTCGACTGGGCGCTGGAGGGCCTCGCCTCCGTCGGAGCCCTCACGCTCGGCGCCGGTCACGCCACCCTCACCCCGCTGGGCAACTGGGCGGTCTGGGTCAAGCTCGAGCAGATCTGCGTCGCCGCCCAGAGCCCGGCCGGCAACATCGAGCAGTCCGCCGCCGACATGCTGCTCGGCTGCGCCCGCCTCACCCCCGGCCCGGCCCGCGCCGAATACCGGGCCTGGCTCGCCGCCCGGCCCGTCGGCAGCGCCGTGGCCGAGCTGCTGGCCGTCGCACGGGGCGAGGACGCCCTGCTGCGCGGCCTGGCCTTCGAGGCGCTGCGCGTCGTCGGCGCCCCCGCGGAGCCGGTCGTCCGCTCCGTCGTCACCGAGGCGCCGCTGCGCCCGTACGCCCTGCTCTGGCTCGCCGAGTACGAGGGCACCGACCCGGACGACGCCCAGGACGTCCTCAGCCGCGAGGAAGCCACCTGGCTCTGGGTCGACACCGCCGCCGCCGTGGCCGACCACGGCGAGACGGGCCTGCTGGTCCGCCATCTCGACTCCGCCGTCCAGGGCACGGTCCCCGCGCTCCTGGACGAGGTGCGTGCCGTCGGGCATCCACGGACCGTCCAGGTGCTGGTCGCCCTGGCCGCGGCCCACCCGGACCCGGCCCTCGCCAAGGCCGTGCGCCGGGCGGCCTTCCAGGTGCACACCGGCGGGGTCTGAACACCGCGAGGACACACGGCCCCGGGGCGGTCAGCCCGACGACCCCGGGGCGTACGTCCCGAAACTCCAGACGTTGCCCTCGCCGTCCCGCGCCATGTAGTCGCGGGAGCCGTAGTCCTGGTCCGTGGGCGGCATCAGGATCTCCACGCCGTGCTCCACCGCCCGCGCGTGGTGCTCGTCCACCTCGTCCACGACCACGTAGACCCCGGCGGGTCCGGCGCCCGACATCGCGCGGGCGAAGACACCCTCGCCCCCCTTGGAGCCGAGCATCACCCTGCCGTTGCCGCAGGACAGCTCGGCGTGCAGGACGCTGCCGTCCGCGCCCTCGTACACCGCTTCCTCGGTGAACCCCAGGGCCTGCGTGAGCACGCCGATCGCGGCCTTCGCGTCCTCGTACAGAATCGTCGGGAAAATCGTGGGAACGCCGTTCGCGCCTGCCATCACGCTCACCCTCTCCAGCTCACACGCACCGTTGCTATGTGATCTCCGTCTCAGTCTCGCACCGGCCACCGACAGCGGCGGTCGGAGGTGGCGCCCCGGCGCGGCCGCCTGCACGGGATCCCACGGGAGGCCGCTGCCTGCGGAAGCGTGGAGAGGCCCCCGGCGACCGCGCACCCCTGGGTCGGGTATCGAATGGTTCGTCCAGGTATGCCCATGCGCGCGACAGGGCGCGGTGGCGCGGTGACGGACCGGGAGCATGCGGAGGAGCACGTGGACACCGCCAGTAGACTGAGTCCCATGGCAATTCTCCTTGTGCACTAGACGGCGTCGAGTCGTGAGCCCGCTGTCCCTCCGCCGTCCATACCGCCCTGGAGTATTTCCGTGATCACCGCTTCCGGCATCGAGCTGCGCGCCGGCGCCCGCATCCTCATCGAAAACGCGTCCTTCCGTATCGCCAAGGGTGACCGCATCGGTCTGGTCGGCCGCAACGGCGCGGGCAAGACCACCCTCACCAAGTGCCTCGCGGGCGAGGGGACCCCCGCCGGCGGCACCATCACCAACAGCGGTGAGGTGGGCTACCTCCCGCAGGACCCGCGCACCGGTGACCTCGACGTCCTGGCCCGCGACCGCATCCTCTCGGCCCGCGGACTCGACGAGATCCTGCGCAAGATGCGGGAGAACGAGGAGCGGATGGCGAACGGCAAGGGCGCCACCCGTGAGAAGGCGATGAAGCGGTACGAGCGTCTGGAGACGGAGTTCCTCACCAAGGGCGGATACGCCGCCGAGGCCGAGGCCGCCACCATCGCCGCCGCGCTCAGCCTGCCCGACCGAGTGCTCGGCCAGCCCCTGCACACCCTCTCCGGCGGCCAGCGACGCCGTGTCGAGCTCGCCCGCATCCTGTTCTCGGACGCCGACACGCTGCTCCTCGACGAGCCCACCAACCACCTCGACGCGGACTCGATCGTCTGGCTGCGTGACTACCTCAAGAGCTACCGCGGCGGCTTCATCGTGATCTCCCACGACGTCGAGCTCGTGGAGACCGTGGTCAACAAGGTGTTCTACCTCGACGCCAACCGAGCCCAGATCGACATCTACAACATGGGCTGGAAGCTCTACCAGCAGCAGCGCGAGGCCGACGAGAAGCGCCGCAAGCGCGAGCGTCAGAACGCCGAGAAGAAGGCCGCGACCCTCAACGCGCAGGCCGACAAGATGCGCGCCAAGGCGACCAAGACCGTCGCCGCCCAGAACATGGCCAAGCGCGCCGACCGGCTGCTCTCGGGCCTGGAGGCCGTACGGGTCTCGGACAAGGTCGCCAAGCTGCGCTTCCCCGACCCCTCTCCGTGCGGCAAGACCCCCCTGATGGCGGAGGGCCTGTCCAAGTCCTACGGGTCGCTCGAGATCTTCACCGACGTGGACCTGGCCATCGACAAGGGCTCCCGTGTCGTGATCCTCGGCCTCAACGGCGCCGGCAAGACGACCCTGCTGCGCCTTCTCGGCGGGGCCGAGAAGCCCGACACCGGCGAGGTCATCGAGGGCCACGGCCTCAAGCTCGGCTATTACGCGCAGGAGCACGAGACCCTCGACCCGGACCGCTCCGTCCTGGAGAACATGCGCTCCGCGGCGCCCGACCTCGACCTCGTCGCGGTCCGCAAGACGCTCGGTTCGTTCCTCTTCTCCGGTGACGACGTGGACAAGCCCGCCGGAGTGCTCTCCGGCGGCGAGAAGACCCGGCTCGCCCTGGCGACGCTCGTCGTCTCCTCCGCCAACGTGCTGCTGCTCGACGAGCCCACGAACAACCTCGACCCGGCCAGCCGCGAGGAGATCCTCGGGGCCCTTCGCACGTACAAGGGCGCGGTCGTCCTCGTCACCCACGACGAGGGCGCGGTCGAGGCGCTCCAGCCGGAGCGGATCATCCTGCTGCCGGACGGGGTCGAGGACCTCTGGGGTGCGGACTACCGGGACCTCGTCGCCCTCGCCTGACCCGGTGGGGCTCCCGGATCCGGTGCGGAGCCCGGTGATCCAACGCGTCTGGATCATTCGGCCCATCGGTGATCCATCATCTGGGTGAGCGGGTCTCGTACCCCGGCGCGGCGCCCGGCAGATAGCTGCCGGGCGCACTCATTTCAGGCCACCTCACCCCGTACGGCCCTGACCTGGCCGTTTTTGCCGCAGCGCCTCCCGCCGGGCTCTCCGGCCCTTGGGAACTAGGGATTCCGCTTGTGTCGGACCGCTTCCGGACGCGGAAACCGGTCGTACCTACCTTGCCGAATGGGTGGCCAGGAAGCCCGGGAGGGGTGATCATGAGAGTCCAGAGCGCACTTCCTTGAGGAGGCACGGGTGGCCGAGACTCTGAAGAAGGGCAGCCGGGTTACCGGCGCCGCGCGTGACAAGCTCGCGGCAGACCTGAAGAAGAAGTACGACTCCGGTGCGAGCATCCGGGCGCTGGCCGAGGAAACCGGCCGCTCCTACGGATTCGTCCACCGGATGCTCAGCGAGTCCGGAGTCACGCTGCGGGGACGCGGCGGAGCGACTCGAGGCAAGAAGGCCGCTACGGCCTGACGGCGGGCAGCGGTCAGGAGCCGGCCCCGGCCGGCTCCGCGAGCTCACCGGAACACCGGGTGGCCACCCGGCCGACCATCAGGTCGTCCGGGTGGTTACTGTTCAGTACTTGCCAGTAAGTGCTGACAGCACCCGATCCGGAGGGGCTCCATGACCTCGCTCGACTCTGTGCTCGACAAGGACGGCGTACGGCTCACCGTCGATGACGCGGTTGCCACGGTGACGCTCACCAACCCGGCCAAGCGCAACGCTCAGTCTCCCGCTCTGTGGCGGGCGTTGGCAGAGGCCGGACGGGCGCTCCCCGGCAGCGTGCGGGTCGTCGTGCTGCGCGGCGAGGGCAAGTCCTTCTCCGCGGGCCTCGACCGGCAGGCGTTCGCACCCGAGGGATTCGACGGTGAGCCGTCCTTCCTCGACATGGCGCGCGGCCCCGAGGCCGAGCTCGACGCGACCATCGCCGAGTACCAGGAGGCGTTCACCTGGTGGCGCCGCAACGACATCGTGTCGGTCGCGGCCGTCCAGGGCCACGCGATCGGTGCCGGCTTCCAGCTCGCCCTCGCCTGCGATCTCCGCATCGCGGCCGAGGACGTGCAGTTCGCCATGCGCGAGACCAGCCTCGGTCTGGTTCCCGACCTCACGGGCACCCATCCCCTGGTGAACCTCGTGGGGTACTCCCGCGCGCTCGAGATCTGCGCCACCGGCCGCTTCGTGCACGCCGACGAGGCCGAGCGCACCGGCCTCGCCAATCTCGTGGTGCCTGCGGACCAGCTCGACGCGGCGGCACGCGACCTGGCGGCGGCCCTGCTCGCCGCCCCCCGCGACGCGGTCGTCGAGACGAAGGCACTGCTGAGCGGCGCCCTCTCGCGTACGTACGAGGAGCAGCGCACCGCCGAGCGGGCCGCCCAGGGCCGCCGCCTGCGCGACCTGGCCGGCCTCGCCGACTGAACGTCCGACGCGCCCGGCCCCGCCGGACGGCGGGGCCGGGTCAGGCGGGGTCCACGACGGCGGTCACCAGCACGGCGACCGTCGGACGGCCCTCCACGGCCCCGGCCACCGCCCCGCGCACCGCCCGCGCCACATCCAGGGCCCGGTGGTCCCCGGCCGTCGCGAGCTCCACCCGGACATGACCCCGCGCGTGCTGCGCCGCGCTGCCCAGTACCTGGGTCAGCGACACGACGCCGGGGACCCCGGCCGCCGCCGTCCCTGCGGCACCGTCCGGCTCCGCCGCACGCACGACGGAGGGCGGCTCCGGGACCGGCCGGGGCTCCTCCTCCAGCAGTTCCGTCACCCGCAGGTCCACCTCGTCGACCACGAGCCCGAGCCGCTGGGCAGCCGCTGTCAGCAGTGCGGCGCGCAGCGCGTCCGCGGTGGTGTGCAGGGGCCGCCGCGCCGTCGCGGCGAAACCGGCCTCGATCCTCAGCGGTACGGGCGGCAGCGCACTCGGAGGTCCGGGCACCACCGGCTCCACGGCGTGGTCCTCCGCGGCCGGCGCGATCCTGAGCGTCCCCAGGACGGCCCCCGAACCGGCCGCGGCGTCCCGCAGCACAGCCGCCGCCGCCCGTTCGGCGATCCAGGAGCCGTCGGCGGGGCCGCCCAGAGGGAGCAGTCTCCCCAGTCCTAGCCGTTGGCGTACCGCGGCGGTCCATCCATCGGCCCGGTACGGGCTGTCAGCCGTTGTCATTGCTCCACCCTGCCCCATCCACGGCGCGGGACCGGGCAAGCGCACTTACTGTGGGCCACGGAAGTTAACCCGCCCCGAAGGGAAGAGCGGCGATGACCGAGAGCCCACAGCGGAACCGGCCCGACAGCCCCGGCAGTGTGACCGGCGGGGACGACGGCAGGCAGAGCCAGTTCAGCAAGCGCGGCGGGGGCGCACCCGCGACGCGCGGCCGTACCACCATCGCCGACGGCGTGGTCGAGAAGATCGCCGGAATGGCGGCACGGGACGTCGTCGGTGTCCACGCGATGGGCAGCGGCCTCTCCCGGACCTTCGGCGCCGTACGCGACCGGGTGCCCGGCGGCAACAAGTCCGTGTCCCGCGGGGTCAAGGCGGAGGTCGGCGAATCGCAGGCCGCCCTCGACCTGGAGATCGTCGTCGACTACGGCGTGGCGATCGCCGAGGTGGCGCGCGACGTGCGCGAGAACGTCATCGCGGCGGTCGAGCGGATGACCGGACTGGAAGTCGTCGAGGTCAACATCGCCGTGAGCGACGTCAAGCTGCCCGACGAGGACGACGACGAGGACGAGTCCGAGTCACGCGTCCAGTAGGCCTTCCCCGCGCGGCAGTTGAGGAGCACACGATGAGCATGGCTGTGGTCGGCATGGTGGCCGGCATGGCGCTCGGTTTCGCCGGGTACTTCGGCGGGTTCGGGGCCTTCCTTCTGGTGGCCGCGCTGGGCGCGGTCGGCTTCGTCGCCGGCCGCTTCCTCGACGGCGACCTGGAACCCGGCGACTTCTTCCGGAGTCGCGAGCGCGGCGACCGGCGACGGTGACGGGCGTGACGGGCCGGGTCGAGGCCGCTGAGCGCGGGCAGACCCGGATCGCCGACCGGGTCGTCGCGAAGATCGCCGCTCAGGCGGCGAAGGAGGCCGTGGACGAGCGGCCCGTGGGCGCCGCCGCACCGCGCGCCACCGTCACCGTGCACCGTGACACCGCCCGGGTGCGGGTCAGCCTCGATCTGGCCTACCCCTGCGACATCGGCCGTCAGTGCGGTGCGGTGCGTCGTCGGGTGGCCGAGCGGGTAGGAGCCCTGGCGGGGATGGAGGTGCCCGAGGTGGCGGTGCAGGTCGAACGGCTGCACGTGCCGGGAGCGGGCACCGCACCGGAGGGGAGCATCCGATGAACGAGCCCCAGGAACCCGAGAACAGCACGCGGCGCCTGCCCACCATCGAGGCGGCGCCTTCCGGCGGCGTGCTCGAGATGGACCAGTCGGCGTCGGGCTCGACCTACGAGCCCGCCGCAGGGCAGGCGCAGCCGGGCGGCAGGGCCGGTCGGTTCTGGTCCGGGCGCAGGATCCCCGCGGCGCTGGTCGCGCTGATCCTCCTCGGCGGCGCGGGACTCCTGCTCTACGACATCGCGGCGGTGCGGGCCGGCCACCCCGCCATGCGGTGGCGGCGCTCCGTCGCCGACGACCTGGCGAGCCGTCACCTCGACGATGTGTGGGTCCTGGCGGGATCCGCGCTGGCCGCCGCCCTCGGCCTCTGGCTCCTCCTGCTGGCTTCGACCCCCGGACTGCGCGCGCTGCTCCCCATGAACCGCCGGCATTCCGGCGTACGGGGCGGACTCGACCGGAACGCCGCCGCCCTCGTCCTGCGCGACCGGGCCATGGAGGTGGCCGGAGTGCAGTCCGTCGGGGTGAGGATGAGCCGTCACAAGGCGACCGTGCGAGCGGTCTCGCACTTCCGTGAACTCGATGACGTCAGGGCCGACCTGGACACCGTCCTGGGGACCGCCGTCGGTGAACTGGACCTGGCGAAGCCGCCCGGCCTCTCGGTGCGCGTACGCCGCCCGGCGAAGAAGGGGTGACGCCGTGATCAAGACCGTCAACCGGCTCCTGCTCGGCCTGGCAGGGCTGGTCCTCGTCGTCGTGGGCGGCGCCGTCCTCGCGACGGGGCTCGGCCTGTCCATGCCCTCCTGGTGGCCCTGGGACGGCACGGACGACGTGCTGCTGAGCAAGGCAGACCGGACCAGATGGCGGGACGAGGGCTGGTGGTGGCCCGCCGTCATCGCGGTCCTCGCCGTCCTGGTGGTCCTCGCGCTGTGGTGGCTGCTCGCCCAGCTGCGCCGCGGCCGCCTCTCTGAAGTGCTGGTCGACAGCGGCGACGGCGAGGGCGCGCTGCTGCGCGGCAGGGCCCTGGAGAGTGTGCTCGGCACCGAGGCGGGAGCCCTGGACGGGGTCTCCGAGGCCAAGGTGGCGCTGACCGGCCGCCGCACCGCCCCGAAGGCCGGGGTCCGGCTGCTGATGGAGCCGCACGCGTCCCCGGGGCCGGTGCTGCGCGGCCTCTCCGAGGGGGCGCTGACCCACGCGCGGACCTCGGCCGGGCTGGACGAACTGCCCGCCGAGGTCCGTCTGAAGGCGGTCAAGCACCGCGCGGAGCGGGTGAACTGACCGGGCGCCTCCCGGCGGCGCCGTCAGAAGCCGTGCCGGGCTCCGCCGTCGACCGGCACCATGATGCCGGTCAGGTAGGAGGCGGCGGGGGAGAGCAGGAAGGCCGAGGTCTTCCCGAACTCCTCAGGGGTGCCGTACCGGCGCAGCGGGATGCGCGCCTCGTTGGCCGTACGGGAGGCCTCCGCGTCGCCTGACAGGGCGTCGAGCTCGCGCACCCGGTCCGTGTCGATCCGGGAAGGCAGCACACCCACGACCCGGATGCCGCGCGGGCCGAGCTCGTCCGCGAGGGACTTGGCGAAGCCGGCGAGGCCGGGGCGCAGTCCGTTGGAGATCGTCAGGCCGGCGATCGGCTCGTGCACCGAACCGGACAGGACGAAGCCGATGACACCGCCCTCGCCGAGCGCCTCGGCCGCCGTGCGGGCCAGACGCACGGCGCCGAGGAAGACCGACTCGAAGGCCGACTGCCACTGGTCGTCCGTGTTGTCGGCCAGGAAACCCGGCGCGGGGCCGCCGACGCTGACGAGAATGCCGTCCAGCCTGCCGAAGCGTTCCTTCGCCGCGTCCACCAGGCGGCGGGCGGCCAGCGGATCGGCGTTGTCCGCGGCGAGTCCGACCGCGTCGGGGCCCAGTTCGGCGGCGGCCTCGGCGGCGCTCTTCTCGTCACGGCCGGAGATGATCACCTTCGCCCCGTCGGCGGCGAGTGCGTGCGCGGTGGCGTTGCCCAGTCCGCGGGTGGCACCGGTGACGATGTAGACACGGTCCTTCAGTCCAAGATCCATGGCCCTATCCTGCCAAGTCCTCACGGCCGAGGTCGACCGCGCTGTTCACCAGGCCGACGTGGCTGAACGCCTGGGGGTAGTTCCCCAGCTGGCGCCCGGCCACCGGGTCGTACTCCTCGGCCAGCAGCCCCACGTCGTTGCGCAGCTCCAGCAGCCGTTCGAAGAGCTCCTCGGCCTCGTCCGTGCGGCCCGTCCGCCACAGGGCGTCGACCAGCCAGAACGAGCAGGCGAGGAAGGCCCCCTCGTCGCCCGGGAGGCCGTCCACGGACCTGCCCGCCGTGCTGTAGCGACGGATGAGGCCGTCGTGCGCGAGCTCGCCGCGTACCGCGTCCACGGTCCCCGCCACCCGGGGGTCGTCGGGCGGCAGGAAACCGGTGCGCACGATGAGGAGCGTCGAGGCGTCCAGCTCCCGGGAGCCGTAGTACTGGGTGAAGGTGTTGCGCACGGGGTCGTAGCCCTTCTCACAGACCTCGGCGTGCACGGCGTCCCGCATGGCGCGCCACCGATCGGCGTCGCCCGGCAGGCGCGGGTTCTCCTCCAGGGTGCGGACCGCCCGGTCGGCCGCGACCCAGGCCATCACCTTGGAGTGCACGAAGTGGCGGCGTGGGCCGCGGACCTCCCACAGGCCCTCGTCGGGCTCGCGCCAGGTGGACTCCAGGAAGCCGAGCAGACTGAGCTGCAGGTTCCAGGCGTGCGGCTTGTCGTCGAGGCCGGCCTCCCGGGCCAGCCTGAGCGAGTCGATCACCTCGCCGTACACGTCGAGCTGGAGCTGCCGCACGGCGGCGTTGCCCGTACGGACCGGAGCCGAGTTCTCGTAGCCGCTCAGCCACGGCAGCTCCGTCTCGGGGAGCCTGCGCTCCCCGGCGAGGCCGTACATGATCTGGAGGTCGGCGGGGTCACCGGCCACCGCCCGCAGCAGCCAGTCCCGCCATGCGGCCGCCTCCTCCACGTACCCGGCCGAGACCATGGCGGCCAGGGTGAGCGTGGAGTCCCGCAGCCAGCAGTAGCGGTAGTCCCAGTTCCGCACGCCGCCGATCTCCTCCGGGAGCGACGTCGTGAGCGCCGCCACGATCCCGCCCGTGGGGGCGTAGGTCAGCGCCTTCAGGGTGATCAGGGAGCGGAGCACCGCCTCCCGGTGCCTGCCGTGGTAGGTGCACTTGGCCGACCACTTCGCCCAGTCGGAGAGGGTGTGCTTCAGGGACTTGTGGGGGTCGATCAGCTTCGGGCGGGGGGAGTGCGAGGGGTGCCAGGTGAGGACGAAGGCCACGCTCTCGCCCTCGGCGACCGTGAAGGAGGAGCATGTGCTCATCTGCTGGCCCCACGTCTTGACCTCCGGCTCGCTGCGCAGCCAGACGGAGTCGGGGCCCGCGACGGCCACCCGGTGGCCGTGCGAGCGGCGCATCCACGGGACCACGGAGCCGAAGTCGAACCGCAGTCGCAGGACCGAGCTCATGTCGACGCTGCCGCTGACCCCCTCGACGATCCGCATGACGTCGGGCGCCTTGTCGCGCTGCGGCATGAAGTCGATGACCTTGACGGTGCCCGTCCTGGTCTCCCAGAACGTCTCCAGAACCAGGGAGTCCTCCACGTACGCGCGCCGGGTGCAGGTGTCGGTGCTGTCGGTGCCCTGGGGGGCGATGCGCCAGTGGCCGTTCTCCTCGTCGCCGAGCAGGGCCGCGAAGCAGGCACCCGAGTCGAAGCGGGGCAGGCAGAGCCAGTCGACAGAACCGTTCCTGCCCACCAGGGCGGCCGTCTGGAGATCGCCGATGAGGGCGTAGTCCTCGATACGTGGGGTCACGCTGGGCGTCTTCCCGAACCTGTGCCCCGCTAAGCAGCGAAACCGGTGCGAACAGACCCGGACGTCCGTGCCCTCAGGCGGCCGCGGGTTCCGGCTGTGCCGCCGTCGCGGCGTCCTCGGCGGCCTGCTCGCGGTCGCGCTTCTCGCGGCGCACGAGAACGACCCAGCCCACGGGGACCCCGGCGGCGAAGAGCCACCACTGGACGGCGTACGCCATGTGGGGGCCGATCGAGCTGTCGTCGGGCGCGGCGATCGTCTCCGGGCTGCCGTCGGAGGGCGCGGGGTCGGTGAGCTCGATGTACCCGCCCAGCACCGGACGGCCGAGCAGGTGCGCCTGCTGGGAACTGTTGATCAGCATCACCTGGCGGTCCGGCAGACCATCGAGGTCCTTGATGCCGCTGGCGCTCGTCGTCTCGTCCGCCTTGAGCCGGCCCGAGACGGTGACCTCGCCGCGGGGCGGGGCCGGGACCTTCGGGAACGTCTGCTGGGCGGCTGCCGCCTCGACCCAGCCCCGGTTGACCAGGACGGTTCCGCCGCCCTTGAGGTCCAGCGGGGTCAGGACCAGGACACCGATGCGCTCGTCCTGGGAGGTGCGGCGCCGTACGACCACCTCGTGCTCGGTGTCGAACGTCCCGGTGGCCGTCACGGCACGCCAGTAGTCGGAGCGGGGGACCGTGTGCCCGGGGGACGTGAGACGGGTGACCGGGGCCGGGTCCGCCTCGAGGTTCCGGGTGATCAGCGCGTTCTGCTCCACCCGGTGTTCATGCCGGTGCAGCTGCCAGAAACCCAGCTCGATCATCGTGGGAATCATGACGAGGACGAGGAGGGCGAGAATCACCCACTGCCGGGTCAACAGGAAGCGGTACACCCCATGACCGTACAACCGGGGTCATGGGGTGCGGCACGGAGGGTCCCCCGTGCGGACGGGGCGGCCCGTCATACTTTGTCCACGATGCCCGCCCTTCCCTCGGCGCGGGCGCAGTGGCCGCCGCAGTACCAGTGGCCGTCGACCTCGACGCCCTGGCCGATGACCTGGACCCGGCAGTGCTCACAGATGGGCGCCATGCGGTGAATGGCGCAGGAGAAGCAGTCGAAGACGTGCACCGCGCCCTGCGCGTGCACCTCGAAGGACATCCCGTAGTCGTTTCCGCAGACCTCACAACGTGCCATGCGCCACAGGGTGGGACGCCGGGCGGCGGGGGGCGAGCCGGCGGCGGGCGAGTCGCCGCCGGTTCACTCCGATGACGGTGACGGCTTCGGTACGGCGGCCGTCCTCGCGGGTGCCACATCCCTCAGCAGATGGGTGAAGGCGCTCTCCTCCAGGACCGGGGTGCCGAACGACTTGGCCTTCACCGTCTTGGACGTCGCCGAGTCCGGGTCGTTGGTGACGAGCAGGCTCGTCAGCCGCGACACACTGGTCGCCACGTGCAGCCCCGCCTCCACGGCACGGTCCTCCAGGAGCTCCCGGTCGATGGAGGTGTCTCCGGAGAACGCCACACGCATGCCCTGCATGAGTGGTTTGTCCGACTCGTAGCGCCCGGGATTCGGATACGGGCACGCGGGGCGCTTGCGGGAGGGGCGCCAGTTGCCCTGTCCCTGGGAGGGGTGGTAGCCGGCGCGCGGGGTGACGGGGGAGTCGTACCACTCCGTCAGGGGGCGGCACTCCAGGAGCGGGAGCCGCACCTCGTCCCGGGCGGCGGCGTGCAGACTCGGCCGGAACGCCTCGGCCAGCACCCGCGCGTCGTCCAGCGCGTGGTGCGCGCGCTGCTGCACCACCCCGTAGTGAGCCGCGAGCGACTCCAGCTTGTGGTTGGGCAGGGGGAGCCGGAGCTCCTTGGAGAGCGCGATGGTGCACAGCCGCTGCTCGACGGGCGCGACGACCGCGGCACGGGCGTACTCCCGGGCGATCATCGACCAGTCGAACGCGGCGTTGTGGGCGACCAGCACCCGTCCGGCGAGCCGCTCGGACAGCTGTGCCGCGACCTCGGGGAAGAGGGGGGCGCCCTCCAGGACCTCGCTGGTCAGCCCGTGGATCCAGACGGGACCTGGATCCCTCTCCGGGTTCACCAGCGTGTACCAGTGGTCCTCGATCTCGCCTCTCGCGTCCAGGCGGTAGACGGCAGCGGACACTATCCGGTCGTCGCGGGCGAGTCCGGTGGTCTCCACGTCGACGACCGCGTACCCCTGGGGATACGCGGCCGGCCACGGCGCTGCGGTCTGACGGTCGTCGAGCATGGTCACAGAGAATACGGGCCGGGACCGACAGCGACCTATCCGGGCGACCTCGGCCGTGAAACCGGAGAGGGTGCCGGTCAGTTGACCGTCGGCTCGCCGACGCGGGCCGGGATGCCCCCGGGGCGGGTGCGGTGAGACCCTCGCGGAGTGACGGACGCACAGGAGAAGACACACGACGAACCCCACGGGGGCGGGCTCGGCACCCGGCTCAACTGGCTGCGGGCGGCGGTGCTCGGCGCCAACGACGGCGTGGTCTCGACCGCCGGCCTCGTCGTCGGTGTGGCCGGGGCCACCGGGGACCGCTCCACGCTGCTGACGGCGGGCCTGGCCGGGCTGCTCGCGGGGTCGATGTCCATGGCCGCGGGCGAATACGTGTCCGTCTCCACCCAGCGGGACTCCGAGAAGGCCGCGTTGGCCACGGAGGAGCGGGAGCTCGAGGAGACCCCGGAGGCGGAGCTCGCCGAGCTGACCGGGCTGCTGGAGGAGAAGGGGCTGAGCGAACGGCTCGCCCGTGAGGCCGCCGTGCAGCTCACTCAGCGGGACGCGCTGCGCGCCCACGCCGACGTGGAGCTGGGCATCGACCCCGACGAGCTGACCAATCCGTGGCACGCGGCGGGGGCGAGCTTCGTCGCCTTCACGGCGGGCGCGCTGCTGCCCCTCCTGGCGATCGTGCTGCCCCCGCCCTCGGCACGCCTTCCCGTCACCGTGCTGTCCGTGCTCGCGGCCCTGGCCCTCACCGGCTGGTGGAGCGCCAGGCTGGGCGAGGCACCCGCGGGGCGCGCGGTGCTGCGGAACATGACCGGGGGAGCGGTGGCCATGGGGGTGACCTACGCGGCGGGGGCCCTGCTCGGGGCGGCCGGGGTGTGAGCGTGAGCGCGCGGCGCGTGATCACATGACCTGACGAAGACGCCGGACGGCCATGGGGACGGCCGGATCGCCGCGACCGCCCGCCCGGAAAAGCCCGTTCATCCGCCCCGGCGCCGTGCGCGCCGGAAATCCTGCGACGGGGCAGTTGGCGGAACCCGCCAAACGCCGATGCCGCCATCTCTCTCATACTTGTCGGTAACAACGTCTATGCCCGGCACACAGGACGGCTCTACGGTGCTCGGATGGAGCCGAACCTGCCCGATGTCGTGCTGTGGTCGATCCCGGCCTTCGTCCTGCTCGCCGTCCTCGAAATGGTGTCGTATCGCATCCACCCGGACGAGGAGGCCGCCGGGTACGACGCCAAGGACGCCGCCACCAGCGTCACCATGGGCCTCGGCAGCCTGGTCTTCGACCTGCTGTGGAAGATTCCGGTCGTGGCGATCTACGCCGCCCTCTACGAGCTGACCCCGCTGCGCGTCCCCGTCCTGTGGTGGACGGTCCTGCTGATGCTGCTCGCCCAGGACTTCTTCTACTACTGGTCGCACCGGGGGCACCACGTCATCCGGATCCTCTGGGCCTGTCACGTGGTCCACCACTCCAGCCGGAAGTTCAACCTCACGACCGCGCTCCGCCAGCCCTGGACGTCGCTCACCTCCTGGCCGTTCTACCTCCCGCTCATCGCCCTGGGTGTCCACCCGGCCGCGCTGGCCTTCTGCTCCTCGGCGAACCTCGTCTACCAGTTCTGGGTGCACACCGAGCGGATCGACAAGCTGCCCCGGCCCTTCGAGTACGTCCTCAACACCCCGTCGCACCACCGGGTGCACCACGCCTCCCAGGGCGGCTACCTCGACCGCAACTTCGGCGGGATCCTCATCGTCTGGGACCGGCTCTTCGGCTCGTTCGCCGGCGAGACCGAGCGCCCCGTCTTCGGCCTCACCAAGAACATCGCCACCCACAACCCGTTCCGCGTCGCCACCCACGAGTACGCCGCCATCGCCCGTGACGTACGGGCGGCCGCGACCTGGAGCGAGCGCGCGGGCCGGGTCTTCCGGGGCCCGGGCTGGCAGCCGTCGCCCACCGCCGGTGCCGCACCGGGCGCCGCCGCCCCGCCGCCCACCGCCGCCGCCCCGCCGCCCACCGTCGCCGCCCTGCCGCACGCCGCCACCGAGCGCACGGGATGACGCCCGGTGCCGGTGCGCCCCGGCTCGCCCGCCCGCTGCTCGCCGCCTTCCTGGCCGTCGCGGCCGTCCACCTGGCAGGGCTCCTGGCCGGGGCGGACGCCGTACACACGGCCACCAAGCCGCTGCTGATGCTCCTGCTCGCCGCCTACGCCGCAGCCCGAGGCGGTCCCCGGCTGCTGATCGCCGCGCTGCTGTGCGGCTGGGCGGGGGACGTGCTGCTGATGCCCGACGCGGAGTCCGCGTTCCTCGCGGGGATGGGCTTCTTCGCCGTGGGCCACGTCTGCTACCTGGCGCTCTTCGGCCGCGCCCCCGTGAGACCGGTCACCGGCCTCGCGTACGCCGTCGTGCTCGTGGTCTTCGTCGTACTGCTGTGGCCGGGGCTGCCGGGCGGTCTGCGCGTCCCCCTGGCCGGATACAGCCTGCTGCTCACGGCGATGGCCTGGCGGGCAGGCGTCCTCGGCCCGCACGCGGCCCTCGGCGGCGCCCTCTTCCTGTTCTCCGACGCCCTCATCGCCACCGGCATCGCGGAGTGGCCCCAGCTGCCCGCCCACGACTTCTGGGTCATGCTGACCTATCTGGCGGCGCAGTACCTGCTCACCCGGGGGGCGCTCGGCGGACCGGCGGATTCCACCGGCGCCGACCCCGGGGCGTACCGTGAGGGGAGTATCAGAATCTGAGACGATCGAGGACCCTCACGCATGCGCGCCACAGTCATCCACGCCCCCCACGACATCCGTGTCGAGGAGGTGCCCGATGCCACGGTCCGGCAGCCGACCGACGCGGTCGTACGGGTCCTGCGGGCCTGCGTCTGCGGCAGCGACCTGTGGGCCTACCGCGGTGAATCCGCCCGGCAGCCCGGCCAGCGCATCGGCCACGAATTCCTCGGTGTCGTGGAGGAGACGGGCTCCGGGGTCAACGGCTTCGAGGCCGGCGACCTCGTCGTCGCCCCCTTCGTCTGGTCCGACGGCACCTGCACGTACTGCGCCGAAGGGCTCACCACCTCCTGCCCGCAGGGAGGTTTCTGGGGGTCGGCCGGCTCCGACGGCGGTCAGGGCGAGGCCGTCCGCGTCCCGTTCGCCGACGGCACCCTGGTCAGGCTCCCCGCGGCAGCCGCGTCCGACGACCGGCTGCTCACCGCGCTCCTGGCGCTCTCCGACGTCCTGGGCACCGGCCACCACGCCGCGCTCGGCGCGGGCGTGAAGCCCGGCAGCACCGTCGCGGTCGTCGGTGACGGCGCGGTCGGCCTCTGCGGCGTCATGGCGGCCAAGCGGCTCGGCGCCGAGCGGATCATCGCGCTGGGCCGCCACCAGGCCCGTACCGACATCGCCCGTGCCTTCGGCGCCACCGACGTCGTCGCCGAGCGCGGCGAGGCGGCGCTCGCGGCCGTGCGTGAGCTCACGCGCGGCGAAGGCACCCACGGTGTGATCGAGGCGGTCGGCACCGAGGAGTCGATGCGCACGGCCATCGGCATCGTCCGCGACGGCGGCTCCGTCGGCTACGTCGGAGTCCCGCACGGCAGCGGTACCGGGGTCGACCTCGGCGTGATGTTCGACCGCAACATCGCCCTGCGGGGCGGTGTCGCACCCGTGCGCACGTACATCCCGGAGCTGCTTCCCGACGTGCTGGACGGCACCATCGACCCGTCACCGGTCTTCGACCTGACCGTCGGGCTGGAGGGGGTACCGGGCGGCTACAAGGCGATGGACGAGCGCACGGCGCTCAAGGTCCTCATCAAGCCGTAGCGGCGGCCGTACGCGGAAAAGGGCCGGGGACGGCAGTCCCCGGCCCTTCCCTCACGTCCTACCGGCGGACCGCGTCGAGCGCGTCCACGATCCCGGCTCCGTAGAAGCCGTTGTAGTGCTTGCCGCCCTGGCAGACCGCGTCCACGGTGCCGTCGGCGTCGATGTCGTACGGCGCGCCGCACGCGGTGGCGTCGGCCTGGAGCGTCAGCAGCGCCTTCACCGCGGCCGCCGAGGCGTACGGGTGGGTCGACTTGATCAGCGCCACGACGCCCGCGACGTGCGGGGACGCCATCGACGTACCGGCCTTGTAGTTGTAGCCGCCGCCGACCGTCGTCGACAGGATCAGACCGTTGTCGGCCGGTGCGTCGGGCGCCTGGTAGCGCGTCGAGTCACCGCCCGGGGCGGCCACGTCGATGACACCCAGGCCGTAGTTCGAGTACGAGGACTTCAGGTTCTTCGCACCGGTCGCGGAGACCGTCACGACACCCGGCAGCATGGTCGGGATGTCGGGGCAGGCGCTCGGGTCGACCGTGCGCGTGACCGTCGTCGTGTCGTTGGGGCTCGTCGTGTCCTCGATGGCGTCGAGGGCCAGGTCGTGGTCGGAGTTGCCGGCCGCGGCGACGTTGACGACGCCCTTGCCCTCCGCGTAACGCGTGGCGCGGGTGACCGCCTCGACCAGTGCGCCCTGGTCCGGGTCGTTCTTGCAGTTGAACAGCCACGGGTCGGTGTAATAGCTGCTGTTGGTCACGTCGACGCCGTGCTCGGCGGCCCAGACGAAGCCGCAGACGACGGCCTCGGTGTAGAAGAAGCCGGCCGGCGTGGACACCTTGATGCCGGAGACCTTCACACCCGGCGCCACACCGGTGACGCCGATGCCGTTCTTTGCCGCGGCTATGGTGCCCGCGACGTGCGTGCCGTGGTCGCTCTCCCCGGCGGCCGGCCGCCAGGCGCCGTCCGTGGTGTCCGGGGCGCCGGACACGCAGTTCACCGAGGCCTCGCGGTCGAAGTTGGGGGCCAGGTCCGGGTGCGTGTCGTCCACACCCGTGTCGATGACGCCGACCGTG
The DNA here is from genome assembly GCF_044765765.1 of Streptomyces sp. NPDC102402. Taxonomy (NCBI): domain Bacteria; kingdom Bacillati; phylum Actinomycetota; class Actinomycetes; order Kitasatosporales; family Streptomycetaceae; genus Streptomyces; species Streptomyces sp. NPDC102402. The sequence continues at coordinate 336,218 of NZ_JBIWKR010000008.1, forward strand.
ACCTTGCTGCTGCCGAGCGACTTCTGGTGCGCCTTGTCCGCCTTGATGGCGGGCAGGTCCCACTGCAGGGGCTGCAGGGGGTCCTCGCCCGCCACCGCCTCCTTCGCCGCGGCCCGCGCCTGCCCGGCGGTGAGGGGCTGGCCGGCCCCGACGTCCTTCGTCGCCTGCGGCTCGATCGGAGCGGTGCGCGTGGCACCCGCCGACTGGACGCCCTTGGCCTTGCGTATCGTCGCGCCGAAGTCCGGGTTCCGCGAGTGGACGACGATGACGCCGATCTTGTCGTACGACGTCACGACGGTTCCGCCGGCCGCGGATATCGCCTTGCGCACCTGCTTGACGGTGCCGTGACTCGCACGGGTGTTCACGACGTACGACAGCTGGGGGCCGTCCGCGGGAACCGCCGCCACCGGCTCCTGTGCGGGTGCCGCGGCCGCGGTCCCCGTCGGGAGGAAGCCGAGGGAGGCCGTGAGCGCGAGTCCGACGGGCAGCGTGAGTACGCGAGTCCGTCTGGATGCCAGATGAGCCATGGGTTCTCCACATCATCCGTGCCGTGGGGCCGGACACAGGCGTGTCCGGTCCGGTACATGACCTGTGAAGTTATCGCTGATCTTCCCGAAGCATCAATGAATACGGGCAAGTGAGTTCGAGGTGTGACCTCGGGGAGTCGCGTCCACGGGAGCCGGCGGGAGAAGACCGAACCTGCGGTGAACCGCTTCGCCGCGCTCTCCGTGCCGTTGCACAGGGAGCCGTGCGTCCAGCTCATCACCCCCACAACGCAGAGGACTCCCCGTGAAATCCACCGTTCCCACCACCGCACCCGCGTCGCGAGGAGAATCCGTGGCCACCGAAGCACCGCCGCCCCAGCCCCCTGAGGACGGCAGTCCCGTCCAGCCCACGACCGAGGCGTTCCTCGAGGCGCAGAACAGTGCGGAGTTCGCCGAACTGCGCCGCTCCCACCGGTCCTTCGCCTTTCCGCTGACCGTCGGCTTCATCGCCTGGTATCTGCTGTACGTGCTGCTCTCCAGCTACGCCGACGGCTTCATGAGCAAGATCCTCTTCGCGAACTTCAACGTCGCCTTCGTGTTCGGCCTCGCCCAGTTCGCCACCACGTTCCTCATCGCCTGGTTCTACTCGCGCCACGCCACGAACAAGCTCGACCCGCAGGCGGCGGCCATCAAGTCCCGTCTGGAGGCCGACGCATGAGCGCCGCGTACGCATCGCACGCCGTGACCCAGCTCGCCGCGTCGACCTCGTCGACGAGCGAGCACCGGCCGCTGATCATCACCCTGTTCGCGGTCTTCGTCGCGGCGACCCTGGGCATCACCGTCTGGGCCGGCCGGCAGACCAAGAGCGCCTCGGACTTCTACGCCGGCGGACGGCAGTTCACCGCCTTCCAGAACGGCCTCGCCGTGTCCGGCGACTACATGTCGGCGGCGTCGTTCCTGGGCATCGCCGGCGCCATCGCGCTCTTCGGCTACGACGGCTTCCTCTACTCCATCGGCTTCCTCGTCGCCTGGCTCGTGGCCCTGCTGCTCGTCGCCGAACCGCTGCGCAACTCCGGCCGCTACACCATGGGCGACGTCCTCGCCTACCGGATGCGGCAGCGGCCCGTCCGCACCGCCGCCGGTGTCTCCACCATCGTCGTGTCGATCTTCTACCTGCTGGCCCAGATGGCGGGGGCGGGCGTCCTCGTCGCCCTGCTGCTCGGCATCACCAGCGACGCGGGCAAGATCCTCATCGTGGCGCTGGTCGGCGTGCTCATGATCCTCTACGTCACCATCGGAGGCATGAAGGGCACCACCTGGGTGCAGATGGTCAAGGCCGTGCTGCTCATCGCGGGCGCCCTGCTGATGACCCTCATGGTGCTGTGGAAGTTCGACTTCAACGTCTCCGACCTGCTCGGCACCGCCGCGGAGAAGAGCGGCCACGGCGCCGCGTTCCTCGAGCCCGGTCTCAAGTACGGCGCCACCGACGTGTCGAAGCTGGACTTCATCTCGCTCGGTATCGCGCTCGTCCTCGGCACCGCGGGCCTGCCGCACATCCTGATCCGCTTCTACACCGTGCCCACCGCCAAGGCCGCCCGGAAGTCCGTGAACTGGGCCATCGGCATCATCGGCGCCTTCTACCTGATGACGATCGCCCTCGGCTTCGGCGCGGCGGCCCTCATCGGGCCCGAGGAGATCAAGGCGAAGAACCCGGCGGGCAACGCCGCGGCGCCCCAGCTCGCCGAGTACCTCGGCGGGCTCGGGACCACCGGCGGCGCCGTGATGCTCGCCGTCATCTCCGCCGTCGCCTTCGCCACGATCCTCGCCGTGGTCGCCGGCCTCACCCTCGCCTCCTCGTCGTCCTTCGCCCACGACATCTACGCCAACGTCATCCGCAGGGGGAAGGCCACCGAGAAGGAGGAGATGCGGGCGGCACGCTGGGCCACCGTCGCGATCGGCGTCGTCTCCATCGGGCTCGGCGCGATGGCCCGCGACCTGAACGTGGCGGGCCTCGTGGCCCTGGCGTTCGCCGTCGCGGCGTCGGCCAACCTGCCGACCATCCTCTACAGCCTGTTCTGGAAGCGCTTCACCACCCAGGGCGCCCTCTGGTCCATCTACGGAGGTCTCGCCTCCTCGGTCCTCCTGGTGCTGTTCTCCCCGGTCGTCTCCGGGAAGGCCACCTCGATGTTCCCGGACGTGGACTTCGCCTGGTTCCCCCTGGAGAACCCCGGCCTCATCTCCATCCCGCTGGGCTTCCTGCTCGGCTGGGTCGGCTCCGTCCTCTCCAAGGAGGAGCCGGACAAGGGCAAGTACGCCGAGCTCGAGGTCAAGTCGCTCACCGGCACCGGGGCCCACTGACCGCCACCGGCACCGGGCCGCGGGGGAGACCCGCGGCGCCCGCCACGGGGCCCCGTCGTAGAGACCTACGACGGGGCCCCGCCGCACCTCGTGTCAACCGGGCCCCCGCGATGTCACAGGTCTCGCGTAGTCTCGGAGGAGTCAGACCGCAACCGCGGACATCACCGGGGGAGGGGGCCCACAGTGCTCATCGACACCTACGGCCGGGTCGCCACCGACCTGCGTGTATCACTGACCGACAAGTGCAATCTGCGCTGCACCTACTGCATGCCCGAAGAGGGCCTGCAGTGGCTCTCCAAGACCGACCTGCTCAGCGACGACGAGATCGTGCGGCTCATCCGTATCGCCGTCACCGGCCTGGGCATCACGGAGGTCCGCTTCACCGGCGGCGAGCCGCTGCTGAGGCCGGGCCTCGTCTCCATCGTCGAGCGGTGCGCGGCCCTGGAGCCCCGCCCCAGGATGTCGCTCACGACCAACGGCATCGGCCTCAAGCGCACCGCCGCCGCCCTGAAGGCGGCGGGCCTGGACCGGGTGAACGTCTCCCTGGACACGCTCCGCCCCGATGTCTTCAAGACACTCACCCGCCGTGACCGGCACAAGGACGTCCTGGAAGGCCTCCAGGCCGCCCGCGAAGCGGGTCTCACCCCGGTCAAGGTCAATTCCGTCCTCATGCCCGGGCTCAACGAGGACGAGGCGCCCGAGCTGCTCGCCTGGGCCGTGGAGAACGCCTACGAGCTCCGCTTCATCGAGCAGATGCCGCTCGATGCCCAGCACGGCTGGAAGCGCGACGGCATGATCACGGCAGGTGACATCCTGTCCTCGCTGCGCACCCGCTTCACCCTCACCGAGGAGGGGGACGGGGAGCGCGGATCCGCCCCGGCCGAGCGGTGGACCGTGGACGGCGGACCGCACCGCGTGGGCGTCATCGCCTCCGTGACCAGGCCCTTCTGCAGTGCGTGCGACCGCACCCGGCTCACCGCCGACGGACAGGTCCGCACCTGCCTCTTCGCCCGCGAGGAGACCGACCTGCGCGGAGCTCTCCGCTCCGACGCGCCGGACGAGGAGATCGCCAGGATCTGGAAGCTCGCCATGTGGGGCAAGAAGGCCGGCTCCGGTCTCGACGACCCCTCGTTCCTGCAGCCCGACCGCCCGATGTCAGCGATCGGCGGCTGAGGACTCCCACTCCGTCAGTGGCACGACGTCCTTCAGGAAGCCGCGCACACCGAGGAACGAGGAGAGGTGCTCCCGGTGCTCGTCGCAGGCCAGCCAGGTCTTGCGGCGCTCGGGGGTGTGCAGCTTCGGGTTGTTCCAGGCCAGCACCCATACGGCATCGGTGCGGCAGCCCTTGGCGGAACAGACCGGTGCACCGTCGGCGCTCTCGGCGGAGGTATCGGGGAAGTTCACGGCCCCAACCCTAAGGGCTTCCACTCGGGGCCCCGCGGCGCATCCCCGCCGGAGAAAGGCGACGCCGAGCAGCCACGGGGGGAGCTGCCCGGCGTCGGTCCGTCGCTCCGACGGGGGATGCGGAGCGCGTACGAAGTATGCCACGGGGCCCGGGGTCCGGCGCACAGGAACGTCATGATTGATCTGAGCTCTTCCTGAGCTTCGCGGACCCCTGCCGCTCAGTCCGCGGGGCGCGGTTCGCCCGCGCGTCCGGTGTCCCCCGGCTCCGCCGCGGGCTCCGCGGGGCCGGCCCCGGGGGCCGCACCGAGCGCGGGCCGCATCGGCGCGGGCACGAACGTCGAGGGGAGCGAAGGGGCGCTCTCGCGACCGGCGTTGGCGATGACCACCGAGACATAGGGGAGCAGGACGCCCAGGGCGAGCGCCACCACGGCCACATGCCTCTCGACGTTCCACAGGGTCGCCGCCAGCACCACGGAGACCGTGCGCACGGACATCGAGATGATGTAGCGCCGCTGCCTGCCGCGCACGTCGTCGGCGAGCCCCTGCCGGGCCCCCGTGATCCGGAAGACCTCCGGGCCGCTCTGCTTCCGCATCGTGATTCCACCACCAGATCTCCGTGCCGGACTTCCCCGGACGACGCCGCTCCTACGGTACGCCCGGCGTCCACGGCATTCGAGACCGGGGCGAACCCGTCCGTACGGGTCCCCGGGTGCGGCCCCACGTACGGCCCTGTCCGGCATGCGGCGTACGCCCACCGGACCGAGACTGGGCGAACGTGCGCACACTGCGCCGCACGAGGAGGCGATATGAGCTGGTTGTGGGCAATCATCGTTGGTCTGGTGCTGGGTGTGATCGCCAGGGCGATCCTCCCCGGCAAGCAGAACATCCCCCTCTGGCTGACGGCGGTGTTCGGCATCCTCGGCAGCATCCTGGGCAACGCCGTCGCGGGCTGGATCGGCGTCAGGGACACCGACGGCATCGACTGGACCCGCCATGTGCTGCAGCTGATCGGCGCCGTCGCTGTCGTCGGTGTCGGGGACATGCTCTGGCAGTCCATCAGGGGCAACCGGAACAAGCGGCAGAGAACCTGACCCGCGTCACACAGCGCCGCGGGGGGGGGGCGCCCCCCCCCCCCCCCCCCGGGGGGGGGGGGGCGGCCCCCGGGGGGGCGGCCCCCCCCCGCGGCCCCCCCGCGTTTTATGACGCCCGGCGCTCCCCCACCACCACCCCCCCCCCCCCCCCCCCCCCCCCCCCCCCCCCCCCCCCGCGCCCCCCCCCCCCCCCCCCCCCCCCCCCCCCCCGCGGCGCTGTGCCCGCCGGGTTCAGCCGGCGGCGACCTCGACGGCCGCCAGGTTCTTCTTGCCCCGGCGCAGGACCAGCCAGCGTCCGTGCAGCAGCTCCTCGTGGGCCGGAGCGCTCTCGCTGTCCGTGACCTTCGCGTTGTTCACGTAGGCCCCGCCCTCCTTGACCGTACGGCGGGCGGCCGACTTGCTGGCGGACAGCCCGACCTCGACCAGGAGGTCCACCACCGGGCCCAGCTCGGTGACCCGTGCGTGCGGCACCTCGGACAGGGCGGCGCTCAGCGTCGCCTCGTCCAGCTCGCCGAGCTCGCCCTGTCCGAACAGCGCCTTCGAGGCCGCGATGACCGCCGCGCACTGCGCGCCGCCGTGCACCAGCGTCGTCAGCTCCTCCGCCAGCGACCGCTGCGCCGAACGCGCCTGCGGGCGCTCCTCGGTGAGCTTCTCCAGCTCATCGAGCTCCTCACGGCTCTTGAAGCTGAGGATGCGCATGTACGTGGAGATGTCCCGGTCGTCCACATTCAGCCAGAACTGGTAGAACGCGTACGGCGTCGTCATCTCCGGGTCGAGCCAGACGGCCCCGCTCTCGGACTTGCCGAACTTGGTGCCGTCCGCCTTCACCATGAGCGGCGTCGCCAGGGCGTGCACGGCGGCACCCGGCTCCAGGCGGTGGATCAGGTCGATCCCCGCCGTGAGGTTGCCCCACTGGTCGCTGCCGCCCTGCTGCAGGGTGCAGCCGTAGCGGCGGTACAGCTCCAGGTAGTCCATGCCCTGGAGGAGCTGGTAGCTGAACTCGGTGTAGCTGATGCCCTCCTGGGACTCCAGGCGGCGGGCCACCGAATCCTTGGTGAGCATCTTGTTGACCCGGAAGTGCTTGCCGATGTCCCGGAGGAACTCGATCGCGGACATGCCCGCGGTCCAGTCCAGGTTGTTCACCATCGTGGCGGCGTTCGGCCCCTCGAAGGTGAGGAAGGGCTCGATCTGCCCGCGCAGCCGCTGGACCCACGCGGCGATGGTCTCCGGGTCGTTCAGCGTGCGCTCCGCCGTCGGCCGGGGGTCACCGATCTGACCGGTCGCCCCGCCCACCAGGGCGAGCGGCTTCAGCCCGGCGAGCTGGAGCCGGCGCATGGTGAGCACCTGCACGAGGTGACCCACGTGCAGACTCGCCGCGGTCGGGTCGAAGCCGCAATAGAAGGTGACCGGGCCGTCCGCGAGAGCCTTGCGCAATGCGTCCTCGTCGGTGGACTGGGCGAACAGCCCGCGCCACTTCAGCTCGTCGACGATGTCCGTCACGGTCGTTTCTCTCCTCTGGGGGTCCGGCTGGGTTCGATGGGTCGTCCGGTCAGTCTATGGGCGTCACACGCCCCGGCTGACCGAGCTCATGTGGAAATCGGGGATGCGCAGCGCGGGCATGGCGGCCCGGGTGAACCAGTCGCCCCACTCGCGGGGCAGCGTCCTCTCCGTACGGCCCGCCTCCGACGCCCGGGACAGCAGCCCGACCGGCGACTCGTTGAACCTGAAGTTGTTCACCTCGCCGAGGACCTCGCCGTCCTCGACCAGGTACACCCCGTCCCGGGTGAGACCGGTCAGCAGCAGGGAAGCCGGGTCCACCTCGCGGATGTACCAGAGGCAGGTCAGCAGCAGGGCCCGTCCGGTCGTCGCGGCCACCATCTCCTCCAGGGACCGCTCACCGCCGCCGTCCAGGACGAGGTTGTCCATCCCGGGGGCCACCGGCAGCTCCGTCAGTCGGGCCGAGTGGCGGGTCGTGGTCAGCCGCTCCAGCCGGCCGTCCTTGATCCAGTCGGTCGGAGCCAGCGGCAGCCCGTTGTCGAAGACCGAGGAGTCGTCCCCGGACGCGTGCGCGATCACGAAGGGGGCCGACTCCAGCCCCGGTGCGTGCGGATCACTGCGCAGGTTCAGCGGCAGCCCTGAGAGCGTCTCGCCGATCCGTGTACCGCCGCCCGGCCGGGAGAAGACCGTCCGGCCCTCCGCGGCGTCCCGGGCGCCCGCCGACCAGTACTGGTAGATCAGCAGGTCCGCCACCGCGGTCGGCGGCAGCAGCGTCTCGTAGCGGCCGGCCGGCAGCTCGATCCTGCGCTCCGCCCAGCCGAGGCGCTGCGCCAGCTCCGCGTCCATGGCCGCCGGGTCGACGTCCTTGAAGTCCCGGGTGGCCCTGCCCGCCCAGGCGGAACGGGTCCGGTCGGGGGACTTGGCGTTCAGCTCCAGCGTCCCGGTCGGCTGGTCATGGCGCAGCCGCAGCCCCGTCGACGTACCCAGATACGTCGAGCTCAGCTGGTGGTGGGCGAAGCCGTACAGCTCACGGCCGCCCGAGCGGGCCCGTGCGAAGGCGTCACCGAGCGCCGGGGCGAAATCGGCGAAGACGTCGGAGCCGGTCTCGGCCGGCGGTTCCGTGAAGTCGGCGGACACCGGGATCCCGGAGACCAGCGGCTGCGCGTCCTCGGCCGGCCCGGCGCCGCGCGCGGCGGCCTCGGCGGCCCGTACGAGCGGCTCCAGGTCGGCCGCCGTGACGGCCGAACGGGAGACCACGCCGGACGCGGTCCCCTCGGTGCCGTCCACGGTCGCGATCACGGTCAGGGTCCGGCCCCGCGTCACCCCGTTCGTGGTGAGCGTGTTGCCGGCCCAGCGCAGATTGGCGGAGGAGCTCTCGTCCGCGATGACGACGCAGCCGTCGGCGGTGGACAGCTCCAGTGCGCGCTCGACGATCTCGTACGGCTTGCTGACGCGGCTCATCGCCCGCCCTCCTGCGTCGTGTTGAGGATGTTCACGCCTCGGAAGAGGGCCGAGGGGCAGCCGTGCGAGACGGCCGCGACCTGCCCCGGCTGGGCCTTGCCGCAGTTGAACGCTCCGCCCAGGACGTAGGTCTGCGGACCGCCGACCTTCTCCATCGAGCCCCAGAAGTCCGTCGTCGTCGCCTGGTAGGCCACGTCCCGGAGCTGGCCCGCCAGACGGCCGTTCTCGATCCTGAAGAACCGCTGCCCGGTGAACTGGAAGTTGTGCCTCTGCATGTCGATGGACCACGACCGGTCGCCGACCACGTAGATCCCGCGCTCCACCCCGCCGATCAGGTCCTCCGTCGAGAGGCCGCCCGGATCCGGCTTCAGCGACACGTTCGCCATGCGCTGCACCGGGACGTGCTCCGGCGAGTCGGCGTACGCGCACCCGTTGGACCGGCCCAGACCCGTCAGCTTCGCGATCCGCCGGTCCGTCTGGTAGCCCACCAGGGTGCCGTCCTTGACCAGGTCCCAGGACTGAGCCTCGACGCCCTCGTCGTCGTAGCCGACGGTCGCGAGGCCGTGCTCGGCGGTGCGGTCACCGGTCACGTTCATCACGGGGGAGCCGTACGCCAGCTTCCCCAGCTGGTCGAAGGTGGCGAACGACGTCCCCGCGTACGCCGCCTCGTAGCCCAGCGCCCGGTCCAGCTCGGTCGCGTGGCCGACCGACTCGTGGATGGTCAGCCACAGGTTGGACGGGTCGACGACCAGGTCGTACGTCCCCGCCTCGACGCCCGGTGCCCGCATCTTCCCGGCCAGCAGATCAGGCATGCGCTCCAGTTCGGCGTCCCAGTCCCAGCCGGTGCCCGTGAGGTACTCCCAGCCCCGGCCGGCCGGCGGGGCGATCGTCCGCATCGAGTCGAACTCACCGGTCGTCCCGTCCACGGCCACGGCGGTCAGCTGCGGATGCACCCGCACCCGCTGCTGGGTGGTGACGGTGCCGGCGGTGTCCGCGTAGAACTTGTTCTCGTGGACCGTCATCAGCGAGGCGTCCACGTGCGCGACCCCGTCGGCCGCCAGCAGCCGCGCACTCCACTCGGCGAGCAGCCCGGCCTTCTCGGCGTCCGGTACGTCGAAGGGGTCGCGCTCGTACGACGACACCCAGGTCCGCTCGCCGTGCACCGGCTCGTCCGCCAGCTCGACCCTCTCGTCGGACCCTGCCGCCGCGATCACCTTCGCCGACAGCTTCGCCATGGCGACGGCCCGCGAGGCCACCTTCGCCGCGGCATCCATCGTCAGGTCCACCCCCGACGCGAAGCCCCACGCCCCGCCGTGCACCACCCGGACCGCGTACCCGGTGTCGGTGGTGTCCGACGACCCGGACGGCCGGGCGTCCCGCAGCCGCCAGGACGCCCCGCGGACCCGCTCGAACCGGAAGTCCGCGTGCGCGGCGCCGAGGGCCCGGGCGCGGGCGAGCGCCGCGTCGGCGAGGGCGCGCAGCGGCAGGGCCAGGAACGACTGATCTACCTCGTGGGCCACGCGGGCCTCCCCTTCTCCACCTCTGAAAGTGCCTCCGCAGTGAATCATGGGGGGTCGCGCCGTCCAGGTGCGCAGGTTTTACGCTGCCGTGGTCCGGGCCGCCCCGTTCTGTAGGGATCCAACAGTCGCGGCCCGGCGGCGCTGTCAGAGGCCGATTCCTTGGATGAGGGGTGGTACCGATAGGTTTTCGATGTACCAGACCGCCAAGGAAAGGGTGATCCGTTGAGCCGCTCGGTTCTCGTCACCGGAGGAAACCGGGGCATCGGCCTCGCCATCGCCCGCGCCTTCGCCGACAACGGCGACAAGGTCGCCGTCACCTACCGCTCGGGTGAGCCGCCGCAGGAGCTCACCGAGGCGGGTGTTCTCGCGGTCCGGTGCGACATCACGGACACCGAGCAGGTGGAGCAGGCCTACAAGGAGGTCGAGGAGAAGCACGGCCCCGTGGAGGTGCTGGTCGCCAACGCCGGTATCACCAAGGACCAGTTGCTGATGCGGATGTCCGAGGACGACTTCACGTCCGTGCTCGACACCAACCTCACCGGCACTTTCCGCGTCGTCAAGCGGGCCAACCGCGGGATGCTGCGCGCCAAGAAGGGCCGTGTCGTCCTGATCTCCTCGGTCGTCGGCCTCCTCGGCTCGGCCGGACAGGCCAACTACGCGGCGTCCAAGGCCGGCCTGGTCGGCTTCGCCCGGTCGCTCGCCCGTGAGCTCGGCTCGCGGAACATCACGTTCAACGTCGTCGCTCCCGGGTTCGTCGACACCGACATGACCCAGGTGCTCACCGATGAGCAGCGCAAGGGCATCGTGTCCCAGGTGCCGCTCGGCCGCTACGCGCAGCCCGCCGAGATCGCGGCAGCGGTGCGCTTCCTCGCGTCCGACGACGCGTCGTACATCACTGGAGCCGTCATCCCCGTTGACGGCGGATTGGGCATGGGTCACTGATCACCATGAGCGGAATTCTCGACGGCAAGCGCATCCTCATCACGGGTGTGCTGATGGAGTCGTCCATCGCTTTCCACGCCGCGAAGGTGGCCCAGGAGCAGGGCGCCGAGGTCATCCTGACGGCCTTCCCCCGGCCGACGCTGACCGAGCGGATCGCCAAGAAGCTTCCGAAGCCCGTCAAGGTCCTCGAGCTCGACGTGACCAACGCCGAGCACCTCGACCGGCTCGCCGGCCTGGTGCGCGAGGAGCTGGGCTCGCTCGACGGCGTCGTCCACTCCATCGGCTTCGCGCCGCAGGACGCACTCGGCGGCAACTTCCTCAACACCCCCTTCGAGTCGGTCGCCACCGCGATGCACGTCTCGGCGTTCTCGCTGAAGTCGCTCGCCATGGCCTGCAAGCCGCTGATGAGCGAAGGCGGTTCGATCGTGGGTCTCACCTTCGACGCGCAGTTCGCCTGGCCGCAGTACGACTGGATGGGCCCGGCCAAGGCCGCGCTGGAGGCGACCTCCCGCTACCTCGCCCGTGACCTGGGCAAGGACGGCATCCGCTGCAACCTGGTCTCGGCCGGACCGCTCGGCTCGATGGCGGCCAAGTCCATCCCGGGCTTCAGCGAGCTCGCCGAGGTGTGGGACAACCGCGCCCCTCTGGCGTGGGACATGTCGGACCCGGAGCCGGCGGGCCGCGGCATCGTCGCGCTGCTCTCGGACTTCTTCCCGAGGACGACGGGCGAGATCATCCACGTCGACAGTGGCGTGCACATGATGGGCGCCTGACCTTCCGCTCACGGCATGACGGCCGCGCACCCCGCCGACGGGGTGCGCGGCCGTCGCGCGTTCGCGCCGGTCCGCCCCGGGGCCGCTCGAGTCGAAAAGATGGCGGTTCCACCGCAGAATGTGGTGGAACCGGACTTTTGGTCAGGCTGCGGGGAGGAGAACGCTGTGCGCTCCACACGTCGCCGAACCTGGGCCCTGCTCGCGGCGGCGGCCGTCGTCGCCGGGCTCCTGGCGCCGGTCGCCGTGAGCGCGGCCGGCCGGACGGGGAGCGGGGCGGCGGCGCCCCTCGCCCCGCCGCCGGAGCCCTCGGGTGCCGAATGCCGTATGTCGGTCGAGGGGTCCCGGGTTCTCGCCTACTGCCACAACCCCTATCCCACGACCGATCTCGTCCGCCTCCACACCGAGTGCGCGCGCTGGTGGGACGTCGACGCCGACGGTGGCGCTGTCGCGGTGCAGCCGGGGCGGACGGTCAAGCTCGAGGACCGCTGCTGGAAAGAGGTCGGCTCCGCCTGGGTCAGCCACTCGGTGGGTTCCTGAAACCCTCAGGCCCGCTCCCGCAGACAGCTCAGCGCGTGGTCGGCCGCCTCCGCGGCGGCAGTCTCCGCGTCGCCCGCCCGGATCGCCTCGACGAGCCGTGAGTGGTCCATGAGTCCTTCCGGTCCCAGCTCCGGGCCGACGTCGTCCCGCAGGTAGTCGCGCAGCAGGTCGTTCAGATCGGCGTAGAGCTCGGTGAGGACGTCGTTGTGCGAGGCGGCGACCACGGCGAGGTGCAGGGTCGCGTCGGCCGCCACGAAGGCCTCCGCGTCCCCTGACGCCCATACGGCCTTCCGCCGCGCCATCAGCGTGTCCAGCTGCCGCAGGTCCCGGTCCGTGCGCCGCAGGGCCGCGAGCCGCGCCGCCGAGGACTCCAGCGTGGAGCGCAGCTCGGCGACGTGCCGGGGGTCGGCGTCCGCGAACCGGCGGTGCATCACCCCCGCCAGCTCGCTGGTGGCCACCACGTAGGTGCCGGAGCCCTGGCGGATGTCCAGCAGCCCGTTGTGGGCCAGGGCGCGCACCGCCTCACGCACCGTGTTGCGGGCGACCCCCAGCTGCCCGACCAGCTCGGGCTCGGTGGGAATCCGAGAGCCGACCGGCCACTCGCCCGAGGTGATCTGGTTCCTCAGCTGGGCAATCACCTGGTCGGCGAGAGCCGAACGCCGCGTGGACGTCAGAGCCATGGTGCTCCTTGCTCGTGTTCCGGAAGAGGCTGTCCGGGAGGTGCGGGCCCGTCGGATCGTCTCTCCGATTGTCTCAGGGAGAGGGTTACGAGTGGACAGTCAATCATCCCATGATTCTATGATGGGTCTCATGCGTCACGACGAGACCCCGACCCTGAGTCCCCCAACCGCTCCCAGCGCCCCCGTGCACGGCACCCCCGCGCCCGGGCCTTCCCCCTGGGTGCTGCGGATCGTCACCCTCGGCCTGGTTCTCGCCGCGCTCAACCTCCGGCCCGCCATCACCAGCCTCGGCCCCCTCCTGGAGGAGGTCCGGGACGGCCTGCACATGAGCGGCAGCGTCGCCGGCGTCCTCACCTCGGTGCCGCCGCTCTGCTTCGCGCTGTTCGGATTCATGGCGCCGCGGCTGGCCCGGCGGTTCGGCCCCAGCGCCGTCGTCTGCGCCGGCATGGTGGCCATCACCGCCGGCCTGCTGCTCCGCCCCTTCGTGGGAGGGACCGCCGGGTTCCTCGCCGCGAGCGCCCTCGCCCTGATGGGCATCGCGGTCAGCAACGTCCTCATGCCCGTCATCGTCAAGCGCTGGTTCCCCGACCGGGTCGGCACCGTGACCGGTCTCTACTCCATGGCCCTGGCCCTCGGCACCGCACTCGCGGCGGCCCTCACCGTGCCCCTGACGGACGCGATGGGCGGCAGCTGGAAGACCGGGCTGGCCGTATGGGCGGCGCTCGCCGCCGTCGCGGTCCTGCCCTGGCTCCCGTTCCTGAAGGACCGGGGCGACGTGTCGGGGCGGGCCGCCGGAGCTCCGGCCCCCCGCGCCCTCCGGATCACCCGGAGCCGTACGTCCTGGGCCCTCGCCTGCTTCTTCGGCCTCCAGGCCACCGCCGCGTACATCACGATGGGCTGGATGCCCCAGATCTTCCGTGACGCGGGCATCTCGGCGGGCACGGCGGGTGTCCTGCTCGCCGTGACCATGGCCATGGGCGTGCCCCTCGCCTTCGTCATCCCCCGGGTCGCCTCCAGGCTGCGCACCCAGGGCCCGATCGTCCTCGTCCTCAGCAGTTGCGGCCTCGCCGGTTACGCGGGCCTCTATCTGGCACCGGCCGGCGGCGCCTGGCTCTGGGCGCTGCTGCTGGGCATCGCCAACTGCGCCTTCCCGCTCGCCCTCACCATGATCGGGATGCGCTCGCGGAGCGGCGCCGGGGTGGTCCGGCTCTCCGCCTTCGCGCAGTCCACCGGCTACCTGCTCTCCATCCCCGGCCCGCTGCTCGTCGGCGTGCTCTACCAGCACAGCGGGGGCTGGGGCCTGCCGCTCGCCCTCATGGCGGGCCTCCTCGTGCCCCAGACCGTCGCCGGAATGCTCGCCGGGAGGGACCGGACGATCGAGGACGAGTGCTGAGGTGCGAGACTGTGCGCATGCCAGTGCTCGAACCGAATCCCCCGAACGGCCAGAAGAAGCTCCTTCTCGTGTTCGGGACGATGCTTCTCATCTCCGTGGTCATCGGCGTGATCGCCACGATCGCCTCCCCCTGACCCCCCGCGGCGGGGGCGACAGGGGTGGGGACAACCCCCCTGTCCCCTAGGGGGCCAGGTTCAGGGTCGAGTGGGTGGGTCACCGGATGGGGCCGCCGACGGACGGCCCGTAGGTTCTGGGTAACACAGCCGAGGACCCACGGAGGCGGACATGTCGGCCCGTACACAGACCCGGACCCACAGCCCGGCCGCGGACGGTGTCGAGGTCCGGCTGCCGTGGTGGGCCGTCGCGCTGCCCGCCCTCGCCTTCGCCGCGCTCCTCCTGCTGATCGTGGAACCCGGCCAGGCGCACGCGGCGGCCGGCGCCCCCGCGATCGGGCGGCTGCTCGGGCACGTCCTGATGCTGATGCCCGCCTGACAGGTCCCGCACACACCGGGTCCCCGACATTCACCCCCAGCGGGCGAGCACGTCAACACCCTGCGCCCGGAGGCCCAATTCGTGCGAAGCTGAGGTGTATGAGCGCCGATACACCTCGCAGGATCGTCCTTCTCAGGCACGCAAAGGCCGAATGGTCGCAGGAGTCCGACCACGAGCGGCCTCTGGCGGAACGGGGCAGGAAGGACGCGCCGGTCGCCGGCCGCAGGCTGGCCGATTCAGGGACGGTCTTCGACCTGGCTCTGTGCTCGACCGCCACCAGGACCCGTGAGACCTGGAAGCTCGCGGTCCACGAGTTCGAGCAGCGCCCCAGGACCGTGTACGAGGAGAGGCTCTACGAGGCATCCCTCGGTGAGCTGATCGCCCTGTTCGGCGAGACCCCCGACGACGTCCGGAATCTGCTGGTCATCGGTCACAACCCCGGCATGCACGGCGCCGCGGACGCGCTCAGCGGGAGCGCCGAGGGCGACACACTCGCGCGCATGACCCGGGACGGCTTCCCGACCGCCGCCTACGCCGTCGTCGAGTTCCCCGGCTCCTGGAAGACCCTGGAGCACGGTGCGGGCAAGCTCGTCGAGTACTGGACGCCGAACGACTGACCGCGCACACGCGCGGGGGGCACCGGCACAGCAGCTGTGCCGGTGCCCCCCCGCGCGTGTCGTCAGTCCACGAGGCCGTCGGCGGCCTCGACCTCTTCGCGGGTGATCCCGAGCAGATAGAGCACGGTGTCCAGGAACGGGACGTTCACCGCCGTGTGCGCCGCCTGGCGGACGACCGGCTTGGCGTTGAAGGCGACACCCAGGCCGGCCGTGTTCAGCATGTCCAGATCGTTCGCGCCGTCGCCGATCGCCACCGTCTGCGCCAGCGGCACCCCCGCCTGCTCCGCGAAGCTGCGCAGCAGCCGGGCCTTGCCCGCCCGGTCCACGATGTCGCCCACGACCCGGCCGGTGAGCTTGTCGTCGACGACCTCCAGCGTGTTGGCCGAGGCGAAGTCGAGCCCGAGGCGCTCCTTGAGGTCGTCCGTGACCTGGGTGAAGCCGCCCGAGACCACGCCCACCTGGTAGCCGAGCCGCTTCAGCGTCCGGATCAGGGTGCGGGCGCCGGGGGTCAGCCGGACCTCCGACCGCACCTTCTCCACCACCGACACGTCGAGCCCGGCCAGCAGCGCCACGCGTGCGTGGAGGGACTGCTCGAAGTCGAGCTCGCCGCGCATCGCCTGCTCGGTCACCGCGGCCACCTCGTCCTCGCACCCGGCGTGGGCGGCGAAGAGCTCGATGACCTCGTCCTGGATGAGCGTCGAGTCCACGTCCATGACGACCAGCCGCTGCGCCCGGCGGCTCAGCCCCGCGGAGACGACGGCGATGTCGACGCCGATACCGGCGGCCTCCGTCGCCAGCGCGGTCCGCAGCTCCTCGGTCCCGGTGCCGGACACCGCGAACTCGACGGCGGTGACCGGGTACTTCGCGAGGCGGAAGATCCGGTCGATGTTGCCGCCGGTGGACGTGATCCTGGCCGCTATGGCCGCCGTGGACTCCGCGGTCAGCGGGTGTCCCAGCACGGTCACGTGGGAACGGCCGTAGCCGCGGGGACGGTTGTCGCCCGTGCCCGAGATGATCTCGGCCTGCAGCTTGACCGACTCGGCCCAGCTGTGCACGGTCGCCCGCAGGTCACCCTCGGTCGTACCGCCCGGCTCGGGGGAGGTCACGAGGACGCACAGGACGATGCGGCCCCGGGTGACGACCTGCTCGATGTCCACGACGTCGACGGCGTAGGCGGCCAGGGTGTCGAAGAGTCCGGCGGTGATGCCCGGACGGTCCTTCCCGAAGATCTTGACGAGAAGTGTGGGGGCGTCTGTGTCCCGAGGAGGCTCAGGGAGCTCAGGAGACCGAGGTGGCTGAGGTGCGCTCATGGTGGTCCCACCGTATAGGGCCCCGGGGCGAGCGCTGAAGCCGTCCCGAGTGGCGGACAGCCGGGAGCAGTTCCCGGACGGGGCCGCCGGGGAAGGAGACGGACGCCCCGGATGGGGTGCTCCGGGCCCATTTCTCCCGAGTCGGAAGTGGGGATACGGAGCCTCCGCGCCGTCTTCACGCCGCCCGGCTTTCCGTCGGGGGACCGGTCCTGGAATAGTTCGCCACGATGTTCAGCATCCCTAGGCTCCCTGCGACGGGGGCGACTCGGGGGACAACTAGTGGGGCGCGGAGTGCCGGAACTCGTACTGGAATTGAATGGAAGGACCTGGGCGCTCGATCCGTCCAGGTCGTACACCCTCGGACGTGATCCGCAGGGTGACCTGATGATCGACGACGCCAGGGTGTCGTGGCGGCACGCCACGGTCAGCTGGAACGGCCGCGGCTGGTCCATCGAGGACCACGGCAGCACGAACGGCACCTACGTGCAGGGCCGGCGTATCCAGCAGATGGAGATCGCCCCCGGCACGTCGGTGCACCTGGGCAACGCCACCGACGGACCGCGGGTGACCCTCACCCCGGCCGCCGGCGCCGGGGTGCACGGCGGGCAGGCGGCGGGAGCGGGGCAGGCACCCGCTCCAGCGGTGCACCAGGCGCCCGTGCAGCAGCCGCAGCACGCCCCCGCGCAGCAGCCGCAGCAGGGGGGCGCCGGAGGCTGGGCCGGGGGCCCCGCCCAGCAGCAGGCGTCCTGGCAGCAGGCGCCGCCCACGCGACAGCCTCCGGTCCCGCACCAGCAGGGCCACGGCAACCCGCCCGGAGCCGGCATGTCCGGAGGCCCGGTGGGGATGCCGCCGGTCTACGGAGACCGCAGCCCCACCACGTTCCACCAGCTGGACCTCGGCCGGGTCATGCGGATCGGCCGTGCGCTCGAGAACGAGCTGGTCGTCTCCGACCTGCAGGTCTCGCGTCTGCACGCCGAGTTCCGTGCCACGCCCGACGGCCGCTTCGAGATCCGGGACCTCGGCTCCCACAACGGCACGTACGTCAACGGCCAGCCGCTCAGCAAGTCCGGCACCGCGCTCATCGGCGCGAACGACATCGTCGGCGTCGGCCACTCGACCTTCCGGCTGGTCGGGGACCGGCTCGAGGAGTTCGTCGACACCGGTGAGGTCTCCTTCTCGGCCCGCCACCTCACGGTGACGGTCGACGGCGGCAAGGACATCCTCAAGGACGTCTCGTTCGGCGTCCCCGAGAAGTCGCTGATCGCCGTCATCGGCCCGTCGGGCTCCGGCAAGTCCACCCTGCTCAAGGCGCTCACCGGCTACCGGCCCGCCAACCAGGGCGACGTCCTCTACGACAACCGGAACCTCTACAAGCAGTTCGCCGAGCTGAGGCAGCGCATCGGACTGGTCCCGCAGGACGACATCCTGCACAAGGAGCTCACGGTCACCAGGGCTCTGCGGTACGCGGCCAAGCTGCGCTTTCCCGCGGACACCACCGAGGCCGAGCGCACCGCCCGGATCCACGAGGTCCTCGCCGAGCTCAAGCTCGACATCCACAAGGACAAGAAGATCACCTCGCTCTCCGGCGGCCAGCGCAAGCGCGTCTCGGTCGCCCTGGAGCTGCTGACCAAGCCGTCGCTGATCTTCCTCGACGAGCCGACCTCGGGCCTCGACCCGGGCATGGACCGCGATGTCATGCAGCTGCTGCGCGGCCTGGCCGACGACGGCCGCACCGTCCTGGTGGTCACGCACTCCGTGGCCGAGCTGGCCATCTGCGACAAGCTCCTGGTGATGGCGCCCGGCGGATCCGTCGCCTACTTCGGTCCTCCCGAGGAGGCGCTGAACTTCTTCGGGTACACCAGCTGGGCCGACGTCTTCTCCGCGTTCGAGAACTACCGTGACTACGACTGGGCGGGCCGCTGGCGCGGCTCGCAGCACTACCAGATGTACGCCGCGGACATCGACGCCGTCGCCGCGGCGCCCGTACACATGCCCCCGCCGCAGCAGATCCGGCCTCCGAAGCCCTCGGGCTGGATGGCCCAGCTGTGGACGCTGATGCGCCGCTACGTGTCGGTGATCGCGTCCGACAAGGGATTCCTGCTCCTGATGGTGCTCCTGCCCGCGGTGCTCGGCGTCGTCAGCGTCGTCATCCCGGCGGAGTTCGGACTGGCGGAGCCCGATCCGCCCTCGCGCTTCAACGGCAAGGCCGGGACCATCATGCTGATCCTCGCGGTCGGCATGTGCTTCGCCGCCGCGGCGAACTCCGTACGCGAACTGATCAAGGAGCGGGTGATCTACGAGCGGGAACGCGCCACCGGCCTCTCCCGCTCCGCCTACCTCCTGTCCAAGGTGATCGTCCTCGGCGTGATCACCGCCTTCCAGGGCGTGATCATCTGCGGGATCGGCTTCTCCACCCGTGATCTGCCGGAGGAGGGCCTGTTCATGCCCCCCGCCGTGGAGATCTGCCTGTCGATCATCGTGCTCGGCTTCACGTCGATGATGTTCGGCCTGATGATCTCCGCGTTGGTGAAGACCGCCGAGAAGACCATGCCGCTGCTCGTCATGTTCGCCATCGTGCAGGTCGTCTTCACCGGCGTGCTCTTCCAGGTCTACGGATCACCGGGGCTCGAGCAGTTCGCCTGGCTGATGCCGTCGCGCTGGGCCGTGGCCGCGGCCGGCACCACACTGGACCTCGCCCACCTCATGCCGCCGTGGGACCCGAAGAACCCCACCGACCTGGACCCGCTCTGGGAGCACTCGGCCGGGCAGTGGGGGATCAACATCGCGGTGATGCTCTTCATGAGCGCCGTGCTCTTCTTCGCGGTCTCCCGGATGCTGCGCCGCCACGAGCCCGAGGTGATGCGCAAGTAACGCCCCGGGCCGGACCGGCCCCGGAAACGCCCGAGGGCGGCACCCCGTGGGGTGCCGCCCTTCGGCATGTGCCGGCCGGTCACGCGACGCTGCGGACCGGCGGGCCGGCTTCTGCCCAGGCCTTGCTCGGTGCGTGGCTCAGTACGCGCTGTCGACGTTGTCGATCGAGCCGTACTTGTCCGCCGCGTAGTTGGCGGCCGCGGTGATGTTGGCGACCGGGTCGTACTGGTCGTGCTTGGTGCCCTTGACGTGGTAGAAGTCGAAGGTCGGCTTGATGACCTGCAGCAGGCCCTTCGACGGGACGCCGTTGATGGCGTTGATGTCCCAGTCGTTGATGGCGCGCGGGTTACCGCTGGACTCACGGATGATGTTGCGGTGCAGGCCCTCGTACGTGCCGGGGATGTTCTTCTTGTCCATGATGGCGAGAGCCTCACGGATCCAGCCGTCCAGGTTGTTCTTGTAGACCGGCTTGCGGTCGGCGGCGCGGCTGGCCTTCTTCTTGGCGGCGCGCTTCTTCGCGTCGGCCTTGGCCTTGGCGACGGCCTTGGCCTTCGCCTCGGCCTTGTCGGCGGCCTTCTTCTTCGCGGCGGCGTCCTGGGCCTTGGCCTCGTCGGCGGCCTTGACCAGCTGCGCGGCCGTCGAGTTCTGCTCGATGGCGCCGGCCTGGATGTTCTTCGCCTGCGAGCCGGTGTAGGCGACCGGCGCCGCGGCGGAGGCGGCCTGCGGCTCGGTCGTCGCCGACGCGTCGTTCGGGACGAGCGAGAAGCCGACGGCGGCGGCTGCCAGGGTGGAGACCCCCGCGACGGAGAGCTTCTGCGCCTTGTTCAGGCGACGGCTACGGCTGGAGATGCGGGACACGGACATACAGTCGTACCTCTTCGAATAGCAGGGGTCCTCGGCGAGGACGCGGACGGAAGCGCCGGGGCGCATCTCCGTCGGGGACAACCCAATTCTTAGCTCCAGCAAAATGACCTGGCAAAGGTGTGACGTACGAAGCCGCATAGTGGAAGTGGGTCTTGTTCATACCTCCTTGTCCGGTTTGAGCCTTGGCGAGTTGCCCGTTTTGCTCTAACTATCCGGCTTCGTAAGTGACGTGGGTCCTATGCCTGGGCTCACATGGGGCCCCCTTCGCGTTCACAAATAGTTGCTACTGCGATGCGGAGCGTAAGGGGCTTTTCGGGCTTCGGACGGGAGGGACGGGCGTCCCCGGCCCGCCGCCGGGCCCTTCGCCCTAGGGCCGGCGTCCCACCCCCGGGCCGTCCGCAGCCCGATGTGGCGGTGATCGGCCCGCCGGTACCGTGAGCGCATGAGTCATCGCCCACCGTCGGCCCTGGCCGCGATCAGCGCCGCGCTGCTCGCCATGAGTCGGCACCTCGAGATGCGCGACGTCCTGAAGACGATCGTCGCCTCGGCGCGCGAGCTCCTCGACGCCGAGTACGCGGCCCTCGGCGTGCCGGACGACCACGGCGGCTTCGCCCAGTTCGTCGTCGACGGGGTGAGCGACGAGCAGTGGAAGGCCATCGGGCCGCTGCCGCGCCAGCACGGGATCCTCGCGGCGATGCTCCACGAGGAGAAGCCCCAGCGCCTCGCCGACGTCCGCCAGGACCCTCGGTTCGAGGGGTGGCCCGACGCCCACCCCGACATGTCCGACTTCCTCGGCCTGCCCATCCAGGACGGCGACGAGACCATCGGCGCGCTCTTCCTCGCCAACAAGCGCTGCCCCCGGCCGGGGGGAGGCTGCGGCTTCACGGAGGAGGACGAGGAACTCCTCGGGATCCTCGCCCAGCACGCGGCGATCGCCCTCACCAACGCCAGGCTCTACGAACGCAGCCGCGAGCTCACGATCGCCGAGGAGCGCTCCCGCCTCGCACACGAGCTGCACGACGCCGTCAGCCAGAAGCTCTTCTCGCTCCGGCTCACGGCCCAGGCGGCCGCGGCCCTCGTCGACCGCGATCCGGCCCGGGCCAAGGGCGAGCTCCAGCAGGTCGCCGCCCTGGCCGGGGAGGCCGTGGAAGAGCTGCGTGCCGCCGTCGTCGAGCTGCGCCCCGCCGCCCTCGACGAGGACGGCCTGGTCGCCACGCTCCGTACCCAGATCCAGGTCCTGGACCGCGCGCACAGCGCCCGGGTCACCTTCGAGAGCGCCGGGGTGCGCGCCCTGCCCGCCGCCCTGGAGGAAGCGATGCTCCGGGTCTCCCAGGAGGCCCTGCACAACGCCCTGCGCCACTCCGGCGCCCGGCAGGTCGCCGTCACGCTCGTCAGGGAGGCGACCGCCACCGTGCTGCGGATCACCGACGACGGCCGGGGCTTCGACACCCACGCGATCCGGCGCGCGGGCCGTCATCTGGGCCTCGTCTCGATGCGGCACCGGGCCGGCAGCGTCGGCGGCAGGCTCACCGTCGATTCGGAGCCCGGCAAGGGCACCACGATCCAGATGGAGGTCCCCTGTGACTGACAAGATCATCAAGGTGCTGCTGGTCGACGACCACCAGGTGGTCCGGCGGGGACTGCGCACGTTCCTCGAGGTCCAGGACGACATAGAGGTCGTCGGGGAGGCTCAGGACGGGGCCGAGGGCGTCGCCAGGGCGGAGGAGCTGCGGCCCGACGTCGTCCTGATGGACATCAAGATGCCGGGCACCGACGGCATCGAGGCGCTGCGCAGGCTGAGGGAGCTGGAGAACCCCGCCAAGGTGCTGATCGTCACGAGCTTCACCGAGCAGCGCACCGTCGTGCCCGCGCTGCGGGCCGGGGCGTCGGGCTACGTGTACAAGGACGTCGACCCCGACGCCCTGGCCGGCGCCATCCGATCGGTCCACGCGGGGCACGTCCTGCTCCAGCCGGAGGTCGCCGGGGCGCTGCTGGCGCAGGAGGACCCGGGCAGCGGAACCGGGCGGGGGAGCACCCTGACGGAGAGGGAGCGTGAGGTCCTCGGGCTGATCGCCGACGGCCGCTCCAACCGGGAGATCGCCCGGGCGCTCGTCCTGTCGGAGAAGACGGTCAAGACGCACGTCTCGAACATCCTGATGAAGCTCGACCTGTCCGACCGGACCCAGGCGGCGCTGTGGGCGGTCCGGAACGGGGCGGCGGGCTGACGGGCAGGCCGTTCCGGGGCCGCGCCCGGCCGGGAAACGGACGGTTCCGCTCCAGTGCGAGTTTCATACTGTCGGGTGTATGTCACCCGGACGGCGCATCCTCGGCGGCGGGGCGGCGTTCTCCATGCGTGCTGCGGCGGTCGGCCGCGGCGATGCGAGGAGGATCCAGAAGTGAAGAACCTGAAGAAGGCCGCAGCCGTCACCATGATCGCGGGCGGACTCGTCGCCGCCGGTGCCGGAGCCGCCTCCGCCACGGGCCACGGGGGCGCCGGAGCCCACGGCCAGGCCGTCGGCTCCCCGGGCGTCGTCTCGGGCAACCTCGTCCAGGTCCCCGTGAGCGTTCCGGTGAACGTGGTCGGCAACACGGTCAACGTGATCGGCCTGCTCAACCCGGCCTTCGGCAACTTCGGCCTGAACGCCTGACCGACGCCTCGCATCCTCCCGCGGGACGGGCTCGACCGACCTCGTCCCGCGGCAGGGAGCACGGGGCGTGTCTACCGCCCCCGTTCCTCCACGTACGCGTTGTACGCCGCGACCTGCGCCCGCCGGGCCACCCGCTCCACCGGCCGCAGCGCCTCGCCCCGGGCCGCGATCTCGGAAGCGCTCACCGCGCCGCCGTGCCCGTTCTCCTGGGCCACCGACACCAGCAGGCCCACCCGCTGAGCCAGTTCCAGCACCCGTACCGCCCGCGGCGGATACCCCGGAGCCAGCACCTCGCGGCCCCGTTCGGCCCGCGCCCGGTAGGCGTCCACCGCTGCCTCCGCGACCGGCCCGGACCCGGCGACGTCCAGCCGGGACAGCACCGCCGTCGCGTCCCGCAGCGCCTCGGCGAGCTCCCGCTCCGCCTCGCCCAGCGACGGCACATCGGCCGGCGGCGCCTCCCGGACCGGCAGGCAGAGCCACACCACCTCCACATGCAGGTCCCCGGCGGGCCCCGCCTCGCTCACCTCCGGCACGAGCCCGTACGGGGCGCCGGACGTGACCACCGCCTCCTCCGCCTCCAGCGCCCGGGCGTTGAAGTCCGGCGGTCCGCTGAGGCCCAGCGGATGCCCGGGCACCGGCAGCGCGACCCGGAAACCGGTCGCCCCCAGCCCCCTCAGCCGGCCGAGCGCGAGCGTGAGCCCGACCGGCCCCGGCTCGCCGGGCAGCCCCTCGACGCGGTGCACCGCGTCCTCACCGACGATCGCGAGCGCCGCGTCGTCCGGCGACACAAGTCCGGCCAAAAGCGCGTTTCCCCATGCGGCAAGCCGCCCTGAGCGTGGTTCCGAAAGCATGGGAACAGCCTAGGGAACAGCCCCAGGGCCTGAGCACTCCCCGGGTGGCGTAGGTTTTCCCTGGGAGCTGTGCCCGCAGGCACGCGACGATCTCGACACTGTATGGGGAGACAACGCGCCATGAGCGATGTACTGGAGCTGGTGGACGTATCCGTGGTCCGCGACGGACGCGCTCTGGTGGACGACGTCTCCTGGTCGGTCAAGGAGGGGGAGCGCTGGGTCATCCTCGGCCCCAACGGCGCCGGCAAGACCACCCTCCTCAACATCGCCTCCAGCTACCTCTTCCCGAGCAAGGGCACGGCCAAGGTCCTGGGCGAGCGCCTCGGCGGGGTCGGCACCGACGTCTTCGAGCTCCGCCCCCGCATCGGCATCGCCGGTGTGGCCATGGCCGAAAAGCTGCCCAAGCGCCAGACCGTGCTGCAGACGGTGCTCACCGCCGCCTACGGCATGACCGCCACCTGGCACGAGGACTACGAAGCCGTCGACGAGGAGCGTGCCCGCGCCTTCCTCGACCGCCTGGGCATGACCGAATTCCTCGACCGGAAGTTCGGCACGCTCTCCGAGGGTGAGCGCAAGCGCACCCTGATCGCCCGCGCCATGATGACCGACCCCGAGCTGCTCCTCCTGGACGAGCCGGCCGCCGGGCTCGACCTCGGCGGACGCGAGGACCTGGTCCGGCGCCTGGGCAGGCTGGCCCGTGACCCGTACGCCCCCTCCATGGTCATGGTCACCCACCACGTCGAGGAGATCGCGCCCGGCTTCACCCACGTCCTGATGATCCGTCAGGGCAAGGTGCTCGCCGCCGGCCCCATGGAGACCGAGCTCAGCTCCCGGAACCTCTCCCTCTGCTTCGGCCTGCCGCTCGTCGTCGAGCACCACGGCGACCGCTACACCGCTCGCGGCCTGCCTCTCGGCCAGTAGGCGCACCACAGCCAACCTCTCCTGCGCCCTGTCGGGGAGGGCACCCGCGGTCCTACGATGACCAGGTGGACATCGACGCGTGGGTGTGGTGGCTGATCGGCGCGGTGGGACTGGGTATTCCCCTCGTCCTCACCGCGATGCCCGAATTCGGAATGTTCGCCGTCGGGGCGGTGGCCGCTGCCGTCGTCGCGGCCCTCGGCGGGGGCGTCGTCGCCCAAGTCCTGGTCTTCGTCGTGGTGTCGGTGGCCCTGACCGCGGTCGTGCGACTGATCGCCTCCCGGCAGCGCACCGGACGGTCGACGCACGCCACCGGAATCGACGCGCTGAAAGGCCGTCAGGCCGTCGTCCTGGAACGGGTGGACGGCAGCGGAGGGCGCATCAAGCTCGCCGGCGAGGTCTGGTCCGCGCGCTCGCTCGACGGCGACCAGGTCTTCGAACCCGGCCTGCAGGTCGACGTCGTGGACATCGACGGTGCAACGGCCGTCGTCATGTAGCGAACCGGTCACACGGCAGGCCGCAGTCTGCCAAACTCGAAGTCGATCATCATGAGAACGCGACCGTCGCGAAACACGACCGTCGTGACCGTTCGACCTCGATCACCGCGATCCGTCGGCAACCGAAGGGCACGAGGCACACGATGCAACCGATCATCATCGTCCTGATCATTCTGGTGGTGCTCGTCTTCATCGCCCTGATCAAGACGATCCAGGTCATCCCGCAGGCCAGTGCCGCCATCGTCGAGCGCTTCGGCCGCTACACCCGCACCCTCAACGCCGGTCTGAACATCGTCGTCCCGTTCATCGACTCGATCCGCAACCGGATCGACCTCCGCGAACAGGTCGTCCCCTTCCCGCCGCAGCCGGTGATCACCCAGGACAACCTCGTCGTCAACATCGACACCGTCATCTATTACCAGGTGACCGACGCCCGCGCCGCCACCTACGAAGTCGCCAGCTACATCCAGGCGATCGAGCAGCTCACCGTCACCACGCTGCGCAACATCATCGGCGGCATGGACCTCGAGCGGACCCTGACCTCCCGTGAGGAGATCAACGCCGCGCTGCGTGGAGTCCTCGACGAGGCCACCGGCAAGTGGGGCATCCGCGTCAACCGCGTCGAGCTCAAGGCCATCGAACCGCCCACCTCCATCCAGGACTCGATGGAGAAGCAGATGCGCGCCGACCGTGACAAGCGCGCCGCGATCCTCACCGCCGAGGGCATCAGGCAGTCCGCGATCCTCACCGCCGAGGGCGAGAAGCAGTCCGCGATCCTGCGCGCCGAGGGCGAGGCCAAGGCGTCCGCCCTGCGCGCCGAGGGCGAGGCCCAGGCCATCCGTACGGTCTTCGAGTCCATCCACGCCGGGGACCCGGACCAGAAGCTCCTCTCGTACCAGTACCTCCAGATGCTCCCCAAGATCGCCGAGGGCGACGCCAACAAGCTCTGGATCGTGCCCAGCGAGATCGGGGACGCGCTCAAGGGCCTCAGCGGCGCGTTCGGCAACCTCGGCAGCGGTGCCCCCGGCTTCAACACCGGCACGGAGCGCCGGGAGCAGCCCCCGGTCGACTGACCGGGAAACCCCTTCGTGCATGATCAGTGAGGCCCCTCGACCTTCATGGCGGGGAGGCGTCACTGACCATCGAAGGAGATGGCCTTGTCCATCTGGGAGATTCTCGCGGTCTTCGCGGCCGGCATCGGCGCGGGCACGATCAACACCATCGTCGGATCCGGGACGTTGATCACCTTTCCCGTCCTGCTCGCCACCGGGCTGCCACCGGTCACCGCCACCGTGTCCAACGCCCTCGGCCTCATCCCGGGCTCGATCAGCGGCGCCATCGGTTACCGGGAGGAACTGACCGGTCAGCGCCGCCGGATCCTGAAACTGAGCGTCGGCGCGCTGATCGGCGGACTCACCGGCGCGACCCTCCTGCTCGCCCTGCCCTCGACGGCGTTCGAGACGATCGTCCCCGTGCTGGTGGCCCTCGCACTCGTCCTGGTCATCCTGCAGCCCCGCATCAGCAGAGCGGTCCAGCGCCGGCGCGAGCGCACGGGGACACCCGCCCGCCCCGACGGCGGGCCGCTCCTCTTCACCGGCCTGATGCTCGCCAGCGTCTACGGCGGCTACTTCACGGCGGCCCAGGGGATCATCTATCTCTCCCTGATGGGCATGCTCCTCGACGACACGATGCAGCGCCTCAACGCGGTGAAGAACGTCCTGGCCGCTGTCGTCAACACCGTCGCCGCGCTCTTCTTCCTCTTCGTCGCGGACTTCGACTGGACGGCGGTCGTGCTCATCGCGGTGGGTTCCGCGATCGGCGGCCAGATCGGTGCCAAGGTCGGACGCCGGCTCAGCCCGGGCTTCCTCCGCGCCCTGATCGTCGTCGTCGGCACCGCGGCGATCGTCCAGTTGCTGCTGCGCTGACACAGAGGAGCCCGCCCCCTCCGGCACGAGGGGACGGGCTCCGCACATGTTCGTCATGGGGAGAGGCCTCCCCCGCGTCCCGCCGCGCGGGCGGCTACGCCGCAGCGCGCGCCAGCCACTCCGGCAGCGCCGACCGGTCGCCGACACCCAGCGCGAGCAGCATCGCGTCCGCCGGCGACGGTACGAACGGCTGACGCAGCAGCGGCATCCCCGCCTGATCCGGAGTCCGGGCAGCCTTGCGGTGGTTGTCCTCCGCGCAGGAGGCCACGGTGTTCAGCCAGGTGTCCTGGCCCCCCTGGGCGCGCGGAACGACGTGGTCCACGGTGCTCGCCCGCCGCCCGCAGTACGCGCACCGGTGCTGGTCGCGTATGAGCACACCCCGTCTGGACCAGGGAGCGTGTCTTCGGAACGGCACCCGCACGTACCGGCAGAGCCTGATCACCTGGGGGACCGGAAGGTCCACGGCGGCACCACGCATACGGAGCCCGGGATGCGACTGCTCGACGACGGCCTTGTCCTGGAGGATCAGGACCACAGCACGGTTGAGCGTCACCGTCGACAGCGGCTCGAAGCTCGCGTTGAGTACAAGCGTGTCCCGCATCTTGCCCACCTCCCGTGTGCCGCCCGTCAGTCGGCGGGCCCGGATCAACTCTGTCCGGGAGAGCCGTGATGGACAACGCAATAAAAAGTGCCCTGCCCTGATCTCTCCAAGACCAGGGCAGGGCAAACAGGAGGCGAACGTTCAGCTTGCGGGAGCGGTGTACTCCCCGATCAGCTGAGCCCGGCCCAGCGTGTGGAACCGCAGGTTGAAACCGACCACCGCGGGCGAGGCGTCGCTGTCCGGCCCGAGCTTCTCGGTGTCCACCGCGTAGATGGTGAAGACGTAGCGGTGGTTCTCACCGGCGGGCGGTGCGGCACCGCCGAACTCCTTCGACCCGTAGTCGTTGCGCGCCTGGACGGCACCCTCGGGCAGGCCTTCGAACGCTCCGCTCCCCGCGCCGGCCGGCAGCTCCGTGACCGATGCGGGGATGTCGAAGAGCGTCCAGTGCCAGAACCCGCTGCCCGTCGGGGCATCCGGGTCGAAGCAGGTCACGGCGAAGCTCTTCGTCTCCGCGGGAAAGCCCTCCCAGCGCAACTGCGGCGAGGTGTTCCCCGCAGCGAACACCTGGGCGTCCGCCAGTACGGCGCCGGGAGCGAGATCCTTGCTCACGACGGTGAAAGGGGGGACCTCCGGATGGAAGTCGTGCGGCAGCGGCGCCCTCTTCGGCTCGGTCACGTCAGCACCTCTCCTGATCGGCTGTGCGGTCTCTTCCCCACCGACCCTAGGCGCTCTCTCACAGCCAGTTGCGCTGGCCGCCGACCTGCGCGAGCCACTGGTTGAGGTACGCGGTCCAGTCGGTGCCCTGGAAGTCGTTGAGACCCACCTTGAACGCGCGGTAGGAGTCGCTGCCCTCGCTGAAGAGCCCCGGCTTCTTGTCCATCTCCAGGACGACGTCCATCTCGCGGTCGTCCGCGATGAACGTCAGCTCCACCTGGTTCAGCCCGCGGTACTGCTGCGGTGGGGCGAACTCGATCTCCTGGTAGAACGGCAGACGCTGGCGGGTGGCGCGGATGTGACCGCGCTCCATGTCGGCGCTGCGGAAGCCGAAGCCCAGCTGCCCGAAGGCGTCCAGGATGGCCTGCTGCGCGGGCAGCGGGTGCACGTTGATCGGGTCCAGGTCACCCGAGTCCAGGGCGCGTGCGATCTCCAGCTCCGTGGTGACACCGATGTTCATGCCGCGCAGGTGCTGCCCCGCGAACATGGTGATCGGCGTCTCCCACGGAATCTCCAGCCCGAACGGCACGACGTGCACGGCGCCGGCCTGCACCTCGAACGCACCGCCGAGACGCAGCTTGGCGAACTCGATGTCCTGCTTGGTCTCCTGGTCCCCGCCCTCCACCTCGACCCGGGCCTGCAGACCGACCGAGAGGCCCTCGATCTGCTGGGCCACGGACCCGCCCTGGATCCGCACCTCGCCCTGGACGACCCCACCCGGGACGACATTGAGTTCGGTCAGTTCGGTCTCGACCGAAGCACCGCCGGCACCCATGCTCGCGAGCAGTCGCTTGAAGCCCATGATTTTCCTCCTTGGTCCTGACCCCTACATACGCGCGACGACCGTAACCGGTTCCCGCCACCGCCGTCTTCAGCGGTCCCCGGAGCACGGCGGACGCCACTCCTCGAACGGTGGGCGAAGGCGGACTTGGGTGCGGCGGGTCCCGCGGAACGTTTCACCCGCCGACCTTGATCAACCTCTCATCCAGGGAGTGTCATCCCGGCCCGGTACTCTCGGATGCCATGAACGAGGGCATGACCCGAACACCGCTCACACGGGACTTCCTCGACAGGCGGGTCCCGGAGGCGGCGCCCGATCTCCTGGGCCCGGCCCCCGTCCGGACCACCGACGGGAGCACCGTCGAGCTGCGCCCGGTCGAGCTGCGCCTGACGGAGGCGCACGCGGGCGAGGCCGGCCCCGGCTCCCACGCCTACCGAGGCCGGACCGCCCGCAGCAGCGTGGTGTCCCGCCCGCCCGGGCACTCGTACGCCTGCGCCACCCACGGCATGTCAAGGCGGTCGGCATGAACGCCGACCGCCTCGCACACCCTGCCGAAGAGGTCGCCCCCAAACTGCTGGGGAGCGTCCTCACCTGCCGGACTCCCGAGGGAACCGTGAGCATCGCCATCACGGAGACCGAGGCCTACTCCGGTGCGGCCGACCCCGCTTCCCATGCCTACCGAGGCCGGACACCCCGTAACGCCGTCATGTTCGGGCCCGCGGGACACCTGTATGTCTACCGGTCCCACGGCCTCCACTGGTGCGCCAACGTCGTCACCGGGACGGAGGGCATCGCCTCGGCTGTCCTCATCCGGGCAGGCAGGGTCATCGAAGGGGAGGACCTGGCACGCGAGCGGCGAGGGGAGAAGGTCGAGAGCCCACGCCTTGCCCGGGGCCCGGGTAACTTCTGCCAGGCACTCGGCATCACGGCGGAGCACAACGGCGCAGATCTCCTGACGGGAACCTCGGTCACCTTGTCCGAGGGCGAGCCGGCGCCCGCCGCGCTCATCCGGATCGGTCCTCGGGTCGGCGTGAGCAAGGCCCACGACTGGCAGCACCGGTTCTACCTCGCCGGGGATCCGACAGTCTCGGCGTACCGGCTGAGTCCGCGAGCCAAGTCCGCCGGAGCCTGAGCCGCTGTGTGCCTCGTTGGCGAGTCCTTGCACCCTTCCGACGCTGCGGCTGACGACACGGCAAGGCTGTGAACAGGTCGTACGCTCTCGCCGCGACGATGTGCGGGCACGACGGGCGGCGCTGAAACGGTGGGGATCCGGGCTGCCACGACCCGGCGGTCGTCCAGTACTCGCCGGGGCACTGCCGCATCCCTCTGCCGCCTCTCTCCACCCGCGCCGGCGCCGTACGGGAACCGTCGGCAGAACGGAGGACGTTCGCGACGCGCCCGACCGTCCGGGAAAGGAGTCCGTCCTCGTGGCGCGACGTCCGTGGTCGTCGGTGATTCGGCCCCTGCAACGTCGATGACGCCCACGCAAGCTCCGGCCGAGGCGCAAGGACGTACCGGCGGCTTGCCGCTGTGGTGACCGGGATGTACTCACGGGGACGAGCCTCCGCCTCATCGCTCATACCCTCGGGCACGTCCTGCGGTCGCAACGACGCCGGCCTCGCGGTCCCTGAAGATGGCCCGGAAACGTCGAATCTCGGCCCGCCAGGGCAGGGAACCGGCCAAAGGGCCGACGCGACCGGCAACCGCCCTCGACGTCGGCCGCGTATGGCACGGTGTCGATGCGGTCGCAGGGCACGGAAGGCGGCTGTCTGTCCTGCGCGACACCCGCCACCGCCCGACCAGGTACGGAGCCCTCCACGCACCGGCGCGGGCGGCGCCGACCCGCATCAGCCGTGGTGCATCCGGACCGACTGCGACCCCCGCGGTCTGGCCGTGCTGGACCCACGCGCCACGTCGCCGCGCAACTTGACTCACCCTCGCCGTTTCCCTAATGTAGTCCGAGCCGCTTGAACGGATGCAGTTGTTCTTGGCGCGGTCCACCGGACCGGGTCGAAGCATCGTGAGAGGGCCAACCACTACCTACGATTCAACCCTGACGGGTGTTATTTCGGCATGCCGGAATACTCCCGAGCGTCTCGATTATGAGTCGCCGAGGAAATCGACTAACGTAGTGAACACGCCGAAAGGCAAAGGCCACTCCACAGGCCGCCGGAATCAAATTCGGACCGGAAACGGAACGAAAAAGAGTCTGGTAAAGTTGGAACCGCCGGAAAGGGAAGCGCGAAAGCGAAGAACTGGAAAGCGAAACCCGCTTCGACCGGGAATCGGACACGAAAGAGTCTGATAGAGTCGGAAACGCA